>CAZOGI010000009.1:60329-79281 GCA_964579435.1 uncultured Planctomycetales bacterium
TCATGTGTCTTGTGTCATGTGTCTTGTGTCATGTGTCTTGTGTCATGTGTCTTGTGTCATGTGTCTTGTATCTTTCTTTTGCGCAACACCGACTCAATCTCCCGGATCCGCTTGCGTATATTCTTCCTGATCCCGATCGCCGCGCGCGGCCGAAGCAGTGCCAGGACCTTCTTGTACGCCGCCAGAGCCCCCCGATGATCGCCCAGCGAAAGAAGGGCGTCGGCCAGATTGTCATACGTCACCGCCCGCTTTGGCTCCAAAGAGAGCGCCGCGCGCAGACACGCCAGGGCTTCGGTATGCCTGCCGATGTTATTGAGGAGCCAACCCTTATTATGGTGTATCGTGGCGAAATCCGGCTCGACAGCGATCCCGCGGTCAAAATCCTCAAGCGCCCGGTCAATGAAGCCCAGCTCAACCAGACACAGCGCCCGGTCATTGAATGCGGCGCCGTCGTTTGGGTTAAGAGCGATCGCGCGGTCAAAGAATTCGATCGCGCCTGCGAAACGTCCAAAGATCAACTCCACCTGTCCTCTGAAATAAGCCTCCTGCGAAAGAACCCGCTCCTTGCGGCAACAACGCACCCCTTCACGCGCCAAAAGCAGCGCCCGACGCTTGCTGCCGTAGGTGATCTCATGGTCGAGCTTGAGGCGCAGTTTTAACAAAAATCCGCGAGTAGACACTGATAGTTTGGAGTTTGGCCCTAACCACCCCGCGCTAATAGGTTTTGCGCGGGTGTTACGCCTTCTGCGCAATCCTAACTCCTGACTCCTGACTATAATTCTTAATCCCGCGTTCAATGATATCCAGAACCCGCTGCGTCGCCCCGCGGTAGCGATCGATCAAAGTTCTGCCGCGCTGCGCCATCTCCCGGGATTCACGCGGCCTTTCGAAGACCCACTGGAGGCACGAGAACAGCTCCTGCGGCTCCTGAACCTGCCGCGCCGCCTTCTCGGCGAGAAAAAGCTCGGCGATATCGCGGAAATTATGCATGTACCTGCCGAAGACAACCGGCCTTGCGAACGCTGCCGGCTCAAGGATATTGTGCCCTCCCTGCGGGACGAGGCTGCCTCCCATAAAAACGGCATCCGCTGCCGCATAAAAGCGGATGAGCTGACCGACGCTGTCCAGGATCCAGACGCGATTTCCGGAATCGGCCTTGGATACGGCAGGCGCCTGACTCAAAAAGGAAGCGCTGCAGCCGCTCTTGGCCACGAGATCGCCGACCAGAGCGGCCCGCTCGGGATGCCGCGGCGCAATGAGCAGGCGCAGGTCCGGAAATGCACGACGCAGTTGCAGGTACGCCTGCAGAAGAAACTCTTCCTCTCCCGGATGGGTGCTTCCGGCAACCAGCAGACGCTGCGAAGGTTCTAACCCGAGCTGCGCGCGCACAGACGCGGCATCAACCGCGGGGATATCCATATCGAACTTCAGATTCCCGGCAACGACCACGCGCTGTGCGTCTACGCCGATCGAAATAAGGCGCTGGCGGTCGCCTTCGGTCTGCGCCGCGAAAAGATCGACGCGCCCGAACGATGCCCGCAGGAATCTGCGGAAGCGCAGGTACCTGCCATAGGAACGGTCGGATATGCGCGCATTGATGACGATCACCGGCGTGCCGCGCTCTTTAAGGACTTTTAGGAAATTCGGCCAGATCTCGGTTTCGACGATCACGACCAAAGACGGCCGGACGCGCTCCAGCACCGCGCGCACGGTCCAGCTGAAATCAAAGGGCAGGTAGATCACTTCATCGCCGGGCTGACGCATCCCCTGCGCGATGCGGTTACCGGTGGCGGTAACCGTGCTCAGGAGCAGCTGCCTGCCGGGGAAAAGCCGGCGCAGGGACGGCAGGAGCGCGCGCACGGCGATCGCCTCCCCGACACTGACCGCGTGTATCCAGATCGGAGACCTAAAATCCGTCTCCGGCGGCAACCTGCCTAGGCGCTGGCCGAATCCTTCGCGGGATTTGCCGCGCAGAACATACCGGGGCAGGTACCAGAAACAGGCCAAGAGATAGAACAGATCGATCCCGTTCATCGGTTTGGCGCGCATCCGGCTACGCGCGCGGATGCGCCTTTTCGTAGATTCGTTTGAGCTTCTCCGTCGTCAGGTGCGTATAGATCTGTGTCGTCGCCAGGTTCACGTGTCCCAGCAGCTCCTGGACGCTGCGCAGGTCGGCGCCGTGGTCCAGCAAATGAGTGGCGAAGGAATGGCGCAGGGTGTGCGGGGAGATCCCTTTCTTGGCGCTCGCCAGCCGCAGGTACCGGTAGACGATCCCGCGTACCCCGCGGTCGCTGATCGGCAAATGGTTCTTGTTGAGGAAGATCCTGCCCGAGGAGGAACCCCGTTTGGAGGAGTACGCACGCAAGGACTCCAGCGCATGATCGCCGATCGGCACGATCCGCTCCTTGCGTCCCTTGCCCATCACCTTGACCGTCCCGGAGACGAAATCGACATCCTCGAAAGACAGACCCACCAGCTCCGAGATGCGTATCCCCGTCGAGTAGAATGTCTCCAGGATCGCCCGGTCGCGCAGTCCCCGCTCGTCGCAGGAGGAGGCGGCTTCGATGAGGCGCACGACCTCTTCTTCGGTCAGGAATTCGGGCAGGTGTTTTTCCTGTTTGGGGCTGGAGAGGGAAAGGATCGGGTTTGATTTCAGGAACCCTTCGCGGGCGAGAAATTTGAAAAACGAGCGCAGGCTCGAGAGGTGGCGGGAGATGGTCCGCGCGGTCGCCTTCTTTTCCTTCATCACCGCCAGGAACTTGCGCAGGAGCAGGTAGTCGACCTTCTCCAACGGGGTCGTGCCGAGAAAAAGCCCGAACCCGTTCAGGTCAAGCCGGTAGTTCTTGACCGTATGCGGGGAATAGTTCTTCTCGATCTCAAGGTAGCGGATGAACTTCTCGACAAAACGCTCCATCACTCATTCTTCGGGCTCGGGAGGGTCTTTGAGGTAAAACGGCATTTGGGAAAATTCGAGCAGCCGTAGAAGAACCCGCGGCGCGAGCGACGCTCCAGGAGCTCTCCGCCGCAGCCGGCCTCGGGGCAGGCCACTCCCGAGGAGATCGATTTCGAATATTTGCATTCGGGGTACCCGCCGCAGGAGAGGAATTTGCCTTTGCGCCCCCACTTGACGACCATCTGCCGGCCGCACTGCGGGCATTGCTCGTCGGTCGTGATGACCTCTTTCTTGATGTTGGCCTGGGCGAAATCGAGGCTTGCCTTGAACGGAGCGTAAAAATCCTGCAGGACCTTCAGGCGTCCGGCCTTGCCCTCTTCGATCTCGTCCAGCTCCGCCTCCATGAGCGCGGTGAATTTTATGTCCATGATCTGGGGAAAGTACTCCACCAGCATGTCGCAGACCTTCTCCCCCAATTCCGTCGGCGAAAAATACCCCTTGAGACGGCGCACGTAATCGCGCAGGATAAGCGTCATGATGATCGGCGCGTACGTCGAGGGACGGCCGATCCCCTCTTCTTCGAGGGCCTTGACCAGGGAGCTGTCTGAGTAGCGCGGCGGCGGCTTGGTGAAATGCTGCGACGGCTCCAGCGACAAAAGATTCAGTTCTTCCTGCGCCTCCAGCGGCGGAAGGGACTTCTTCTCCTCTTCCTCGTCCTCGTCTTTCGGATAGGCGGCGTAAAAGCCGTCGAAAAGAACGGCTGTCCCGGATGCGGCGAACTGAAAATCACCCGCCACGATGTCGGCGCTGGTCACCAGGAACCGCGCCTGACTCATCTGGCTGGCGATAAAGCGCCGGTAGATGAGCTCGTAGAGCTTATACTGCTCGGCGGAGAGGTATTTCTGCAGGCGCTGCGGCGGATGGTCGATGAGGGTCGGCCGGATCGCCTCATGCGCTTCCTGCGCGAGCTTCTTGACCTTAAAGACATTGGGCGTCTCGGGAAGGTACTCCTTGCCGTAGGTGGAGCCGATGTAGGCGCGCGCCTCCTGTATCGCCTCCGGAGCGACCCGCGGTGAATCGGTGCGCATGTAGGTGATCAGGCCGACCGGATTCTCTTCCCCGATATCGACGCCTTCGTAAAGCTGCTGGGCGATGATCATGGTCTTGGTCGCGTTGTAACGCAGCTTATTGAACGCCTCCTGCTGCATGGTGCTGGTGATAAAGGGGGCATCGCTGGAGCGCGCCCGCTCCCGGTTCTTGACTTCGCGCACGATAAACCGCTCTTTGCCGATCGCCTCGACGAAGGCAGACGCCTGCGCCTGATCGGGGATCTTTGCCTCCTCTCCCCTGACCTTGGTCAGACGCGCGGTGAAAGAAGCGGAGTCGGCCTTTTTTTGCAGATTCGCCGCGATCTCCCAGTACTCCTGGGGGATGAACGCGCGGATCGCGCGCTCCCGCTCGATGATCAGCCGCAAGGCCACCGATTGCACCCGGCCGGCGCTCAAACCCCGCACGATCTTTTTCCACAAAAGGGGGCTTAAAAAATAGCCGACGATGCGGTCCAGGATCCTCCTGCCCACCTGCGCTTCGACCATCTGCCGGTCGAATTCGCGCGGGTGCTTGAACGCCTCGCGCACCGCGGACTGCGTGATCTCATGGAACTCCACGCGCAGCACCTTCTGCTTCTTGAAAAGCCGGTCCTTGATATGCCAGCCGATCGCCTCTCCTTCGCGGTCAGGGTCGGTCGCCACGTAAATCGTCTCGGCGCCCTTGCCGGCCTTACGCAGCTGGGTGATCATCTTTTTCCTGCCGGCGATAACCGTATAGGAGGGGGCGAATTCTTCCTCGATCTTGACCCCCAGCTCTTTCGCGGGCAGGTCGACGAGATGCCCCATCGAGGCAACGACGGAAAACTCCTCCCCCATGATCCGGCTGATGGTCTTGGCCTTGGTCGGCGATTCAACGATGATAAGATGCTTTGCGGGCATTGGTTAACTCCTTACGAATAGAGCGCCGGGAATCGATTGCACTTTTTTCTGCAGCTGCAACTCAACCAGTATAGCAGAGATACGCGAAATAGCCAACCGCGTTCTCTGCGACAATTCGTCCAGATGCAGCGGCTCCCCGGAAAGGCAGGCAAGCACCGCCTCCTGTTCCGGAAGCGAGCCGATAGGCGTGCGCAAAGAAGGATCCTCTCCCGGTTGCGAAAGCCGCTCATCGTCCAGCAGCCCGGCAGCGATCTCGCAGGAGCCGCTGACCAGGCGCGCCCCCTGTTTGATCAGCTCGTGCACCCCGAAAGAGGTCGGACAATCGATCCTGCCCGGCAGGGCAAAGACCTCCCTGCCCTGCTCCAGGGCGCAATCCGCGGTTATCAGCGCGCCGCTGTTGCGGGCAGCTTCCACCACCAGAACCCCCCGGCTCAGGCCGCTGATCAGGCGGTTGCGTCGGGGAAAATTCTGCCGCAGGGGCTTCATCCCCCAAGGGAATTCGCTCACCAGCGCCCCGGCGAGAGCGATCTCTTCGGCGATCTTCTTATTCTCCGCCGGATATATATTCCCCAGCCCGCTGCCCAGGACGGCGACGGTTCTGCCCCGCGCCTTGAGTGCGCCGCGATGGGCCGCGGTGTCGATGCCGCGCGCCAGCCCCGAGATGACCGTGAAACCCTGTCCGGCCAGCTCCGCGGCAAAACGTTCGGCGGCGCTTAAGCCGTAGAGCGAGGCCCGGCGGGAGCCGACGATTCCGACGCTGAGGGTATCGGCAGCGGTCAAACTTCCCTTGATGAACAAAAGCGGCGGCGGATCGTAGATCTCTTTCAGGAGAAAAGGATACGCGGGGTCGGTATACGCGCAAAGGCGGATCCCCGCTTTCCGGGACAACGCCAGTTCCCGCTCAACGCCGCGCCGGTCCAGCGAACGGATGCCTTCGGCGATCGCGGGGCTGATCCCTTTGACGCAGCAGAGTTCCCGGACGGAAGCATTCAGCACCTCCTGCGGGGTGCCGAACGTCTCCAGCAGTCGGCGCAGGCGGATGCTGCCTATATCCCCCGTCAACACCAGGCCCAGAAGGGCCTCAAGATACTCCATGCGTATCAGAGATGTTTTTTGAAAAACGCGACGATCTCATCCCGGTCGGCCTCGAACATCCCGTACGGCAGCTCCCGCGCAACGCCCCGGTGGATACGCAGCTCTGCGGGCCGCGGGATATCAAATAACTCCGTGTACAGGCGCTTGAGCCCCGGATACACCCGGTCTTTCTCCCCGCAGATAAAAAGGGTCCGCGGCAGACGCGCGGCATCCATCCCGGTGAAACCCGCCGGTACTTCGCAGGAATGCAGCGCCAGCAGGGCCACGCGTATATCCCGGGCAGCCGCCCGGAGCGCGAGGGTGCCGCCGAGGGTGAAGCCGACGATGCCGACGCGCCGGGGATCGGCGTGAGCGAGCTTCTGGGCAAAGGAAATGCATTCAACCACGGTCCGCACGTGATTGGCGCGGGTACTTTCAAAGTAGCGCGGCAAGAGCACGATCATGCCTTCCTGCCGCAATCCGTCGGCAAGCTGGCCGTAACGGTCTTTCCAATCCCTGGTCAAGCCCTCATACCCGTGCAAAATAATGACCACCGGTTTTTTGCCGCCGCCTGCCGGCTCCAGGACCTCAACCCCCACCCGCTCGGAGTCGTAACTGATAACCTCGATTATCCGGCCGGGGGAGAGCGCTGCGGCGCGGGAGACGCACGCGCAGACGCAGCCAAAAGCAACGAGCAAACAGACGAATTGTTTCATGTCGAGCGGCTCTTTGCGGTCCTGACGCTGCGGGTTTGAGTTGGCCGGCCGGCCTTCGGGCGGTGCGGTGCGCTTCGGGTCAGGACCTTTACCAACGCCGCCAAGGCCGCGGAGACGCTTTTGCCGGAGGTCTCAACCGTCAGGTCGGCGCGCGCATAGTACGGCGCGCGCTGCGCCAGGAGCGTACGGATCCGCGTTTGCGGATCAGGGACGTTCAGGAGCGGCCGGTGAGAGCAGGTGCCGGTGCGCGCCAGGATATCGCGCGGCCGGGCAGTCAGGCAGACCACCACCCCGCTCTCCTTCATGAGGCGCACGTTCTCCTCGCGGATCACCGCCCCGCCGCCGCAGGCAATGACGAAATTCCTTTCCTGCGCCGCTTCTTTCAGGGCGCGCGTCTCTGCCCGGCGGAAATATTCTTCCCCTCTGCGGGCGAAGAGGTCGGGAATCGTCATGCGTTCGCGCAGCTCGATTAACTCATCCAGATCAAGAAAGATCATTTTTTTGCGCTGCGCCAGGGCTTTGCCCAGCGTGGTCTTGCCCGTCCCCATAAAACCGACCAGATAGATATTACTCATCCGTATTGACTCCGTATGCGCGCCTGTACGCGCAGTCTCTGCCGCAGACGCGCCTGCGGCAGAGACTGAGCGAGTGCCGCGTTATTGACGGAACGCAGCCAGAACCGTTTCCGCGAGGGCATCGCGCGCCTCATCGGTAACGGCAAAAAACGAATTGTAGTACTTGCCGTCCCGCGCCTTTTCCTGCGGCATCGCCAGGAAAAGACCTTCTTTGCCCTGCACCACGCGCAACCCCTTGACGACGAAATCGCCGACCCCGACGTCGACAAACGCCTTGGTCTTGGTATCGCCTTCGAGGCGGTGCAAACGAACAACCTTCACCGCGGTATCCATAGGATCACCCCCTTTCGCCCTATCAGACGAAAGGGGGACGGTTTTCTAACGAAAATATTTTTCAGCGGATCCGCTGCAGGTACTGCTTGAGGGAACGCTTCAGGTCACCCACATTGTCCTGGCCGAACTTTTCCAGGAGCGCATCCGCAAGCACGAAGGCGCAGGCTGCCTCGGCGACCACCCCTGCCGCTTCCACCACGCAGGTATCGGAACGCTCAACCGCAGCGCGCGCGCTGCGGCGGGTGCGCAGGTCAACCGAGCGCAGCGGCGCCATGAGCGTGGCGATAGGCTTGATGCAGGCGCGCAGGACGATCGGCTGGCCGTTGGAGATGCCGCCCTCGATGCCGCCGGCGTTATTGCTTAAACGCACGTACCCCCTGCGCCGGTCATAGCCGATCTCGTCATGCGCCCCGGAGCCCGGTGCCGAGGCATAGCCGAATCCGAGGCCGATCTCCACCGCCTTTATCCCGGGGATCGCCATGAGGGCCCCGGCAAGCCTTCCGTCGAGACGCCGGTCAGGCTGGACATAGCTGCCCAGGCCGACCGGGACCGCATGCGCGACGACCTCAAAGATCCCTCCGACGGTATCCTTCTGCTTGATGGCGCGCTCGATGCGGCCGCGCATCTCATGCGGCGACGCCACCCCGCCGATCGAAACGACCCGGCTGCCGATGCGGATGCCCGCTTCTTTGAGCAACAGTTTGCAGACGGCACCCACCGCCACCGTCGATGCGGTGCTGCGCGCCGAGGCGCGCTCCAGCACCTCGCGCACATCGCTGAACCCGTACTTGAGGAACCCCGCCAGGTCCGCGTGCCCGGGACGGGGGCAGAGCACCTTATGCAAAACCTCGATGCTGAAATCCCTGTTGCGCACGATCAGGGTCAGCGGACTGCCGAGGGAGACGCCGCCCTTGAGCCCCGAAGAGACCTCGACCCGGTCGTTCTCTATCTGCATGCGCTTGCCCCTGCCGAACCCGGCTTGGCGGCGCTTCAATTCCGCGTTGATAAAAGACTCCGGGACCCGTAATCCCGCCGGCAACCCTTCCAGAATCGCGACCAGCGATTTGCCGTGAGACTCACCGGCGCTTAGACAACGCAACATGACTGCCTCCTCTTTCTTTTTATTCCTTCCAGAGCCCGCGTTTCTCTTCGCGCGCCTGACGGTACGCCTCTTTGAAACGCTCGACGTATTTGACGTTCGGCGGGATGGTCATCAGGCTGGCATAACCCTGCCGGATGATCTCCTCATTGGCCATGGTCCCGTCCTTTAAATAGACATACGCGAGAAGCCGCTCATACCGGTCGGTGCGCTCCACGTCGAACTCCAAGCGGACCCGTTTGCCTTCAAGGAGCGCACGGGAGTACGCGTAGGCGCGCCTGCCCATTTCCTGGATCGCCGCGGCATCCTCTCCGGAGCGCTTGCTGTCGCGTTCCAGCTTCTTTGAATGGTGCATCTCCGGCGTATCGATGCCGATCAGGCGCACGCGCTCCCCGCTGGCCAGCTGCAGCGTGTCTCCGTCGACAACCCGCTTGACGGCGATATCCTCGTAGGAATGAGCCGCGCCGAAGGGGATCGAGACCCTGCCGTTCTCATAACGCAGCGGCGGCTCTTTCGCCCAGACGGCTGAAATCGCCAGCGCCGCAACACTCAAAACCCACCACAGGCGCGCGGGGACAACCCTTTTTCTTCTCATCGCGTCTCGCCTCAGAGTGCATGCGCCGTCATCTGCGCCAGGACGGCGCAGTCTTCGGCGCAGAAGATCTGCTTTACGGAGCGGTCAAACAACAGGTTGGCCTCCGGCCCGAACTCCTCGTCGCCCCGCCAGACGGTCACCAGCACCGGCACGCCGTCGAAAACCGCCAACGCCACCCCTGCATCGCCGAATGCCGCACGCTCCCCCGGCAGACGCTCCAGAACGGACAGGAGCCCTGCGGGGTTATTGCCGTATTTGCGGATGAGCGGCTCGATCGCGCGCTGCCGAAACGCAGCCGCATACCCTTCGATACCCGCGATCTCCTTGAAATCAAGCCACTCCCCGGTTACCGCCGGCAAACCCTTGAGCCGGGCGGAGAGGTAATGCAGGATAAGGATAGCGGTAAAGTCTTTTGCCGCGACATTGCAGGAATCGGACAGTATCCGGCGTTCTTGCGTATCCAGCGTATAGGTGTCCGCAAGGAAACGTACGTTTACAACCCGTTCGGGATGAAGCAATAACAGCGCTTCCCAGGAATTTCGCAGCGCGGCGTCGTAACTCATCTCGATGTATTTTATCGTTTTTGCGTGGATAAATCAACCCTTTTGGCCTATAATGGAAGCACCTATCCGAAAGCACAATAATGGAATACGACCGTTTCCAGAAAGAAGCTATCGAGCACATCAATGCCGGGCAATCGGTGATCGTCTGTGCCCCCACGGGCGCGGGCAAGACCGCGATCGCCGAGCATGTCATCACCGAATCGATGCGCCGCGGCGAAGGCGTCATCTACACCGCGCCGATCAAGGCCCTCTCCAATCAGAAATTCCGCGATTTCCAGGAACAATTCAAGGACGCCATCGGCATCCTTACCGGAGACGTCTCCCTCAACGCCTCGGCTCCGGTCCTGATCATGACCACCGAGATATTCCGCAACAAGGTGCTCGACGAACCCGAGAGCCTGGAACGCTACTCCTGGATCATCTACGACGAAGTCCACTACATCGACAACCCGGAGCGCGGCACGGTCTGGGAGGAATCGCTGATCTTTCTGCCCAAGCACATGAAGCTCCTGGCCCTCTCCGCGACGATCCCCAATATCCGGCAGTTCGCCTCCTGGATCGAGTCGATCCACGGCAAGCCCGTGCAGACGGTGGTCGAGGAGAAACGGCCGGTGCCGCTGCACTTCCGTTTCCAGTGCAATAACGAAATCGCCGACAGCCTCAAGCGTTTCCGCCGGCCGCAACACTGGAGGCCGAACCGGATCGCCCAGCTTATTGGCTACGTCCAGGAGCAGGAAGGCCTGCCGGCGATCTATTTCGTCTTCGGCAGGAGGCGTGCGGAAGAGCTGGCCCGGGAGCTGCACGGCTTCCGTTTTCTGGACCGGGACGAGGAGAAAGAGATCACCCGGCTCTATGCCGCGCTCCTTGAGCGTTTCGACCTGGTGACCGAACGCTCGGCCCTTGAGCTTGAGCCGCTGGTACGCCGCGGCATCGCCTACCACCACGCCGGGATGCTGCCGACCCTCAAAGAGGTGATCGAGCGGCTCTTCACGAGCAGGCTCCTGAAGGTGATCTTCACCACCGAGACCTTCGCCCTCGGCATCAACATGCCCAGCCGCTCGGTGATATTCGACGAGCTGCGCAAATTCTACGGACGGTACGTGCGCAACCTCAAAACCCGCGACTTCTACCAGATGGCCGGGCGCGCCGGCAGGCGCGGCATCGACCGCGAGGGATTCGTCTACTGCCGCATCAACACCCGCCGCATTTCGCTCGACGACTGCCAGCGCGTCATCTACGGCAAGCCCGAGGAGGTGCGCAGCCAGTTCAACACCTCCTACGCCACGCTCCTGAACCTCTACGAAAAATACGGCCAGAAGCTCTTCGACCTCTACCCGCTTTCCCTGCATTACTACCAGTCGCGCAAAAACGACCAGCGCTTTGCCCTGCGGCTCCTGGAGGCAAAGCTCAACCTCCTGAAAGAGTGCGGCTATCTCTCTGCCGAAGGCCTCACCCAGAAAGGGCTCTTCGCCAAGACCGTCCACGGCTACGAGCTCATCCTCGCGGAGCTCTTCTCCCGCACCCTCCTTGAGCAGCTGGACGAATTCGGCCTGGGCATCATCTCCTGCGCGGTGGTCTTTGAGCCGCGCAAGAACCAGATCATGCCCTCCCTCTCGAAGAACGCGCGCCGGATCCGGCATGCCTGCGAGGAGATCATGGCCGAGATACACGAAAAGGAACGCCGGTACCGGATATTCCCCTCCAGCAAAGAACCGTCCTTCAACCTCAGCAACGCCGTCGAAGGATGGTTGAGCGGCATGAGTTTTGAGAAGATCCTGCGGTTGACCGACGTCGACGAAGGAGAGGTCGTGCGTTATTTCAGGATGGCGGTGCAGATACTGCGGGAGATAAACGACGCCAAGGTCGCTTCGGTCCTCCTTAAAGAACGCATCCGCGAGACGACGCGCGTCATCAACCGCGACGTCATCGACGCCGAGAAACAGCTGCGGGAAAGCTAAACCCCCCAGCGGCTCACCCCAAACTCAACGGCCGATCTTCACCGCGCCGCTCTTGAGCACAGAGACCGGCTTTTCGTTCAAAGATACTTTTTTGAGTCGCACGGCTGCTGCGTTCCCGGCGGGGATACCCGCTTTCACCGCAAAGGAGAGCAGCGCGATACTGCCCCCTCCCGCCGCCAGAGGCTGCGTGCTGTACATGCCGAGCGCTGTTTGTGAGCGGTCGGCATCGTCCTTGGAGACGATATTCCAGCCTCGGGTAACGGTGCCGGCAGAAACCGTACGGAATTCCAGAGCCTGCCGGTCGTAATCAAAAATGATATCGATCCCCAGCGTCCCCTGCGCATCCCCCGAGATCACCAGCGGCACATCCACCGTCGATCCGGAGGACGCCGAAACCGTACGGACAACGACCGAAACCGCCCGACCCCCGCCCGGTGCGCACCCCCCGGTCACCAACGCGCACCACAGGGCAACGAACATTCCCGTCAGTAACCGTCCCATCAGAAACCTCCTTATTGCGCGGCGATCCGATACCGTCAGGGGAATTGTAAACCGAAAGAGGCTGGCTGTCAACCGGCCGGCAGGCGTATTCCAGGCAGAAACGCGGCGCCCGTGCGCGACGTAATAAACCGAGTGGGGCGTCTGCTGCACAAGAACATAAGCACAGAGAGACCTCAACGCGTTTCGACGGGGAAGCTGCCGATCAACCCGACCGCGTATTGCGCGATGAGGGCCGCATCGTAGGCGCTCACCTCTCCCCCTCCGGAGACATCCGCGCGAACGATCTGATCGGGCGCCAGCGCGACCAATCCCACCCCTGCCTGCGCGGCAAGCGCCGCATCGTAGGCGCTGACCCGTGCGTCGCCGGAGACATCTCCGTAAACGAATACCGGCTGCCACCCTGCCAGACGCGCCGCAAGCACCCAGAGCGCCTTGCCCAGGCGCAGAGCGCCGATCTGCCCGATATGATCGCCGTCCTCGGCGTACGAGCCGTTGAGATCCTTCATGTTGTCGGGGTGGATCATCTGATAGGCATGCGCGTTCCACGACTGTGTATTCTCCTGCCCGGCATCGCTGAAGCTGAGGATATCGGCGTAATCAAAGAGTATCCGTCCGGCGTCCGCTTTCACGAAGTCCCGCAGGTAGTCGTGCTTGAGCTGCCGCTGGTAACCGCTCTCTCCCGAATAGCCGTCAACCGGGCCGGTGGTAAAGAGCACTTTGGTACGATAGCCGTTAACGCGGCAATACTCGGCATATTCTTCGGTCGCCTGCAGGTAGGTCTCCATGGTAACCGAGTTGCCGGTGAGCGCCACATCCCCTTCGTCGAGGCCCCAGCGCAGATCGCCCTGCGGCCCGCCGGCGGATGCGCCGGCCCAGCGCACCTGATAGGCGGGATCCACGGTGCCTCCCGGGGCGTTATGGAACGTCATGTCCCAGCACCAGCCGAACCCCATCGCCGCGATTTCAAGGTTATTGGTATTGCAGTATGTCAGGTGATTTTTCAGGAGCGCGCGCTTGCTGCTGTCGGCATACCACTTGTCTTCGCCCGCTCCCCCGTCCCAGTTATTATACTGGTTGCGGTTGAGGCCGCTTATGCGCAGTGCATCCGTGCGATACGCCGCCGGAGCGCCGTACTCGGTTACTACCGCAGCGTATTTCGGGTTCTGCTGGGCCAGCAACGCCAGCCCTTTGCGGTACCCCGAGGCGTGGGATTCGCCGGGAAAATTCAGCCACATCTTTTTTGCTTCGGCGATATAGGAATCGGGAATGCGATCGAATGCGGCGACTGCGGAATGGTCGATAACCAGCGCCTCGGCGGCGCAGGAGGGGCTTGAGCGCACCAGGACACCAGAGCACAGGAGCGCCAGGCTCAAAAAACCAGAGGCTCGGCGCGGACACCCCATTGCCGCTTAGGGGGTTTCGACCGGAAAGCGGTCGATCAGGCCGAGAGAACGCTGCGCGATGAGCGCGGCGTCGTAGGTAGTGACTCTCCCGTCCCCGGTGACGTCGGCGCGCACTATCTCTTCGGCGCTCAATGCCTGCAGCCCGACCGCATGCCGGGCGGTCAGCGCGGCGTCATAGGCGCTGATCTTGCCGTCGCCGGAGACGTCGCCGTAGACGATTCCGCCTCCGTTGACCGTGACCGTGGCCGAGACTTCCGACGACCACCTGCCGAGGCTGTCCTGTGCCTGCAGATAGATGCGATGCTCTCCCGGGGAGAGCGTGCTGCTGGAGAACGAAGGTTGATCGCTCAACACCCCGTCTTTGTCCGAACGCCAGCGAAAGCCGGTGATGATGCCGGCGCCCACCGTACCGCTTCCGGCAAAGGAGACGGCGGGGTCCTGCGCATCGATCTCATCGATCCGCGCGCGCGGCGGGTCGATGCGCAAGGTCGGATCCCCGATAATCGTCATCCCGAAATGCCAGCTGGTATGCGAAGCGGTCTCCATGTTCTCGTTCATCACCTGGAACCAGTACCGGAACCCTTCGCCGAGACAGACCCGCGCCTCCTGCCCGAGCGGCCGGTAAAAATATTCCCCGTACAGCATCGAGCCGGTCTTCGTCGAGCCGATCGCGGCCAAACCGTTCTCCCGGGCAAAGGCGTAATGCCCGCCCATGTTGTTATGGGCGGCGTAATTCGCGTTGGAGCAGGCAAAGAGGTTGTAGAAGAGTGAGCGCGGGTTGTTGTCCCGCACGTGCGAATACGGAATTGAATCCTCCTCCCAATCGCCATTGACCTTAAAATGGTGAAGGCTCTCCGAAGAGTGGACCCAGACCTGGATCCATTCGAATCCTTCGGCGAGGCGCGCGCGGTAATCCGCCGCGCAGGTCTCCTGCGGAGCCTTCAGCAGCGTCACGTCCGTATACGCCAGGGGCAGGGGATTCAGGAACTGCGCGCCGTACCCGGGCTCCTCATCGAGCGCGGCCCAGTCATCGTCCACGTAATTGAGGGCGCGGTGCGCGATCTCGTACCCGGCGGTGCGGTAAAAATGGTTTTTCTGGAAATAATTCTTCAAAAAGGCCACCTCGTCCATTTCCGGATGGTCCAGCGCAGCGGGCATCATTCTGCCGATCCAGATCGAGACCGGGGCGTTCTCAAGCCCCACCGAAACCGCGTCGTACAACCCGTTGCCGTCGTTGTCGACCCAGGGGGTGCGCGTCTGCATGAAGAACAGATCGCTGGGGAAGGAAGCGTAGCCGTAGCCCTCGAACTCCTCATCCTTGAAATCGTCCTGGATCTCGTAGGTGGCGTAGGGAAGCGTGCCGACCATAACCACGCCTTTGAGCGCAGGCAGCTGCTGCGCGAAATAATCCTTCAGCTCCTGCGCCGTGCCGCTGGTGAAACGCACGAGCTTGACCGCGTACCGCTCGCTCTCCAGGTCTGCGATATACTGGCGCAGATGCGGCTCCAGCAACGCCGGGTAAACGGAGGTGTGGACGCAAACCATGACCACGTTCGAATTGCCGCCGGGAGTGGCGTATTCTTGCGAACAGACCAGCGCCGCTTCGGCTGCGCAGAAAACAAACACCCCTGCCGCCGCAACACACCCCATGACGAAAGCCCGCCGTAACCGTCTCATCGCAAAACCCCTTCCCGCCGCGTTGCCGATGGATATCTATAAAGACGAAACTATTCCTCGACCGGAAAACGAAGGATCAGGTTCAACGCCCGCTGCGCAATGAGCGCCGCGTCGTAATTGGTCACCCGCGCGTCCCCCGTTACGTCTGCATTTACCTGCTGCGCGGGAGAAAGCGTCATCAATCCGACCGCAGCCCGGCCGGCCAGTGCCGCGTCGTAGGAGCTGATCTGCCCGTCGCCGGAGACATCGCCGTAGCGGCTCTCCCCCGCTTCGACGGTCACCGCAGCCGCTGCCTCCGTAGACCAGCGGCCCAGCGCGTCCTGCACCTGGAAGAAAATGGTGTGCTCGCCGGCGGAAAGCGCGCCGGTGGAAAAAGTTGCCTGGTCGCTTAAGATCCCGTCGCGGCTTGAACGCCAGCGGTACCCCTGGATGGTGCCGCGGTTCACCCGGCCGCTGCCGGCGCAGTTGACCATGCCGTTCTGCGCCGAGGCGTTCTCGATGCGCGCCACCGGCGGGTCGATGCCCAGCGTCGGGTCGCCGATGACCGTCATCCCGTAAAACCAGCTCGGGTTCTGCCTGCCGTAACGCTCGAACCACTCCCGGAAACCGTCACCCAGGTTCAGCCGCCGCGCCGTACCGACCGGCGCATAGAAATAGGAAAACCCCAGCATCGCCCCGGTCTTGGTTGAACCGATCGCGGCCAAACCGTTCGTCTTGGCAAAAGTGTAGTGGCCGCCCATATTATTGGAGGCGGCGTAATTTGCGTTGGAACAGGCAAAGAGGTTGTAGAAGAGGGCCGCCGGGTCGATCGAGAGCACATCCGCATACGTAACCGACGTCGCTTCCCAGGCGCCGTTGATCTTGAATTTGTGCAGGGTCGCCGAAGAATGCACGCACACGTGGATCCATTCGTACCCTTCGGCGAGTTTGCGCTTATATTCGGAGGCGTTCGTCACGACGGGGTCTTCCTGCAGTTCGACCGCCGGATATGCGCTCTCCAGGGAGCTGCCCATCCCCTCCCAGTCGTCGTCGATAAACGCCAAGCCGCGGTGCGGGATAACAAAGGCTCCCGTGCGGTATTCGTGGTTCTTCCTAAAATAATTCTTCAGGAGCGCCACTTCGTCCATTTGCGCGGTGCGCACCGGCGCGCTCATCAACCGCCCGACCCAGATCCGGACCGCGGCATCCCTGATCGGGACAGCGGCAGTGTCATACCGGTTGTTACTGTCGGTGTCGAGCCACTGGGTATCGGTCTGCATATAAAAGAGGTCGCAGGGAAACGCGGCGTATTCGCCCTCGCCGAAATCGTCGGCGATCTCAAAGACCGGATAGGGGATATTGCCGACCAGGAGCGCGCCTTTGAGCTTCGGCAGCTGCTGGGCGAAATACGCCTTCAACTCGGCGGGCGTGCCGCTCGAATAGCGGACCAGCTTCACCGCGTAGCGCTCCGCTTCCAGGTCCGCGACATACTGGCGCAGCGACGCGTCGATGAGCGCCGGGTAGATCGAGTTGTGCACGCAGACCAGGATCAGGCGGTCCGCGGAAACAGGCGATGAGTACTCTTCGGCAATGACGAGCACGGCGGCGGCCTGCGCGCACACCCCCAGGATCAGGAGACTCAGGACGCCTAAACAGATCGAACTCTTTTGCCGGAACGATGTGCGCATAGATCCCTTTTTCCCTAGCGGTTGATCGCGGCGATCGCCTCTTCGGCGATGCGCACCGCCTCTTCCCATTCGAACAACAGTATGGCGATCGGGGGCTTGCGCCCTTTCAGGTCATCCAGATACAGCTGAAGTTCTCCGAGCGCCGCGTTATCCCCGATTTCCCCCAAAGCCAATACCACCGTATTAAGGTAAGCCTGGTTGCCGCTGCCGCGCAGTTGCGCCAAAAGGAGAGCGGTGGCGCTTTTATCTTTGATGCGGCCCAGCGCCTCGGCGAGCGCGACCTTGACCGGCTCCGCCCGCTCAATCCCCAGGCGCTGCAGCAATCCGGGGGTTGCGGCGGCATCCCCGATGGCGCCCAGGGAACGCGCCGCGGTCTCCCGCACGCTCTCATCCTCGTCGTTCAACAGGGAAAGCAATCCTGCGACCGCGCCGCGCTCGACGGTCTTGCCGGCAGCCTCGGCGGCATTGCGCCGCAGGTACGGATTAGCTTCCGTCAAACCCTGCAAAATCACCGGCAGCGCGCGCCGGTCCTGAGCCCTGCCCAGAAGAAAAAGGATCTGTCCCTTTAAAGGCTCATCCGCTCCCGCATACGCGCGCAGCAGATCGGGCACGGCTGATTCTTCCTGACGCAGAAGCTCATCCGCTGCTTTTTGCGCGATGGAGATATCCGGATCGACCAAAGCCCGTATGCGCAGATCAGGAACCGGCGCAACAGATGCGGCTGATTCCCGTGCCGCACTATGTTCGCCTGCCGCAACCGCCTTCCGAAGAACCGGGGTATCCGCTTCCCGCACCACCGCCTGCGGTGAAGCCGTCCGCCCCGAAACCGGCACGGCCGGCTGCGTTCCCGGGCTCTGCGCGGAACCGCGGGTCTGCTGGTACTGCCGCACCAGAACCACGGCTGCCGCAAAAACACAGGCTATCCCGATAATCACGATACTGCGCCGGACCATGGCAACAAGCTCCCGCTAATTCGTTCCTGCGACGACCGAAAGGAGGCCTTCGTTTGCCGCCATCGCCGCGTCCTCATCGAGAAAGATCCGGCTCAGCTTCAAGGAACTGCTCATCCCCGCCTGGGCGTCCTGGTTGACGTTGAAGGTAATGATACAGATAACCCCCTCTTCACCCTGCGGGAGCGGCTGGTCACCGTAAAGACTCACGTACAGCAAGCCATCATCCATCTGTATCCCCGTGACCTGCCAGGTATTGGTCAACGCCCCCGGATGCGCGAAATGCACGGTCACATCCTGCGCCTCCACATTGAGTACCTGGGGATCGTAGCGCATTTCGAATTGGATCGTATTCACCGGCTTCTGCACCGGATCGTGCAGGACGACATTGACCGGGACCCTCGTCTCGCCGGGGAACCCGGAGTTTGAGGTAACCCCTACCCGGATCACGTCCTGGTTTTCCGGCACAAAAAGCGCGGCGATCATCTTATTGGCGTCCATCACCACTTCAATCGTCGGCTCGCTGCCGCCGGCATCCCCGTCCCATGCGGAAAAACGATACCCGGCATCAGGCACCGCGGTGAGCGTCACGCGCGTGCCGTAGGGATACATCCAGGCGATCTCGGCGACCGGATCTGCGGTGACGCTGCCGTTGACCGCGCCGACATGCAGGTAGCAGACCTGCTGGCGGAAATGCGCCGTCACGGTCGTATCGGAGGAAACCGTCAAAGTAAACGGATTCTGCATGCTCTGCGCCCCGCCGGTCGTGCTGAAGCCGGCAAACTCCGCTCCCTCATCGGCAACCGCCGTGATCGTAAGCGTTGTCCCGTGCGCATAGGTATAGGTTCCGGCAGACGGCGTAGTGCTTCCCGCACCGTCCACAGCTATCGTCACCGTATGGTCCTGCACGACCGTCTCTTCGGTAAAGAGGGCGGTGATGCTCTTATTGGCGTTCATCAC
>CAZOGI010000009.1:79381-93128 GCA_964579435.1 uncultured Planctomycetales bacterium
CATCCGGGCTCTTCGCCACTGTCCCGTGTTCGGCAACCACATTCAAGGTGTAACGGCCATCGCTTACCTCTTCGAAATTCGCGACGATCGACTTGCTGGAATCCATCGTCACCGTAAAAGGATTGATATTCGATGAAACGTCGCCGCTCCAGTTGACAAACCGGTAGCCGGCATCAGGCAGCGCCTCGATGACCACCGATTCTCCCGCGGCATACGTCTCTTTATCGGGAGTTTTGACGCAGGTACCGTTGGTTGCCGTCACGTTGAGGGTATAGCCTGCCGCGGAGACCGTGATCGCGATGGTCTCGGAATCGGTCAAAGCCCCGTCTGAAACCTGGAATGCGGCCTGGGTCGTCCCGACCTGCCCGGCGCCGGGAGTCCACGCAAAGGTGCGCGTTGAAGCGGTAAAAACAGCTCCCTGCGGCAAGGTCGTCGCCCGATAGGTGAGCGTATCGTTGGCATCAGGGTCGGTCGCGCTTATGACAAAGGAGAGCTGCTCTCCCTGGCGGGCCGTTTTGCTGCCGATCGGGTTCAACACCGGGGCGCGGTTTACGTTGGCGACCGTTATCGAAACCGTCTCCGCATCGCTTCCGCCCTTGCCGTCACTGACCGTAAAGGTTACCGAATAGGTTCCCGCCTGGGTATAGGAAGGAGTCCAGGAGAAAGCGTGCGTGGCCGTGTTGAAAGAAGCGCCGCCGGGCAATCCGGCAGCGGCGTAGGTGAGCGTATCGTTATCCTCATCGGTGGCGCTGATATTGAAGACGACCGACTCGTTCTCGCGCACCTGTTTGTTGCCGATGAATTCCAGGACCGGCGGATGGTTTTGGGCGCCTGCCACGGTAAAGGTACCGTCGGTGATCGTGCCGGCTGCCGATTCGTTGAAATCGGCGCGGGCAAGATCCAGGGCGCACTGGGCCCCGGCTGCGGCATTAGAGCGAACCCTGAAAACCGCGCGCACCAGCGTCCCCGAGGAACGCGCCAGGGCAGCCGTGTTGTACAGCCCGACACGGACTTCACCGGCCGTAGCCAGGTTAAAGGTATTCTGCCAGCCGTTCGTCAGCGGCGCGGTCTCCACTCGCAGCGCTTCCAGCAGGAGCGCGTCATAGCGCAACGTCAGATCGATACCGAAGACGTCGGCGGCCGGATTATTGACCGCGATATCGACCGCGACCTCCTCGCCCGGACGGGCCTGGACTGCCGGGACCGTCACGCTGATGCCCGAGGCGTCAAACGCCGCGCCGCATACCTGCGGCGGGACCATGAGCGTCAGGGAAAGAAGAAGTGCGCCTATCCTACGGAATAACTGCGTATGCTGCGTCATGACTGCCTCCTCGTATGATTTATGGGGTTATAAGGCCAAAAAGCAAAAAAATCCGCAAGGCCCTGCCTTACGGATAGTAGACTTCTGCATAAACCTCCTGCCTATTAAATAGGTATAATGAATTCGCATAATCTGACCCGGATTATGTGACAGGTAAAGTGTACTTTTTATAGGGTGTATATCAAGATAAAAAGAGGGGTTTCGCGAAAACGCTTTCTTTCAGGAAAGAACATAAAAAAACCCGTTGCCGCGATACAACCCACGGCAACGGGAAAACAGAACTCCGACGAGTAAATTACGGGATCCCCTGAATGACCAAATCGGCGGTTGCGGTATTGAGCATACCGACACCGTCACGCCCACCCCGGTCCCGCGCAAAAAGATTGATCTTCATCTGTCCGGTACGGTACAGATAAAGCGAAATTACGCCGCCAACCCGGCCCCCGGAGCGCGATGTCTCTTTAAACGACACATACCCAAGGGCATTGCCATCGCCGCCGGTAACAATAAGCTGCAACTCCTCCATATCGGCGTCAGAAACTGCAACCGGGAAGCTGTAATACTGATTGAGCCGTACGGCCTTGACCTGTTCCAGCGAATCGAAGCTCAACGCCTGGTTGGGAATGCCGCTGCTGATGACCGAAATCTGCATGGTTGCGATCGAACTGACGTTGTAGAATTTATCCAGAGCCTGTATTTTGACCTGATACGTACCCACCGCAGAGATCGCGGTTTTGACGATCGTAACACTCACGCGCCGGTCGGTGGCGCGGGGAGAGCTCAGGAAAGTGAATCCGCTGGGCAAACCTTCAACGGAAATAAACCTGTTCATCGGATCGTGCGGCAGCAGAAACGAAGCGCCGACCGTGAACTGCACGCGTTCATCGGTACGGACTTCGATGGAGTTGATCGGATCCAAAACGATCAACTGCTCGGCAGCGTAAACGTTCGTACCCGCTGCGACGCCCAGAACAAGGATAATAAGTGCTATGGCACGTCTCATGACGCTCCTCCTTATGTTTCATCTGACCCTTTTACTGACCCGTGGCTTCTCTTTATACCGCACCGGATAATTTTTCCTGCGCGCGCCCGGCTGCATCACCTCCTAATGGCGCAGAAGATATCCCGGCATTACATATTCAACATCCGGTTGAGCTTTCAAACGGGAGATCGCTTCGGCAAGCGACATGTCCGGCCGAAGCGTAACCAGAAATTCAAGCGGCAGCACCTCTTGGCGGTCCGGCGCAGGCAGTGGCTTTCCGGTTACGGCTTCCCCACCGCTTTGCGCGGCCTCATGATCCGTATAGCTCTTGCCCAGGTACCAGTACCAGCCGCCGGGATTATCGCCGAGCGTGCTCTCTTGCCCCTGCGCTTCCGGTGACTCCAGGGCATGCGGCAAACCGACCGAAATCTCCTGATACTGCTCAAAAACGACCCCTGCGGATTGCAATACCTCTTCGATCGCCCGGTTGGTGTTTAATTGCAGGACAATCTGCTGCGGTTGTCCGTCCTCACCTGCGCCAGGTTGTTCGGGTTGCGGCATGCCGGAAGGGTCGGCTTCGGGCATAACGGACGGATCGGCCTGCGGCAGTTCTGAAAAAGCCGCTTCTATTGCAGCCCGTTCATCAGCGGGTATCCCGTCTGTCGCCGCATAAGCGCATTGACCGGGCACGGATAACAGGAACACCAAATATAACGCAAGCATACGGCTGCTCATAAGACCTCCTCACGGCCCCTCGTCTCGGGGAACGCATGGCAAGTATACGGGTAGACTGCAGCAGGACAAGAGAGATTACGGAAAAACAGGAAAGCGCTTCCAGCGTTTTGACACGGCGATCCGAAACAATCCGACCGTCAAAGACGGACGGTATCGCCGCGCCTGATGCGGTATTTGCGGATGAAACCGGAGGGGACTTCCAAAACAAAAGAGGCGGGAGAACGCGAACGGTATTGCCGGCATTTCTTCTGCGTGCAGGGAGGGACGTTCCGCCTTGCATCGACGATCTTGCCCTCGACATCGAGCCAGAGGATATCGATGGCAAAGCGCATATTCTTCATCCAGACGGCGCTGGGGCCGGGAAGCCCCATCACGAAAAGCATCCCCTGGCGGTCCTCGAGGCGATCCCTCCCCATCAAACCCCGGGCGCGGGCAACGGGAGTATCCACGATCTCCACCGCCACGCAGACCGAGCGTTTCGGGATGCAGAGCACGTGGATCTTCAGCAGGTTGTCAACGGCGCACACGGGCACAATCCACATCCCTGCGGCGGCAAAGAGCGCAAGGAACGCGAAGCGGCAGGCGCGCGCCTTCACGGCAGAACACCGGTCTGTTTAAAACGCAGATAATCCTCGATAACCGAGCGATGGTCAAAGGCGTACGTCAGGCCGGAAAGCCCCTGGAGCGGGACCAGGCGCACGCCCGCTGCGTCATCGCCTGCCCGCGCCTCTCCCCTGCCCCGCGCCACGAATACCGTTGCCACGGTATGGAAACGCGGATCGCGCCCGGGAGCCGAATAGGTGTGGAACTGCCGCAGCCCCTCCAGCACAAGCCCCGTCTCCTCGCGCGCCTCGCGCGCAACCGCTTCTTCCAGGGATTCCCCGTACTCCACGAATCCGCCCGGAAGCGCCACGCCCAGGGGCGGGTTGCTGCGCTCGATCAGGACGAGCGACTCGCCTCCCGGACCCTTTTGCTCGATAAGGCAATCGACGGTGACAAACGGCCCCCACATCAGCTCCCCGGTCACATGGGTCAGGTAACCGATGACCCCGCTGCGGAAAACCGCAACCGCCTCTTCCTCGAAAAGGCAAAAAATGATTTTATTCAAACAGGAATCGGGCGCGCGCAGGGCGCGCAACGCCTCCTGTGCCATGATCTTTGCCGCCGCCAGATAGGCGAAGCCGCCGGTGCCGCAGCCGAGGGCGGGAAAGGCCAGCGACGATACGCGTAAACGCTGGGCGAGCGCGAAAGCGCTGCGCGCAGCCTGGCGCACCCTGGCTTCGTCGGTCTTAAAATCCATGCCCATCGTCGCGGCGTGGATGACATAGCGGCACGGCAACTGGCCGGCTGCAGTCTCAACCGCATCGCCGACGGCGATCGGCCCCTTGCCGAGCGCCTCTTCTTCGATCGCTTGCCCGCCTTTGCGCTTGATGGCGCCGGCAACACCGCCGCCCATGACCAGCTTGGTATTGGCGGCATTGACGATCGCATCGACGCCGAGCGCGGTCAAATCGCCGCGCAGCACCTCGATGGCGCACCCGCGCACCTGAAGAGTATCGGCTGCCTTCGGCGCTCTCATTTCAGCCCCTGGAAGATGCCGCTGTATCCTTTTGCCACTGCCTCGACCGGAATGAAAACCAGCTGCGCGACGCGGGCATTCTCTTTGAGGCGGATGCCCGCCGGATTCTCGACGACGAGAACGAACTCCCCCTTACCCCGGAACCCCGCATCCCAGACACCGTGCTGGGTGAACGCCCCCATCCGCAGGAGCGTCGTGCGCGAAAAGGCCAGCGCCACCAGATCGGGGGGAAGGTTGACGGTCTCGTTCGTCTTGACCTTGTAGGCCCCCCGGCCCAGCTGCCACCACCCGTGCTGCTCCCCCACCGTGCGCTGCGGCTGAAGCTGCCTGCAGGCAGGGATGCTGCGCTCTTGGTTTGAGAAATCAACCGCCCCCGCGGCATCGAAGGCGAACACCGCCTCGACGGTCAGGTCGAACCCGTTGGGCGTCAACTGGGTCTTAAGGTCCACATATCCCTCCAGGAGCGCTTGCTCCGCGATCAGGCGTTCTATCTGCGCATGAGTCAACATAGCTTCAGCGTGTCAGCTGCTCCCAGAGATAAAGGACGACTTTTCCGATGAGCCAAATGCCCAATAAGACCAGCGCCAAAAGAAGGGCGACATGGAAGAGCGCCCCCAAAACCATGAAAACGGGAATCAAAAACATCCCCGCAATAAACAGGAGCCCGACGATGCCGATGACCAACAAGCCTACGAGGAATTCCTTCATATGACTGCTCCTTGAGCCGCTCCTATCATAACACAGCTTTGCCTCCTCGCAAATCGGTTCTTGAAACGGCTAGCGGGACCGCGCGACTCCCCGGCGGGAACAGGAAGCCCGCAGCGCGCAGCGGCTGCACCAGGGAGAAACCGGCTGACAGATATTCTGGCCGAAAGAAACCAGGGCCGTATTCAGGCCGATCCAGGAGGTGCGGGGAAAAACCATCCGCAGGGAGCGTTCGGTCTCGTCGGGGGTTTCCGTCCGGACCCAGCCGATGCGGTTGGAGATCCGGTGCACATGCGTATCGACGCAGATCGCCGGGATGCCGAATCCCAGGCTCAAGACCAGATTGGCGGTTTTCAACCCCACGCCCTTGAAAGACATCAGGCCCTCTCGGGTCCGGGGAAGGCGGCCGCGGAACTCCTCGACCAGCCGCCGGCTGATCCGGCGGATCACCCCTGCCTTGACCCGGTAAAATCCGACGGGATAGATGAGCTTCTCCAGACGCCGCTGCGGCAGGCGCAGCATCTGTCGCGGCGTGCGCGCACGGGCAAAGAGCCGCCGCGCGGCAGCCTCAGTCGTTCTGTCCTGTGTGCGCAAACTCAGGATGCAGGAGACAAGGATCTGGTAGGGACTGCGGCGCGGCGCGTCCCGGGAAAGCGGCGGAACAGGCAGCGAGCGCACCTGACGGCGGATCGCTGCGAACTGCCCGATCGCTTTTTGGGCTTTCATTTTCTCTAGCATTTCTGCTGGCTGCAAAAGAGTTTCACTTTTTTGCGGTATTGAGGGCGAGCGAACGCCTCAGGGCGGGAAGCCTCTTGCCTGCCGCGGCAAGCGCTTCTTTTTTGGAAGATATCTTGCCGATCGCCTGCAGCTCCGCCAGATCCGCCAGGAGCGCGCCGACCAGCGGCGAAGGGTCAAGACGCAGCGCCTTCATCAGATCGTTGCCGTTGACCAGCCGCGGCGGCGGCGGATCCTGTGCCTTCCGGAAGTAGGCGCGCAGGAGCTGCGCGCAGATCTTTTCGTGCTGCAGCGCAGAAAGGCGGGTCGTCAGCCGCCCCTTGGTCGAACGCTGGTCAGCCAGGGAGAGCAAAAGCGTGCTCGCCGCCTCGGCAGCGGTATCGCGGAAATAGCGGAAAGCGGCGCGCGGGCTGACCGTCGGATGATCGCCCAGATAACCGGGACGCAAATGGCAGAAGATCAGGATGCGCAACGCCCGGCACTCATCCTTGGAGAAACGCAGGCGCCGGCAGAGCGTTTCGGCCATTTCGGCGCCGAGGCGTTCGTGGCCGTGAAAGATGACCTTTCTTCCCCGGCGCCGACGCGAAGCCGGCTTGCCGATATCGTGCAGCAGCGCCGCAAGCTTCAGGACTGCGCGCCGGGAGTGCCCGGCCCCAAGCTCCTCGTTAAGGTACGTCCGCACGGCGACGTCACGGTCCTGCTGGGCCACCAAAAGCTCCAGCTGCCGCAGGGTCTCGAAGCTGTGTTTGAGGATATCCAGATGGTGGTACGGCCCGCCGTCCATCCCGCGCATCCCTTCCAACTCGGGCAGAAAGATACCCAGCAGGCGCTGCGTATCCATGCGCGCCAGGGTCTCATAGGCGCGGGGACTCTTGAGGATCTTAAAGAGCTCTTCGCGGATGCGCTCCGCCGAAACCGACGACAGGAGGCGCCGCTTGAGACGAAGCCGGCGCTCGGTCCCGGGATCGAGCGAAAAACCGAAACGCGCCGCGAGGCTGTAGGCCCGCAGGATACGCAGCGGATCGTCATCGAAGGCGCGCGCATAGACCTGCCGGATACGCCCGGCACGCAGGTCATCCTGTCCGCGGCACGGGTCGATCAGGGCGCAGCGAGCAACCGGCCGGGAGGAAACCGCCGCCAGCGGCAGGGCAAGGGCGTCGATCGTAAAATCGCGTTTCTTCAGATCCCCTTGGAGGTCCGTATCGCGGAAATCGCAGAAATCCAGCGTCCAGAGCCCTCCCTGCCGCTTCAGGACCACCCGCGCGGTCGCATGATCCTCATCAAGCACCACGAATCCGGCGCCGAGAGAACGGGCCAGGGCGCGCGCAAAGCGCAGCGACCCGCGCGCAAGGCAGAAATCGATGTCGACATCCTGCCGCTGGCAACCCAGGAGCGCGTCCCGCAGGAACCCGCCGACGATGAAAAGATCCCGGCGCGCATCTGCGCGCTGCAGCGGTGCCAATACCGAAAGCACATCCGGGGGAAAAACGAGGTGCGAACGCGAAGGGGGTGCGGATTTAGGCGTTCTGGTTGAAGACATCGGATTTCTTGATGATCTCGTCTTCAACGAAAATCGGCGCGCGGGCGCGCACCGCCAGGGCGACGCTGTCGGAAGGCCGGGCATCGATGACTTTCGAGGCGCCGGAGGCTGTCTTGATCACCAGTTTTGCGTGAAAGGTATTCTCTTCGAGCTTGTCGATGATGATCTTTTCGACCACCGCCTCCAACTCCGAGATCGTCGCGTGCAGGAGGTCGTGGGTCAGGGGCCGCGGCGGGTTGAACCCGCTGATCTTCAATTTTATCGCCGAGGCCTCGGGCAGGCCGATGACGATCGGCAGGAAACGGGTTCCGTTCTTTTCTTTCAGCACGATGAGCTGATCATGCCGCTTCTCGTCGATAACGATCTTATTGAGCTCCATCTCGACCATAGGACCCTAGCGCGCCCCTTTCCTGCCGCGGCCTTTTTCCTTGTTGATGATATCCTTCAGCTCGAACATGAACTGGCCGATGTCTTTGAACTGCCGGTACACCGAAGCAAAGCGCACGTACGCGACGTCGTCGAGCTCCTTGAGCTTCTCGATCACCAGCTCACCGATACGCGCAGATTCAACCTCCCGGTCCGAGCGCTTCTGGATAAACCGCTCCACCTGGGTGACGATCTCCTCCATACGCTCGATGCTGATCGGCCTTTTTTCGCAGGCGCGCAGTATGCCGGAGAGGATCTTCTTGCGGTCGAACGGCTCGCGGCGGCCGTCTTTCTTGATAACCATAAGCGAGACTTCCTCGATATACTCGTAGGTCGTAAAGCGTTTGCCGCAGCTGAGGCATTCCCGACGGCGGCGGATCGCCGAATCCTCCTGGGTCGAGCGCGAATCAACGACCTTGTCCTCGGAGTGCGAACAGTAGGGACATTTCATCGTTTTTTCCTTTGCGCTTGGGTAACCGACTCCTGCAGGCGTCGCACCTTGACGCGCGCTTCCCGCAGGAACTGGCGGGCAAGGGGGTCGGGATAATCACCCGCCACGACAACCTCATCAACGCCGGCGTTAACGATCATCTTGGCGCAGATGACGCAGGGCTGGGTCGTGATGTAGAGCGTGCTGCCGCGCGTGGTGATGCCGTGCAGCGCCGCCTGGAGGAAAACGTTCTGTTCGGCATGCAGCGCCCGGCACAATTCGTGGCGCTCTCCCGAGGGGACGTTAAGCTTTTCCCGTATGCAGCCGGTATCCAAACAGTGCTTCAGCCCCGACGGGGCTCCGTTGTATCCCGTGGCGAGGATGCGTTTGTCCTTGACGAGGACGGCGCCGACCTGGCGGCGCAGGCAGGTGGAGCGGCGCGCGACCAGGAGGGCCATCTCCGAAAAATATTCGTCCCAGGAAGGCCGGTGTACCGTTTTTTTCTGCATAGCGTTTCAGGCCCTGCGTAATTGCGGGTAAAGCGGGAATTCCCGGGTCAGCCGTTGGACCCCCTTCTTGACCCCGGCGCGCGCCTCAGGCTGCTGGCCGCCGCGCAGCATCTCGTCGATGAAACCGGCGATCTGGCGCATCTGCCTCTGTTTCATGCCGCGGGTGGTGACCGCGGGGGTACCCAGGCGGATCCCGCTGGTCACCCCCGGGCTCAGGGGATCGAACGGGATAAGATTCTTGTTGACGGTGATATTGACCTCCTCCAGGAGGGCGGAAGCGTCTTTGCCGGTGAACCCTTTGGGAGTCAGATCCGCCAGGAGCAGGTGCGTGTCGGTCCCGCCGGAGACGATACGGAAACCTTTTTCGGCGAGCGCCGCGGCCAGCTCCGCCGCGTTACGCACGATCTGCTGCTGGTACACCTTGAAACGCGGGGTCATGGCCTCTTTGAACGCGACAGCCTTGGCGGCGATCACGTGCATGAGCGGCCCTCCCTGTATGCCCGGGAAGATACGGGAATCGATCTTTTTGGCAAACGATTTTTTGCAGAGAATGAAGCCTCCGCGCGGGCCGCGCAGGGTTTTGTGGGTCGTGGAGGTCACGAAATCGGCCAGCGGCACCGGCGAAGGGTGTATCCCGGCGGCGACGAGGCCGGCGATATGCGCCATATCGACGAACAGGTACGCCCCCACGGCATCGGCTATACGCCGGAAACGCGCGAAATCCATGACCCGCGGATAGGCGGAGGCGCCGGCAAGGATCATCTTGGGCTTATGCTCTTTGGCAAGGGACTCGATCATCGCGTAATCGAGCATCTCGGTCTTTCGGTCGAGCCCGTAGGTCACTATCTTGTAGAACATCCCCGAAAAATTGTGGGCGAGGCCGTGCGAGAGGTGCCCCCCGCAGGCCAGGTCCAGGGCCAGGACCGTATCCCCGGGGTTCAGGGCAGCGAAATAGACCGCCATGTTCGCCTGGGTGCCCGAATGGGGCTGGACATTGGCGTGCTCGGCGCCGAAAAGCCGTTTGGCGCGTTCGATCGCCAGCGACTCGGCGACATCGACGTTGGCGCAGCCGCCGTACCAGCGCTGCGCGGGATATCCTTCGGCGTACTTGTTGGTAAGGACCGAACCCTGCGCTTCAAGGACCGCCAGGGAAGCGAAGTTCTCGGAGGCGATCAGCTCGATGTTGTCTTCCTGCCGCTGGATCTCCGCTTTGACCGCCGCGTATATTTCAGGATCGATCTCTTTAAGGTATTTCATCATCGGATACGGCTCTCTGCCTTAGATCAGCTCCGCCACCAAATCTACCGCCTCCTTAATAAGCCGGCATGTTTTGGCGTAAAACTCCGTGGTTTTGCCGATCGGGTCTTCGATGTCGAGATTTGCATCGTTTATTTTAGCAAATTCCTTGAGCAAAAACACCCTCTTTTTCGCCCCCGGATAGATCTCCAGGAGGCGCTCCTCGTGCATCTTCTCCATAACCAGTACCACGTCCGCGCGGGAAAGAAGGGATCTGGTGACGCGCTGCGAGCGGTGTTCGGAAACATCGATCCCCTCCTGCTTCAGGACCTCGCGGGTCGCCTGGCTGGCCCCCATACCCATCATCATCATCAGCCCCGCCGAATGGACCTCGACATCGGTCCTTCCTTTTTCCTGGAGCCGCTTGCGCAGGAGCGCCTGGGCCATGACCGAACGGCAGGAATTTCCGGTACAGACGAAAAGCACGATCTTCTTCTGCAAGGCCGCCTCGATCTGCTCGCGGGAGAGCGCCCCCTCGCGCAACACCTGAGGCTGCTGCTGCGTGCAATCGACGACCGTCGATTCTTTTCCCAGGCGGGTCGGTCCGGTATCGATCGCCAGGTCGATGGAATCGTAGAGGTCGGCGAACACCTCTTCGCAATCGACCGGCGGATTTTTCCCCGCCCGGTTCGCCGAAGGACAAACCACCGGCACGCGGGCCCCGGCGATAACACGCTGGGCGACCTCGTTGTCCGGAATCCGGATGCCGATGGTAGAACCGTTTTTGTCGGGAAGGATCAGGGTCAGCGGCCCCGGCCAGAACCGGAAGATCAGCTTATGCGCGGCAGGGGAAATGTCCGAAGCGAAATCATCCAGCCGCTCGACCCGGTCAAGGTGCAGGGTAAACGGCTTGTTCTCCGGCCGGCGCTTGAGCACCGTCAGGCGGCGCATCGCGTCGTAATCCTGCATGTTCGCCGCGATCCCGTACACGGTCTCAGTCGGGATGATCACCAGCCCGCCGTCGGCAATGATCTTGGAGGCGCGCTTGAGGGCGCTCGCTTCCGGATTCAGTCCGTCGAGGTAAAGCCGTTTGATCGCCATAGCCTACAAAAGCCCCCCTAACTGCGCAGCGTCGTTGCCAGGATCTTCTGGCGCATCTGCCGGCGATACTGCTGCAGTTGCCGGGCGAGGCGCGCTTCCGCCAGCGCCAGTATCGCCAGGGCGAAGAGCGCGGCGTTTCGCGCGCCGCCGGAGCCGATCGCCATACAGGCAACCGGTATACCCGCCGGCATCTGAACGGTCGAAAGCAGCGAATCCATTCCCTTGAGGCTGGGGGTCTCGATCGGGATGCCGATGACCGGCAGGGTCGTGTGACTGGCGACGACCCCGGCCAGAGCCGCAGAACCGCCCGCGGCGGCGATAAAAACGCGCGCGCCTTCCTTGTGCGCCCTTTCCACGTATGCCGCCAACTCTTTGGGCGTGCGGTGCGCGGAGAGCACTTTTATCTCATACCCGACGCCGAACTCTTTGAGGATATCCGCAGCAGGCTTCACCGTCTCCAGGTCCGAAGAACTCCCCATCAGTATGCGCACTTTTTTTTCCATGCCCCCGCCCTTTCCCTCGCGTTCAAGGAACCTGCCCGTGCGACTCTCATTTTTTCCCGCATCGCCGCCGAATGAATTCACCGGTGTCCTGTGCCTGGTGTCTTGTGTCTATTGTTTCCCTTCGATCGCAACGCCCTTGGCCCCGATATCGCGGCGAACATGCATCCCTTCGAACCGTATCCGCTCGACTGCACTATAGGTTGTCTTGATCGCCGCGGCAAGATCGTCACCCAACCCGGTGACCCCGAGGACGCGGCCGCCTGCGCTCAGGCAGGTACCGTCGGCAGCGCGTTTGGTCCCGGCATGAAAAACCACCACCCCCGGCACCGCTTCGGCTTCCGGGAGCCCGCTTATGGCTTTTCCGTTCTCGTACGACCCCGGATAACCGCCCGACGAGCACACCACGCACACACAGGAGCGCCTGTCCCAACGCAAGCCGCCGGAGCGCTCGACCCTGCTTAACGTCCCGTCGGCCGCCGCGGCCATCACCTCGACCAGATCCGAGGACAGGCGCGGCAGGATCGCCTCGGTTTCGGGATCGCCGAACCGGGCGTTGAATTCGAGGGTGAAGGGCCCGCGCTCGGTCAGCATCACCCCGGCATAGAGGACGCCGCGGAACTCGATCCCCTCCCGCGCCAGGCCATCGAGCGTCGGATAGACGATCGAGTTGATCACTTTCTGGAAAAGATCCGGGGTCACCACCGGCGCCGGAGAGTACGCCCCCATCCCGCCGGTATTGGGCCCCTGATCATGGTCAAAGACGCGCTTGTGGTCCTGGCTCGACGCCAGGGGGATCACGGCCTTGGAATCGGTCAGCACCAGGATCGAGGCCTCCTGACCGCTGAGGCATTCTTCGACGATAATCCGGCGGCCCGCCTCGCCGAAGGCGTTCTTGCAGAGCATCGCCTCGGCGGCCTGCAGCGCTTCCTCTTCGGTCCCGGCAACGACCACGCCCTTTCCTGCGGCAAGGCCGTCGGCTTTGATGACGCATGGCGCGCCGATCTTTGCGATATACGCCTTCGCCGCCGTCATCTGCGAAAAAACGCCAAAAGGCGCGGTCGGCACTTTATACTTTGCCATCAGCTCTTTGGCAAAGACCTTGCTTGCCTCAAGCTGAGCCGCTTTTCTGTTCGGGCCGAAGATACGCAGCTTCTGCCGGGCGAATTCATCGACGATGCCGCAGGCAAGCGGCGCCTCAGGCCCGACGACGGTCAAAGCGATCTTCTCTTTCCGCGCAAAAGCGAGCAGGGCCGCAATGTCCTCGGCCTTGATATCGATATTCTCCGCCTGCCGGCCGGTGCCGCCGTTGCCGGGGGCGCAGAAGATCTTATCGGCGAGCCGGGACTGGGCGATCTTCCAGACCAGCGCGTGTTCCCTGCCTCCGGAGCCGATAACGAGTATCTTCATAAATATGTCTCTAGCGATCTTTGTGTCTTGTTCTATTCTTTCCCCCGACCCAGCGGCACGATCCCCGCCAGATCGCTTACGATATTGGTCAGGTCCGACCCCGCAGGCACGACGATCTTGGCGTTGGATTCAAGCGCCTTCTCCACCGCCTCCAGCCTGCGCAAAACCTGGGCATTGCCGACGAAGTAACGCTCCGCCGACTCATTGACCAGCTTGATCGCCTCGGCCTCGCCTTCCGCCTGCAGGATCCGCGCCTGCTTGATCCCTTCGGCCTTCTTGATCTCGGCGCGCTTGAGGCCGTCGGCCTCGGTCTCTTTGGCCGTGGCGAAGTCGATCGCCGAAATCTTCTCGTTCTCGGCCTTGACGACCTTGTTCATCGTCTCCTGGACATCCTTGGGCGGATCGATCTCCTTAAGTTCAGTGCGCACGATCTCGATGCCCCAGCTGGCGGTCTCGCTCATCAGGGTCTTGTGCAGCTCCTCGTTGATCTTGCCCCGCTCGCTGTTGGCGGATTTGAGGGTCAGGGTGCCGATGATGT
>CAZOGI010000010.1:0-92612 GCA_964579435.1 uncultured Planctomycetales bacterium
TAAACGGTTCGGCCTCGCTGCCATCTTCGGCTTCCCGCACTGCCCTGCGGTCACTGAAGGCAGCCGCAGGCAGGCTCATCGATGCCGTGCGGCCGGATGCCCTCTTCTGCGGGCTCTCGAGCGTCGGGCTCGGGATCGACGAAGCCTGCCTCTATTGGGCTGCGGCCCGACGGCGGGCCCTGCCTTCATTCCAGTTCCTGGATACCTGGGGAACCTTCAATCATCTGGAAGACGGCTACCCTGACCTCTACCTCGGCATCGACGAGGCGACGGCGCGCTTTGCCCGAAAGGCGCGCGCGCCGCTGCGTATCGTCGGATCGCCGAAACATTTCGCTTACCGCAGCGCGCCGATTCTGCAATGGCGAAACCGGATGCGCACCAGACTAAGGCTGCGCACAGGCGAGAAACTCATCGGCTACTTCGGCCAGTACCCGGCAGTACCCGGCCATTGGCTTAACTTCGCCGCGCTGGTTGAGGCAATCGAAGCATACCGCAAAAAATCGCAAAGAGGGATACGGCTCCTGGTCCGGCCGCATCCGGCTTATCGGGCCCTTTACGAACCGTATTTCCGTCACCTGCGCGCCCGCGCGATACCGTATATCGACGCCACCGACGCTGCACCCGTTGAACAGGTGCTCTGCGCATGCGATATCGTCTCAACCTGCTACTCAACCGTTGCCCTCGACCATGCGTTCCTGAGCTGTTTCGCGCCGCGGCCTATCGGCGCCACGCTTTTGCTCCTCTGCGGTTCGCCGCTCAAAAAACACCTGCTGGGACAATTCGGCTATTACCGGCTGCCGCTGGTTGACGAGGGGATCGGGTACAGCGGCGAATCGGCTCAGGAGTGCGCCCGGCTCCTCAGACGCCTGCTTGAAGAACCGCAGGCAAGGCAGGATTACCACAAAACGACAAAACGACTTTATGCGAGCGATCCCCGTCAACGCATACAAAAACTGGTGGCCGAACTTACCGGCCTCTCCTCACATGGCTGAAATACGGAAACGAACCCCCACACTCTGGATCGAACGCCTGGACCTCTGGTCGCTGGCAGCCGCCATGCGTTTCCTCATCTCGATGCGCCCGGACCAGGTACGCTGCTTCACGCAGGACGTCGTTGCCCTGGGTGCCTTGAAGATATGCGCGCGCTGCTGGGGACTGCAAACCCGCATCGGGATCGCTTCATATTCGATGGGAGATATGTCCTGCGGATCCGGGAACCTCGGCATGCGCCTGCAATATATCCTGCCTCTGACCGCCCAGAAAATCCGGGAGCATATCGGCGCCACCCCGGAATACGCCGCGGCTATCGGGGAGCTCCCCGGCGAAAAAACGAAGATATATTTCGAAAAGAAAATCGCCGAGGAAATCGGGCCGTTCGTGCGCATGCTCATGATCGTTCTTTGGCACACAACGCAGGAGCCGCAGGCCGCTCACACCTTTCTCTGCCGCCGCAGCATTCTGCGCGCGCAGGTCAAACAGGAGTGGCTGCAGATGGGGGAGGTGGAACTGCTCTTCTGCAGGATCCCCGCGCCGTTCATGCAAGACGGCAAGACGTACGAACACCGTATCCCGCGCACCCTGTTGGTGCCGGAAACGCCGCGCCCCGGCGCCGAACCGCGACTGGCGGTCCATTACGCCGAAGGCCTTGACCAAGACGGCCGCAGCGATATCTTCTGGCACACCGTTACAGAACCGGCGGGTCAGCGAGTCATCTTTTATCTCGACAGCAACAAACGCTCCTGCCTCCCGATCCCGCGCAGCGACTGCGAGAAGATCGTGCAGGGAGGCGCCACCTGGGTTTGCCTTGCCCCACCGGCGATCGAACCGCAGACGGCCCGTACAGCTCGACGCATTCGCATGCCCGCATACCGGTTTTCTCAAACCGCCCGGCCGCCTGCGCATACGCCGCTTTCCAATTGGCTGCTCAAGAAAAGTCTTTACCTGCGCAAGGCGATCCACTTCTGGGAAAACTTGTACCGGCTCTTCGCTATCCGGATGGTCGTCGATATCGGCGCACAGACCGCGGAGGCGCTGGCGCAAAGCATGGCTTTGGACCGGATCGGCGGCCTGAGAATAGGCGTCCAGCGCTCGGCGGTCACGCTGGAGCGATTCATGCCTTTTCTCTACTACAACGCCAATCATCTGTTCTTCATCTGGGGACAGGAATCCCTTTTACATCAGGGGACCAGCGCCGCTCTCGCGCGCCAGATAATCAGCGGTTATCCGTTTGATCGCGTTTTTCAAAAACCGCAACATCCTGCCCATGGCCTCCAACCACGGCACAGAGACAAGGCATTCGTGATCGCCCTGTTCGATAACGTCTACGGCAAGGATTTTTATTATTCGGCCGATACGATCCGCGGTTTTTACCATGCGTTCCTGGAATGGCTTCTCGAAGATACAGCGCTCATCGTCGTGACCAAAGAAAAAAAACCGGTTTTCTTCGAGGATCTGGCGCGCAACGACGCGCTCTTTGAGCGCGCTGCCGCCACCGGCCGCTTTATCCGGCTCAGGGATGCCCTGGGCCGCTTCCCTTCGGACGCTTCTCACGGCGCCGACATGGCCATCGGCATCGGCATTTCATCGGCGGTGACCGAAGCGGTCCTGACCGGCACGCGCGGCATCCACTGCGACCTCGCCGGCCACCGCGACCATCCCTACTACCGCCTCGGCTACCAAACCCTTATCTTCGATCGCCTGCCGCAGCTGCTGGAGGCGCTTAAAGAATACAAAAGCGACCCGGCCGGACACCGAAAACTGGGCGACTGGTCAAACCACCTCGATACGATCGACCCCTTCCGCGACGGCCTGGCCGCGCAACGCATCCGCTTCTACATAAGCAGCATCATTACGGAATTCGACGCCGGCATGTCTCCACCGGAGGCGTTGCGCAAAGCCGATGCCGCATACGCCCAGAGATGGGGAGACCGCCTGATCTTTGAACGCAGCGGCATGCCGTTTGACAACCACGAGAAAGATCCATGCGCTACACACTGCTCTTCATAGCCTACAACCTCTTCGCCCTGATCGCCCGCGTCACGACCACGCGCAACGTGCGTCTGGCTTGGCTGTCGCTGGCTCGCACGGAAAATCTGAATCCCCTGGAGAAGCTGAAAAGGTTCATCTCGTATCATTACCTGGTCCGTTCGGTCTATTTCCTGCCTGCGCAGCTGCGCGAGCGCGCCGAGGCGCTGAAACGCCAGAACAGCGAACAGGACCTGGGATCGATCAACCCGCAGGTCTTGAAGCTCTACGAAACGAAAAAAGGCATGCCCTACGGCACCTTCATGGCAGAAAGCGGCGAGGGCAAGTGGAAAACGGGAGCGCACTTTCTCTACGAGCTTTTCGACGAATTGATCCGGACAAGACCGAACGCGCATATCACGCACGCCTTTTCGATCGGGTGCTCCGCCGGATATGCCGAACACAGCCTCTCCCAGCGGCAACCGGGGCTGAACATCGTCGGACTGGACATAAACCGCGAGGTTATCGATTTCGCCCAACGGCAATTCGGCTCAGCGAAACTGCGATTTATCTACGGCTACCCGCTCGATATCCTCAGGGCCGCCGAACTGCCGGATATTCGCCAACTCAAGGAAAACGCCGGCGCTGCCGCGCTCCTGTTGTGCAACACGGCGACCTTTTTCTACAGGGGAGAGCTCATCAACTACCTGGCTGCGGCAAAAAATGCCCAATGCCGTTACATCATCCTTTCCGAAAACTTTTTCCCGGACCTGGAGTCTTTCCGTCTGTACCGTTTCGACCATGATACGCAGTCGCGCCGCATCACTCCCCAAATGTGGGTGCATAACTATCCGCTCCTCCTTAAAGAAGCCGGATATACGATACTGGTGCAACGCATATTCCGCTTCATCCATCCGACCAAAAACGTGCAAAGCGCTTCTCACCGGCCGAATGTCTATAAAATAAACCTTATAGCTGTCGATGAAGCCCCTGCGATCGCCGAAACGCAGTCTGCGCATCATGAAGGAACGCCCCATGTCTAAAGCCAGGACACCGAGAATGCGCTGGCGGCGGATACCCCTGATCATCCTCTGCGGATGGATCCTGCTTGAAGCGGGAAGCCTGATTTTCTTGCGTCTCTATGGCGCGCACGCACCTCAGGGCTATGCCCAATTCCTCCTTGAGAACATGGTCTACAAAGTACATCCGGTCATCGACCGCCTTTTTTTCTTAAGCCGCTACAACCGGCCCAACGGCTGGATCAATTCCAACGCCGTCTTCGTCTTTGACCGATTCTGCGGGCAGACGCCAAGACCGGGGATCAGGTATGAAGGGCGCATCAGCAACTACCGCACCCGCTATGCCCACGATCAGGACGGTTTCATGAACACCGACCCGCAAGCCAGGCTCGGCCCGAAGGAGAAGGGGGAATTCCGCATCTTCGTCCTTGGCGGCTCCACGCTCATGGGAGTCGGAGCCTCGGACATGGCCCACACCATTCCTGCGAACCTAAAACGGTTCCTTGAGAATGCCGGGGCTGACCCGCGCCTGAAAGTCATCAACGCCGGAGTCGGAGGGTTCCGTTCGACCCAGGAACACCTCTACCTGATTACCAAAATCGCGGCCCTTGAACCGGACATGGTGATCGTTTTTGACGGTGCCAACGATGCGGACTCAACCGCAGAGTTCTTGAACGGTTCAGGAGAGCCGACCTACCATTCCTACGGCCCCGGGGATTATCTGGCCCACTACAATTTCCTCACGCTCGGGGGATCGGTGCGATTCCTCATCGACCAGTCGCGAGCCTATTCTCGCAGGATCGCCGACTATTCGACGTTTCTCGTGCTGGTCACCAACGGGTTTGCAAAGCTCAACAGTATGCGCGCGAAACGCCGCGCTAAAAACGGAACAGCGCAAAAATTCGCAGCAGACCCGCCAGACCAGGAGCGCGTCTTCTCTTTTTACCCGAAAACCATTTCAAAGATCATCGAATATTGCCGCTCGCACGGGATGTTAGTCGCCTGCTTTCTTCAGCCCCATATCGGAACCGGCAAAAAACAGCTGCACCCTCGCGAGGCCCGCTATTACCCCCGTCTCGACGAATTCCCCCTACGGACGGCGTTTGAGCGTTTCTCACAGGCATTCAGCTCCCTCAAGGGAAAATACTCGTTCGCACCGGACGTCTTTGTGGCGGATTACACCGGGCTTTTCGAGGAAACACCGCAGGAGCTTTACGTCGACGGGACCCACTACAACGACCGCGGCAACGAAATTATCGCGCGCCAAATGGCAACCGATATCATGGGTGCATTCAAAAACCCCCTCAAAGGAGAACCGCAATGACCACTCCACTGTCAGTCCTGATTGTCGGCGCAGGGATGTACGTCTGCGGCAGGGGAACGACCTCCTTCGGCACGGTCTTGCCGGGGATACTGGAATGGGCAAAGACGCGCCCCCTGAAGCAGGTCGTCATCGCAGGCAACAGCAGAAACGGCATCCGCGCCTGCCGCGCCAAGGCCGCAGCGCTCAAAAGACTGCTCGGCAGTACGGTGGCAATCGAATACCTGCATGCCCCCCAGACCTACCGGGACGCCCTCACCCGCCTGCGGCACCCCTCGTGCGCGATCATCGCCGTGCCCGACCGGGAACATGCCGCTGTCGCGTCCTTTTGCCTGAAAAACCGCATCCCGGCACTCGTGGTCAAACCGCTGGTGCCCACCGTCAAAGAAGCGCAGGCACTGCTTAAACTGCAGGAAGCTGCCCGCACCTACGGCTGCGTCGAATTCCATAAGCGCCTGGACTGGGCTAATCTGAAGCTCAAAGAAACGATCCAAACCGGCCGGATCGGGGAGCCGCTCTACTTCCTGGTCGAATACAGCCAGAAGAAAAGCATCCCCTCGGTTTATTTCAGGAAATGGGCTGCCGAAACCAACATATTCCAGTATCTGGGAGTGCACTACGTTGATATAATCTATTGGGCGAGCGCAGCGACGCCACTGCGCGCGATCGCAACCGGCCAGAAAGGATACCTCTATAGACAGGGGATCGACACCTATGACTCCGTCCAGGCGCTGGTGGAGTGGCGCAGCGTATCCGGCAAACGGTTTGTCTCCTCGATCGCCGTCAACTGGATCGACCCGGAGAACAGCAGCGCTGTCTCGGAGCAATCGATAAAAGTCGTCGGCACGAAAGGGCGGTTCGAATCCGACCAGAAACGCCGCGGGATCACCCTCGTCACGGACGGGGGGGGAGTGGAAGAACCCAATCCTTATTTCTGTGCGCGTTACGATACCGACGAGGGAACGGCCTTCCGCGGCTACGGCATCGAAAGCGTCAAACAGTTCCTCAACGATTCTTGCGCTCTCGCGGAAGGCTCGACCGCGCTTGACGCACTGGAACGCACACGCCCGACCTTCACACAGTCGCTCGTGTCAACCGCGATCATTGAAGCGGTCAATACGAGCCTGCGCCGCGGCGGCGCCTGGATCAACATACCCAAAAACCCATGAAAAAATCCCTGTTCGTCCCGCATGATACACTCGCCTCACACATGACGGCGCTTCTCTCCAAAACAGGGGTGCGCGCCGACGTTTTGGCATCCGTCGTCGAAGGACTGATCCAAACATCCCTGCGCGGAGTCGATTCTCACGGCGTAAGGCTCCTGCCGCATTACCTGCACTGCGTCAAAGAGGGCAGGATCAATCCGGACCCGCGTTATTCCTTCAAACGGACCTCGGCATCGACCGGGATACTCGACGCTGACCACACCTTCGGCCATGCGGCGGGTATGGAGGCGGTCAAACACGCCCTGACGCTTGCCCGGGAATCTGGTTCCGGCAGCGTCGCGATCGCCAATTCCACCCACTTCGGCGCCGCGGCATATTACTCCCTGGGAATTGCACAGCAGGAGATGATCGGATTCTGCTTCACCCATGCCGATTCGCTGATGCGCACGCATGCGGGCAAAACAGCTTTTCTGGGAACGAATCCGATCAGTTTTGCCGCGCCCTGCGACGGAGAAGGGCCTTTTTGCCTCGACATGGCCACCACCGTCACCAATTTCAACCGGATCAAGATACTGCGCCAGGATGGCAAAAAAGCGCCCGAAGGAGTAGGGGCGGACGCCGGAGGGACGGAAACCGACGACCCGCACCGGATCGCGATGCTGCTGCCGATCGGCACCTACAAGGGTTTCGGCTTGAGTTTGATGGTTGAAATCCTCTGCAGCATGCTCACCGGCATGCCTTACGGCGCGCACCTGGTCAAGATGTTCGACGCACCCCTGAGCCAGAAACGGTTTCTCGGTCATTTTATCTCGGCGCTGCGCATCGACTGTTTCCAGCCGGTTGAGATTTTCAAAAAGCGCATGGCGGTCCTGCTGCAGGAGCTGCGCTCCCAGCCGCCTGCCGATCCGATGAGGCCGGTGCAGGTCGCCGGAGATCCGGAGAAAATTTCGGAAAAACGGCGCCGGGCCGAAGGAATCCCCCTCAACGCCGCTGAATACGAAGCATTCAAGAAAACAGGAGAGCAGCTGGGCATCCCATGCCCCTTCTAAGAGACAATGACTGACCTGACGATCATTGTACCGCCTGCCGGCTTCAATAACACGGTCTACCCGCCCTACGGAGCGCTCTCTATTGCCAGCGCCCTGCGCAGCCGTGGCATGACCCCCTCGATCATCAACGTCGACACCGATCGGATGGACGACGGGACGCTGATCGAGCGGCTGCGCCAGGATAACCCGCGTGCGATCGGCCTCAGCGGTATCGTCGCGCCCTCGTACCGGTATTTCAAAACGCTCAGCCGCCGGATCAAAGAGACGTTCCCCCAGACGCCGTTGATACTCGGGGGCGGACTCGCCAGCGCCACCGAACCGGTCATGGCGAATATGCCGATAGACATAATCGTGCACAGCGAAGGGGACGAGACGATAGTCGAGCTGATGCAGCGGCTCAAAAACGGAGGGACGCTTGAGAACGTCGCGGGGATCACCTTCCGGGACGGGACCCGCACCCGATCGACGGGAAAACGGCCTCTCATCATGCAGCTGGACAGCCTGCCGCTGCCGGCATTCGACCTTATCGATATCGGCCGCTATATGCCCGACGGGATCGAGTTCATGCGTCGCTTCCGCCGCTCCTTCAGGGACAAGCGCCTCTTTGCTCTGCGCAGCCGACCGCGGATGATGACCATCCCGACCAGCCGCGGCTGTTTCGGCGCCTGCACCTTCTGTTTCCGCGCCTACCGGGGGATCCGCTTCAACTCGATGCGCTACGTCTTCGACTTCATCGAACACTGCAGCGAACGATTCGGCGCCGGTTTTTTTACCCTGGGAGACGAATGCTTTGCCGCCAATAAAGAGCGGAACTGGCAGTTCATTGAGGAGTACAAACGCCGCAAACATTCTTTCCTCTTCAGGATCCTGGGCATGCGCGTCGACACCGTCGACCGGGAGGTGCTGAAAGCCTACCGGGATATCGGCTGCTGGATGATCGAATACGGCTTTGAATCCGGATCGCAGCGGATGCTCAATATCATCGACAAACGGGTGAGCGTCGAACAGAACCGCCAAGTCGCACGCTGGACCGCGGAGGCGGATATCTATACCTCCCCGACCCTGGTGCTGGGCATGCCGGGGGAGACACAGGAGACGGTCCGCGAATCGATCGAGTTCCTCAAATCTCTCGATCTGGGCTACAAACAATACCAGTGGTCCTATGCCCTGCCCATACCCGGATCGCAGCTCTACGAATTCTGCCGCCTCACCGGCATCATCGGGGATGAAGATGAATACCTGACTTCGCTCCACGGCCCGGTCGGCAACGCCGGCCTGCCCCACGTCAACATGACGGATGAATCGGATGAAGTGCTGGCAGGATGGGCAGACCTGGTAAAAGACGAAATCGATAACCGCTTCTTTTTACGCCGTTACCGTTTCGGTTTCCTGGCGCGCATCATGCGACTGGCGCACACCCTGCTTTTGCACTTGCGCAAAAACGACCTCGGAACAGTCCTGAGGGCAAAACTGACAGGCGCGGGGAAACAGGCTGCCGAAATCGCAACGCCCCGTAAGAGCGGCTACGGCAAAAGATCGAACTTAAGCATAAACAAGCTTTTCGCCGGACTCGACAGCGGGTCCATAAACCGGGAGCTCTCTTTGGAGCGGATAAACCAAAAGTTGCGCGAAACCAGCGCCCCGTCCATAGTGAAATGATACACACCGACCTTTTAGGCCCGCACTACCGTTTTGCCGTTGATTATCTGCCGTATCCGCTTTCGGATACCCAGAAAGACGCGCGTCGGTCCTTCCTTGAGACGCTTCACCGGCAGGATTGCGTAGAGCTGCGGACAAACTGCCCCTACTGTAACGCGGCAGCATACACCGTCGTTTCTCAGGTCGATGCCCGGGGTCTCCCGGCCCAGATCGCCCTCTGCGACTCCTGCGGCGGCTGCTTTAAAGCGGACGTCCTTACCGAGGAAGCAACCCAGCGCCATTATGCTCAGTTCTCCTACGCGCTGCGCGGCAAAGACCTCTCGCCAACGGCCAGGCAGGAACTCTTCGGCAAAAGGGTGAAGGAATTCGCTTTCCCGCGCTACCGCTTTCTGCGAAAACTCATTCCCGAGCTTGCCCCCGGCTCATCGGTTATCGAAATAGGCTGCGGCGACGGGGCGAACCTGGTCCCCTGGAAAGAGAACGGGTTCGAAGTCAAAGGCATCGAATTCGACGCTGAAGCGGTCCGTTTCGGATGCGCGCAAGGGCTTGATCTGGTGACCGGCGATTTCCTGCGGCTCGATTTTTCGTACGCCAAACCGAAGCTGATCGTCGCCTCGCACCTCATCGAACACCTGCGCGATATCCCGACTTTCCTGCGCTGGGTAAGGGCGCAGCTGGCCGAAGACGGATTCCTCTTCGTCGAAACGCCGGGCATGCGCGGGCAGGGACTGGGCAAGCCGCTGCGCTATTTCGACGTCGAGCACAACTTTTATTTCGATTGCGCCAGCATCCTGCGCGTATTCAGGCAGTGCGGATTCGGCGCCCGGTATGCGGACGAATTCATCCGGCTCATCGCCCCGGCAGCTGTTGCAGAGCGGCACCGTGACCGGGGTTCGCCGGGTGCATACGCGGCCCTACTTTGCCTCCTTGCCCGCGCCGCGGGAATCGAGCGGCTCTGCCTCAAAGACCTGATGCGGGAGAGCGACCGCGGCAGCCTCCGCATGAGATTGATGCGCCGGCTGCAGACTGAGTATCTGCGCGCGCACTATGAGCGGCTCGAAAAATAGGGGAGACCGATGAAGAAAAAAGAAACGGTGTTTGCGATGATACCCGCCCGCATGGGCAGCACGCGCCTGAAACAAAAGAACCTGGCGCTGCTTGCCGGAAAACCGCTCATCTCCTACGCGATCCGGGCGGCACAGGAAGCGCGAATCTTCGAGCGCATAATCGTCAACTCGGAGCATTCCGCTTTCGCGCTCCTGGCCAGGCGCTACGGCGCGCACTTCTATCACCGGGCGGCGCAATGGGCAAGCTCCAGCGCCCGGTCGGACTCGGTGGTTTACGACTTCCTCACGCATAACCCCTGCGACATCGTCGCATGGGTCAACCCGACCTCTCCGCTACAGAGCGCCGCAGAGATCCGCCAGGCAATGGATTTTTTCAGAGAGGAGCGCCTGGACTCGATGATCACGGTCAAGAACGAGCAGGTCCACTGCATTTTTAACGGCAAACCGGTCAATTATAATCCGAACGATAGATTCGCGCGGACCCAGGACCTGGTGCCCGTACAGCCGTTCGTCTATTCCCTGATGGCCTGGAGGAGCGATACCTTTATACGCTCATTCGAAAAATCGGGTCACGCCATCTTCTGCGGAAAAACCGGGTTCTTTCCGGTCAGCAAAGCCAGTAGCATCATTATCAAACGGGAGGAAGATCTTTTCATGGCCGAAGCCTTCCTGCGGCTGGGCTCAAAAAAACTGCGCTATGACCCGTTGGCGCGAGAGGAGAGACGAACGTGAACGAGCTAATCTCGATAATCATTCGTACCCGCAACGAGGAGCGATGGATAGGCCAGTGCCTGCGGGAAGTTTTCGCCCAGGAGTACCCGAACAAAGAGGTTATCATCGTCGATAACGAAAGCGCCGACAAAACCCTCGAAAAAGCCAAACAGTTCCCCGTCGCCAAGATCCTGACCTGCCGGGATTATCTTCCCGGCAAAGCCCTGAACATGGGGATCCGCGAGGCGAAAGGCTCCTCTATAGTCTGCCTTTCCGGACACTGCATCCCCGTGAATACCCGTTGGCTCTCGGAACTGCTGAAGAATTTCAATGACGAGAAGGTCGCCGGCGTCTACGGAAGACAGGAACCGATGAGCTTTACCTCGAACCTCGATAAGCGGGACCTGGCGCTCATCTTCGGCCTTGACCGTAAGGTCCAGACCAAAGACAGCTTCTTCCATAACGCCAACAGCATGATCAGACGCCGCATCTGGGAAGAGACGCCTTTCGACGAACAGGTGACCAACATCGAGGATCGCGTCTGGGCGCAAAAGGTCCTGCAGAAAGGGTACTGCCTCGTTTACGAGCCGCAGGCACGCGTCTATCACTATCACGGCATCCACCAGGACGCCGACCCGCAGCGCTGCACCAATGTCGTGCGGATCATGGAGGCACTGCACCGCGACTATACGTACAAGAAGATCGATATCGCCAAACTCAACATCGTTGCGCTTATCCCGGTCAAAGGAGCGGTCCAAACCCTCGGCGGGAAACCGCTCTTGTCCTATACCCTCAGCCAGGCCCTGGCTTCGAAATTCATCAAGAAAACGGTTGTCTCAACCGACAACCCGCAGCTGGCCGGGATCGCCGAACGGATGGGCGCCTGCGTGCCGTTTTTGCGGGACGAATCCCTCTCGCGCGATTACGTCGACCTCACCCAGGTCTTGTCTTACTCGCTGCAGAAACTGGAGGAGAACCGGATCTACCCTGACCTCATCGTCTCCCTGGAGATCACTTTTCCCTTCCGGCCGGCCGGCCTGATCGACGAACTTATCGCCGACCTCACCGAACAGGGCCTGGACAGCATTATTGCGGCTCGCCGGGAAAACAAGGGGATATGGAGGGAAAAAGAAGGCGCGATCGTACAGATCGAAGAGGGGATGACCCCCCGCCAATTCAAGGAACCGACCTATATCGAGCTCAAAGGGCTGGGCTGCGTGACCCACCCCGAATTCCTGCGCGAAGGCAGGCTCCTGGGAAACAAGATCGGCATATTCGAGCTCAACGATCCCTTTGCCAGCTTAGAGGTGCGCAGCGAAGAAGACCGCAGGAATGCCGAGTTTCTGATCGGACGTTTCGCCGCATAATAACAATGGCTGAAAAAATCACCCAAACAGTCGTACTCGTTAATGGCAGCGCCGAAGCAAAGACCTGCCTCAAGCTCTTTAAGCCCGGCGCTGAGCAAACGCTCTTTTTGAGCTTCTGGCCCGACGCGTTCGTGCAACTGCGGAACGAAGGATACCGGTGTCTGCGCAGCGACGAGTTCTTCTCCAACGAAGCGCTCGGGAGAGCGGCTCCGGCCGCGCAGCGGATCACCCGCTGGCTGCAGGAGAATGCCGCTTTCAGCGACGCCGGACTCGGCATCAAGGAGTCGTATCTAAACGCCTTCCTTTTTTGGGCCCGCTTCGCCGTGAACAGCTGTCTCTTCTCGATCGAAACCTGCCTGAACTGCGTGGAACGCACGCAACCTTCGTCCCTCCGGGCGGCGCTGTTCAACCAGCGCAACCGCGCCTCGCTCTACCTGGAGGCATCCGAGGGGTACCTGGGCAGGATCGCTCAGCGCGCCGCCGAAACCAACCGGCTCCCGTTCCAGGGGTTCGAGGCCGAGCCCGGACAACTGAGCGCCCTGCACACGCAGAGCCTGGGGCGTTTTTTGGGCGCGTATCTGCGTTTCGAACTATGGGAAAAACTCTTCCTGGCCAGGACCGCCGCCGGCCGCAGACCGATGCTCTTTACGACCCTCGCCTATAATTTCGAGCGCCTGATGCGCCGCACACAACAAGAAGACAAAAGCATCCGCTGCGACATCCTGCGCGGACCGGCCCTGCCGCCGGTGGGCGCAGCCCGGCTCCTTGCCGCTCTTTCCGCGGACTACGGCGGATCGTATCTGCAGGAGCAAACGCAGCTTTTCGAACAGCTGCGCCGGCGTATGGAAGAGAATCCTTCGATATTCACCTACCGATCGGTCTTCTTCGGCGATATTATCGACGAAAAAATAACCGGCATGCTCAACGACTATATACTGCGCCTCATGGCCTGGTCGCGTCGCCTCGATATTTTTGTACGGCGCAGCCGGGTTGCGCTTTTCGTTTCAAACGGCAACCGCGCCGACGACGTCGCTTTGGCGGAACTGAGCCGCGCCCGAGGCATCCCGGACCTGCTCATCAGCCACGGCTCGCATGTCGAGCCCAAAAACGAAACCGAGCGGTTCGAATGGGGGGAGCACGCGCGCATGCTGGTGAACGCCCCGTATTCCCACATAGCGCAACAGACTCCGGTTATCGAAGGTTTCTTCAAAGCCTTCCCGACAAAAGCGCGGCGCATCAAGACCGGCCCCCTGATCTGGGGAATGGAAAGCGACCCGAAGAAAAGAGAAGAGACCGTGCGCCGCTTCTTCGGCGCAGAGCGCCCCGGAGGCAATCGGCGCGTGATCGTCCATGCGGGGACCCCGAAAGCGATCAAAAGCCTTCGTCTTTCGATCTACGAGACGCCGGATGAATACCTCAGCGCCATCGCGCAACTGGCGGAAGCGGTGCGTGCGCTCCCTGACACGGCGCTGATCATCAAGTTCCGCCCCAGCCCCGGGATAAGCGCCGCAACCCTGAACGCATTCTTGCCTCAGACGGATAACATCCTCGTCGATTCGGCAACTCCGTTTCTGGAAGTCATCGGGATAGCCGACCTCCTGGTCAGCTTCTCATCGACGACCATAGAGGAAGCGCTGCAGAATCGCGTCCCGGTCCTTCTCTTCGGAGGAGAAGGCCGTTACCAGCATATACCCGCAACCAGCGCTCCGGCCGAAAAGCTTGGGCGCGCGGCGGTCTACCATTGCACAAACAAAGCGACCCTGACGCCGGCACTCGCGCAGATCCTGGGCCTGCGCCTGGACGGGAAAGGAAAGGACGCCGCGCTCTTTGAACCCTACCGGTATCCTCCCCAAAGCAGGCAAGGCCTGAAGGATGCACTCTCATGAAAACCCGCTCAAACGCAGCGCTCAAAAAGCTATGGTTTTTCCTTAAGGAATACCCGCTCCTGTATGCGGGACTCCTGGCCGTCATGCTCTTCTACGCCCTTTTTGAGAGCATGAACATTTCGCTCTTTCTGCCGCTGTTCAACTCCTTTTTCTCCGATACCGCAGAAACCGCCGAACCGGTATTCTCAACCCTGCAGAAGGCCATCAACCTCATCCCGCTGCAGGACCCGTTCCTGCGGGTCATCATTTTTGCCGTCGCCGCGCTCATCTTCAGGGAGATCTTCGGCTTCCTGCGCCAAGTCCTCATCGGCTATTCGATCGGCATGGTCGTCTGCGCGGCCAAAGAAAAGGTCTTCCGCAAATACATGGAGAGCGACTACCAGTTCTTCCTCGACCGCAAACACGGCGACCTGCTCTACACCGCGCTCCTGGCGACGGGGAGGCTGGGGACCTGCGTGCAGCACATACCCGAACTGATCACCGCCTTCTTTATGACCGCGGCGATCGGGGCATTGCTCTTTTCGATATCGCCGCGCATGACCCTGGGGATACTGGCCGGGGGATTCCTCTTCGGGAAACTGACCCACCTCTTGGCCCGCAAAGTCTCCTATCACATCGGCACCGAACGGACCGTCGTCTCGGCTCAGGCCAACGCCGTCTCCAGCGAATTTATCGACGGAATAAAACACATCAAGGTCTTCGACTCCTTCGGCCACTGGTGGAACGGGTTCTCCTCGGCGGTCAGGCGCTTCCGCGCCCTGGTCATCAGGGATGCCCTTTGGCTCGCCCTGCCGGAGAGGCTCATGCAGTTTATCCCGATCGCCGCCCTTCTGGGCGTGGCGCTGTACCTGAAACATTCCAGCGCCGCGGCGCCCCTGCTGAAAAACCAATTTGTCCTCGTCGGGGTCTATGTGTTCGCCTTCTACCGACTTACCCCGTACCTGGTCTCCTACGGCAGGCTCTACATGCAGATCGTCGGCACCCTTCCCGACGTCGAGCGCATCTACGACCTCCTCAACGAAAAAACCGTTTTTATCCGGCGCGGAACAGTGCCCCTGGAGCGCTTCACCCGCAAGATTTCGTTTGAGAACGTCCGTTTCAGCTACAAGGGCAAGGAAGAGGTCCTCCGGGGGCTCACCTTCGACATCGAGAGGGGAAAAACGACCGCCTTTGTCGGCCGCTCCGGATCAGGCAAGACCACAATCGTCAACCTGCTCCTGCGGCTCTTCGAGCCCGAAAGCGGAAAGATAACCATAGACGGCATCCCCCTGCGTGACCTGAGCAATGCAAGCCTCACGCGCCTCTGCGCGATGGTAAGCCAGGAGACGTTCATCTTCCACGACACCATCCGCAACAATATCCTTTTCGGGCTGACCGGCGTGCCCGAGGAACGCATCGTCGATGCCGCTGGGCGCGCCCACGCGCACGAATTCATCCGCGATTTCCCCCAGGGCTACGAAACCGTCGTCGGGGATAAGGGGCTGAAGCTCTCGGGCGGGCAGCGCCAGCGCATCGCCATCGCCCGCGCCTTCCTGCGCAGCCCCCCGATACTCATCCTCGACGAAGCCACCAGCTCTCTGGACTACCATTCGGAGGCGATCGTGCAGAAGGCGATACACAATATCTCCAAGGACCGCACCGTCATCGTCATCGCCCACCGGCTTTCGACCGTCATCAATGCGGACACGATATTCGTGCTCGAGGCAGGACGCATCGTCGAATCCGGCACGCACCGCCACTTAATGCAACGCCAGGGAAGCTACCGACAGCTCTACGAGAGCCAAACCGCGCAACCGCACGCGCGCGACGAAAAGGAAACGAACCATGACTGATGCCTGCCGGCTGCAGAACCGGGAAATCCGCTTCGAAGTCACCAACAAATGCAACGCCTCCTGCATCATGTGCCCCCGGGAAAAAATGACCCGGCCGCAGGGGATCATGGACCTTGGCCTCTACAAACGCGTCCTTGACGAGGCAATCTCCCTGGGAGCCACGGTCGTCAGCCTCGAAAATTACGGGGAAACCTTCATCGACCCCCACTTTTTCGAGCGCGCCCGCTACGCCAAGGAGAAAAACCTCGAGGTCTACACCATCACCAACGGCTCTCTTTTCACTCCCGAGCTGGCGCATGAGGCGCTGCGCTGGCTCGACAAGATCCGCTTCAGCATCTACGGGACCACCAAAGAAGTTTACGAAAAGATACACCGCGGGCTCCGCTACGAGACGGTCATCGCCAATGTCGAATACCTGATCAAGAAGAAAAAAGAGACCGGGGGCAGGATCCCGCGCATCGAGGTCTACTTGCTGCTGATGGAGGAGAACAAGCACCAGGCAGAGGATTTCAAAAAGCGGTGGCTCGGGGTGGCCGACGACATCTCGATCTGGAGGCCGCACAACTGGAGCGACGGCAGGGGATACCGGCCGTTCCAGAAGGGACAAAAGAAAGTCTCCTGCGGCAGGCCGCAGCGGGGGCCGATCCAGATCCAGTGGGACGGGCTCGTCGTACCCTGCTGCTTCGATTATAATTCGAGCATTATCCTGGGGGACGTAAAGACACAATCCCTCTTTGATGCGCTGACTTCACGGGAATACGATGCCCTGCGCCGGGCACACGAGAGCGGCGACTTCGGCACATACCCGTTTTGCGACGGATGCGACCAGCTGCGCAAGAGAGAGGACGTGCTCGTCTTCACCACGATCAAAAAGGCGCGCGTCGGCAACGTCAACACCACCTACGACAGCGTCATCTAAAAGAGCGTATGCGGGATAAAAAAATATTCCTGTTCTACCCGACCAGCATCGTCCACTACCGCAACTGCGCTCTCTTTGCGCAGGCACTGGGCAAGGAGGCGCTGATACGTATACTCCTTGAGCCCACGGCACCGTGGCAAGCGGCGGCTCCGGCGCTGCCGTTTGAGCGCTTCTTTTTCCGGGGAGACCGCGTTCCGGCGCGCGCCCTCGAGGGAGTGGGAGTCGTCGTTGTCTTTTCGGCGCAACCGCGTATCGCGCCGCTGTCACTCCTGGAAGCGGCGATCGAACGGCTTATCCCGGTCGTGGCAATCGAAGAAGTCTACCAGATGATGCTGGAACAGGGCTATGTCAACGAATATTTCGTGCCGGTGGACTGTTTACTGGCCGCCTCCGATTACGAAAGGCAGAAACTCATATCGTTCGGCCATCCGCCGGAGATGATCGAGACCTCCGGCTGCGTTTTTGCGCCGGCAAACCAGGCGCCGGGCGAAAAGCCCCGGCGAGGGGAATGCGCGCAATCCCTCGGCCTCGATCCAAAGAGGCACTACGCCACCTTAAGCCTTGCCTATCAGACGCCCAGCGGGGAGACCCTCCCGATCCGCAAGCAACTCCTGAGCCTTGCCGCTCAGGGGCTGCCTGCCGAATGGCAACTCTTGGTCAAACCGCATCCCGCAGAGCAGGACCCCGACATCGCCGGTTTCGTTCGTCTCCATGCCCCGGGTGCCGTGACCATCGACAAATACCGCCCGATCCAGGACGTGCTCGCCGTAACCGATCTTCTCCTGAACCGCGGCAATTCCCAAGTGGTGCTCGATGCGCTCCATCTGCATATCCCGGTCCTGGCGCTGCCTCTGGGCAGGCCGACCTTTTTTGACGAATCGCTCCCGCAGGCGGTCATCCGCAAACCCGAAGATTTCCCCGCGGCCGTATCCCTGATCGGCGCCCGGGGCTTCGCCCCCTACGAATCACTCCTGCGCCGATTCTGCCCGATACCACCCGACGCGGCCCTTCAGAACGCCAGCCGCATCCTGCAGAGATTCGCGGGTGAAAAAACGCTCTCGAGCGCGAAAAAACGGCATTTTATCCTTGCCCTGTACTGGGCCTGGGCCGGCTATTCCCGGCACGCCCTGCACTTCCTCAAAGAGAACGATTCTCTCATCGGTGAATCGCCGCACGTGCGCTCCGCGGCAGAACGGCTCTTGCGCATGAACGCCTCCCGGCACGACATCCACCTCCTGCGAAAGAACAGCGCCGATTGCGCATACCAGCAGTGGCTCCTCTGCGGCCTCTGGATCCGCCAGCTCTTTTTCGCGCGCCAGAAACCGCAGGAAGAAGACCGGGAATTTTTCGATGGCTTTCCCCCGCGCATGAACCGGGAATATTTCGTCGACGAGTCGTATATGCTCTACTGGCTCTACCGCGACGCAGGGGATACGGCGCGCGCCGAGACCCTTTACGCGTCGCTGCTGGAGGAATACGCCTTCCTCAACGCGGTTCAACAGCTCAAAACGATACACGGCTCAGCCCCGTGCGGCAAGGATGTGCGGCTGCGCGCGCGGTTTTCCCGCCGCTACCGCCTGCGCGCCCTGGTAAAGAGCTTGCTCTGGGAGATCAAAAGATGGATGCACCCGCAGTAACCGCCGGCGGTATCCTGGTCACCGGCATAACCGGCGAGCTGGGGAGAGCGTTGCGCAAACGCATCGAAACCGACTTTCCCGGCAGGCAGATCTTTTGCTTCATCCGTAAGCCCGCAGGAAGTTACGGGACCGACTGGAAAGGCATCACCCCATTGGAGGCCGACCTTACCTGCCGCAGCGCGCTCTTCGCCCATGCCGCAGCCCTTTCCGGACGAATCGATACGCTGATCCATATGGCCAGCGTGCGCGATAAGGCCCCGCAGCGCCAGTTGCAGGCATGCATTTTCGACGGCACCCGGGACCTGTATGAGTTTGCCGCGCAGATCGGGTGCCCGAAATTCCTCTTTTTAAGCAGCATCCTGGCGGCAGGATGGGTCTATCCGCACGAAAAGCCGCTCGAAGAAAACGCCCCGGCGCAAGAGAACCGGCTCTGCGCGTTCGGAAAAATGAAGAGAGCGACCGAAAACTGGCTGCTGGAGCGGGCGGCATCGCACAGCCCGAAAGTCACGGTCCTGCGTCTCGGCAACGTCTACGGGGAACCGAAACTCTCTTTTATCGCCTTCGTCGCTTCGTTGCTGCGCCAGAATCGCACGGTTTTTTACCGGCGCGCCAAGGATTCGGTCATGTGGTCGCCGATACACACGCAGGACGTGATCGATGCGTTGTTCCTCCTGACCCGCCAGCGTTCTTTCACCAACCGCGTGTATTTCCTCACCGGAGCCCAACAGCTCAATCTCGCACAGCTGGCCGGCCTCGTCGCCCCCGAGCTGGGGTTACGCACGGACACGCTCGACTCACTCAAGGGTGCGCACAAAGCCGAATACGCAATCCGCCGTCTCTACGATCTGGCCCGCAGAGCGACGGGAAGACCGTCGTTCCCGGATTTCCGTTTTTGCACCCGGCGCATACAAGATGAGCTGGGCTTTACCGCTCGCTGCCCCCTCGAAGAGGGGATTCCGGAAACGATCCGCTGGGCCAGAAGAGACGGACTCCTCTGATGAAAAAAGACACCTTTATCCTGGTCAATCCCGCGATCCATTTTCAAAAACCGCTCTCCTACGGAATGTACCCGAACACCGCGGTCATGATCCTGGCAACCATCCTCTCCCAAAAAGGATTCCGGGTCATCGTCTTCGACGGGAAATACAGAACGATGGAGGAGAGCATCCGGCAGCTGAACGAGCTGATCGATGCGCGGACCATGGGCATCGGATTTTCGGTGATGACCGTACAGCTCCCCTGGGCATACCGGGTCTCCCAGGCGCTCAAGGCCGCTCACCCGCGGCTGCCGGTGGTCTGGGGAGGGGTACATCCGACGCTCTTCCCCGAGCAGACCGTCGAGGACCCCGCTGTCGACGCGGTCGTCATTAACGACGCGGCCGCGACGATCCCGCTGCTGGCACATGCCCTCTCAACCGGCGATGAGCTCGAGAGCGTCCCCGGGGTCGCCTTCAAGCGCGGCAAACGCATCATCCGCACCCCCGCCAACACCACGCCGGACACCTTCGAGAACATACCCGACATCGATTTTTCGCTTATCGACCACCAGCGCTACTGCCGCACGAACAACATCGCGATCGAAGAGTTCTATGCCGGCGCCTACGACCGCTGCAAAGTCTATCCGGTCATCACCAGCCTCTCCTGCACCTACCGCTGCACCTTCTGCATCAACGTGATCCTGGAACGCAGATACTGCGCGCGCAGTGCCGAGGAGATCGTCGAGCGCATCCGTTTCCTCAAGAAAGAATTCAACGCGGATTTCATTCATCCGCTCGATGAAAACTTCTTCATCAACCGCAAGCGCACCTTCGCTTTCCTGGAAATGCTCGAAAAGGACAATCTCAACGTCAAATGGCGCCCCCAGGTGCGCGCAGACTATTTCTGCGATTCCTACATCGACCTAAAGACCGCGCGACGCCTCGACCGCGCCGGGATGATCGTGGCGGCGATGGGGGTGGAGAGCGCCTCCCAGGAGATCCTGGACATGCTCAAGAAACAGATGAGGGTCGAGCAGATCATCAAGGCAATGGAGATACTCTCCCGAACCAACATCGTGCCGAAGATGAATTTCATGGTCGGCCTTCCGGGAGAATCCCCGGAACAGATCAAACAGACCTACCGGCTCGCCGTGCGCCTGCGCACGATGGCGAAAAAAAGCTGCGTCACCATCTCGCCCTTCCGGCCGTACCCCGGTTCGCCCCTGTATGAAAAGATCGTTGCGGAATACGGCTACCGGCCTCCCCAGAGCCTTGCGGAGTGGACGCACCTCTCCGAAACAGAGTTCGACGAAGGCAGAGGCTATGAATCGTTCAAGAACTACCGCTGGATCGAGAACCCGAAACGGCTGCTCTCCATGCAACGGGTATACGAAGGAATTTCCTGGTATCAACCGTCGAGTTCTGATACACTCTACGGAAGGATACGCCAGGCGATCGCGATACGCCGTTTCCGGTCAGATAATTTCTCCTGGATATTCCTTGAGGCATATCTTTTCTCTTTGCTGTCCCGAGGGTTACGGCTCTTTAGAAAGCTGCGGCGCGCAATCAGAAGATGAGAATTCTTTTCGTCAATTTCAACCTCAACGCCACCGCCGGGATCAATAACGGCATTGCCGTTCTTTCTTCCCTCCTGAAACGCCGCGGCTTTCAGGTTGAACTGCTCTTCCTGTGCGAACAGATGGGCTATCCCTTTGATTTGGCCCGCATCAAAAAAGACATCCTGCGGCTCAAACCACAGATCATCGGCCTTTCGCTTATAGAAACACAGCTTAAATATGCGGATGCATTCTGCCGTGACCTGCGTTCCTACTACCGGGGATTTGTCGTCTGCGGCGGCTCCCTGGCCACCATGGACCCGCAGGGCTGCCTGGCCCTGGAAGCGGTCGATGCCGTCTGTGTCGGCGAAGGGGAAGGGGCGATGCTGGAGCTGGCCGAGGCGCTGCGCAAGCGCACAGACCCCTCGGGAATCCGGAACCTCTGGTCTAAACGGCCCGACGGATCGATCCTCAAAAATCCGCTGCGGCCGTTTGCGGACATCGACCGCCTCCCTCTGGAGGATAAGGAACTGTTCAACCTCGACAAACTCCTGCCCCTGAAGAACAACCAGCTGGAGGTACTGGTCGGCAGGGGATGCGCCTACCGGTGCAGCTACTGCATCAACGATTCCTACATGCGCCGGTACCAGTCCCTGTGCGAATCGCGCGTCACGCTCAAAGATTACCTGCGCCTCAAAAAACCCCAAACCGTGGTCAGGGAGATCCAACAGACCCGCCGGCTGCATCCGCGGATCAGAAAAATCGCTTTCATAGACGATAATTTCGTCACGAATAACGCCTTCCTCAGCGACTTCTGCGCGCGCTACCGCCGGTCGGTGCGCCTTCCCTTCATGGTAAACGCCAACCCGCTCTCCTATACCGCCCAGAAAGCAGCGCTCCTCAAAGGTGCCGGCTGCGTTGACGTGCGTTTCGGGGTCGAGAGCGGCAGCGAACGCCTGAAGCGGGACATCCTGAAGCGCCCGATCCCCAACGCGACGGTCGAGGAGGCCTTTGCGATCAATAAGGAGCTGGGGATGATGACCAGCTCCTTCAACATGATCGGCCTTCCGACGGAAACAAGGCAAGAGGTCCTGATGACCCTGCGCCTCAATGCGCTGATCCAGCCCGACACGGTCAAGCTGATGACCTTTTACCCGTTTAAAAATACGCCGATCCACGAACTCTGCGAAGAGCTCAAGCTCATCGACTGGAGGAGGAAACGCGAGCTGGACAACTACGACACCTTTACCTGCCTGCGATTTCCGGCGCAGCAACGGCTCTTTCTGGAAAAAATACAGGCGGCCTTCGGATGGTACCTTAACGCCTTTCTCGATTCTCCGGCATCCGGGGTGTACCGCACCGAGGTCAAACGCATAGAAGGGATGACGCGCAGCGAGTGGGCCCGTTTTGATTTCGCGCGCCGCGACCGGCAGCTTTCGCTCCAGATGCGCGCCAGGAAGTACGCGCATTACGCGCAATTCCTCAATCGCAGCCTCGCGGTCAGATACCCCAGCCCCCACACCCTCACCAGAGAGGAACCCCATGGCAGCTAAACCGCTTACCGTCTCGGTCGCTTTTCCGGTCTTCAACGAAGAGCCGAACCTCAGAGAGCTCTATCGCCAGGTCAAAGAAGCGCTCCAGCGGGCGCAGGTCGACTATGAGATGGTATTCGTCGACAACGGCTCGACCGACGGCTCGCTTGAAGCGATCAAGGAACTGCGCGCAAAGGACAAGAACGTCGTTTACGTTTCGCTCTCGCGCAACTTCGGTCACCAGGGCGGCCTCTTCTGCGGCATGAGCTATGCGCGCGGCGACTGTGTCATCACGATGGACGCCGACCTGCAGCACCCGCCGGCGCTCCTGACGCAAATGATCCAGCGCTGGAAGGCCGGGGCAGAGGTCGTCTACACGACGAAAGAATCGCTCCATCTGCCCTTCCCCAAGGGACAGATCACCAAACTCTTCTACCGCCTCATGTCGTCGCTCTCCGGCCTGGAGCTGACCTTCGGACAGTCGGACTTCCGGCTCCTGGACCGTAAGGTGCTGGAGACGGTACTGCGCATCCCCGAATACCATAAATTCCTGCGCGGACAGGTCCAGTGGGTGGGGTTCAGGCAGGAGGGGATAGGCTACACCGTGAACGATCGCTTCGCCGGATCCTCGAAATTCTCCTACCGCAACCTTTTCTCCTTCGCCTTCGACGGAATATTCGCCTTCTCGCGCTATCCGCTCCACGTGATGACTCTCGCCGGGCTACTGGTCGCCGGGATCAGCTTTCTTTACATGTTCTTCGTCGTTTCAATCTGGCTCCTGCGCTCTCTGGGAGTTTTAAGCGGCGTCTCGCTGCCCCCGGGCTGGGTGATGCTGATCCTGGCCGTCTCGTTCCTGGGCAGCCTGCAGCTGATCGCCATCGGCATACTCGGCGAATACGTCGGCAGGATATACGACCAGTCCAAAGGCCGGCCGGTTTTTATCGTGAAGGAATCCTCCCTTGAGCGCTAAAATCCTTCCCAAAGTAGTCATCCTCTGCGGCGGACAGGGCAAGAGACTGCGCCCCCTGACCCAGAAACTCCCCAAGCCCCTGATCAAGCTCCACGACAAGCCGGTTCTGGAGCACATCATCGAGTTTTACTGGAAACGGGGATTCAAGGACTTCGTGCTGCTAGTCGGGTTCAACGCAGCCGCAATCAGGCGTTTCGTCGTGCGCTTGAAGCTGCCGGTCAGGATCGAACTTTCCGACGCGGGTGAAAAGGCGGGGATCCTGGAACGCATCTACCGGGCGCGCGGACTGTTCGGGGACCGCGCGATCATCACCTACGGCGACACCTTCATCGACGTGGATATCGCAGCGATGCTCAAACGCCACCTTGCCCGAAAGCCTCTGGCGACGATCACCATCGCCGACATCCGCAGCCCCTTCGGACTGGTATCGCTGGACAGACAATCCCGTATTCGATCATTCGACGAGAAACCCCTGCAGCCATTCTACATCGGACATATGATCCTGGAAAAAACGGCCCTGCGGCGCCTTGACCGGCGAACGGTCAGCCTGCCGGACGGGGAGGGGCTGGTCCGTTTCTTCAAACAGCTTATCCGCGGCAAGCATATTGACGCCTTCAAGCACGCAGGCCTGCAGATCACCTTCAACACGATGCAGGAATACCGCAAAGCCCAGACCGCATTCCTTCAATTCTACACCCAACGTGAGGAGAACGAAAGACCATGAGCACCCTCAAGGGAAAACGAATCCTGGTAACCGGAGGCAGCGGATTCATCGCTTCGCATCTGGTCAAGCGGCTCCTCGGCGAGGGCGCGCGCGTCGCGATCCTCACCAAATACAACAGCGTCATCGATAACGTGCGCCTCAGCGGCGTCTGGAGCCGGATACTGCCGCTGGAGGCGGACCTGCGCAACGGCGACTCCCTGGAGAAGGTGCGCGCGCTGCGGCCCCAGATCGTCTATCACTTCGCCGCCTACAACCACGTCGGCGACAGCTTCGAAAACGTCGCCGAGGCTATCGACTCAAACTCCAAAGGAACCGTCAACCTCATGCAGGCCTACGGCGGTTACGAGCGCTTCGTCTACATCTCTTCTTCCGAGATTTACGGGTTCCAGAAGACGGTTCCCTTCAAGGAAACGATGACGCCGTTTCCGACCTCCCCCTACGCGGTCGGCAAATACTCCGGAGAACTCTATGCGCGCATGGTCCGGCACGTCTTTAAAAAACCGGTGGTCGTCCTGCGTCCGTTCAATGCCTTCGGCCCCTACCAGAGCCCGCGCGCGATCATCGCCGAGCTTATCCTCAAGGCCCTGCGCGGGGAGGAGATCGTCACCACCAAAGGCATCCAGACCCGCGATTTCAACTTCGTCGAAAACCTCGTCGACGGATTCATCCTCGCCGCACAGAAAGACGCGGCGATCGGGGAGGTCATCAACATCGGCTCGGGCCGGGAGATCACTATCCGCGACCTGGTGACACTGGTCCACTCCCTCAGCGGCTCCCGCTCGAAGCTCTCGATCGGCAAACTCCCGTACCGGCCGACCGAGATCTGGCGCATGCAGGCTGACGCAAGAAAAGCGAAAAAGATCCTCGGCTGGTCACCGCGGGTGAACCTCGAAGAAGGGCTGCAGCGCACCATCGCCTGGTTCCGGGATTTCGTCGCGCTCTATACGCAGGAAGATTCCCCCCTCAACCAGTTATGAGCAAAGATCGGCGCAAGATACTGGTGACCGGGGCGCAAGGCTTTTTGGGCACACACCTCCTCAAGGCCCTGCGCGACGGCGGGCTCATTCCCTTTCAGTACGAGGGGGACGTGCGTCTCATCCACACCCTGCGCGCGCATTTCCCCGCGGTCTGCCATCTCGCAGGTTTCACGAAGACAAGCCCCTGCGTCTCCGAGCGGCTGCTGTTTGACTCCAACGTCACCGGCACCGCCAGCGTGATGCTCTACTGCGCGAGGGAAAACGCGCGCTGCGTATTCGCCTCGTCGGCTGCCGTGTATGAGCCGAAACCTATACTCCGGCGGATCAAAGAGGAAGACGCACTCGCCCCGGTTTCTGCCTATGGGATCAGCAAGCTGCTGGCGGAAAACATCTGCGCCCAATTCGCCCAGAGCGCCGGCGTCGCGACCGTTGCCCTGAGGATCTTCAACCTTTACGGGCCGGGACAGAAGATGCCGTTTCTCGTCCCGTCCCTGCTGGATGCGCTCTCCCGGAACAAACCGGCGGACCTGGCCACCCCCGCAGCCATGCGCGATTTCGTGCATGTCCAGGATGTCTGTGCGGCGTTCGTGGCTGCCTGCGGGATAAAAACTTCAGGTTTCCTGGCCCTGAACGTCGGCACCTCCCAGGGCCACTCGGTCGAAGAAGTTGCCCGCCTGGCGGCGCAGATCCTGAAAGTGAAACCGCGGTTGCGACGCGATCCCCGGCGCAGAAAAGAACGGGACTTCGTCATCGCTGAAACACGCGCCATCAGAAGAACGCTTGGCTGGAAACCATCCGTGCTTTTGCGCGCCGGGCTGGAACAGACAGCACAAACAGTATCCTAACCCATATGCAAAAATCGACCATCGATCCGGCGCTGCGCCGGCACATCGAATCAGTAGGGGGCAAATACCGCCAGCTCACCGATACCCCCAGCTTCCGCTACTACCTGAAGCGCCGGACCCGGCTGATGCAGGAACTTTTATGCCCCCGTATCAACGCCTCAACCGTTATACTGGACCTGGGCAGCGGCAACGGCGACTACCTGCAGACACTGCCGGGGCGCAAAAAACTCATCTGCCTGGATTTGTCTTTCAACGCCCTCAAGGCAAGCCGCAACGAAGCCGAAGATACCGTGCCGCTGAATGCCGACGTCCTGCGCCTGCCCCTGCAGGACGGCTGCATCGACGCGATCCTGCTCTTCGGCATGCTCCACCACGCCCCCGACCACCTGGCGCAGATATTCCGGGAGCTGGCGCGCGTCCTGCGCGCAGGCGGCATCGTGCTTATCGACGAGCCGAACGGCTACAACCTCTTCTGGTTCCTCTTCATGAAACTCAACGAGATAGACCGCATCGGCGCCCGGCCCCTCTTTGCCCATACCCTCAAGAGATGCGCGCGACACAGCGGCCTGACCTTGAAAAGCTCCTCCTTCTGGGGCCTGGTTCCGCCGTTTTTGAAAGGAGAGTCGGGCGTGCTTTTTTTCGAACGGCTCTCCCGGGCGCTTGAGCGCACCCCGCTGGCCTTTGTCTGCACGCGCCTGACCATGGTGCTGGAGAAGTAACCGTGCGCCCACTCATTCCCCGGCTGATACTCTGCGCGGCGCTGGCCTTTCCGGCGCTCCTGAGCGTTCCGGCGATCACCAGCCATATCGATGATCCCAATGCGATCGTCTACTTCAACAACGACGAAGGCTACCTCATGGACCTGGTCTGGCACTATTACTCCGGGGAAAAACGCGCCAGTTACCAGGCGGATTTCGATTACGGGCTGCAGCTGCTCTACCTCTCCGACGCCGCGAAGCTCTTCCTGCCGGCACACATCCGATTGAGCCCCGGATCGTTCGTCCTCTTCCTGCGCTGGCTCCACCTGTGCGCCTGGATCGCCTGCATCGCACTGCTCTACCGGATCATGGCGAAGCAGTTCAACTCTGAGGCTGCGGCAGCCGCGGCCGCAGCGCTCCTTGCGGTGCGGCCGGCATTCGCCTATTTTTCGATGAACCTCAAGCCCGAACCACTCGTCTTGCTCTTTACACTCCTGGGACTCTTTTTCTGCCTGCGCATTCTTCATGAAAAACCCCTGCCGAACATGCTGCTCTCGTGCGCATTCGCGTCCCTGGCGTTCCTGACCAAGTACGCCGGGGCGCTGCTCTTGCCGGCGATAGTCTGCGCGCTGTACCTGCGCCAGCGGACGGACCGTTCGACGCCGCGCCTGCGCGTCAGCACATTGCTGCCTTCTCTTTTCGGTCTGGCGCTTGTGGGGATCATACTCTTCCTCGTCACCGGCTACGTCCGCAAATCAACCGGCACGACCTGGGCGCAGGAATACGGGATAGGCCACTGCCTTTTCGCCGAACGCGCTTTCAGCCTCCCTTTTGCCTTAGCCATACTGCTGATACTCGTTCCGCTCATCGCCGCGCTGCTCAAGCGTATCCGTCACCCGCCTATCGAGCGTCTGGTCAAAGAAGGAGAGAGGCTCGAGGCCGCTGCGCTTCCGGTCTGCGCCGCCTTTGCTGCCTTCAGCACGATTTTCGGGATTCGCTGGCTTTTCAATCCCCGGCATTTCGTAACCACCTACGCCTTCCTGGGCTCATCCGCCACATCCTCTCGCCACCTCAGCGCACTCACGGGCAACGCCTCGATCGCGGTTGAGTTCCTGAAGAATGCGCTTGAGCAGATCGTTGCCCTCGACCCCTTCCTGTGCCTGGGACTGCTGGCGTACGCTTACGCCGAATACAGAACCGTTTGCCGCCTCAACGCCGCAGCGGACCGCTTTGCGGCACACCAACGCCTCGTGCTCGTCGTTTTTCTCTTGCCCGGGCTGGCCCTGGCCTTCTCGATGCTGCGCATGGCGCAACACCACCTGCTCGCCTACACGGCGGTCATGATCGTACTGACCCTGCAGGCGATCCCGCTCCTTGCCGGGTTCCTGCGTCCGCCGAAGCTGCGTACGGCCCTCGCCGTCCTTTTGTGCGCGGGGATAATCCTTGATCTGTCGATCAACGGCTCGATCGTCATCGCCCAACGCAGGAGATATCTCCTGCAAAGTCACGACGTGGCTTTCCGGGTCAAAGACTGGTTCCTGCGCACCATCCCCAGAAACGCGCGGATCGTCGCCGACCATCCGACGCGCGTCTATGTGCCCGATGGATACACGGCTATACGCCATTTCATCGGTTATCAGGATGACCGGGTCGAGCAGCTCCGAAGCCTGGTTGAGCTTGTGAAGCCGGAGTTTATCTATTATAATAGAGGTCCCAGCGGCGGGGAACCGATCCCGGCGCTCGAGCGGATACTTCCGGAAGCACCCTACCGGCTTATCAAGCTTTTTAAAGACGATACCGGACCCTTCCAGCGCAGGGAGGGCGACGAATTCGCGCTGTACCAAAGGACCGTCAAACAGTAAGGGAGAGACCGATGAAGGCAGCAGCCAATATCCCGGCCATCATTCTCTGCGGCGGCAAGGGAGAGCGCATGCGGGAAGAGACCGAGATCAAGCCCAAACCGATGGTTGAGATCGGCGGAAAACCGATCCTCTGGCACATCATGAAATATTACTCTCATTTCGGAATGAGTTCGTTTATCCTGGCCCTTGGCTATAAGGGCGACCTCATCAAAAAGTACTTTTTCGACTATCGACTGCTCTGCAGCGACCTGACGATCTCACTCGACCCGAAGGTCCCGGCGCATATCCGCTCCCTTTCGACCGAAACCCACTGGGAGATCACCTGCGCCGATACCGGAGAAAATACGCTTAAAGGCGGCAGGATCAAACGGCTGGAACCGTACCTGAAGAACGAGCTCTTCCTTTTGACCTACGGCGACGGGCTGTGCACGGTCGACATCAAAAAACTCCTGGCGTTCCACCGTTCCCACGGCAAAATCGGCACCGTCACCGCCGTGCGTCCGCCGTCGCGCTTCGGCGAGATACTGCTCTCGGGAGACCGGGTCAGGGAATTCGAGGAGAAACCGCAGCTGACCAGCGGTTACATCAACGGCGGATTTTTCGTCTTCAAGCGCGAATTCCTCGAATACCTCACCGCCGAGGAAACCTGCGATCTTGAATTCGGCGCCTTGCAGCAACTGGCCCGGGACAAACAGCTCATGGCCTACCGGCACGACGGATACTGGCAGTGCATGGACACGATCCGCGACCGGGACTACCTCAACAAACTCTGGGAGACAGAGACACCTCCCTGGAAGGTATGGAAATGACCCCGTCCGCTCAAAGAACGGTCCTGGTGACCGGGAACCTTGGCTACATCGGTCCGGTAATGGTCAAAACTCTCAAGGAAAACGGATACCGGGTCGTGGGGCTGGATACCGGCTGGTTCGGCGATTGCGACTTCTTCAGGCTCCCGCCGGCGTACCTGCCGGACCGACAGATCCGCAAGGACGTACGCCGCGCCGGCCCCGAAGACGTAGCCGGGATAGATGCGATCGTGCATCTGGCGGCGCTCTCCAACGACCCCCTCGGGGAGCTCAACCCCATTCTGACCGACGAGATCAACCGGCAGGCGAGCGTACGCCTGGCGCGGATCGCCAAGGAAGCGGGGACGCAGCGCTTCATCTTCGCCTCATCCTGCAGCGTCTACGGCATCATGGACTCCGACGCGCCCATCGATGAGAGCGGACAGCTCAACCCCCTCACCGCGTACGCGAAGGCAAAGGTCGGCGCAGAGGAGGAATTGCGCGCGCTGGCCGATGACTCCTTTCACCCGGTCTTCCTGCGCAACGCCACCGTGTACGGCGTTTCGCCCCGGTTACGCCTGGACCTGGTCGTCAACAACCTCTGCGCCGTCGGCTTTCTCACCAAGGAGCTGCTTATCCTCAGCGACGGCACGCCCTGGCGTCCGTTGGTGCACATCGAGGATTTCTGCGCCGCATTCGCCGCCGCCCTGCAGGCGCCGGCGGAACAGATCCATGCCCAGGCATTCAACGTGGGCACGGACGCGGGAAATTACCGGGTGAGCGAAATCGCCGAGGCTATACGCCTGCAGCTGCCGGGTGCGACCGTACGCATCTCCCGCACCAGCTCTCCCGACGAACGCAGTTATCGCGTCAGTTTCTCCAAGATACGCTCGAGACTGCCCGGGTTCAAACCGTGCCGCGACCTGCGCCAGGGCATCGCCGAGATCCTGCAGGCGTACGCGCAGCAACGCCTCTGCCCAGACGATTTCCAGGGAAAACAGTTCTTCCGCCTGCGCGCGCTCAAGGCCCTCATTGAGACAGGCTCGCTGGATGAGCGGTTATATCAAACCATAAGGAGCTCACGATGATCGACGGAGTTCAGGTCATTCCCTTGAAAAAAATATGCGACGAACGCGGCATGATCATGCACATGCTCAAAAAAACCGATCCGCACTTCGAGCAGTTCGGCGAGATATATTTCGCCACCGCTTATCCCGGGGTGGTCAAAGGCTGGCACGAGCATACCCGTCAGGTACAGATGTACGCCTGTATCGTCGGCATGATCAAACTGGTCCTCTACGACAACCGGCCGAAATCGCCGACGATTCGGCAACTGGCGGAGCTCTTCATCGGAGAGGACAACTACCAGCTCGTGCGCATCCCCACCGGCGTCATCAACGGCTGGAAGAACATCGGCACCGATACCGCGATCCTGGCGAACTGCTCCAGCCTGCCTCATGAGCAGGACGAGATGCTGCGCTATGACCCGCACGGGGAAACCGTGCCGTACCGCTGGGAACGGGCCGACCGCTGAGCCATGATCAAAACCTATGCGTTGGTGATCGGGGCAAACGGTCTTATCGGACGGCAGGTTGGCAGGCTCCTGGGGGAGGAGTCCAAGAGCTGGCAGGGAACGGTGCGCAGCCGGCCGGAAGAGCGCCTGCGGCAACTGGACCTCACCGACTCCGTGGCTACCGAACGGCTCCTGTACGAACTGATGCCGGAGGGGGTATACCTATGCGCGAACCTTGCCGGAGGGGTCGACTTCTGCGAACGCACCCCCGAGGCCGGCAGGGCCTTCTACGTCGAAGGCACCCGCACGATCGCCCTGGCCTGCAAACGTCTTGGCTGCTGGCTGGGGTTCATCTCGACGGACTATGTCTTCGACGGGCAGGCCGGCCCCTACCGCGAAGAGGATGCGACGCACCCCCTGAACAAATACGGGGAGTTCAAGCTCGAGGCAGAGGATATCATCCGGCAGACCCTGCAGCGTTACTCGATCGTGCGCACCACCAACGTCTACGGATGGGACCCGCTCACCGTGACCCCGAATTTCATGATGCAACTCTACCGCAGCATCTCTCAGGACAAACCCTTTCGCGCCGCCAGCTACCTCTGGGGAAACCCGACCTACGCGGCGGACCTGGCTGCGGCCCTGATCGAGCTGCAGGAGAAAAGAGGCTACGGGACCTTTCACGTCGTGGGCCCGACCTTCATTAACCGCTACGATTGGGCCCTGAAGGCATGTGCCGCCTGGGGTTTCAACACCTCGCTCATCGAAGAAGCTCGCGAGATTCCTCCGGGAATGGTAGCGCGGCCCCTGAAAGCCCCGCTTTCCTGCGAACGGTTCCAGACAAACTACCGCACGCGCCTGATGCCGCTGGAGGAAGGGCTGCTGCGCATGAAGGATACGATGGGCGGACGATGAACAAACCGTTTTTCAGCGTGATCATCTCCACATACAACCGCGCGGCGGTTCTGCCCCGGGCGATCGCCAGCGTCCTCGACCAGACCGAGAAGGATTTGGAGCTCATCATCATCGACAACGGCTCAACCGACTCCACCCCGCAGACGCTCGCCCAAATCAAGGATCCGCGCATCATCGCCCTGCGCAACCCCGTTTCCACCGGCTCCTGCGACGGGCCGCGCAACCTCGGCATAGAGAAAGCCCGCGGCGCTTACACCTCTTTTCTCGACGATGACGACCTCTGGTACCCCGAGAAACTCGCCAAGACCCGCGCCGCGATCGAGCGCCATCCCGGGATAGACGTCGTCGCTCATTACGAGAACAGGCGCGTCAACGGGATCTTAAGCGGATTGATCCGGCACGAAGCAGAACCGGACCAACTCTTTGAAACCCTGCTCTACGATACCAACTGCCTTTCGCCCTGCGCCATCTCTTTGCGCACGCCGCTGCTGCGAGAACTGAAAGGGTTTGACCTGCGCCCGGAGTTCGCCGCGGCAGCGGATTACGATTTCTGGCTGCGCATGGCAAAACGGGGGGTGAGCATCCATTTCATAAAGGAGGCGCTGGGGGAATTCAACCAGAACGCAGAAAACGGCAGCGTCACCGACGGCCGCTTCGATGCCAAGATCGCCTGGCTCATCGAATACCACATCCGTCTTTACGAGCACAGACGTTTCCCCCGGTATTCCGCCCGGGCCCTCAACCGGCTCTTCGTCCTCAACCTGATCGCCGCGCGCTCGTTTTTTTGCCGCCGCGCGATCGGCTCGGCGCTGCGCCACGCGACCAAGGCGGCGGCCTGCCTCATCTTCGAACCGCTGATGCCCAACCGCATACCGAAAGAGAAAAACCCATGCCCCGGCATGAACGCATCGCCCTCATAGGAGGGGCCGGTTTCATCGGCGTCTCCCTCGCAGAGCGTCTGGTCGCGGACCAGCGCGTCCTGATCATCGACAACCTCCACCGCAACGCCCTGCACAAAAATCCCTTACGGCGCAACAGGAACCTGCGGCTGATCAAGGCCGACATCCTGAAGCCACGGACCTTCGCCCCGCACCTGCGCGGCGTCAATACGATCGTGCACCTGGCATCGATCGCGGGAGTAGATACCGTCATCTCCCATCCGGTCAAGACCATGGAGGTCGCCCTGATCGGAACCTATAATGTCCTGAAGGCGATCAAAGATCCCGGGACCCTGCGGCGGTTCGTCTTTTTCTCGACAAGCGAGATCTACGGCCCGCAGGCGGAACAGGTCAAAGAGACCGACCCGGCGACGATCGGCCCGGTTTCGCAGCCGCGCTGGACCTACGCGGCGGCAAAGTACGCCGCCGAGCACCTGGTCATGAACTGGGCGCGCCAGAACCGGGCGGATGCGCTCACCGTCCGGCCGTTCAATGTCTTCGGCCCGCGACAGGTGGGGATCGGCGCCATCCACACCTTTATCCGCCGCGCCCTCGCCGGGCAAGACCTCCTGCTCAACAACGCCGGAACGTCCGTGCGCTCCTGGTGTTACATCGACGATTTTATCGACGGGCTCCTGCGCTGCCTGAGCGTCAAAGAGGCAAACGGATATGCCTTTAACCTGGGCAATCCCGACAATACCGTCCGGACGCGCTCGCTCGCAGAGACGATCGTGGCGTTGACCGGGTCAAAGAGCCGGATACTGAAAACCCCGCAGGCCGGGGTCGACGTGCGCACACGTATCCCGGATATCACCCTGGCAAAGAGCATCCTGGGGTACTGCCCGCGCATTGACCTGGAGACCGGCCTCAAACGCACGATCGAGTGGTACCGCAGGCAGAAAGACGAAGGCAGGCCATGAATTCCCGACCGTTCAGATCCCACGGAAACGGCACCTTCAAGCGCGCGGACTTCGCCGCGCTGGGTAAGAACGTCATTTTCGAAAAGGGAGTGCTGGTCTTTCATCCCGGAACGATCCGCATCGAAGATAACGTCTACATCGGCCACAGCACGATCCTCAAAGGCTATCATCAGAACACCCTAAAGATCGGCAGCGGCACCTGGATCGGCCAGCAGTGCTTCCTGCACAGCGCCGGAGGCCTGCGCATCGGCAGGAACGTCGGCATCGGCCCCGCGGTCAGGATCTTGACGTCTTCCCACAGCGCCGAGCCGCGGGGCATCCCCATACTGCAGACGCCGCTCATTTTCAGAGCGGTCGTGATCGAAGACGACGGCGATATCGGGACGGGAGCGATCATTTTGCCCGGGGTTTCCATCGGCCGCGGCGCCCTTATCGGGGCCGGCAGTGTCGTCACCAGGGACATACCCGCATACAGCGTCGCCGCGGGTGTCCCGGCCCGCGTCAAGCGCAAACGAACTTGAATACCGTGAACGCGCCGCCGCAGATCAGCGCTGTCGTCATGGCCTACAACGAGGCTGGGTCCCTGCGCAGCGTCGTCGAAGAGATCGGCAGGGAATTGCAGGGGCTCTCGCGTCCCTGCGAGATCATCATCGTAAACGACGGCTCGACCGACGGGTCCGCGCAAGCGGCAGAGGAGCTCGCCCGGGCCAACCCGTCGGTAAGCGTGATACATCATCCGGCCAACCGCGGGTTAGGGGGGGTGTACGCGACCGGATTCGCCAAGGCGCGCGGCGACTACATCACCTTTTTCCCCGCGGACGGCCAATTCCCCGCCTCGATCATCAAACGCTTCTTGTGCCGCATGGACGATGCGGACCTGATCCTGGGATACATCCCCGAACGCAAAAGCCCCGTCCTGGGGATACTTCTGTCGGCATGCGAAAAACTGCTCTACCGCTGCCTTTTCGGCCCGGTCCCGCGGCTCCAGGGGATATTCATGGTGCGCCGCTCGATACTCCGGGAGCTGAACCTGCAGAGCGACCCCGCGCGGGGATGGGGGATCGTCATGGAGCTGATCATCAGGGCCCACCGCGCACGAATGCGGATCGCGCACGAATCAACCACCATGCGCCCCCGTTCCTGCGGCTCCTCGAAAGTGAACAACATACGGACTGCAGCGGCTAATTTCAAACAGCTCCTGCGGCTCTTCTTCATCCTCAGACGCCGATGAAACGCTCTAGCGGCATTATCCTGGCCGTACTGCTGGCGGCCAACCTCGTTGCGCATTTCCTGCCCCTGGAACGCCAGGCCCTGGCGCCCGACGATTACGCGGCACTGGTCCGCGCCCGGGGAGTCTCCCTGAAACAGGCCCTGAGCAACACGCTGCGCTACCCCGACCGGCCGCTCAATTATCTGGTCCTGTATCTTCAGGCGCGCTTTACCGGCGACCATCCGCAAAGAGGGCTTGTCCTTGTATTTCTCTCCAGCACGCTTTTGCTGCTGTGCGTTTTCCTCCTCTTTGATGCGCTCACCGGCGAGCGGCGCCTGGCGCTGCTGGCAGGATTCTTTTACTGCCTGCTCCCTGTAAAGCTGGAGACCTACCATACGCCGATCTTTTTCAACACCAACCTCGCCAGCTGCCTTTTCGTGCTGAGTTTCTATTTCTTTGTGCGTTTCGCGAACGAAAACCGGCGTCTTTATCTGTCTCTGTCGCTGTTGCTCTACGGAACCGGCATCTTCTGGTACGAAATCGGATTTTTCCTCCCCATCATCGCCGCGTGCTACTACCTTTTCCAGCGCAAAGAAAAGATCGACTCCCGGGCGCTCCTGCCGTACCTGTCTCTCATGGGTATCTATGCGGCGTATCGCCTCTCGGGCGGGTTCGGTTGTGCGGACAGACCGGAGAGCACGCACCAGCTCCGGGCGGCGGCGTTTCCGCTCAATCTGCTGGAGCTGGCGCACCACCTGGGCGGCCGCTATCTCCTGCGCACCGCCGGCTACGGCCTTATGCAATTTTTCAAAGCGGATCTTGCCTGGCCGCTGGTATGGGCCGGGTGCAATGCGGCGTTACTCACCCTGATCCAAAAGAGACACATGACACAGGACACAAGACACAAAAAAGAACCGGTCAACAACCTGTTTCTGACGTGTGTCTTCGCCTTTTTCGCGCTGCCCATCCTGCTCAACGGGGCAGGGGGGGTTGCCGGAAGACACCTGGTCCTGCCGTCGCTGGCCCTGGCACTGTGGCTTGCCCTCTGGTGCGACCGGCCTGCGCCCGCGGGCCGCCGGTTTTGGATCTGGATCAGCGCAGGGCTCCTGTGCATCAGCCAGGGGACTGCCTGGAGCCAGGTCGTCGCCTGCCGGATCAATGCGGGGATCTACCGCGCATTGAAAGCCAATGCCCCGCAGTTGCAGAAGGCCGAAACGGTCATCATCGATCTGGAGAGCTTCGCCCGCCACATCCCGTTCACCCTCGTGCAGCGCGATTTCAATGTGCTCAACACCTATTACGGCGTCCAGTGCCTGGAAGACTGGGGACTGGTCTCGATGGTGCGCCTTGCCGGCGGCTCCCGGCACCGGACGTATAGCGCGGTTTCTACGCCCGCTCCCGAAGGGGCCGATGAGCTGCGCTTCTCGATACTGCAGGACGCCGGCTACCGTACCAAGAAACGCCTGACGATAACCGTGCCGAAGAAAAACTCCTTCCTCCTCGACTATGCAGACGCACAACGATACTTTCCCCGCTAAAAGCGGGAGATCGCCGATGCGCATGCTGCTGGCAGCCGCCTTTGTGGGCGCCTGCGCGCTCTCTCCCGCATTCGGGCTCTGCAGCGCGCTCACCGTTGCATTTTTCCTCTTTGCGCGCTCCAGAACCCCGAAAGAGTACCGGCTGCCCCTGACCGTTATCCTGGCAGGATCGCTTGCCGTCAGGCTGTTCCTGTTGGCCCTGCTGCAGCTGTTTTTACTCTCCCAGCAGCGGCTGGACCTCTTCGGCGACGCTGCCGACAATATCACGCACGGCATCCTGATCGCCCGGGCCCTGCCTGATCTAAACAGCCCCCTGGTCTACCACATCTCGCATCTCTGGTCGAATATCGCCTATAATATCCACATCAAAACCTTCTTCAACGGATTCTTCTTCCTCTTGGCCGGCCCGGATCTGCTGAGCCTCAAATACACCAACGCCCTGGCGATCGCCGCGGCCGCGTTTCTGCTCTTCCGGGTAGGCTGCGCGCTGCGCGGCCCCCGGACCGGGCTGTTCGCAGCAGCCCTGCTTTGCTTCTGGCCGACCCTGTTGATCTGGTCGCTCTCGGATCTTAAAGAGGCGCAGACGATCCTGACTATTTGCCTGCTCTTATTCTGCGGGGTGCGCATCATCCTCAACCCTGGCGATGCGCGGATACTCGGTGCGCTCGTTCTCGCCGGAGGATACCTGGTGCTGCTGCGGACGAAACTGTTGCCGATCGTGATCGCCTATACGACGGCGGTCACGGTAACCGCTTTTTTCAAAACCATCCCTTCCGGCAAGCGCCCCTTCGCGGTTCTGATCCTGGCGCTGCTTTCGGGTGCGCTGCTCCTCTGGCAGCAAAAATACTTCTGGATCGGGTACGATCTGGTCCTCGGCGCCCAGATCGGCTTTCTCACCAGCGGCGGATGGAATTACGATTTCCTCCGTTATCTCAACGTACTCCCGCCACATTCACCCGGCTTCATGCTGCTTTTCTCTCTCTTTGCCTGGTTCCATTTCCTGAGCGAACCCTTGCCCTGGCACGGTTTTTCGCTGGGGCTGCGCACGCTCATTCCCTTTACCCTGCTCTGGTATGCGCTCTTGGCGATGGCCGTGCGCGGACTCTTTATGGTTTGGCAGCACCCGAACAAACGGTCCCGGATCGTACCTCTTTGCCTGTGGTTCTTGATCTACGGGACGATGGTCGGTATGTCCATCGCCAATATCGGCACCGCCGTGCGTTTTCGCGACGCGCTGCTGCCGGCCGTCGTCCTCCTGGCCGGCTGCGGGCTGCGCTCACACGATGACTCGACCGCCTGCCCATAACCGTTTTTTCGATCCGCAACGCTGCCGGCTCTTTGCCCTCGGCCGTAACGGCATGTATGCGGCAGGGCTCCTTGCCGGTATCGGTAAAGGGGATCAGGTGCTAACCCCTGCCTTTGACTGTGACGCAGCGCTACAGCCTTTCCGCGCGCTCGGGGCCGACTGCGTCTTTTACCGCAGCGATCCGCTGACCCTGGAGGCAGACCGGCAGGACCTCCAACGGCGGATCGGCCCGCGCACCAAGCTCATCCACATCATCCAGCATTTCGGCATGCCGCAACCGTGGGATGAGATCGCAAAGATCCGGGAGAGAACCGGCATCCCGATCCTGGAAGACAATGCCTACTCGCTTTTTTCCTCGTACCGCAACCGCCCCTTCGGCACGTTCGGCGACATGGCGGTCTTCTCCCTGCGCAAGAATTTTCCGTTGACCGACGGGGGGATGCTGCGCCTCAATGCCCCGGGATACAGCCTGCAACGCTTTCCCGACCGGAAACCGCCATTGCTGTACCGCGAACAGACAGGCCCGCTCCTGAGCCTGACCAAACGCCGCCTTGTTTCGATGCCATATTTGGGGACCGCACTGCGCGGCCTCCGGCACCGCCTGGGGCAGGCCCCTTTGGTTGCGCCGCCGCTCTATTGCGAAAACGCCGGGATCCCCGTAGTGGCGCAGCGCGACAAAACCGGCACAGAATTCTCCTGCGACTATCTGCGGCCGATGTCGGGGTATGCGCGAAAGCGATTTTTCTCCTATACGGACGGACTGATCCGGGAGATAGGGGAGAAGAAACGCTTTTTCTACGCGCAGGCGACGCTGCGGCTTAAACAGGCGCCGGGAATCTCGGTACTCTGGCCACAGCTGCCCGAAGGCATCGTTCCCTTCGGCGTGCTGTTACTGGTACCGCGCGGCCGCGACCGGCTCTATGAGCGCCTCTGCAGGCAACACGAAGTATTGACCTGGCCGACCCTGCCGGGCGCGGTCCTGGAACGCCTTGCGGAATTTCCCGAAGTCCTCACCCTGGGAAGGCAACTGCTGATACTCAACCTTCCCGCCGACAGGATCCTGCGCAAAGACTTTGCCTCATCCTGGGAGCAGCTCCTTGAACGGACCGCCTCACTGAGCGCAGAATATTCATGAGACACTCCTGGATCACGAGCCTGGAAGACTTTCTGCCCCTCGCCGCCGAATGGGACGCGGCCGCACAAAAGGCCAACAACGATAACCCGTTTCTTCTTTCCAGTTTCATCACCGCCTGGTGGCAGTATTTCAAAAAGGGAAAGGCGTTGCGGATACTGGCCCTCTTCGACCACGGCCGGCTGTGCGCGGGACTGCCGCTCTTTAAAGAACGCCTCGGCACCCGGGCCGCAGGCATATCCGTCCTGCGTTACCCGGGCGGTTCAGCGGCGAATTACACCGAACCGTTCACGCTACTTGACGGAGCGCATTTTTGGGAGGCCTTCGAGGAAGCGCTGGGCGCACGCCGGGACTGGGACGCGCTTGCGCTCACCGACGTGCGCGCCTCATCGGTCCTCGTCGCTTCACAACCGTCTCTCTCTTTTGCGCGGACCGCGCAGCTGATTGCGCTGCACGACCATGACAATTACGTCCTGGACCTGGGCGCTGCCGCAGGTCCCGGCGCGCAACTCTCCAAAAAGCTCCTCAAAGATCTGCGCGCCAAACGCAAACACGCCGAAACGCGGCTGGGCCCGATCAGCTTGCGCGAAAAGACCGCTGAAGGGCACGTCCGGGAGCTCTTCGATACCTATCGCGCCTTTTCGCGCGCCGCCTTTTCGCAGCGCAGCCGCAGGAGCGCCTTCGAAGACGGCGCCTACGCCGATTTTTTCCGGACCTTCCTGTCGGATATGCAGCGCCAGGGCCGCCTGGAGGCGCACGGGCTCTACGCGGGAGAGACCATCCTGGCGATCAGCTTCGCCTACCGCTTCGGCCCGGGATTCAACTGGGTACTCACCGGTTTTGACTACCGCTACCGGTATTTCCGGCCCGGCTACCTTCTCATCGAGGAGATCATTAAAATGCTCCTGAAGAGGGGAGAGACGCGCTATAATTGGTACGGGTACGGACGTTTTTACAAGGACCAGTGGTGCAACCGTACCGAGCCGCTCCTGCGCTTCTGGGCGATACGCAACAGCTTTCGCGGCGCGGCGTTCTGGACCGGGGAACGGATCAAACAGCGCGCCAGGCAGAACCCCTTGCTGGCAGGGATCAAACGAAAGCTCCAGCCCCGCTAACACCATGAAGATCGCCTCTGGCCTTCTGAACTCATACCGCAGCGTCAAAAAAAGCGCCCGCCATTTTCATAATACCCGGCTGGACCGCTCGCCCAAGATGCTGGTGATTACCTATCACCGGGTAGTGCCTGCGGCCTGCTTCGATCCGCTGGGCGTCACCGTGAACCTGGAGACGTTCAGGAAACAGATCCTCGGGATCGGCAGGAGATATCCGATCATTCCCCTGGCGACTGCCGCGGATTGGAGCAAAAACGGATTCCCCCGCCTGCCGCGCACGCACGCGGTCATCACGTTCGACGACGGCTATGCCGACAATTTCGCGTACGCCGCGGAATTCCTGAATGCACAGGGCATCCCGGCGGCATTCTTTGTGGTGACCGACTGGGCCGGTTCAAACCGGCTGCCCTGGGAGCATGTGCTGATGAGCGAACTCCTTCGGAAGAACACGGCGCTACGCGAACTGACGATCGGCACTCGAACGATTTCCCAACGCACCGCCGAGTCGCGGCGGGCGTTCGCCCTGCGCGTCTTTGCGGCGGTCAAAACCGCTGCGCCCCAGGCGCGCCGCGGGCTTCAGGAGCGCCTCAACGACGGCGAAAAAACAGGAGAGCGCCTTTTTATGACCTGGGAGGAGCTGCACAGCCTCACCCGTTTTGGCCATGAGATCGGCTCCCACACCCAAACGCACCAATCGCTGCCGACCCTGCCGTTGGAAGAAGCGCTCCGGGAGATCCGTCAGAGTAAGGTTACCGTCGAGCGTCATACCAAAAGGCCCTGCCGTCATTTCGCCTTTCCCTTCGGCAGCCCCGACGACTACACCGATGAGCTTATCGAAGCGGTGCGCGCCGCCGGATATGATACCTGCCTCCTGAATACCCAGGGCCCGACCCGGTTCGGACCGGAAACGTTCTGTTACCGCAGGATCGCCATGAGTGAGACAACCCGTATCTCCTCGCTGGCGGGATGACCATGATCTCCGTCGTCATCCCGACGCACAACCGGGCGGCATTCCTGCCCGAAGCGATCGAAAGCGCGCTGGCGCAGACGCACCCCGAGCGCGAGGTCATCGTTGTCGACGACGCCTCCACCGACGGGACCGGGGCGATCCTCACGCGCTTCGGCACGCGCATCCGCGCGCTCTTTCAGCAAAACAGCGAACGCGCCGCCGCGCGCAATAACGGCATCCGCCACGCACGCGGCGAGATCATCGCGCTGCTTGATTCCGACGACGCCTGGCTGCCCGAACACCTGGAATCCTGCTGGAAGTTGCTGCGGGATAACCCGCGCCTGGGCGTCGCTTTTGCGGGGTCCTACCTGATCGACGGGCAGGGACGCACCCTGGGGCGGATGCCGATACGCCGCCAGGAAGGGGCGCTTTTCGAAAAGATCGTCTCGAGCTTCTCCTCGGGCGGCTGCAACGCCTCATCCTGCCTGATCCGCCGGGATATCCTGCTCAAAGCGGGGCTCTTCAACGAAAACCGGGCCCTCTGCGGCTCAGAGGACTGGGAGCTCTGGGCGCGCCTTGCGGCGCTAACACAGATCGCCCCGACCGACCGCTACACCGTCAAGGTCCGCACCCACGCACAGCAGACCTCCGCCAACGCCGAGCGCATGAGCGCGTCGATGCAGCTTGCCCTGCGCACGGTACTTGACAACCCGGCGCTGGCCGCACGCACCGCCGGATTGCGCCGGCAGGCCGAATGCAGCATGCATACGGTCATCGCGACCGGCTATTACGGCTGCAAGGATATGCGCCGCGCCCGTGCGCACCTGGGTAAGGCGCTGCGCGCGTATCCAGCGGGGCTCTTCACCAACCGCCTCATTATCTTTACGCTGCTGCGTTCGCTCCTCGGAGGAGAACTCAGCAGTGCGCTGCGAAAGCTCAAATGGAAACTCCAGCACCAAACACTCAGCCGATAAACACCCTCTTCATCAGCTATAACGGGGCGCTGCAGCCGCTCCTGCAATCGCAGGGCATCCCGTATCTGGAAGGCCTCACCCGCCACGGGTTTCGTCCGGTACTCCTCACCTTCGAGCGTCCGGATGACCTAAAGAAAGAGGGAGGCGAAGACACGGAAGAGACGCTGCGCAGGCGTCTCCGGGGAAGCGGCCTCATCTGGCGCCGCCTTATCTACCACAAACGGCCGACGGTTCCGGCGACTTTTTTCGACATCGCCCTGGGGACGTGCGCCTCTATCGGCCTGGTCCTGAAATACCGGATCCGCCTCATCCACTGCCGCGCAACCATCCCGGCGCTCATCGGGTTCCTGGTCAGCCGCCTGACCCGGACACCCCTGATCTTCGACCTGCGGGGGCTGATGGCAGAGGAGTACGCTGACGGTGGGATGTGGAAGAAAAACGGGTTCCTCTACCGCCTGACCCGCTGGATCGAAAAAAGGCTCCTCGTCAAATCAGACGCGCGCATCGTGCTGAGCGAGAATATCGCAACGTTCCTGAAGGAGAGCGATTACCTTCCGGCCCCGGCGGGCGATCCGGGAAAGGAGAGCACGGTCATTCCCTGCTGCGTCGACTCCCGCCGCTTCAGTCTAAACGCCGCCCCGGCATTGCCCGAACCTGCCCGCACTGCCTCTGCCGGGCGTTTCGTGCTTCTCTACAGCGGGTCACTGGGCACCTGGTATCTCCTGGATCAGATGCTTGACTTTTTCCAAGAGCTGCGGCTGCGCGTTCCCGCAGCGCACTTCGTACTGGCAACCCATACCGGCACGGACGCTGTGCTCCGGCGCAGAGACGAACGCCGGATTCCCCAAAACTCCCTTTCGGTCATCGAAGCCGCGTTTGCGCAGATGCCCGGGGTAATCTCGGCAGCCGACGCCGGCATCTTTTTCATAAAGCCGGTTTTTTCGAAACGCTCTTCCTGCCCGATAAAATTCGCCGAATACCTGGCCTGCGGCAAACCCGTGGTGCTCAATGCCGGGATCGGGGACACCGACGCGATTGTCGAGAAGAGGAAGGTAGGAGTGGTAATAAAATCCTTCCATAGACGCGATCTTTCGGATAAGATAAGTGAATTGCTCGCCCTTCTGGCCCAGCCGCGCAGCATCCTGGCGCAGCGCTGTGCCGAGACCGCGGAGGAACTCTTCGGCCTCGCCGAAGGGATAGAGCGTTACGCGGCGGTGTATCGACGCGTTTTGGCGCGCAGCACCCCGTGAGAGAGGAATCCATGCCCCCCAAAGCTTTCGTTACCGGCGCCAACGGCATGCTCGCCGACGCGCTCTGCCCGCTCCTGGCCAAAAGCGGCATGACCGTTATCGGTTCGGACATAGTCCCTGCTGAAGGGCTCCTGAAGCTCAATGTCGCCGAACGCAGCGCCGTCCAAGAAGCGATCCGGGAATGCCGGCCCGCCTTTGTCTTTCATCTTGCCGCAGAGACCAACGTCGACAAATGCGAGAGCGAAAAGGAACACGCCTTCGCCATTAACTGGCGGGGAACCGAATACGTGGCGCAGGCGGCGGCCGCGGCCGGCGCGACGCTGGTCTATATCAGCACCGGTGCGGTCTTTGACGGCCGCAAGAAAGGCGGCTACACCGAAGAGGATACCCCGGCGCCTTTGAGCGTTTACGGCACCAGCAAGCTCAAAGGAGAAGAGGCGGTCCGCTCCATCACCCCGCGCCATTGTATCGTACGCGCCGGATGGATGATCGGCGGCCTCAATAAGGACAAAAAATTCGTCTGGAAGATCCTTCAGCAGCTCAAGGAGAACAAACCCCTCAAGGCGGTGGTCGACAAATTCGGCAGCCCGACCTTCACCGCCGATTTTTCCCGCGGGATCCTTTCGATCGTCGAGAAGGGCGCCTACGGCACCTACCATTGCGCCAACGAAGGGATCTGCACCCGCTACGATATCGCGCGAAAGATCGTCGAATTCCTGGGCCGCCGGGACATTGTTGTCGAAGCGGTCACCTCGGAGGCATTTCCGCTCCCGGCACCGCGCGGAGAATCAGAAGCGCTCCTCAACGCACAGATGCGCCGGCTGGGGCTTCCTGCGCAGCGGCACTGGGAAGAAGCCTTGCGGGAATACCTGAAAACCGCGACCGCCCCGGTATGAGGATCCTGTTCCTGCAGCCGTATCCGACCGAAGGACCCAGCAGCCGATACCGCGTCGAGCAGTTCATTCCCGGACTGCGCGCGCGGGGATGGGACTGCTGTGTGCGGCCGTTTCTTTCACCCGGGTTCTATCGCATCCGCTACACGAAAGGCCAGACCCTGCGCAAGATCTGGCTCTTCTTTCTCTGCAGTATCCGCCGCGCCGCAGACCTGGGGCGCGCCTTCGCCAGCGATATCGTCTTCATCCATCTTGAGGCATTCCCCCTGGGGCCGCCGCTCTTTGAATGGATACTCTTTCGCTGCGGCAAAAAAATAGTCTACGATATCGACGACGCCATCTACCTGGGCAGGACCAGCCCCGCAAACCGTTCCCTGCGTTTCCTGAAATGCCCCGGGAAGATCCCTCACCTCATCCGCATGGCAGATGCGGTCGTCACCTGCAACACGTACCTGGGAGACTATTGCCGGCGCTGGAACAAAGAGGTATCCGTCATCCATACCGCCCTCGACACCGACCGCTTCAGCCCGCCGCCGGCATCCCGGCGGGGCGCGGGAGCGTTGACGATCGGCTGGATCGGCTCCCACAGCACCGCTGCCTACCTGGACCGGCTGCAGGGCATACTCGTGACGCTGGCCCGGGAATTTTCCTTCCGGTTCCTCATCGTCGGCGCAGGAGAATACCTCTTGCGCGCGCCGGGGGTTCGCGTCGAATACGCCGCCTGGCGGCTCGACGAAGAGGTGGAGCGCTTCCGGTCTCTCGATATCGGCGTCTACCCCTTACCGGACGACGAATGGGTGTTGGGCAAGACCGGCTTCAAGACGCTGCAGTTTATGAGCGTCGGCGTCCCGTGCGTCGCCTCGGCAGTCGGGACGAACAGGCAGATCATCCGCGACGGCGTCAACGGCTTCCTGGCCAAGACCGACGATGAATGGCTGCGCAAGCTGCGGCTGCTGCTGCAGGATGAGCGGCTGCGCCGTTCGATCGGCGATGAAGGCCGCCGTACCGTCGAAAGCACCTATTCCCTCAAAATCGCTGCGGCGCGCCTGGAAGCGCTCCTGCAGTCAGTTCACCAACGGCGATAGCCTTATGTGCGGCATCTGCGGATTCATCGACAACCGGGCAGACGGGGCATGCGGCGAAGAGGTGCTGCGGGAGATGAACCGCCGCCTTTCGCACCGCGGACCCGACGACGAAGGAACCTACCTTGCCCGTTCGCCCCGTGTGGGGACCGTGGGCCTGGGCCACCGGCGCCTCAAGATCATCGATCTCTCCGCCGCCGGAAGGCAGCCGATGGCCAATGAAGACGGCAGCATCCGCCTCGTCCTCAACGGGGAAATCTACAACTACCGCCAGCTGCGCGCCCTGCTGCAGGAGAAAGGCCATGTCTTCTCTTCCGAGACCGACACCGAAACCCTGGTCCATCTCTACGAAGAGGAGGGGACGGGACTGCTGCAACGGCTGCGCGGGATGTTCGCCTTCGCCCTCTGGGACGAAAAGAAACAGCTCCTCTTGCTTGCGCGTGACCGCATCGGGAAGAAACCGCTCGTGTACGCACAGGACGGCCGGTTTTTCTGTTTCGCTTCGGAGCTCAACAGCCTGATGGCTGCGGCAACCGGCCGCCCCCAGATGGAAATGCCGGCGCTGGACGACTACTTAAGCTTCGGGTACATCCCGGCGCCGCTGACCATTTACAAGGGTATCCGCAAACTCCCGCCGGGACATTTCCTCATACTCAGGGATGGGCGGATGAGCCTGGAGCGCTACTGGCGGCTGCAGTACGGGCCGAAGCGGCGCATCAGCGAAGAGGATGCCGCCCAGGAAACCCTGCGGCTGCTGGAGGAATCGGTGCGCGTTCGGCTCAACAGCGACGTGCCCCTGGGCGCTTTCTTAAGCGGAGGTATCGACTCAAGCGCGGTGGTCGCGCTCATGAGCCGGGCAGGGGCGGGACAAGTCAAAACCTTCTCGATCGGATTCGGCGACGCCGATTACGACGAGCTCAAATTCGCGCGCCTCATCGCCCGCCGTTACGGGACCGACCACCACGAATTCACCGTCCGGCCCAACGCCCTCGGGATCATCGACGAGCTCGTGACCCGTTACGGCGAACCGTTCGCCGACTCCTCCTGCATCCCGACCTACTACGTCTCCGAGATGACCCGCCGCTCGGTCACCGTCGCCCTCAACGGCGACGGGGGAGACGAATTGTTCGCCGGCTATGACCGGTACCGGGCGATGCTCATCGCGCAAAAGCTCTTCGAATACCCGCATGCGCTGCGCAGCAGGCTGCGGGCGCTGGAACGGCTCCTGCCGGATTCACCCAACCCCCGCAGCAGGCTGCGCAGGGCAAAACGGTTCCTGCAGGCCGCGTTCATGCCCGAAGCGAAACGCTACTGCCGGTGGCTGGGGATCTTCACCCCCGAGCAGCGGCACAGCCTCTATTTAACGCGGGACAGCAGCCTGTACGAAAAAGACCGCGCCGCTGACCTCATCACCGCACTCCTGGGCGAGGCAAACACCGAGGCGCTTCTGGACAGGATACTCTATACCGACAGCCTCCTGTACCTGCCCTTTGATCTGCTGGTCAAAGTCGATATCGCCAGCATGACCCATGCGCTGGAAGCGCGTTCTCCGTTCCTGGACCAGGAACTCATCGAATTCGTCGCCCGGCTTCCGGCGGATTACAAGCTGCGCGGCTCGACGAGCAAGTACCTCCTCAAAAAAGCGCTCCACCCCCATCTGCCCGGCCCGATACTGTCGCGGGGCAAGATGGGATTCGGCGTCCCCCTGGGCAGGTGGTTCCGCGGAGAGCTGCGCGATTTCGTCAAAGACAACCTCTGCTGCGCGCAGACGCGTATCACCTCATTCCTGAACGCGGAAGAGATCGACCGCATCGTCCACGAGCACATCGTGCTGAACAAAGACCGTTCGTACCAGATATGGAGCCTGCTGATGCTGGAGTTGTGGCATCGCCGTTTTATGCCGTCGCCGTAAGGCCCAAGAGAACCCCATGACCGAAACCGTCAAAGAAGACATCATCTGCATTTCCTCCATCGACTGGGATTTCATCTGGCAGGGGCACCAGGAGATCTGCTCGACCCTGGCCCGCCAGGGCAACCGCGTCCTCTTCATCGAGAATACGGGAGTTCGCTCCCCCGGGATCCGGGATATGGGCAGGCTGCGCAGCCGCATCCGCAACTATCTGCGCGGGACCAAAGGCATACGCAAGGAAGCCCCCAACCTCTACGTTTACTCGCCGCTTGCCCTGCCGTTCCCGTATTCCCGCCTCGCCCGGATGATCAACCGGCGGCTGATGCTCTCGATGATCCGGCGCTGGATGGATGCGATCGGGTTCCAGCGGCCCGTGATCTGGACCTTTCTGCCGACCGGCACGGCGCTGGACCTCATCCACAGCCTCGAACCGAAACTCCTCATCTACTATTGCATCGACAATTTTACCGCCAGTTCCGCAGCCGCCGCCAGGATCCGTTCCAGCGAGCGAGCGCTGATCAGGGAAGCGGACCTGGTCTTTACGACCTCGCACGCCCTCTATGAGTACTGCGCCCGGGACAGCTCCCGCGTGCACCTGTTCCCTTTCGGGGTCAACATAAGCCGCTTCGAGGCGGTGCGCGACGATCCCAACGCGCCCGTCCCGCCGGACATCGCGGCGCTGCGCCCGCCGATCGTCGGCTACGTCGGCGGCATCCACAAATGGATCGATTTTCCCCTCCTGGAGCATGCGGCGCGCGCGCTTCCCGATGTCACCTTCGCCCTGGTCGGCCCCCTGCAGGCCGACCCGGGAACGCTGCGGGGCCTGCCCAACGTGCATTTCCTGGGGAACAAACAGCACACCGAACTGCCGCACTACATAAAACGGTTCTCGGCTGCCGTCATTCCCTACCGCCTCAGCGAATACACCCGTAACGTCTATCCGACAAAACTCAACGAATACCTCTCCCTCGGCACCCCGGTTGTCTCAACCGCGCTGCCGGAAATAGAGGCATTCGCGCGCAAACATCCCGGGACCGTCGAGCTTGCCGATTCTCCGGAATCTTTTTCCCAGCGCCTCAAGGAAACCCTCCGCAAGAAAGAGGATGCGCCGCAACGCTCGGCGCGGATAGCCGCCGCGCGCCTGAACAGCTGGGAGGCGCGCATCGCCGAGATGTCCGCGCTTATCGGCGAAGCTCTGGAGAAAAAACGCATCCAGCAGGAAGCGCACTGGACGGAAAACATTCTGGCCTTCTCCCGCGCTGCTTCGCGCAAGATCTCCTCCATAATCCTCTTGACCGGCCTCGCCTACGGCGCCCTTTTTTACACCCCCTTGCTCTGGACCCTGGCCCGGCCGTTGCTGGTGGTCGAGAAACCGCTCAAGAGCGACGCGATAGTCGTCTTTGCCGGAGGGGTGGGGGAGTCGGGGAAATGGGGGCAAGGGTACGAGGAACGCGTGCAGTATGCCGTCGAACTGTACCGGCAGGGATTCGCCCCCAAGCTCCTCTTCTCCTCCGGCTACAGCTACGCCTTCAAGGAACCGCAGATCATGAAAGCCCTGGCCGTTTCGCTGGGCGTCCCAACCACTGACATACTCCTGGAAGAGAATGCGATCCGCACCTACGAAAATGCCCTCTACAGCAGCGCCCTGTGCCGCGCGCACGGCTGGCACTCGATCCTCCTGGTCACTTCGCCCTATCATACGCGCCGCGCCTGCCTGGTCTTTCGAAAGATCGCGCCGCAGCTTTACGTCAGGTATACGCCCATTCCCCAAAGCCTTTTTTACACCCCGCCTGCCCGCAACGCAGGCGGCGGTATCCTGAAGAGATGGGCCACCCCCGATCAGGTCAGCGGCATACTGCATGAATATATAGGCATCGTCTACTATTGGATCAAAGGCTGGATTTAAAAGAGGAGACCGCATGAAACTCATCGACCCCAAAGGCAGACTCTTCGGCGTCATCAACGTCATCGACCTTCTCGCGCTCATCTTCCTTCTTTCCTTCATCCCGCTTTTCATCTTCTCCCTGCGCCTGCTCATGCCGCGCAAAATCGCCAAGCCGCAGGTCGAATACGTGACCATCGAGCTCTATGGGCTGTTCAAAAAGCTTCCGGCCGAAACAGCCGAGACAGTTGCCGCCGCCGACACCGAACGCGCGCCCGACGGCTCTATCCTGGGCACCATCCTCTGGCGCGGAGAAACACGGCCGCACACCTGGAAGATAGACCTGGGCAACAACAAATTCCAGACCGTCCAGGACCCCTCCCTCAAGGAAATCCCGGTGAAACTGGCGCTTCGCGTCGAGCGGGTCGGCGAAAAGGCGACCTATAACATGCACCCAATCTCGCTGAATGAAGAACTGATCTTTTGCGCGGAAAAATACACCGCCCGCCTTCAGCTCAGGCCCGAGGGATTCCCGACGGAATGGCTTACCGTTAAGGTCTGCTTCACCGGCCTATCCCCCGAATTGAGCAAATTGATCCGGGAAGGGGCCAACGAAAAAGACGAAACAAACCAGATCATCGGCAAGGTCAGCAGGATCATCTCGTCGATCGTTTTAGAGCCCTCCCCGAACAAACTGCTGCAGGCGCAATTCGATCAAAACACAAAAGAGTACAATCGCGTGATGACCGTGGTCGCAATGAAGCTTTTCTGCAGGAAGAGCCCTACCGGAGAATTCCAGTACAAGGATTTCGCCGTGCGCGTCGGCTCCCAGATCGTTTTCGCGACGCCGCACTTCATCATATCCGGGGATGTTCTCGAAATGGAATGACCATGAAATCTGAGGTCCTCAGCAAAAGCCTGACCAGACACCTCTTGAACGGGATGCGGCTATCCGCTATCCGGTGGCTGCGCCTGTTCGCATATGCCTATCCGCAGAGCGTCTCCTGCCGGTCGCTGCAACGCCTCGGATCCCCGTACGGCAACAGCCGCACGCGCACGACAATCGCTCTGGCTCAACAGCTCTTTAATAATTCCGCTCACGGATACCCGTTCAGTCTTTTGCGAAGAGCCATGCTCATGCTTTCAGGAGTGCTGCTGCGGGAAAGGGGATTGCTCAAGAGCAGCCTTTTCGCTGCCGGCATGCGCACCGCAGGCGCACGGCTTATGCGCACGCTCGTTGACATTTCCGAGAACAGCATCCTGCGCGTCAGGGCAAAGCAACAAACCCGCGCGCCGGAATGGGCGATACTCCTTTTCTGCGGCCTGGGCATCGCCGCGGCACAGGCGCTCCTGGCACCGCCTCTGTGGACTTGCGTGTCTCCCCCCGTCGTCGTTTTTCGCAGCCTGTGCGCAGGACTGGGGGCATTGTCGGCGATCGGCCTCATCGCCTTTCCCGATGAGCTCAAAAGGACCGCTGCGGGAAGCCTCGTCGCGGGGATCATAAATAGGTGTTGTAAAGGGGGCTGATTTCCCTTACAATATGCGCCAGATGAAAGATAACCAAGGCTCACCCAAACGAGGACAAAAGATGAATATACTGATCACCGGCGGCGCCGGATTCATCGGTTCGCACCTGGCAGAGCGCCTCCTGCGCGCGGGACACCGGGTAACGGCATTGGACAACCTTTCGACCGGCAAGATTTCCAATATCGCGCACCTGCAGAAAGACCGATCCTTCCAGCTGGTCATCGGCACGATCCTCAACGAGATGCTCGTCGACAAGCTGGTGGAGCGTTGCGACTGCATCTTCCATCTGGCGGCGGCGGTCGGCGTTGAGCTCATCGTCAAAAAGCCGATGGAATCACTCACCACCAACATCAAGGGCAGCGAGATCGTCCTGAACATGGCCCACCGTTACCACAAAAAGATCCTCATCACCTCCACCTCCGAGATATACGGCAAAAACACCTCCGGCCCCCTCAAGGAAGACGGCGACCGGATCCTCGGATCCCCCTTAAAGACCCGCTGGAGCTACTCGACCGCCAAGGCAGTCGATGAGATGCTGGCATACGTCTACTGGAAGGAATACGGGGTCCCCTCGGTTATCGTGCGGCTCTTTAACACCGTCGGCCCGCGGCAATCAAGCGCCTACGGCATGGTCATGCCGCGTTTTATCGAGCAGGCGCTGGCAAACAGGCCGCTGACGGTCTTCGGCTCGGGCAAGCAAACGCGCTGCTTTATCCACGTCAAGGACGTGGTGAGCGCCCTCATCAAGCTCAGCAACGAGCCGCGCGCGATAGGGGAGGTCTTCAACATCGGCTCCCAGGAAGAGATCAGCATCGAAAAACTCGCCCTCAGGATCATCGCGCTCACCAGGAGCAAATCCAAGATCCAATACCTCCCGTACGAAAAGGCCTACGAAGAGGGATTCGAGGATATGCAGCGTCGTGTCCCCGACACCTCCAAGATAAAAAAACTGGTCGGTTTTAAGCCGACGGTTTCCCTCTCCGGGATCATCCTCGACACCCTGCGCTCTCTTAAGAAAACAGCCAAGACACGCTAGGCTCTTGCGCCATACGCACGCTATGGCCGACTCCCGTCACCGACAACCAACCGCTGCGGTGCGCGTCATGCGCATCATCGCCCGCCTGAATATCGGCGGCCCGGCAATCCATGCGGTACTGCTCAGCAGCTGCCTGGACCGGAACCGTTTCGAAACGCTCCTGGTCACCGGGGAAAAAGAGCCCCGGGAAGGGGACATGTCCTATCTGGCCAGGCGCGCGCGGATAGAAGCGGTGGTCATCCCGCAGATGCGCCGGTCACTCAACCCCTTGCTCGACCTGATCGCCTTCTTTAAGATCTGCGGCTTGATCTCCCGTTTCCGGCCGCAGATCCTGCACACCCACACCGCCAAAGCCGGCACCCTCGGGCGCCTGGCTGCCTTAACGATCAACCTCTGGCGCGCCCTGACCTTGAGCCCCTTCATCCGCACGGTGCATACGTTCCACGGTCATGTGCTCAGCGACTATTTCAACCCGATCCAGACCGCTTTCTTCCGAACGCTTGAACGCCTTCTCGCGGCAGGGACCGACCGGCTCGTGACCGTCAGCGAAACGGTTAAACAGGATCTACTGCGCCTCAAGATCTCCTCCGGGAAACGATTGAGCGTCATCCGGCTTGGGTTCGACCTCGAGCCTTTTTTGTCGCTTGAGCCGGCCCGTTGCGCTACCAGACCGCGGGTCGGCATCGTCGGCAGGCTCGTGCCGATCAAGAACCACCGCATGTTCCTGGACGCGGTCACGCTCCTGGAAACGGACGCGCAGGCGCATTGTGACTTTGAAATCATCGGTGACGGCGAGCTGCGCGAATCGCTTCAGTCTTATGCGCAACAGAAAGGCATCGCAGCGCACCTTGAGTTCCGGGGCTGGCAACAGGACCTGCCGGCCGTCTACCGCAACCTCGACATCGTCGCGCTGACCTCACTCAACGAAGGCACGCCCGTCTCGATCATCGAAGCGCTCGCCTCAGGGCGAGCGGTCGTCGCAACCCAGGTCGGAGGGGTCAGCGATCTGCTCGGAGCGGCCCGCAGCGGTTTCGAGGATAACGCTGGTTTCAAAGTATGCCAGCGGGGAATACTCATCCGCTCCGGCGATGCGCGCGGCCTCTTTGAGGCGCTGCGGTTTCTCTGCGCGCATCCGCAGCTGTGGCCGGCGCTTACCGAAGCAGGCAGGATATTCGCCCGGGAGAATTTCGGCAAGGAGCGGCTGGTGGGGGAGATAGAGCGACTGTACGGGGAGTTATTGAAACATAGACACATGACACCTGACACATGACACAAGGTGGAGCACACGAACACAGGAACACAAGGAAATCCCGTGCCCTGATGCTCTTGTGCACCGGTGCGCCTGGCTCTTATAACTGGTGTCTTGTGCCTGGTCACCCGATTTGTTATAATATAGACTTATGACTCTGCCGATCGCACCCATACTCAGCTACCTGCCGGTATTCCTGCTGGCCTTCGCCCTGAGTTTTTTCGCCACCCCGATCGTGCGGCGCATCGCTCTGCACCAGGGCCTCATCGCCTACCCGCGCTCCGACCGCTGGCACAAGCAACCGACCGCCCTCATGGGAGGCACCAGCATCTTCCTGGCAACGCTGGGGACGATCCTTTTTTTCCGGCTCTTTTCGCCCCCGATGACCGGGCTGCTCCTGGGAGGGACATTCCTCTTCCTCGCCGGCCTTGCCGATGATAAAATCCACCTGACGCCCTATACCAAGCTTTTCTTCCAGATCGCCGCCGGGTGCATCGCGGTCCTCTTCGGGACGACCCTGCCGCTCCCGCTGCACTCGATGCTCACCGTGCCGCTGACCCTGCTGTGGATCGTCGGGGTGACGAATTCTTTCAACCTCCTCGACAATATCGACGGCCTCGCGGCGGGGATCGCGACCATCTCCTCGCTCATGCTCTTCTTCACTTCACTGGTGCTCTCGCAGAACCCCTTCAGCATATTCGCGCTGATCCTGGCTGCTGCCGCGCTGGGATTCCTGCCCTATAATTTCAATCCCGCCCGGATCTTCATGGGAGACTCCGGCAGCATGTTCCTGGGATTCTCCCTGGCGGTCATCTCGATCTCGGGGAGCGGACGGCACCTCTCGAGCCTGTCCCTGACCATGCTCATCCCGGTCCTCATCCTTTCGGTGCCGATCTTCGATACTCTTTTCGTGATGATCGTGCGCACGCTCAACGGCCGCCGGATATTCGACGGCGGCAAAGACCATACCTCGCACCGTCTGGTCACCCTGGGGCTCTCCCAGCGCAAAACCGTCCTTCTGCTCTACGCCGTCAGCGTCGCCTTCGGCCTGATCGCAATACTCTATACCGCCCGCTTCAACCTCTTCGTCATCTCGGCGGTCGCCTTTCTTTCGGCGACGGTCCTGCTGTTCTTCGGCATCTTCCTCTTCGACGTAACCTCTTTCCCCGACGAAAAATCGGTCCGCCGCAAACAGCGGATGATGGCCGATGCCACGATCCTCAACAACATCCTCATGCACAAACGCCGCTTCGTCGAGGTGCTCCTGGACCTGTCCTTTATCTTTATCGCCTACTACGCGTCGTATTTCCTGCGCTTTGAGGGCGTGGCCCTGCGGACCAACCTCGTGCTGATGCGGGAATCGCTCCTCTGGGTCATCCTCATCAAACTCTCGGTTTTCTTCATCTTCGGCATGTACCGGGGGATGTGGCGTTATATCAGCGTCTCCGACCTGCTGACGATCTTCAAGGTCGTTTCCATCGGCTCGGTCTCCTCGATTATCTTCGTGACTTTCCTCTACCGCTTCCAGGATTATTCGCGCAAGGTCTTCTTCATCGACTGGATACTGCTGCTCTTTTTGACCTTGGGCTCGCGCATCATCATCCGGGTCATGGGCGAATTCTTCAGCGGATCGAAAAAAGGCAACACCAAGGTACTGATCTTCGGGGCAGGGGACACCGGCGAGATGCTCGTGCGCGAGATAAAACGAAACGCCGCGCTCTGCTACAGCCCCGTCGGTTTCATCGATGACGACCCCACCAAGATCGGCACCAAGATACAGGGGGTCGCGGTTTTGGGCAACCGCGAACGCCTCGACCAGATCGTCCGGGAACGGGGGATACAGCTGCTCCTGGTCGCGGCCCCGGACATCGGCACCGAAGAATTCCAGGAACTGAGCGCCTACTGCAAGGAAAAAGGTATCGCGCTCAAGAAGATCAAGGGGCTTCTCGACGACTAAATGACCGCGCCTTCGGCTCTGCTGACGCTCATCCAGGCACTCCTCTTCGGCGGCTGCCTGTGCTTTTTGCTCTTCGCCCCGTTCTCCAACGTCCTGGTCAAGGTCTGCTTCGGCGTCGGATCCTTTCTCTGGCTCGTCTATAACGTCCTCGATCGCAAAAAAAAGTTCCTCCGGGGCGTCCTGCCCGCACACCCGGTCAACCGCGCCCTTGCGTTCTTCGCCCTTGCCGGGCTGGCGTCGGTCCTCCTGGGCCATAACCCCTACCAGAGCCAGGGCGTATTTTTCGACAAATACCTGACCTATTTCTTCCTCTACGCTATCGGCATGGGACTCGCCGCGCGCATCGCTTCGGCGCCGCGCTGCCTCTCCTGGATACTGGTAACCGTCGCCCTGCTTTTCGGGATAGGGGGGGTGCACGATCTTATTCTCTACCACCGCATCAATGCGGCGCTCGCCGAACGGTTGTGGTCTGTCTTCAGGCACCAGATTAAATTCTACGCCTTCCCGCTGTATGTGACCTTCTATCTGCCGTTGTGCTTTTACCTTTTCATCGGATCCCGCAAACGGTTCCTGCGCGCCTCGGCGGCATGCGCCACGGCGCTCTTGTCCGTCTGCCTCTTCGCCAATGCCTCGCGCATCGCCTTCGGCGCCGTCCTCTCCAGCATCCTGCTGATCGCCTTTCTGCGCAGCCGCCGCAGCGCCCTCACCGTTTCGGCATTCTGCCTCCTGGCCGTCGGCGCGGTCCTGCTCATCCCGCAGGCGCGCGTGCGCATGAAGACCATCCCCAAGCCGGCTGAATGGTCCAACCGCCTGCCCCTGTACCGCTCGGCCTGGATGATCTACCGCGACAATCCGCTCTTCGGCGTCGGGGTCGGCAACTTTGAGCGGAGCCTGCATATCCCCAAATACGAACTCCCCGCCGATTATCCGGTCCCCCGCGAGCTTAACCTCCATGCCCACAACACCTACCTTGAGCTGGCTGCCGAGATGGGGACGATCGGCCTTGCCGCGTTCCTGGGCGTATTTGCGGCATTCTTCATCGCCCTGCGGCGCAGGCTTACGCACACTCCTGCCCCGCAGGACACCGCGCTTCTCTGCGGCATGGCGGCATCGATACTGGCGGTTTTGATTTTCGGCGTCGGCGCCTCGATCATTACCGTCGGCCTTACCGTCTCCAGTTATTTCTGGCTTTTCTTCGGCCTGGCTTCCGGATTGCTGATCTCTAAACAATAACCGCTCCTTTTCCCGCATGAACCGGTTTGCCGCAGGCATTACCTTCAGCGCCGCCGCAGGCATCATTGCCCAAGCGCTCCTTTTCCGGGAACTCTCGGTTGCCGTCTATACAAACGAGCTGCTCCTGGGGGCGCTTTTGTGCCAGTGGCTCATCATTGCCGCCCTGGGCGCAGCCGGTGCGATTTTCTTTCTGCGCCGCGCTACCCCTGCAAATTGGTTTTTTCTTTTCCTTGAGATCGCCTTCGCCCTTACCCTGGCTGCCGCCGTTACCTTCATTCGCTCCTTCAGGATTGTCTTTGCGATCGCTCCGGGAAAAGAACCGGGCCTCGGCATCGCGCTCCTCGTCTGCGGCATGAGCTGTCTGATCCCGGCCCTTATTCACGGAGCGCTGTTCCCTCTCTGGGCGCGCGTGCTGCCCGGGGAAAAAACAGTCGCACGGGCGTACGGCTGGGAAGCCCTCGGAGCGGCAGGCGGGGGAGTACTCTGCAGCTTCTGGCTCTTCCCGCACTTTTTTACGTACACAATACTCTTTGCGCTTTTTTCGGGTTGTCTGTGCATCGGCATAAGCATGCTGCGCAGGCCGGCGAAAACACGTCTGGCTTGGTGCGCCTTGGTTCTCGGAACCGCCCTGATCGTACGGCACCCGCTCGGCGCAGCCCTGGACCGGATCGAAAAAACAACCGCAGCCCGGCAGTGGGCGCATGCCGGCAGGCTCCTGGATTCCCGGCATTCGCGTTACGGACACCTCGCCCTTATTGCACGCAACGGACAACATACATATTATTACAACGGGACGCCGTTGCTGAGTTTGCCCGGATCGGACATCGACTTCGAAGAAACCGTCTCCCATCTGGCGCTTCTGGCGCATCCGTCTCCGGCGCAGGTACTGCTCCTGGGCCAAGGAAGCATCCGGCTCATCCCGCAGATACTCAAACACCCCGTCGAAAAACTCGACTACGCCGAGCTTGACGACACACTCTTCTTTCTCATGGAACACAACGACCCGCAGAGCTCCCGCGCCTCCCTCAGCGACCCGCGCGTCAACCTGCGCTACCGCGACGGCCGCGCCTTCCTGACGGAGACGAACGCACTCTATGACGTCATCCTTATCATGCCTTCGAGTCCCCGCAGCCTTTTTACCAACCGCTTTTTGACGCGCGAATTTTACCTTCTGGCGCGCCAACACCTGAAACCGGGCGGCATCGTTGCCGCCTGGCAGGACGGATCAGACCATTACCTGAGCCCGCAGAGAAATCGTATCCTCTCCAGCGTCTATGCCGCTTTCTCTTCTGCGTATCCCCGAACCCTGCTGCTGCCCGGGACGACCACCGTTCTTATCGGAACCGAAGACGAAGCCGCGTTTACAAAGACAGGGGATTGGGCCGAAGAACGCTACAGTGAACGCGGGCTGAAGCTATCGACGACGAACGAAATGCACCTGCGCGATCGTTTCGCGCTGGGCCTGCCGCCTGCGAACTGGATGCTGCGGGAACTCCTCCCGCAAACACCCCGCAACAGCGACCGCCGTCCTTTTGGCGTCTTTGCCGGGATGGCCTTCTGGCAGAAACAGAATAGCCCCTCAACGGCATGGATTCTGGAGTCTGTCTCAGGCATCAGGACAAAACACTTGCTTTTCTTTTTACTGTCGGCAATGGCGTTTTGGGGAACAGCGCTTCGGCGCAGAAGAGACCCGGTCTCCCGCATTACAGAAATCGCGGTCTTTTCAACCGGATTCTGGGGGATGTGCTCTTCGATGCTGATCCTGTGTTCCTATCAAACAGTTCAGGGATACATCTTCGAGCGCTACGGGCTGATCGCGGGACTGTACATGGCAGGCCTGGGCATCTCAAGCTTCTGGGCGGCGAGAAGCGGAAGAAGAACAACGCGGCAGTTTCTCCTGCGCACCGAGATCGGCATGGTGCTGGCCTCATTCGGGCTCCTCCTGCTGCCGTCGATACGGGTACCCCATGCAACTGCGGTTTTTTGCCTGGCCTCTTTTGCGGCGGGCCTTCTCTGCGGGGCGGATTTCGCTTTTTCCAGCATCCTTGCATCAAATGATTCCGGCAAAGAAAACGCCCGGTTATACGTCGCGGATTTGGCCGGAGGATGCCTGGCGGCTTTGAGCGCGGGGGTCGTCCTGCTGCCGGTCATCGGGATGGCCTCGACGGCAGCGCTTTTGGCTGCGCTCAAAGCCTGCAGCGCCGCCTTCGCCTGGCGTTTAGGGCGCTTCCTGCCGCTGCCTTCCGATTAACGCAGAGAGCTCCGGGGCAAGGGGAGAACGCATCTGCCGCAATCTCTGCAGCTGCTCCTGCGCCGAAGCGAAATCCTTACGTTCCAAAAAAAGCCTCCCGAGGTGAAAAACTGCCAGGGGAGAGGGGCTGGGCAGCGACAAAGCCCGGACGAACGCCTCCTGAGCCTCATCGAGCCTGCCGCGTGCCATTTCAATGACACCGACGCTCACCCATGCCTCGCAGGATTTGGGGTCTCGCGCAAGGAAATCCTGAAGCACAGCCAGGGCATCATCGAAACGCCGCTGCGTTGCCAACAGAGCGCTCAGGTTCAACGCTGCCCGCCGGTGTCCCGGCTCAAGCCGGAGGGTTAAGCGGTATTCATCGATCGCCGGCGCCGTGATCTTCTGGCTTTCGTACGTGACTGCAAGATTGTAATGCGCCCGGGCGTTGGAAGGATCCAGGTCCAGCGCGCGCTTCAGGGCATTCGCCGCTTTGACGGGATCGCGCCGTTTTCCGCTCAAGATCCCCATCCGCAGGAATGCCTCGGCTGAACCCGGGTCGATCTCGGCCGCCGCCTGGTACAGGCGCAACGCTTTCTCCTGCATCCCCAGCTCCTCCAAAACGCCGCCGAAGGCAAGATACGGTCCCGCACCCGGGGTTTGGCGCCGCGCCTTTTCAAAAGCCTGCTCCTGCGCCGTAAACGTCGCCTGTTCCTCCCGCAAGCCGATTAGTTGCCGCAGAAGGCGTTTGTCCTGAGGCCGGCGGGAAGCCTCTGACTGCAGAAGCTCCAGCGCCTGCGCGAAGAGTCCTTCCTGGCGGTAAAGCTTCAGGAGCAAGCGCAGGGCCGGGACAAAATCAGGCGAACGCTGCACGCACTCCCGGGCATACCGGATTGCTTGCGGGGAATCATTCTTCTGCTCAAAAAGCTGAGCCAGAGTGTAGAGCGCCAGGTAATCCCCGGGGTTCAAAGAGAGAGCGGTGCGCAGCGATTCTTCGGCGCGTTCCATCATACCCTTGCGCAGATACAACGCTCCCAGATCGGAGTAAACCCGGGATTCCTGCGGTTCTCGGGAAATAAGCTTCAGATACGTATCGATCGCTCCGGTAATATTGCCTGCCGCCACATAAGATTCGGCAAGGTTAAAATACGCCTCTTGGTATCGCGGTTCGACGGAAATCGCGGTCCGGAATGAGGCGATTGCCCGCTCATACCGCTCGCGCGAACGGTACAGTACGCCCAGGTTATTATGCACCTCCGGCAGCCGGGGATTGACCGCAAGGGCCTGGCGCAGGAACGCCTCGCCTTTATCCGTTTCGCCCCGCTCAAAATAGAGCACGCCCAGATTGGCGATTCCCCTGACATACGAAGGGTCAAGGCGGAATGATTCGCGAAACGCCCGCTCGGCGCGCTGGAAATCATGCGCATTCTTGTAGGCCATCCCCAGGTTGAGCTGCGCGCGCGGCTTGCGGGGAGATTTGGAGACCACATCCTCCCACAGTCCGGTATCGGTAAGCCAGACATTTCCGTAACGCAGCGTCCCCGCGCCGAAGGCGAAAACAACCAGAGCCAGAAACAAAACCCATGCACGCGTTGCCGCCTGAGCGCCGAGTTCGGCCCGCTGCTGCGGCATGATGCGCCCGAAAAAACGGTACAGGGCCAGCACCCCCAGCACGATCCAGCCCACGGAGGGCAGATACAGCCGGTGCAGGAAGACCGTATCTTTAAGCGGCACAAAACTGGAATCGGGAGCGCTGATCAGAAAATAGAACAGCGCCCAGAAAACCAGGGACGGATGCGACCGGAAGCGGCGTCGCAGCCACACCAGAAGCGAAAACAGCGCCGCGCAGGCCACAAAGGTCAGCGGCTCGAATATCGACGCCGCATAACGCCAGTCATAATCGAGGTTGAGCCCAACGGGAAAAATAAGGATAAAAAGGTAATACCAGAAAACCGAACACTGCGTCAGCAAATACGTCCAGGCGCTCACAAACGGTATGCCAAAACCTGCAGCCGCTTGTTCCCCGTACGCGCCGCTGCGGTAACCTCCCCCGATCAGATATGCGCCGAAGAGCAGGGTCGCCGCAAGGCACAGGTAGAACCAGCGTCTCCTTGAAAGTGCGCGCAACGAGCGCCCGGAAATAAAACAGTAATCGAAGAGCGCAATTACCAGGGGGGCGGTATTTCCGGTCTCCTTGGAGCCGATCGCGCACAAAACCGCAACGACGGTTGCCGAAAGCAGCGGCACGCGGAAACGCCGAAACCGTTCGGCGAGGATGAATAAAACCAGAGACGCCAGATAAAAGAACGAACACAACAGGACTGACCGGCTCGAGACATAGACGACTGACTCCACGCGCACCGGATGGACCACGAAAATAAGCGCGCTCAGGAACGCGGCACGAATCCCCGGCGCACGCCATCTCTCGGGCACCGACGGGAGCGAAAACGTCAGGGAGAGGAAAACGAAGAGCAAAACCCCGTTGAGCGCATGCAGCAGCGTATTGAAGAGATGGTATCCGAAAGGCTCGAGCCCGCCGAGGCGATAATTGATCGCGAAACTCAATTGGTACAGCGGACGCTCGCTGAAACGCAGGAAGGGATTGCTCAGGTTCCGGATAAACCGGTTCTCGGTAACCGTCCCCTGGTCGTCGAACTGAAAAGGGCTGCTCAGCGTGTGGGCATACAGCAGGAAGGCGCTTGCCACCAGCAGCACCGCCAGGAATACGACCGGAACGGTTTGTTTCGAGCTCATAGTCATCGGGCCGTTTTGCGGCCGTTCATGTCTTCTGGCCCTCTGCCTCCAGCAGCACGAGTCTTTGGGTAAGCAGTTTGATCTTCTGTTCGAGACAGGAGATAGCGATCGAAAAATGGAGCAGCATCGCCGTGATGACGAAAAACGCTGCAAGAAAGAGCAGGGAGGGAGGGTAGTAGACGCCGACGAGCGCCGAGACCCGCTCCAGCAACGCGCGCCAAAGGCACAGGGAGAGGAGCATCCCGCAGCCCAGAAGCCACAGCAGGGCATACTTCTCCTTAAGACGCCCCGTGCGGATGCTGTAGAAGACAAAACCGACCAGCGCCAGGATCCCGCATACCGCAAACACTTGTATCCGGCTCATTCCTCGCCTCCCGGGTTATCCGTTTTTCCTGCCGACACCAGCAACAGCGCCAAAGAGACTTTGGCCATGTAATACAACGCCCGCAAAGGGGTAATGCTCGAGCGGCCGCCGCAACGTCCCCGCATCGCCACCGGCACCTCAAGCACCCGGAAACCGCTCTTGAGCGCCAAAACCGTCGATTCCGGCTCCGGATAATCATCCGCATACTCCCGGGAAAAAAGCTCGACCACCTCACGCCTCATGAGACGCATACCCGAAGTCGGATCGGTTATCCAAACTCCGGTCCGCAGCCAGATCAGGCAGGACAGGAACCGGATACCGATCCTGCGCAGGAACGTGGAAGGATAGCCGCCTGCGGCACGGAAACGCGAGGCAATGACCATATCCGCACCCGCCTGCGAAGCGCGGCGGCACAGCAGCGCCGCCATCGCCGGGAGCGCCGCGGCGGGATGCTGTCCGTCGCCGTCAACCTGAACGAGGGCGTCAAATCCTTGGCGCAGGCAATAACGGAAACCCGTCTGCATGATCGCGCCGATCCCCATGTTGAAAGGCATCCGTAACACCGTAGCCCCGGCGGCACGGGCGGACTCATCCGTCGCGTCCCCAGAAGCATCGTCGATCACCAGGACCTCGGCAGCCACGCCCGAACCCTTGACCTCGGCGATGACACCCCGAATGCTCTCTTCCTCGTTGTATGCGGGGACCACCGCCAGAACCCGCAATTGCTCACTCATAGGCCGGCGCATCCTCCCGCAACGGATCAACCGCTGCCCCCGCGAGGCTGCGCTCGATCATCCAGATCTTATCCTTCAACTGCTCCTTTATCAACGCCTCCTGCCGGGAATCCCCGAGCCGTTCCACCACCCGCCGGTAGACGGCAATACTCTCCTGCGCACGGCCAAGGCGCTCATAGCACACCCCCAGGTAATACTGTGACAGGGAAAATTCCGGGACAACGCAGACGATCCCTTCCAGATGGGGGAGCGCCTCGCTAAAAAGGGACTGGGACATAAGCGTCATGGCCAGGTTATACCGGGCCGGCAGCAGGGCCGGCATGATCTCCAAGCAGCGCTGATACAGCCGGACCGCTTTTTGCGGATTTCCCGCGCTGCGGTAACAGACCGCCGCGTTTATCATCGCTTGCACCGCCTGCGGGTGCTCCTTAAGGACGGCCTCGAACGAGGCGATCGCGTCAGAGTAGCGTTTCTGCTGCAGGAAAGAAAACCCCTGCGCATACGCCGGGCTGGCGCCTGCGTCATTGAGGAACGCAGCGATCTTCTTCTCTACTCCCATCTTCAGGAAGGCCTCGCGGGCATCCCGGGGCGCCATCCCCTGTAACCGCAGCGCCGCCTCGAGCAACAGGTACAGCTCAAGCGCATCATGATGCAGGAGCAGCGTCTGCTTGATGACCGTTTCCGCCGCCGCAGCCTCGCCGCTGCGCAGCAGCGCCTCGGCGAGATTGCGCCCGGCCCACAGATGGTTCGGGCGCAAACGCAGAGCCTCCCGGTATTCGCCGATTGCCCGCGGCAAATCCCCCCGCGCGTGATAGAGGAGCCCGACCTGATTATGCGCATCCGCCAGCGGCACCTGGTCGAAATTGGGCGCGTGCAGGCTCGTCGCCCTTACCATGACCAGCACCAGCGCGCCCCGCGCCAGGAGTTCCCTGCCGCGCTGCGCGCGCGCGGCATTCACGGTTGCGGCCAAAAAATCAGCCGCCCAGAGAGCCAAAACCGGCACCAGGACTTCCCGGTACCGGTCGATTATGTGGCCCAGGATCAACACCAGCGACGTCACAAAAAAATAGAGGATCAGCGGACCGTGCCCTTCCAGACCGCGCCGGCGCAGGATCATCCACGCCAATCCGCTTAGACCAAAGACGGCCAGCGGCCAGAACCCGATCGAGCCGTAGCGCAGGAGGCGCGAGCGCAGCCGGAAATACGCCATCTGGTAATTATCGGAGAGCCCGGTCCGGTTTACCAGGAGTATGGATTTGCGGCCGAGAAGCTGCCAGAAATGCGCCGGATCGGACCGGATCTCCTCGATCGTCTGTCGGGTCCAGAAACGGGAGACCTGCGACGGCTTCAGGGGACGGCCGCTGCGGCGCCGGGCCTCGCGCAGCGAATCGATCTCTTCGAACGCCGGGTCGATGCGCATGAAATCCGGCTCTTTGAGGCCGCCGTCGGCACCCCGGAAATTACCGATGTAAAAGTTGATCCCGGCGCCGTAGGTCGTCAAAACCGCATCTTTACCGACAACCAAATTGCGCACGGCAAGGACGCCGATGACCAGGCCGAAACCGAGCAGGAAAGAGAAAACGCGCTTGACGGCGGGTGCGCTGAGGCGGCCGGTAACGGCGATGAAAACGGCCAACGCCAGGGCAAAAACAAGCACGGTATCCTTTGCCAGGGCGGCAAACCCCAGGCACATCCCCGCGGCGAACCAGGCCGCAGGTTTCAAAGAACGCTGCGCCCGCATGACGCACCAGAGGCCGGCCGTGCACCAGAAGACTTCCAAAACCGATTTCAGGAGCAAGCTCTCGAAAAAGATCGCCGGTCCGTAGAAAACGCTGATCAGGGAAGCCAGGAGCGCCCTGCGGCGCGACATGAGCATGCACCCCATCGAATACACGAAAAGCGGGACGCAGGAACCGATCAGGAACTGGATAAGGCGAGCGGCGGTGATCGAACCTCCGAGGGCGTACACCACCGCCAAAAAATACGCGTACAGCGGCGAGACAAAATAGATGCCGTTGCCCAGCCACCCTTTGGAGAGAAGCGAGCGCGCCCAGGCGTCATAATACTGGGAATCGAAAAGGAGGGAACCAAAAAGGATGTCGCCGCGCACCTCAAAAAAATAGGCCAGGCGCAGCACAAGGGCGGCGGCAAAGAGAGCTCCCCAGAGCCATCGGGGGGGAGGTTTGAGCGCCGCACCGGGAGTGGCGGGTGATCGCGACATTGGGTTACCTCTCCTGGCGCGCCTGAAAAAGCGCCAGCGCTTTCAGGACGACGCAGGTGGTATGCAAATAGAACCCCTCATCGACGCGCCTGCCGTAGAGGGCGCGCAAGCGCTCGTAGTCCCCGAAGGAGCCGTTCGGATTCTGGCAGGAGAGAAGGAACTTTACTCCCTGAGGGATAATCGTTGCTGTGCGCATTTTGAGCAGTTCCATGCACAGTAAAAGCTCGGCCACCAGGTCGGGATCCCGCTTTCCGATATATGCCGCAGCCAGATCGCTCAGGACCGAATCCAGGTATTGCGCATCGCTTTCGCTCAGCAGCTCCGACAGGGAGTCGTCACCGAAGCCGGCGAGCGCCAGGACCTCATGCGTCAGCGCGTACACCTCCAGCGTATCGAGGGCAGAAGCATCGGGACGCGCCTGGATAATGCCCGCGCGGTATGCCGCACGCAGGTCAAAGGGCGGCTCGATGCCGAAAAAACGGTAATAGACGGCGAAAGCCAGCTGCTGGTTAACGCCCCGGGAAGAAAGGTGCGCGTTCAGGCGGGGGAGGATGGCGCGGATCTCTTGGCGGTATGCGGTTGTCTCGAAGCCGGATTTCTCCAGGAGGTAACAAAAACGCAGGTACGAGGTCGCATCCTCGGCAAACTGCTCCGCCGGGATCGCTCCCATATCGTGAAACGAAGCCTCCTCGGTGATGCGGGCGATCTTGCGCAGGCGCAGCTCGAGGGACGGCCGCAGCTGCGGCGGCAGACGGGGCGCGATCGCCGTATACGCTTCAAAAAGCTCGACGGTCTTTTTCTTCCCCTTGATCCCGAAACGGCGCAATTGCCCCGGGTTAAACTCGATCGTATCCAGCCAGGGCGCAGCCTTGATCATGCTGCGCAGCAGGAGTTCCCGGAGCAAAGGCTCCGAGGAAGCGCCGCAACCGGGCACCGCGACAGAGAGGCCGACAACCAAAGCAAGGGGGAGGAAGGTACGGTTCGTCATAGCGACTTGAGGAAATATTATAACATGAAAGGTCGCAGGGACACAATGACCCTTGATACCAGCCTAAAATCCCATTGAGTTAACCGGCGGCGGTTGATAGAATAAGGGCAGATGAATATATTACTCCTGAACCCCTCCTTCGGCCCCGACTTCTGCAAATCCGCCCGCTGGTTCGCCCGCTCGCGCGGCAGGGTGCAGCGCCATCCCGATTTCCTCTGCGAGGCAACGGCGCTTCTGGAAGCGCACGGACACGACTGCGCGCTTATCGACGCGGCTGCCGGGAACCTCGGCGCCGAAGAGACCGCCCAACACATACGCCGCATCCGGCCGCAGTTGACGCTCATCCAGGCAACGACCCCGAGCATCGATTCCGACATCTCCTGGGCCCGGCAGGCAAAAGAGCTGACCGGCGGCAGGTCCCGCACCGTTCTGGTCGGAGCGCACGTGACCGCCGAACCCGAAGACACCTTGCGGCGGGGCAGGGGCGCGGTTGATGCCGTTGCCCGGGGAGAGTACGACCTGACGCTCAAGGAACTGGCAGATGGATCTGACTTCGGCTCGATCCTTGGCCTTGCGTACCTGAGCGCCGACACGTTCGTCGCCACCGCGCCGCGCCCGTTCATCGAAGACCTGGACACGCTGCCCTTTCCGGCGTGGAGACACATCGACCCGCGCACCTACCGCGACGGGACCAAACGCCACCCCTTTATCACGCTGCTGGGCTCCCGGGGGTGCTTGGGGACATGCACCTTCTGCCTTTTGCCGCAAACGATGTACGGCCGCCGCGCCCGGACCAAGAGCCCGCAGCGCATTATCGATGAGATCCGCTACGATCTTGGCCTCTTCCCGTTCCTGAAGGAGATCATGTTCGAGGACGACACCTTTGTCAGCGCCGCTAACGCGGGGCGCCTCGAAAGCATATGCCGCCTCCTGGAAAAAGAACGCATCCGCATACCCTGGAGCGCAAACGCGCGCGCCGACCTGCTCGACCGCGCGCTCCTGGAGCGCCTTAAAAAATGCGGTTGCAGGATGCTCTGCGTCGGTTACGAATTCGGCGCCCAGGAGATGCTGGATGCGGCCGGCAAGAATATTCCGCTTTCGACGATGCGCGAATTTTCCGCGTGGGCTGCCGAAGCCGGTATCCGCCTGCACGGCTGTTTCATGTTCGGCGGACCGGGGGAGAACGAGCGGACCTGCAGACAGACCCTGGAGTTCGCCAAAGAGCTTCCCCTGGAAACGGCCCAGTTCTCGGGGATCGCCGCGTACCCGGGCACCGCGTATTACCGGTGGTCGAAAGAGAAGGGATATCTGTGCGCCCGCGACTGGAGCGACTGGGTCCGCGCAGACGGCGAGCAGGCGACGGTGCTGCAGTTCCCCGGACTCCCCAAAGAAGAAATAAACCGCTGGATCAACAGGAGCCTGCGCGAATTTTACCTGCGTCCGGCGCAGCTCGCCCGGCTCGCGGGGGCGAGCCTGCGCAGCTGGAACGATTTCGAAACAAGGCTCTACGGTCTGCGTCAATTACTCGCGGGCGAGGCGCTCAAACGATGAACGTGCTCTTTATCGAACCTCCTGCCTTCGGCCCGTTCGGGACCCTGCGGATCCTGGGCAGCATCGGCTCGCTCAAGGCCGACATCCGCTGGCCGCCGTACGACCTGATGATCCTGGCGGGGATGGCGCGCGCGCAAAAACATCGCGCGCAGATCATCGATGCCCAAACCCGGGGCATGGACCTGCGCGCCGTGAAAGCCGCGATCGCCTCGCGCAATCCCGATTTTGTCGTTTTCACGACGACGCCGTTGACGCTGAGAGAGGATGCCCGCGTCGCAGAAGCCGCAAAAGCGGCTTCTGCCGCCATTCGCACCGTTGCCGTCGGACTCTCCATGCGCGCCTATCCGCTCAACCCCCTGCAGGAGACCCCGGCGCTGGACTATGCGGCGTATGCCGATCCCGAGCCGATCCTCTCACAACTCCTGGAAGGGTGCCCCCCCGAAACAATCCCCGGGATATACCGCAGAGGCGCCGATCTTGCCGTCAAGAACCCGCCTGCGCAGCCGGCCCCGGATCTTGACCGCTTCGGTATACCCGCCCAGGACCTCATCGAGCATGCGCGATACCGCGATCCGCTCATGCGCGCGCGGCCGATGACCATCGTCAACTGTTCCCGCGGCTGTGCGGGATCCTGCGCCCACTGCCTCTCCGTTTTCCAGAAACCCCTGCGCTACCGAAGCGTCGCTTCGGTGATGGAGGAGCTGCGGCTGTGTTGGCGGCTGGGCGTGCGCGAGATAAAATTTTTCGATTGCGGATTGACCAACGACCCTGACTGGACACGAAGGCTCTGCGAGGAGATGCTGCGCGGGGGGCTGTGCTTCTCCTGGAACGCAAACAGCCGTTGCGACCGTCTCAGCCTGCCGCTTTTGAAGCTGATGAAAAGAGCGGGGTGCCATACGGTGGCGATCGGCTCGGAGAGCGCAAGCAATACGGTACTGCGGGAGATGAACAAAGGGGTCACCCGCGATGGCATTGCCAAAGCCGTCGCAGAAGCCCGGAAGGCAGGCCTACGCATCATGCTCTATTTCACCCTGGGGCTCAAAGGGGAAACCGAAGAGACCGTCAAAGAGACCATCTCCTTCGCAAAAAGAATGAACCCGGACTTCGCCACCTTCGGCCTGGCCGTGCCCATCCCGCAGACTCCCTTTTACGATTATCTCGTATCACAGGGGCTGCTCAAGAACGCCGGGAACGCCTCCGGCGACCCGGACAACATACCCGCGTTTTCCTATCCGGGTTTAAGCGCTGCGCGGCTCTTTGCGCTCTCCCGAGAAGCATACCGTTCGTTTTATCTGCGCCCGTCCTACATCCTGAAGAAACTCCTGGGGGCAACGCCCCGGGGGCTGATCAACGACGCGCGCAACGCCGTATACCTGGCGAAACGGATACTGCAATGACCGGACAAACAATCCTCCTGGTCAATCCCGGTCACCGCGAATGGGCGCGTGTGCTGCCGCTGGGCATCGCCTACGTTGCCGCTGCCGCCCGGAAAGCGGGATTCCCGGTGCGCACGATCGACGCAACCGCCGAACGACTTTCACCGCAGGCGCTGGCCCTGCGATTGAAAAAACTCAAACCTGCGGTCCTGGGGATCACCGCGACCACGGTGCAGATCGCCTCTGCCTGGGAGATCGCCCGCCTGGCAAAAGAGCATGATCCCGGCTGCGTCACGGTGCTGGGAGGAGTCCACCCCAGCGCGCTGCCCGAGGAGAGCCTGGGACAGCCGTCTGTTGATTTCGTCTGCAGGGGAGAGGGAGAAGCAACTTTCGTTTCTTTACTCAGCGCCCTTTCCTCCCGCACTCACCCAGGGTCGGTCCAGGGGATATCCTTCCGCTCAAACGGCTCTGTCGTGCACACGCCGGACCGCCGGCTCGTTCCCGATCCGGACCTCTTCGCGTTTCCGGCGCGGGAGCTCTTTGACTTCCCCCGCCGGTACCAAAGCCCCCTTGCCCTGCGAAGAAGATGCGCGACGATCCTGACCAGCAGGGGCTGCCCGGGCACCTGCACCTTCTGCAACAAAAATATCTCCGGAAGCGTCTTTAGGCCGCGCAGCCCCGCCTCGGTCATCGAAGAGATGGAATCGCTCATCCGCACCTTCGGCATCCAGGAATTCCATATTGCCGACGACTGTTTCAGCTGGGACATGCAGCGGGTCATGGACCTCTGCGCGCTGATGCGCAAACGCATCCCCGCCATCCGCTGGGCCTGCACCAACGGCATCCGCGTCGACCGCTCGACCAAACCGTTCTTTCGCGAAATGAAAGCCGCCGGCTGTTACCGCGTCTCCTTCGGCGTCGAATCGGGAGACGAGGCGCTGCTGAAGCGCATCGGCAAGAATATAGACCAGGAATCGATACGCAGGGCCGTCTCGCTTGCCCAAAGCGCAGGACTCGTCACCATCTGCTTTTTTATGCTCGGCAATCACGGCGAGACTGCCGCTCACGCTCAAAAAACCATCGAATTCGCCCGCTCTCTGCGCACCGATTACGCCCAGTTCACGCTGGCCATGCCCTATCCGGGAACCGCATTTTTCAGGCAGCTGGAGAAAGAAGGCCGGATCCGCAGCCGCGATTGGAGGAGGTATTCGGTGTACGGGCCGGACATTCCCTACGAGCCGGCCGGGATGAGCGCAGAGGAATTGCTGGGCTTCTACAGACAGGCGTACCGCGCCTTTTATCTGCGGCCACGGCAGATCGCCTTTCTCCTTTCCCGGCGGCTGCGCCTCGGCGCCGGCATCGGCAGCTTCGTACGCTCATCAGCGGAGGTCTTGCGCCGTGCCCGATAAGAGCGCCATGCCGGACATAGCCATCATCATTCCCGCCCGCAACTGCGCCGGCACCATACCGCTTGCGCTACAGGCGTGCCTCAAGCAGGATTACGCCGGCAGATACGAAATAATCGTCGTGGATGACGGCTCAACCGATGATACCGCAGCGGCCGTCAAAAATTTCCCCGTGCGTCTCATCGAACAAAAACACGCCGGCCCTGCCTGCGCGCGCAACCGGGGGACAAAAGCTTCAGAGGCGCAGCGCTACGCTTTCATCGATGCGGACTGCGTGCCGCCGTGCGATTGGCTGCGGCGCCTCAACGCTGCCTTCACGGCAACGGGGTACGCCTGCGCCTACGGCAGCTACACGATCCGCAACAAAAACTCCCTCCTGGCGGAAGGGATCTACCGGGAAATACTCCTGCGCCACAGCCGCCTCAAACAGGACTCTGCCGCACTCGGCTCCTACAACGCAATCTTCGACGCGACAGTCTTTCACGAATGCGGCGGCTTCGACGAATCATTCCGGGACGCAAGCGCCGAGGACACGGAGCTGGCGTACCGCCTTCGCCGCAACGGCAAACGCATACTTTTTCTGCCGGAGTGCACAGTGGCGCATCTTTTCCCCGAGCAGCTGGATTTCTATCTGGCTTCCCAATTCCGCCACGGTTTCTGGAGAGCGCGTCTCTACAGGCTGCATCCGGCAATGGCGGCAGGGGACGGATACACGCGGCTCAAGGACATCATCGAGACGCCCGCGGCGCTCCTGCTGAGCCTCTGCGCCGCGTTCTTTTTTCATCACGCCTGCCGCGTTGCCGCACTCCTGCTCTTTGCGGGACTGCTGCTTGCGCATGGCGCCTCCGCGGCGCAGCTCTCCCTGCAGGCGAAAAAGCCGGCGCTCCTCCTGTATGCCGGCGCGCTGCTCCTGCGCAGTTTTGCGCGGGCATACGGATTCTTTTTCGGGCTTCTGGCACTTCCCGGCAAAAACCGATGCGCTGCTCGATCGTAATCCCCGCCCACAACGAAGAGGGCACGATCCGGACGCTCCTGGAAAGAACCCGGGAGTTTCTCGGCGGAACCGGGGAATGCGAGATCATTGTGGTCGATGACGGCTCAAGCGATAAAACCGCAGAGCGGGTGCAGAAACTGGCGGCATCGATCCCGACGATACGGCTCCTGCGTCTTTCTCCCCGCAGAGGGCAGGGGATGGCGCTTGCCGCCGGGATTGCTGCCGCACAGACCGGCATCATCGTCACGATGGATGCCGACCTGCAGAACGACCCGGCCGATATCCCGGCCCTGCTTGAGCGTCTCGAAAACGGCTTTGACGTTGTCTGCGGCTGGCGCAAAAACAGGAAAGACCCGTTCGTAAAACGAATAAAATCCCGGGTCGCCAACCTCTTGCAACGCCTTTTGCTCGGCGTTAAACTGCATGATATGAGCTGCACCCTGCGCGCCTACCGGCGGGAGGCGCTCGAAGGGATCGAATTCGGGCGGGGGTATGATTTTTCGCTCCTGCCGTACCTGATCGCGCGCCGCAAAGCCATGCGCATCTGCGAGGTCCCGGTCAGCCACGAGCGCCGGCACAGCGGCACCTCCAAATACGGGTTTTGGGGGACCTGCGCCGGGACATTCGTCAGTTTTGTGCGCTGCGTTGCAGCGCGACCGCATAAATGAGGCGTGACCATCTAGAAACAAGAGACCTGGGTCAGGAAACATGCACAATGCAAGGATACCCCATGACTGATCGCCGATTCAACCTTTTCATCAGCTTCGCCTGCCTGGCGCTCATCGCGCTCTCCTACGCCAACACTCTCAAGGCGGATTTCCACTTCGACGATTTCGACAGCATCGTCAATGTCCCGGCGATCCGCAGCCTGACCAATTTCAAGGAGATATTCCGTCTCACCGAACGGCCGCTCGTCAACTACTCCTTCGCCGTCAACTACTTCTTCGGAAAACTCAACGTCACCGGATTCCATCTGGTCAATATCGGGCTCCACGCGCTCTGCACGCTGCTGGTCTTTTTCTTCCTGCGGGAATTGCTTGGCGTACCCCTGCTTAAGGAACGCTACAGCCAAAAGATTGGCCGGTGGCTCTCTGCGGGAAGCGCGTTTCTTTTTGCCGTCCATCCGGCCAGAGTGGAAGCGGTCACGTATATTACCGCCCGATCGGAGAGCATGGCGTCGGCTTTTTATCTGCTCTCCTGCCTTTGCTTCCTGAAATCCCTCTCTGACATCAAGAGAGAGCGGCTCTTCCAAGCGGCGGCAATTGTAGCCAGCGCCATCGGCATGGCAACCAAGGAGATCGTCGCCACACTGCCGGCGTCCCTGCTGCTGCTCGATTATCTTTTTGTGTGCGCCGGGAATCCCGCCTGCCTGAAGAAACGCGCCCGGTTCCATGCCTCGATGTTCGCCACGATCGCCGTTACCGTTGCGCTGGTGCTCTATTCGGACAAATGGGGAGCAGCCGGACTGGGTAACCCGAACCTGCACACGCCCCTTCAACACGCCCTCAGTGGTTTGCGCGCGTACGTCTATTATCTGGCCCTTTTCATCTTTCCGGCACCCGGACGCCTTAACTTCGACACCGATTTTGCCCTCTCCCGCAGCTTCACCGAACCGCAGGTCCTCGGCGCAAGCCTCTTCATCGCCGCGGCACTTGTCTTGGCCCTGTACGAATCGCGCCGGTGCCCCTTGATCACCTTCGCGATCTTGTGGTATTTTCTCCTGCTTCTGCCGACCACCAGCTTCATTCCGATCGAAGACCTCGTCTATGAGCGCAGGATGTATCTGGCCGCGCTCGGGCCCGGGCTCATCACGCTCCTTGCCCTCGGGCCGCTTCCCCGACGCCTGCGCATCGGCATTCTGGCGCTGACAGTCGGGATCCTCTCCCTGTGGACCATCCAGCGCAACGCCATCTGGCGAACCGAATTCTCCCTCCTGAGCGATTCGCTCAAAAAATCTCCGTACAAAACCCGCACGCTTACGAATATGGGCATGTTTTACCTCACCAAACAACAGGACTTAGCTGCTGCCCGCTCCTACCTTGCCAGGGCCTTGCACTACAACCCGGATGCGGCAAACAGCCTGCTGAATATGGGCGTGGTGCAGCTGTTGGAGAACAATCTGTCCGGGGCAGAACAACTTTTCCGTAAATTGCTTTATCTCTTTCCGGACGCAACCGCCGGCTATGTCAACCTGGCGACCGTATACCGCCGCTCCGGCCGGCTCCGGGAAGCAGAAGAGCTTCTACGAACCGCAATCACCATCGAACCTTCCTTCGCGGAAGCGTACGGGAATCTGGGCGTTATTCTGGCAAGCAAAAGAGAATTTGAGGAAGCCGAAAAGGCGCTTATTAAATCAATCGCTCTGAATCCCGATCTGCCTGAGCCGCACCATAGCCTGGGGCTCATCTATCAGAAGAGGGGTGACCATAAAAACGCTATCACTCAATTCCAGAGAGCCGTCACTTTGCAGCCTCAATTTTCAAAGGCTCTTTACAGCATGGGCATCTCGTACCTGGCGCTTGGAGATAAAGAAAAAGCAGAGGAGACGTATGCGAAGCTCCTGAAAATCAATCTTGATCTGGCGCTAAACTTGTTGTCCAGGATTGAGTTAAGACTTTAGTGAGGAGTGAGGAGTTAGGAGTTTGGAGTTTGGAGCTATGCTTTTAGTTCGTATTTTCTCCCAACTCCTAACTCCCTACCCCCAACTCCCTACTCCCAACTCCCGAATCACCTTGCCGCCTAAAATGAGCGATGGCATACTTTATAATAGGTAAGAAGATCGGCAACAAAAACCATGACACCAGAGACAAGAAAACAAAAAAGAAAGTGACTCTTGAGAATAAAATAATATAATAATAGTTAAGCCATGAAGAGCTTACCGACAAAGAAATTTTTCCGCACTTTTCTCATCCTGGGGATAACGACGCTCCTGTGCGCAACCCCGCATGCCCTTGCCGCAACCCGTTTCTATTTCGACGCCTCAACCGCAGCAGATGTCACTGCCTCCTATGACGCCGGCTGGGAATACCAATCCGAGGCAGGCCGCTACAAACTCAACAGGACCAAAGGCTCCTCCGCAATAACCATCGGCACCCAGATCGGCCCCTGGACCGCCGGCAGCGCCAACCAGGCCCTTGACCGCCAGTACATAAGCGATCCGATCGAAGCCCAGACCATAAGCGGCACGGTCAAAGGCCAGGTCATGTCGCGTGAATACAACACCAGCGATAACGTGAACCGGATGTACATCACGGTCAAAGTCGTCTCCAACGACGGTTCCAGCGTGCGGGGGACACTCCTTGCCCTCAATACCTATTACACGAATGCCGAACTGATCAGCAACGTAACCCACCGCAACGCCATCCTTGCCAATTCCGACACCGTCACCAACGTCACCGCGCAGCAGGGCGACCGCATCCTCATCGAGATCGGCTTCGGCAGCTCGACAACCCAGACCACGCCCGAAGGCTCCTGCAAATGGGGGGAGAATGCATCCGACCTCCCGGAAAACGAAACCCAAACAACCGACGGTGCGGGGTGGTTTGAGTTCTCCGCGGATATCACTTTCTATACTCCGCCCAAACCGCAATTCACCCAGAAAGCCTACCAGTGGGAGAATGACGATTCAACCTCAGGCGTCAACGCCAATTCACAGGCAGCCGAAGACAATACCGCCCTTACCGACGTGCGCATCGGACAGCGCCTCACCTGCAGGATGCAGGTCGAGAACGACTCAACCGCCGCATCGAGCGACACCGTCTATCAGCTGCAGTGGGAGAACAACACCGATAACCCCGGGCGCTGGTTCCCGGTCGGCTACGGGACGCAGATCTCGTACGCAACCGGGCTCGCCGGCTTAAGCGGCGCCTCAACCGGCACCACCGCGCTCTGCGGAACCCCCACGTACACCATGGTCGCCGGCACCTGGCAGTCAGGGACGAGCCAGAACCCGCCCCACTCCATGGAGACGCAGCGAAGCGCGGAATTCTCTTTTGTCATCGACACCGCCAACGCAAAAGAAAATAAAGTCTATCGCCTGCGCCTCTTCGACAAAACAAACGCCCAGGCTTTCAATGCCTACACCGTCTATCCGCAGCTGACCACCGTCACCGCCGCCAACAACACCCTGCGCTACAGCAAAGAGCCACTCGATGCGGTGCAGAACACCTGGCGCATGGCCTCCTATCTGGACGAAACCGGCTATGACAACAGCGCCTCGGATAACTCGGTTTACGATTCGCTCCCCGCCCGGCGGCTTGCCCTTCGTGCGCAAGCCGACCTGACCTTTACCTCATTCGATGTTTCGCAATACCCGACCTCGCAGATGGCCGTAGGCGTGGGAGACTTCAACAACGACGGCTACAACGACCTGCTCATGGGCGGCCAGCGCTACGCGACCTATGTCGGCCGGGCATACCTTTATCTCGGCGGCAGCCCGATGGACAGCGTCTGTGACCTCACCATGCAGGCCGGTGCCCTCTACACCAATTCTTATTTCGGCTCCGCGGTCGCGGTCGGAGATATCAACAACGACAGTTTCGACGACGCCGTGGTCGGCAACTGGGGGTATTACCGTATGTACCTCTACTACGGCTCCACGACCATGAACAACGTCATCGACATGACCTTTACCGGCGAAGCGACGAGCGACTACTACGGCTATTCGATCGGCATCAACGACGTCAACGGCGACAGCTTCAAGGATATCGTCACCAACGCCCAGTGGTGGAATAACGGCCAGGGAAGACTCTACGTCTATTACGGCGGCACCACGATGAACAATGTTTGTGACCTGACGATAAACGGACAGGGAGGGGTGCACAACTATCCCGGGTTCGCCTGCGTCGTCGAAGACGTCAACAACGACAGTTTTGCCGACATACTCGTCAGCTCTCCCTACTACTACTATTCGGACATGCGCGGCAGGGCATGGCTCTGGTACGGCGGAAACCCGATGGATGCCACCTGCGACAAGACCTTTACCGGAGAGACAACGGGCTCCTATTTCGGCGCTTCGGGATTATCGATCGGCGAAGTCAATAACGACGGCTTTAAGGACATCCTTATCGGAGCCTACGTCTACAGCTCCACGAAGGGCCGATCGTATCTTTTTTATGGAGCGACCGGCACGAGCATGGATATAACCGCTGACAAAACCATCACCGGGAACGCGGGAGACTATCAGGGACAGGGAGAGCAGATCGTCGACGTCAATAACGACGACTACGCTGACCTGGTCATCGGCGCCGATGCCTTCGGCAACAGCAGGGGAGTGGTCAAGATTTACTACGGCGGCGCCGACATGGACATCGTCGAAGACCTCAGCATCGCCACGGGCCAGACAGGCAACTATTTTTCCCAATCGGTCAATACGGGCGACCTGAACAACGACGGGGCCGCTGACCTGATCATCGGAGCCAACAGCTATCCGAGCCTCACCTACCAGGGCCGCGCCTGGGTTTATTACACCAAACCCCTCTTTGCCCCAACCCAGATCTTCGCCAAAAAGAACACCAACAACACCGATTACATCGCCTTTGCCTGGAAAGGCAAAACCGACATGGCCGCAACTTCCGACAACATCATCGTCGAGGCTGCCCAGCAGACGGCGATGGATGGCACTAACGACGAGACATTCACCGGAGAAGCGGGGAGCAATTTTTTCAGCAACTGTATCGCGCTTGCCGATTTCAACAACGACCATTACCAGGACCTGGTGCTGGGCGCCGACGGCTACAACAGCAACCAGGGCCGCGCCTATCTCTACTACGGCGGCACCGGCATAGTCGACACCGCCGCGGCACTTACGTTTAATTGTCCGGACACCGGCACCAATTATTTTGCGGGAGGCGGCTGGACCGTATCAACCGGGGACGTAAACGGGGACCTTTATGCCGACCTGCTCCTGGGGGCCGTCGGCTATAACACGAACATGGGCCGGGCTTTCCTGTACTTAAGCAAGCGCTTCGGCCTCATGGACGGCAGCCCTGACCTGACGCTCACCAGCCCGGCGACCGGCACAAACTCTTTCGGCAGGAACGCCGTCGGAGACGTCAACGGCGACGGTTTTGCCGATATGCTTATCGGTGCGCCCAGCTACGACACCAATAGGGGCCGGGTATACCTCTACTACGGCGCCTCAACTCCCGACGCCACTGCTGACCTGGTCCTCGCCGGCGAGACAACCGGAACCTATTTCGGCGACCGGATTGCGGTCAGTGACGTGAACGGCGATTATTTCTCGGACGTGCTGGTTATGGCTTATGCCTATGCCTCGACCCGCGGCAGGGCATACCTCTATTACGGCGGCACGACCATGGATGCCACCTGTGACAAGACCTTTACCGGAGAAGCATCAAACACCAATTTCGGCCGCAGCGGCGGCATCGGCGATATCGATAACGACGGCTACGGCGACGTCGTCATCGGGGCCAACCTGTACGCAACAAGCAGCGGCCGCGCCTATCTGTTCTGGGGCGCCACCAACATGGATGTCACCTGCGACAAAACCTTCACCGGCGAAACAGCAAGCATACAGTTCGGCCAGGATGTCAGCATTTCCGACCTCAACGCCGACTCCTACGGGGATCTGGTCGTCACCGCCTACACCTGGAACACCAGCCAGGGCCGCGCCTATGTCTACAAAGGCGCCAGCCAGGCCTCCTTTGATACGACCTGTGACCTCACCTTAAGCGGCCTCACCACTACCGACAACTACGGACGGGCCGCCCGCTCAGGCGATGTCAACAACGACGGATTCGCCGACCTGGTCGTCGGCGCCTACAATTACAACAGCGGACGCGGCCGGGCGTACCTCTATTACGGCGATACCGTCTCCTGGGTGACCCAGGCAACCGAAAGTTCCCTGGCAGCAGACACCCCCGGATGGATATACGCGTTCATCGATACCGACCCGAACCTCTATTACACGCCGGATAACTGGACGTATTGGCGGGTCTATCAGGCTCCGGGACAAGATACCAAAATTCTGGATATCGATTACGTGCAGTTCGACTTCCAGGCAACGGCGGTCAAGCTCATCTCTTTCTGGGCATTCGGCAAGGACGAAGAGGTCCAGGTCAGATGGGAAACCGCCTCTGAATCGCAGAACCTGGGCTTCAACCTCTACCGCTCGACATCCTCCGACGGAACTTACACCAAGATAAACGCAGGGATCATCTCCGGCCTCGGCAGCTCGCTGACCGGCAAAGAATACTCCTTTACCGACGCCGATGTCTCAAACGGCCGCACCTACTACTACAAGCTGGAATCGATCGAGTTCACCGGCACCCGCGTCATGCACGGCCCCATCGAAGCGCATCCCGGGCTCGATGCCGACTCAGACGGCATGAGCGACGACTGGGAGGCGCATTACGGGCTCAACAGCGCTGACGCCTCGGACGCAGGGGCAGACCGCGACAGCGACGGACTGACGAATCTGCAGGAATACACCCTGGGCACCGACCCGACCCGCTCGGGCCAGGTAAGCGCAGGCGCAAGCGGCAGCGGCGGGCTCACCGTCGTCTCCAGCGACTCAACCGGCATCACCCTGGAACTGCGCACCCCCGGGATCGAAAGCCGCACCGTCACCGTCAACAAACAAGCGTATCAATCCCTGAGCATCCCTGCCTATGCGCACGGCTATACGGCCATAAGCGCAAGCGCGCGCATGCCGGTCAAGCCGGTGATGCTTGCCCTGCCGCCCAATGCCGGCTGTTCCGTAGAAATCCTCAGCGAAGAGACGGAGATCTTCAGTAATTATACGGTAGAGCCGGTTACCACCTACACCCTGGAAGCGGATGCCAACGAAGAAGCGCTGCAATCGGGAGGCTTCGGCAAAACAGGACCGCTCGAGATAACGGTCGATCCGGCCGCGATCAACACCGTCTTCTATCAGCAGGACAGCAGCTATCCCGGGGAGCGCGCCGAGGTCGAATGGGTGGGAGATCTGCGCTCTCAGCGTATCGCCTGCCTGCGCCTGGCGCCGCTGCGCTTCAACCCGGCAAAGAAGGAGCTGACGATCTCCAAAGTCCTGCGCGTGCGGGTCACCTTTACCCAGGGAGGCGCTGCATCGGGAAACTGGCAGCTCTCCGAAACGGCCAAAAACGCGCGCATCAAGATCAAAACCGAAGGAGGCGGCATCCGCCGGCTTACCTGGACCGACCTGTATAACGCCGGCCTCACCGACGTGATCTGGTCCGACCCGCGACTCCTTTCCATGACCAACCTCGGCACGGAAATCGCTATCCGCGTCAAAGGCGAAGAGGACGGGATCTTCAATTTCGACGATTACGTGGAATTTTACGCCCGGGAAATACCGGCGCATTACGATGGATCGAGCCCCTACGCCGCGTATGCAAAATACTCTCCCCACAATGTTTACTTTTTGGGCTTTGGATCCTCCAACGGCAAACGCATGGAGACGCGCGAAAGCAGCGCCAATGAAGGAAGCGTCTCGCCCGCGCGCTTCCGCCACACCGCCACCTTCGAGCAGAACGATTTTTACTGGAGCACCCGGGCGGGAGGGGAGCACGCAGACCGCTGGTTCTGGTCGCCTGCCCTCTGGGAAGACACGAGCCAGGAATACGCGCTGAACCTGCCCCATGTCGATGTCGACAGCGCCGCCGAGACGGCAAGCGTCTCTTTGGTGTACTACCCGCTCCTGTACCTGCCGCAGCCCAGCGAAACCGCCAAAGCGACCGTCGCCCACGAAACAAGCGCAACCCTCAACGGCGTCTCCCTCGGCAGTGACACCTGGCAGGGCATGCAGGAACGCACCATCGAGGCGGAAATCGCACACGCCAGCCTTATTACCGGAAGCAACACCCTCAAGCTCGCGCACAAGAAAGTATCGCCTGCCGAGCACGACGCTCTTATCGCCAATTATTGCACGATCACCTACTGGCACACATTTGAGGCGGATTCGGACGCGCTCTCCTTCTCCTGCGCGAGCGAAACAGGGGACACCGCCGCATTCACGGTCACCGGCCTGACGACCCAGGAATGCTCTGCTTACGATATTACCGATCCTGCCCAGCCGGTCGCCTTTTCCGGGCTCTCCGCGGTTTTCGACCCCGGAACCAACACCTACTGCGTTTCCTTCAAAGACGATATCCCGGCGGCGCAGGAGCGCCGTTATCTGGTGCTGGCCGACGCGCAAAAGACAGCCCCCGCGGCCCTTTCCTTCGTTGCCGCGCCGGCGCTTGACCTGAGCCTCGCCGGCAACCACGCCGATTACCTGATCATCACTCATTCCTCTTTTTCGGACGCCCTGGAGCCCCTCAAAAACCTGCACACCGCCCAGGCACTCGACGTGCAGATCATCGACATCGAAGATATCTATAACGCCTTCGCGTACGGGTTCCCGACGCCGCAGGCGGTCAAGGACTTCGTCAGCTACGCCTACGCGAACTGGAAAGGGCTCTGCCAAAAAACCTCGCCGCCCCGGGTCATGGCCCCGACGTACGTGCTCCTCGTCGGAGACGCCCACTACGATTACCGCGACAATCTCGGGACCGGGCGCAGCATCTATGTGCCGACCTACCTCATTGCGGATCAACCCAATATCGGCGAGACCGCATCCGACAACTGGTTCGCCTGCATGGGGGGACAGGAGGATACCCTTGCGGATCTCTTTATCGGAAGGCTGCCGGTCAGGACAAACCAGGAGTGCCAGGCGGTAGTCTCCAAAACAATCGCCTACGCGGCACAGGAGGCCGGGGGAGCGTATACGCGGGCAACCTTCCTGGCCGATGTCGGCAGCGAATTCGAGCAGACCTGCGAGAGCCTCTCCGGCAAACTCTCCGCCGAAGTAACCGGGCAAAAACTCTATTTGTCGGACTACCCCAGCGCCGCCTCGTTCGTCTCCGGACTCATCTCCTCCGTCAACAGCGGGACGCTCCTCTTGACCTATGTCGGCCACGCCGCAACCTATCTCTGGACCGCCGACGGCTCATTCGACACCGACTCCGTCGCCTCTCTGAACAACACCGCCGCCTTCCCGCTGGTCGTTTCCCTCGACTGCCTCGACGGCTACTTTATCAACCCCCAGGAACAGTACGAATCCCTCGCCGAGACCTTCCTGCGCAAATCCGGCTCCGGCGCCGTCGCCTGTTTCTCGCCCTCGGGCATGGGCATGCCGTCAAGCCATCTCATACTCGGCACCTATTTCTATAAAGCGCTCTTTGAGAGCGGCTCAACCCATCTGGGACAGGCGGCAACCGAAGCAAAACTCAATTATTTCGCCAGCACCGGCGCCGCCGGGCTGGACTTGGTGCATACCTATAACCTCTTGGGGGACCCGGCGCTCGCCCTGAAGATCCCGGCCGCTGCGTCCCAGACCGGCCAGACCGCCGTGACGACGACTGCCGCCGCGACAACTCAAACCGCAACAGAATCGGAATCCGCAACGACAACGAGCGCGGAAACAGACGCCTTTACCTCGATCCTCGGCTCGGCGCTGGCCAACGTTGAAGAAGGCAAGAAATGGCGCGACGAAACCAAACAGGCCAAAGACCCCCAGGACCCGGCAGAAACATCCGCGGAACCGCAGGGCGTCCTCGCGAAACTGCCGATCCCCAGGATCATCAAAGAGATCGTCAAGAAACAGAAGACGGCGCTGACGCAGCCAGCCGGCCAACCCGCGGCAACCGGTCTCACCCATGCGGATACCGCGCCGGAGGGAAGCGAATACGCTCAAGACGCAACAGTCCCGGAGCGTTCATCCGCCGTGCAGCAGAAATCCCCGCGCACGAATATCCTGCGCACCGTCATCGAAACAGTCTGGAAAGCTGTAGTCACCTTCTTCAAAAAACTCCTGGCCCTGATCCTGGGTAAATGACAACCCGTCTTTTTTGCATCGAAATAGCCGATTATCCCTTCGGCATAGAAGCGCCCGAACCCCTCTGGGGCGCATTTCAGGAAACCTATCTGCCGTTCCTGAGCGCCCGGGAGCCGCGCTACCGCATCCGCGCCGAGATCGACCCCACCGCGCAACCCGTTGACCTCTGGGAGGGGATGACCCTGGATAAGACGACGCTCTCGATCAGCGATGACACCTCGAGTGCGCGTTTCGATTTCAAGACAAAAGAAGGGACGATCCGCCTGAACCCCGCCAGACTCCTGGTGCCGTTGGGCGCCTTCCTGCGCAATATCGTCACTGTGCTCTTGAGCCTCCAGGATGACGGCCTCCTGATGCATGCCTGCGGGGTCCTGTACGAAGAGGAAGCATTCCTCTTCACCGGGCGTTCCGGCGCCGGAAAAACGACGGTATCGCGCGCGCTCGCCCATTTGCCGACGATCTCCGACGATCTTTTGCTGGTCAAGCCCACCCCCGGAGGATTCGGCGTCTGGCCGCACCCGCGCTGGGGAGACCGCCAGAGCGGATCATTCCAAAACCGGCCGCACCGGATCAGCAGTATTTACCTCTTGTGCCAGGATACCGGGGTTTTCGTGAAAAGGCTCGGCCCGGCCCGGGCCACCGCGCACCTCTTGACCGTTCCGCACGTCCCCGTCAACCGCATCCCCGCCGCGCGCATCCTGGAAAGCACCCAACGCCTGGCGGAGACGGTCCCGGTGTACGAACTGCACTTCCGGCCCGACCCGTCGTTCTGGGAAAAGATACTGCAGGAGAGAGAAAGGATTGTCGCTGCATGGAAATGAAATCAGCAATCCCGTTCAAGAACGAGAAGACCGCTTCCCGCATCATCCAGGACCAGGCCGTGATCGTCATCCTGGAAAACCAGGAGACGGTGGTCCTCAACGAGAGCGCCTCGCGCATCTGGGAACTAAGCGACGGGAAACGCACGCTCGGGGAAATCGCCCGCATACTGGAAGAGGAATTTTCGGTATCCGCGCAAACCGCCCTGCAGGACGCCGCCGCCTTCCTGGGCGAAGCGGAAGGCAAGGGGATCTTTTCACTCAACCGCCCATGACCCCGACCGGCTTCACCGATATCTTTGCGCACAGCATGCGGCAGAACCTCTGCCTGATCGCGCACCTGGAGCTCACCCACGCCTGCAACCTGCGCTGCCGGCACTGTTACTGCGTCCCCGACGCGGACCGGCCGGAGTGCTCGTTCGGGGAAATCCGCTCGGTCCTGCGGCAGCTCAAAGAAGCGGGAACGCTCTTTTTGTGCCTCAGCGGAGGCGAACTGCTCTGCAGAGCGGACATCTTCGAGATACTCTCCTGCGCGCGCGCCGAAGGGTTCGCCCTGCGCCTGATGACCAACGGCACGCTCATCGACGAAACGGCAGCCGCGCGCATCGCAGCCGCAGCCGCGGTTACGGTCGACATGAGCATCTACGCGGCAAATCCCCGGCTGCACGACGCGGTGACGGGAAAACCCGGATCGTTGCACCTGACCCTGCAGGCAGCAGCGCTCCTGAGGGAACGGGGGATACGCGTCGTGTTCAAGTTCATCGTCATGAAAGACACCGTCGGGGAATTCAAAAACATCCGCGCGCTCTGCCAAGAGAGAGGGATCGATTTCATCTACGACGTCTGCCTGGTCGAGCGCACCGACGGCGACGCCCGGCCGCTGCAGTACCGCCTGGACAAAGAAGGAATCAAATCGTTCCTGCGCCGGAACGCGCTGTCTCCCGCGGCATCGCCCGACGGGTCGGTTTTGTGCACCGCCGGACTCAACAACATCTTCATCTCTCCGCAGCTGGACGTCTATCCCTGCATCGGCATCCGTGAAAAGATCGGCTCCCTGCGCCAAGGTTCCCTGAAGGACATCTGGGAATCCGCGCCGCTGCTGCGGAGGCTGCGCACCCTCACCGATGCCGAACTGAACGCCTGCTCTTCCTGCGCGAAGCGCGCCTACTGCTTCCGCTGCGCCGGCCTGGCGCTGGAAGCGTCAAACGACCTCTGCGCCCGCTCGCCGTTCGACTGCGAAGTTGCCCAGGCGCTCGCGGAAACCGCACAAAGAGAAAAGGAGACCGTCCTATGAACAAGAAAAATCAACCCGCCGCGAAACGACCGTACACCAAACCCGCTATCGCCTTCAGCAAAAAGATCGAGATCATCTCCGCGGTATGCGATTCCGGCTTCGGCGGACTGAGCAACTGCCGCAAATCATCGACGCCCTGCCTGCGTTCCCGGGCCTAAGCTCAGGCGTACCGTGGACCGTTCAGACCCCGAGACCGTCTCGCTCTCGCTGGTACGCGACAGCCTCAATGTCCGCGGCGGGACGATCACCCTCACGATCGCCGGATCCTGCATGTCGCCGCTGATCCGGGCAGGAGACCGCGTCACCATACGATCGGTTTCTTTCGCTGAACTCACTCCCGGCGACATAATCGCCTTCCAGGACCGCAACCTGCTCTACGCGCACCGCCTGACCGGCAAAGATCCCCGCACGCAGAATCTGCACACCCAGGCGGACCGGTCATGGCAGACGGACATCGCGTTCTCCTTTTCCCAGGTGTTGGGAAAAGTGACCGCCGTCTCGAAACAGGGCAGGACCCTGCATCTTGACCGCTTCCCCGGCCGGCAGATCAACCGTGCCTATGGCGCCTGCCGCCGCCTGCTTCAGGCGATCACGCTCCCCGCGCGAGCGGCGCATGAGGCCCTGCGCCGGAGGCAGGGGACAGAGGAGCGGCAAGCACTCTTTGCGGTTGTCTCTGTCGCCAGCCGCGGCTTTCTGGAGACCCCGTTCCCGCTGCCGGAGCGCATCGATGAGCCCCTCTTTGGGGAACAGGCGCGCGCCCAAACACTGGCACCCTGGTGCTTTTGCGTACTGCGCGATCGGCAGCGCGACCACGATGTTTTTTCTCCCACTCTGCGCGAAACGCTCAGGCTCGAATATTACGAAACCTTTTCCCTGAATGCCCAATCCCTCCCCGGGACACAGGAACTCTTCGCTCACCTGCGCGCCCAGGAGATCGGATTCCTCGTCTTCAAAGGCCTGGTGCTGGCCCAGGGCGTCTATGCGGATATCGGAGCGCGCCGCCTGGGAGACACCGATATCCTCATCAGAAGGGAGGACCTCTCCCGTCTCGACCGGGTCCTGCGCGAGAGAGGCTTTCGTTGTCCGGTTCCCCTCACGGCAGTCCCGGAGGCGCCCAACGCGTACCGCAATGCGCTGCTGTATTTGCCTCCCGACGGATCCCTGCAGAGACCGCTGCATGTGTACTGGCACTGGGTCAATCTCGCCGCGTTTTCCCGGCGCCTCCCCGGGTCGATACGGATGGAACGGATCTGGCAGGACCGCATCAAGGTCGACATCGCCGGCATCTGCCTGGAGACGTTCTCCTGGGAACATCACCTCATCTACCTGTCCATGCACGCGCTCGCCCATTCCTATTTCCCGCTCAGCACCCTTATCGACATCGCCGGGCTGCTGACGAAACGCCGAAAAGACCTCGAGTGGAACGGCATCCTCAAAGACGCCCAGACCTTCGGCCTGGAGCGGCCGCTCTTGCTTGCCCTCACCCTGGCCCGGGAGATCTGCTCCGCCCCGGTTCCCGCCGCGGCGTTAAGCCGGCTACGGCCAACCCGCCTGAGCTTATTCGAAAGACGCTTCATCGCAGACGCGCAGCGGTTACGGCTGAAAACGGGAAAAGAGTGGCTCCTTTACCTGGGCATGAACGACACGCCGCTTGAGCGCCTCGATTTTATCCTCCGCGCGCTTTTTCCGCCCGCGCACCTTCTTGCCCTCATCCGCCAGCAGCCGCGCGCCGCCCTCGCCGCATCGTACGGGAAACGCCTGGTCGCGGCAATGCGCAGCGCCTCCTAACCCAACTCCTTCAGCGACTGGGAATTAAAAAAATCTTGCCCGATCGGATGAATTGTGTTAGAGTATTAAAAATATAGGTAAGAGGGGACAATGCCGCAATACGATTTCAACCTTCGCGATTATTTCCGGATCTTCCGCAAACGCAAGCTCGTCATCATCCTGACCTTTCTTCTGGTTTGTGCCGTCAGCTATGCCTTTCTTTCCACCCAGCCGACCGTCTATCAGGCCGATTGCACCGTCAAGATCGAAGAGCGCAAGACCATCGCCGGGCTCCTGACCGAATGGATCATGTACAATCCGGGCGATGTCATGGAATCCCAGACCAAGATCATCCGGGGGTTCCCGATCATGCGCCAGGTCGCCCTGCGCCTGAAGCTCATCGACCAGAACAGCTCGGAGGATCAGATAAACGAAGCGGTGAACCGGCTCCAGGACCAGGTCGAGACCGAGCGTATCGAGTCGACCAACATGATCAAGATCAAGACCTCTTCCGCATCGCCCGACGAAGCGATGAACCTGGCCAATACCGTCGCCGAGGTCTATATAGAAGAGAACCTCACCGAAAAAGCCAAACAGGCACGCCACGTGCGCCAGTTCATCCAGGACCAGCTCTCGGGGCTTGACTCCCGACTCAAGGAATCAGAAGAGAAACTCAAGGAATTCGGGACCGGTACCGACGTCAAATTTGCCGCGCCCATCGAACAGAAACTCATCGAGCTGGAATTCCAGCGCGCGGAACTCCTGCAGAAATACACCGAAAAACACCCTCTGGTCATCCAGATCCGCGAACAGATCAAAGAGCTCCAGCAACGGGTCAGCGATTACAGCGGCCAGGAGCTGGAGTACGCGCGGCTGACCCGGGAGATCGATGTCAATAAGAAGCTCTACGCCATACTCAAGGAAAAGCTCGAAGAGGCGCGCATAACCGAGGCACAGAAGGTCGGCGACATCTCGATCGTCAACCCGGCCTTTTTGCCGACGACGCCGCTTTCCGGGAACAAACAACTCAAATTTCTCATCGGCGCCTTCCTCGGGCTCCTGCTGGGACTGACCTTCGCCTTCGTGACCGAAACCCTGGACACCTCCATCGCCACGATCGAGGACGTCGAATCGGTGATCAAGCTGCCGGTCCTGGGGGTCGTGCCTTCCTTCGAATCCGCGGCCCAGGAAGACCGCAGCATGCTCGACGAAATAAAAGAGCTCTTCCGGGGGAAAAAACGCACGCCGAGCGAAGAAGCCGCGATCCGGCTCATCGCGCACTATAAGCCGCAGTCGCCGATAACCGAGGCCTACCGCAACATCCATACCAACCTGAAACTGGACCAGAGCAAGAAGACGATCCTCATCACCAGTTCCAACCCGCAGGAAGGCAAGAGCAGCGTCGTCTGCAACCTGGCCATCGTCATGTCGCAGCTGGGGCTTAAAACCCTGATCATCTCCTCAGACCTGCGCCGTCCCGTGCTCTCCAAAACCTTCGGGATCCCGCGCGAACCGGGGCTCAGCGAGCTTGCCATGGGTACGGCGACCCTGGACCAGGCCCTCTACAGCATCACCGACATCCTGCTGGGGACCCTCAAGATCGAAGACATCCAAAAGACCCGCGGCATCGACAATATCTGGATCATCCCCTCGGGGAGCATGGTCACCAACCCCGTGGAGATCATCGAATCCGCCAAGCTGCAGGAGATCGTCGAGGCCGCCAAGAAACGTTTCGATTTCATCATCTTCGATTCCCCGCCGGTCCTTCCCGTCACCGACGCCAGCCTCCTGGCGCCGAAAATGGATTGCGTCATCATCGTCTACGAGATCGGCCGCACCAGCCGTGAAGCGCTCCTGCGCACCAAGATCCAGCTGGAAACCGTCGGCGCGCGTATAACCGGGATCGTGCTCAACCATACCAAGCCCCAGACCGAAGCCCTGGCGACCTATCCCTACAATTACCGGTACAAATACCGCTACTATGACGAAGAGCACCAGAAGAAGCAGGGAGGGTTTTTCAAAAAGGCGCGCAAGAGAAGCTAAGAACGCATGTCCGGCATGAACTCGTTTTGCACCCCAGGGCCACAGCGCCTTTTTTTTTCGCCCCGCGATGCTTTTGCGCAAAAGAGAGCGCAGGCAAGCCTTGCCCTCGTTTTTTCCCTCATCGCCCTCGCGCTCATCCTGCCGGTCGGCCTCCTGAGCCTCAAGGCGCCCTTGGCGCTCGTCACGGTGCTGGGCTGCGTCATCCTGGCGCTTTCGCTCTTCAGCGTCGAGAGCGCCCTGGTGATCATTCTCTTTTCGATGGTCTTCTCCCCGGAGCTGCAATTCGGCTCCTTCGGAGAGCGCAGCATCATGCTGCGCGTCGAGGACATCCTGCTTCTGGTCGTCTTCTTCGGCTGGTTTGCCCGCTCGGCGCTCAACAAAGAACTCGGTCTCATACGCAGCACCCCGCTCAATCAACCGATCTTCTTCTATATCCTCGCCTGCCTGTTGGCGACCTTGATGGAACTTCTTTTCGGCAAGGGACAACCCCTGCGCTCGCTTTTCTATCTCCTGAAGTACTTCGAGTATTTCTTTCTTTTTTTCATGGCCGCCAACGTCCTGCGCTCGCGCGGCAAGGCGCGCCGGTTCATCATCCTCATCTTCCTGGCCGGCCTGATCCTGGCAGCCTACGGATGGTTCCAGATACCAAGCGGGGAGCGCGTCACCACGCCGTTCGAAGGAAAAAGCAGCGAACCCAACACCTTCGGGGGATACCTGGTCCTGATGATGGGGATCGTTCTGGGGTTCATCGTCCACAGCCGGCGGCACCGGGCGCAGTTCATCGGGTTTTTCGCCTTCCTCTTCGTGCCCTTCCTCTTCACCCTTTCCCGCGGGTCATGGGTCGCCTTTCTACCCATGCTGGGGGTAACGCTGCTCTACACCAAGCGGCTGCGCCTGCAACTGATCGCGGTTTTCACCCTGCTTGCGTTCGTCATCGTCATGGCGCCCTTCCTGACGCCAAACCTCGTCAAGAAGCGCGTCAACGAGACATTCAGCGAGGGAAAACAATACACCGTCATGGGAAAACGCATCACCCTGGACTACTCGACTGCGGAGCGTATCGACTCCTGGGTGAGCGCATTCAGAAAAGTCCAGGCGCGGCCGCTCCTGGGCTACGGCATCCCGGCAACCGCGGTTATCGATAACCAGTATTCGCGGGTTTTGGTTGAAACGGGATTCCTGGGCATGGCGGCATTCGCCTGGCTGCTCCTGAGCATTTTCGTCACGACCCTGCGGATTTACCGCAAAAGCAGCGACAGCCTCACCCAGGCCCTGAGTTTAGGGTTCCTGGCCGGTTTCGCGGGGCTCCTGCTGCACGGCTTCTCGGCGGCAACCTTTATCATCATCAGGATCATGGAACCGTTCTGGTTCCTGTGCGCGCTCGTCATCCGGCTCCCGGAACTTGCCCCGGATGACTCTGTAGCGCCCTGACGCAGCGAACATGCCAACGGAGGAATAAACGCCCTATGGATAAATACAACCGCTTCAACCCGTACAAGATCCTGATGTACCCTGATCGCGTCGAGAAGATCCTCGCCGGCAGCTTTCCGGCGCCGGTGGTCATGCACATCTTCCCTTCGAACCGCTGCCCCTTCAACTGCTCCTTCTGCATTATGGCGGCGGAAAAACGCCGCTATCCCACGATGCTCAAAAGAGAGACACTGTTCAAGGCGATCCGGGAGGCGGCCCTCAACGGCATCAAACTCATCCATTTCGTGGGCGGGGGAGAGCCGCTGACCCATCCGGATATATACGAGGCGATCCGCCTGGCCCGCAAAGGCGGCCTCAAGGTCGCCGTCTCGACAAACGGGCTGCTCATGACCCGACCCGCGGAGATCACCCTGGCAGACCACCTGAGGATTTCCCTCGACGCCGGAAGCCCCGAGATGCACCAATTGATCCACCAGACACCCCGGCGTTTCTTCGCACGGGTCGTCAGCAATATCAAGAAAACGGTGCGTTTTCGCGCCCGTTCGGGCAGGAAGCTCGATATCGGCCTGGGGTTCGTCATCTCGCCTCGGAACTGGACGGACATCTACAACTTCTGCAAAGTCGCCGCCGAATGCAAAGTCGATTTCGTGCATATCCGGCCCGCCTATTACCCGGACAAAAAACGCAACGAATTCCTGAAAGCGATCATCCCCAGCGCATTCTCGCTCGCCGAAAAAGCCCGGATCGATTTCAAAGGCCTGGATATTTTCTCGGTTACCGACAAGTTCGACGGCTTCTGGACCCCGCGGATGTACGAGCGCTGCCGCTCGACGCCCCTGCAGGCGGTCCTCACGGCGACGGGCGAGTTCATCGTCTGTCTCGACGTCTTTATCCGTTTCGGGAACTACAACCGGGGGGACTTCTGGCAAAGCTGGGATTCCCCCGCGCACCGCAAGGCGCTGGAGCGCATCAAACTCTCCCGCTGCCCGCGCTGCGTCCAGAACACCCATAACGAGATCATCCAGGAGGTATTCATGAAGAACAAACTCCGCGCGGAGCTCATCTGACATGATCGACATCATCATACCGACCCGCAACAAGCCGCACCTGCAGGACTGCCTGGAGGCGCTCAAGAAGAACACGCACCTGCCGCACCGCGTGCATCTGGCGACCTCGGGAAACCGCTGGATCGACGCCGTGGCCGGCGCGATCGAACCGCTCCTGGGCAACGATGACGACCTCGTCCTGATGGACGACGATATACAGGTCCTTCCCGGCTGGCTCCAGGACATCGAAAGCTACCTTCAACAGGCGCAGGTGATCGGATTCAAGCTTCTGTATCCGGACGGCCGCATCCAGCACGCCGGCGGCATCGTTTCATGGTCGCTCACCCGGTTCCTGCGCTATCCGAACGCCCCGATGGGCGTTACCCACCGGGGAGAAGGGCAGCGGGACACCGACACCCTCTTTGCCAAACCGCGCCTGGTCCCGCACGTCACGACCTCGCTCATCTATATGAGAAAAGCGGTGGCGCGCGCCGTGCGCTTCGATACCACCTATCCGGGCGACCACTACGAAGATATCGATTTCAACTTCCGGGCCCTCGCTGCCGGCTTCAAGATCCTCTATTGCCCCAACCGGGCGGTGCATCTGGCCAGCGGCACCAAAAGGGACAACCGTTCTTTCGTCGACGACTCCCGTCTCAACTCCATCCTTATCTACAACCGCTTCCTGATGGACCGCTGTTTCATCGATTACCTGTACGCGCAGGGATTCATCAAATATACGCTCTTTTCCAATACCGAAGGGATGGGAAATTACCTGCGCAGCAAGCTCAAATCCCTGTGTGCCCCCAGACGCCCTGAGGCACCGGCTGCACCGAACACCCCGTGACCGCCTGATGCGTACCGATACGGCGCACCTCTCCGGAACCATTATCCGCAACACCGGCTACAACTTCGCCGGGTTCGGATGGACCCTGGGGATCAGCCTCGTGCTGACGCCCTACCTCATCGGCCGTCTCGGCATGGAACGCTTCGGCATCTGGGCGGTGCTCTCGGCCTTCACCGGCGCCTTCGGGCTCCTGGACTGCGGGATCGGCTCGGCGTTCGTCAAGTTCATCGCCGAGCACGCCGCCCGCCGGGACGAAAGGGCGCTGCGGCAAACCGTCTCCACGGGAACCTTTTTCTATGCGGCACTGGCGGTTCTGCTCATCGGGGCAGCCGCCCTCGGCGCCGCACCGATCCTCTCGCTGCTGCGCATCCCTGCGCCGCTGCAGGCAGAAGCGCACATGGCCCTGGTCGTCTCCGTTCTGGCTTTCGGCATCACGCAATCCCTCAGCGCCTTCAGCAGCATCCAGACAGGGCTGCAGCGGATGGACATCACCAACCGGATATCCGTCGTGCTGACGGCACTATCGGCGGGGATGACCGTCCTCTTCGTCGAAACCGGCGCCGGGCTCATCGGCCTCTCCGCCGCCGCCTGTTTCACGGCCCTCCTGCGGGGCGCCTGCGACTTGACCGTCGCCGCTCGGCTCCTGCCGAAAGTAGGCGTTCGCGTCCGGGACCTTGACCGGCAGACGTTGCGCACGCTTTTTTCCTTCGGCATCAGGCTGCAAATGGCCAAATTCGCGGAGCTCATCGGTTTCGGTTTCGACAAACTGCTCCTATCCCGTTATCTCTCGGTCACGGCCGCCGGGCTCTATCAATCCGGAGCGCTGCTCGCCGCGAAAGCGCGCGACCTCAGCGCCCTGCTGCTTGCGGCGCTGACCCCCGCGGCGGCGCAGCTTGACGCCTGCCAAGACCGCGCCAAGCTCATGGCGCTCTACGAACGTTCGTTCAAATACCTCGCCGCTGCCGCCGTCCCGCTCATGACCCTTCTGTGCGTCTCGGCTCAACCGCTCATCCGCGCCTGGCTGGGACAGGGATACCCCGCGGCGGTGACGGCGCTGCGCGCCCTCTGCGGGGCCTACCTGCTGAATGTCCTCGGGGGGCCGGCCGTCTCCATCGCCAAAGGAATGGGGCAGCCGGGCTTCCAGATGAGAGCCGCGGCGCTCCAGACAACTCTCAACGTCGTCTTGGGCTTGGTGCTGATCAAATCCTTCGGGATGCAGGGCCTGCTCGCCGCAGTTGCGGCGGCGATGGGCGTATCGTATATCTACACCTGCGTCACCATCCACCGTTTCCTGAAGATCCCCTTGGTATCCTTCTGGGCACGGTTTCTCTCAAAGCCGCTCTTTGCCGCCTCCCTGGGCGCCCTTTTTTCAACGGCACTGCTGGCCATAACCGGGGGATGGAAGGCAACGCGATGGGGCAACATCGGCATCTTTTCTCTGAGCGCCGCGGGATTCCTGTGCGTGTACGCTGCGGTCCTCAACGCCAGCCGGTTTCTCGACGCGCTGGACCGCGATATCCTAAAGGAGCTGCTGCAGAAAGCCGGCTGCGGCGCCTCTGAACCAAGATGATCGACATCATCATCCCGACACGACTGCAACCGCACCACACCCAATGCCTGGAGGCGCTGCGGGAAAACACCCGCGCAGCCTACACCGTGCACCTCATCACCGAAGGCTCAACCTGGGCGCAGGCAGTCAACGCCGGCATCCGCGGCTGCCTGGGCAGCGGCAACGACATCCTCCTCATGGACGACGATATCCGGGTGCTCCCCGGATGGCTCGACGGGATAGAAACGTACCTGCGCAGCGCCGACATCATCGGATTCAAGCTGCTCTACCCGGACGGGCGCATCCAGCAT
>CAZOGI010000011.1:0-13151 GCA_964579435.1 uncultured Planctomycetales bacterium
GAAGCCGTTGGTGCGTATGCGTACCTGGATCTTGGGCCGTCGGGTGTTGACCAGCTCAATGATGCGCCAGAGGTCTTGGGCCAGCAGCGGTTCCCCTCCGCCGCTCATGCAGAAGGTGCGGGCCGAACCCGGGGGGATGTGCGCGAGCATGCGGGAAAAGCTTTCGAAAGAGATCTCATCGCGGCTGCCCTTGCCGGGGCGCTGATTGCAGAAGAGGCACCGGGCATTGCAGAAATTGGTCATCAGGAAGTGGTATTGCGTCGGCAGGCCGAAGGTGAAGGGGAGCTGTTGGCGCAGGTCGAGGGTTTTCTTGAGGAGCCGCGCCCCGGCATAGAAAGCGGGGAGGGCCTGCTGTATCCGAGTTTTGCATCGTCGCCATGCGGTGAGTGCGGTCATGGTTTTTTCTTTCCCGCCGCTGCTTCCTGCGCGCAAAATTGTTCGAAACGCGGCGAGGTGCTCATGAGCCCGGCGTCCAGCAGGCTTGCGCTGCCCTCCAAAGCAACGGAATCCGCGCAGGAGAACGAGAGGTCCGGCGACTTCTTCAACTCCTGGGCGTAACGTCTGTATTCAACGGCTTCCTGCCAGTGTTCCCGGCGCTGCGCTTCCTCGAAGGCGCTGCGGAGGAAGTCGGCGGTGAATTTGAAGTGCAGGGTCGCTCCTTCGATGTCGGCGGGGCGGGCGTTGCCCACCCAGTGCAGGCTTTCTTTGATCACCATCCCGCGGCGGTATTTCAGGAAGGGGACTTTGTTGAGGCAGGCGTTCACCCCCAGGCAGCGCTTGCGCGTCCCGCCCATGCACAGCCGCATGCCCCCATAGGCTTCCAGCGGCTGGGTGCTGCGCTCCATCTGCAGGGTGTCGAAATAGCGCAGGACGCCGCGCGGGTCCTCTCCGGGGCGCACGACGCTCTGGGAGAGGGGCTGGCGCGCATAGAGGTCGACGACGAGGGAGTTGACGATCTCGGCGCCGCAGCTGTCCAGATACCGGGCCAGCCCTTTCAAGGGAAGGTCCTCGGCGTGCGGATAGACGAAGAGCTCATCCGCATCCCCGACGAGGCACCAGTGGCCTCTGCCCCAGTGGCGCAGGAGTATGTTCATCCAGCGTTGCCCGCAGAGTGAGTGGCGGTAGCTTTCCCGCGTCACCCAGACATGGGTGCGCGGCTGTGCCATGAGGAAATCGAGGGTGTGGTCGGTAGAGGCATTATCGACGACGAAGAAACGCTCTACCCCCTGTGCGGCGTAGAAGGAGAAAAGGAAGGGCAGGCGCGCGGCTTCATTGCGCACTACCAGGAACATGCGGATCTCACCCGGCGCTCGGGGGATCTTGTGGCGATCGCCACGGCGCAGCTTCCAGGCGCGCACCGGATAGTAGAGGCGCTGTCGTGCTTCGGCGCACCATTCGATCTGCGCTTTGCGCAGGGCCACCCCGTACGGATACAGCCCGGTGGCGCGCAACAGGCGGCCTAGGTTGCGGCGAAGCGGATTCGGCATCACGGATTCCTCCCTGGGAATCCATTATACTCTGAAGTGCCGCGCGAAACCAATAGATTTGCGTTTCCCCGGCGCCGCGGCCGGGAAGAAAAAATAATGCTTGACAAATTACCGCGGAACGGTATACTTGAAACTGTAGCAAGACCGGCTTAGAAGTCTGGATCCGCAAGGAGAGGAGAACTAGCCTTGCGGTTTTTTTTAAGTCTCATTGTCCCCGTTAGAGCTCTTTAGCATCTAGCAGGAGAAGATGATGAAGATTTCTAACGGGGATTGCTATAATAGCAGAGAAAAGGAGGGTAAAGACACATGGCACGTGGAACAGTAAAATGGTTCAACAACCAGAAGGGTTACGGGTTCATTACGCCTGAGAACGGCAATGATGTGTTCGTTCATCATTCCGCCATCAAGGCTGAGGGATACCGCTCCTTAGAGGAAGGCCAGCAGGTGGAGTTCGAGATCACCACCGGCCCTAAGGGTGAGCAGGCGATCAACGTTGTAAAGGTATAACGTTTCGCTTTTCCGAAAAAGCCCGGCTTGTGCGAAAGCATGAGCCGGGTTTTTTTTGTGCGCCACCCGCGCGCGATCCGGATAAAAAGTTTCTCTCCCGGCAGTCCTCTGTGATACAATAACGAAAAGCGGCTGGGGCCTTCTGCCGCGTGAGGCAGGTATGTCAACCGTTATCGGCGATCAACTGCTGTATTTTACCTCCCCGTGTTTTGCCCGCGAGGGAAAGGATTTTTTCTTCCTCAGCGACCGCACCGGCCATCCGAATATCTTTTTGTATGAACTGGACACCGGACAGGTGCGCCGGTTGACGGACAATGCGCGCGGGACGCTGCGTGCCTACAAATATTTTACCGCTTTTCGCCAAAAGGGCCTGGGCAAGGCGAGTGTCTCGCTGTATCCCGCAGGCGCGCGTGCGTACTACCTTCAGGACCGGCAGATCTGTTGCGTTGACCGCGGGGGGAAACGGCGGGTTCTGGCCGAACTTCCGGCGGGAGTGATGAGCGCGTACACGTCGGTCAGCGGCGACGGCACCCGCCTGTGCGTGCCGACCATAGACGAGCGCGTTTTTAAGGGGATCGATTTTTTGGGGGGGGCGTATTCATTCCACGAGATCGACCGGCGCTGCAAGGCCTGGCGGGTTTCTTCGCTGCTGCGCCTCTACGATACGCACACCGGCCGGGAGCTCTGCGCCGAGGAGGTCAGGGATGCCTGGGTTACCCATGTCCAATTCTGCCCGGCGGATCCCGGGTTGATCCTCTATAACCATGAATGGTGTTCCCGCAGCGGCCAGGAGCGGATGTGGCTCTGGGAAGGGACGAGCCATCGGCCGCTGCGCACCATCGCCTCCGGGCGCCGGCCCGAAGACTGGGTCTGCCATGAGGTCTGGGCTCCCGACGGTAAATCGATCCTGTATCACGGCACGCATCAGGGCGGGGCGGATTTTATCGGGCGCATCGATCCGGGGCAGGAGGGGACGATCGAGATTCCTTTTGAGCGCTCCTATCGTTGGTATGGGCATTTTTCCCCTGCCAGCGATACCCTTCTGGTGTGCGACGGCAATTATGAAGAGCCGCAGCCCGTCGACTTTTTGCCCTCTGCCGCAGGGGACGCGGGTGCGCAGCGGTCGGCGGCTTCGCCTGCAGCCGCCGCGTCATGGAAGCGTTTTGTTCCCGCGTCCATCAAGCGCCTTTTGGGGAGAAAACCATACCGGCCCCGTTTCGGCGGCGAGTGGATCAGCCTGCTGGCGGTTGATTGGCAGAAGCGCCGCCTGCGCTGGACGCCCCTGTGCCGGCACTGTTCCAGTTGGGCGTCGGAAGACCGGCATCCGCATCCGGTTTTCAGCGAAGACCGGACCCGTGTGCTTTTCAACAGCGATGCCGCAGGCAAGACCATGATTCGCTGCGTTGGCGTGCCGGCAGGCGCGCGCGCGGGTATGGACGGATAATGGATATCTTCGAGGCGATCGGCAGGCGCGTCAGCGTCAGGCATTTTGCCGAAAGGCCGCTCGATCCGGGGATCATCGAGCGCATCATCGCGGCCGGGACCGCTGCCCCTTCGGCGTGCAACCGGCAGGCCTGGCGGTTTATTGTGGTTACCGAACAGGCCGTTAAGGAGTGCCTGCAGCGCAGCGGCGGCTCTCCATTCATCCCCGGCGCTCCTGCCGGGGTGCTGGTCCTGTATCATCGCTTTACGGCCAATCTGGACTATCCGGATAACATCGAGAGCGCCGCCGCATGCGTGCAGAACATGGCGCTGGCCGCCACTGCCCTCGGTGTCGGCTCCTGCTGGATCAATCATCTGCCGCCTCAAAAAACCCTGCGGCGCCTTTTTTCCATTCCCCGCTGCTACGATATCATCGCTTATCTGGCGCTCGGTTATCCGCGGGAGGCAGTGGGGCCGGTGCCCCGCAAGCACCAGCAGCTGAGCGAAGTGGTTTCCTACAATACATTCAAAGAGGCGCGCCCGGCCGCGTCGCGTGATCCGGGGAGATTGGCGATCTGGTGCATGCTGCGTTTCCTGTACCTCTACGCCCGCTTGCCGGCTTTCCTGAAGCGAGGGCTGCAACCCGCCGTCAGTAAAATGGTCAGGGCCTACTTTGAGCCCGACCATTCGTTTTGAGGGCCGGCGCTTGTCTGTTTTTTTCTTGGGCAGTTGCTGAGACGATAAAGACCGTTAACCATCAGAGGAGGCTTCGTTGAAAACAGTTCTCTACTATTTCTCGGGAACGGGGAATTCTTTGGCGGTCGCCCGCGATCTGGCGCAGGCACTCGGCGAGACCGAGCTGGTTGCGGTGACGCGCGCTTTCCGGGAGCAGCCGCCTCCGGGGGTGCAATTCTGCGGCGTGGTCTTCCCGGTCTACATGTTCGGCCTGCCGCTGGCCGTGCGCGATTTTCTCAAGTCTGCGCCGCTGGCCCGGGATGCCTACTGGTTCGCGGTCGCGACCATGGGGGGATTGGTCGGCGGGGCATTGACGCAGGCGCGCGGCCTCCTGGCGGAGCGCGGGATCACGCTGTCATGCGGATTCGGGATCCGCATGCCCGGCAACTATACGCCGCTCTACGGGGCCGAGAGCCCGCTCAAGCAGCGCGCTCTCTTTCAGAAAAAGGAGCAGCGTATAAAAGAGGTAAGCGTGGCAGTACGCATGAGGGAAACGGGGATCTGGCAGGAGGGACCGCTCTTGCTGAACCGTTTCCTGCACCGGCTCCTCTATGCAAAAGGTTCAGCGCGGATCCCCGCTGCCGACCGGGGGTTTTGGGTGAGCGATCGTTGCACGCAGTGCGGTTTGTGCGCGAAGGTCTGCCCTGCAGCCAATATCGAGCTCAAAGACGGACGGCCGCACTGGCTGCATCATTGCCAGCACTGCATGGCGTGCCTGCAGTGGTGCCCGGCTGAGGCAATCGAGTACCAGAAGAGCACGGCAGGGCGCCGCAGATACCGGCATCCGGATGTTTCGGCCCAGGATATCATGCTGCAGCGGCCGTAAAAGGCGATTGCAATGATCCGGCAAAGAGCGTACAATAAGGCTTCGGTTCGCGGCAACAAAGCGGCGTCGCCGCAAGGGAGGTTGGATATGAAAATAACGGTGCGGTTGGCGCAGGTGATTGCGGCGGGCAGTGTGCTTGCCGTCGGGTTGTGCGGCCTCACCGGCACTGCCGTTGCCTCATCCGGCGGGTTCCCCCGGCAGCGTCCGCAGATGGGCAGGGCAGGTTCCCGGGGAGGCAGCCAGTCCGGGGGCTCCCCGCAGCAGTCTCCCGAGGTCCAGGCGTTCAAGGCCCGGCAACAGCAAAAAATGCAGCAGTACCTGCAGCAGTTCGACGCCCAGAATAAAGAATTCCTCAACACCCTCTCGGGTATCTTTGGACGCACAGAAAAGATCGAGTCGCTGCGCTCCTTTATCCGCAAACAGTACGACCAGAATTCCGCTTTCCGTAAGACCATGTACGAAGAGCAGCGCGCCTTCGTGCAGGGCAGGCTTGACGCCAACCCGGACGCGCAGCCGATGATGAAAGAGCGGATGCTCTCCCGTATCGATGAGGATTACGCCCAGCTGAAGGAGTTCCATGCCGGCAAGCTGCGGGAGGATATGGCGTTCCTGGACGGGCTGCTGCGCGATCAGTCCCTGGACGGGGAAGCCCTCAACAAGGCGCTCTCCGATTTTTTCAAGTCGCAGAAAACAGACGCGCAGGAATTCCTGCAGGGACAACAGCAGAAATACCGCGGCCAGCAACGATAATTCGACAAGGAGGATGCCGATCATGGAACGAAAGAATGCCGTTACCCTCAAGGGGACCCCGTTGACCCTGGTCGGGGCCGAGGTGCGCGTCGGGCAGCAGCTGCCTGCGTTCACGGTCCTGGACGGGGATCTCAAAGAGGTGAGCGCAGCCGTCTTCAAAGGAAAGACCAAGGTTATTGCCTCGGTTCCGTCTCTGGACACGCCGATCTGTGACCTGCAGATCAAGCGTTTCAACGACGAGGCAGCGGGACTCTCCAGGGATATCGTCATTCTCTTCGTCAGCATGGACCTGCCGTTCGCGCAGAAGCGCTTCTGTCAGGCCTACGACATCAAAAAGGTCAAAACCTTTTCCGACCATCGCGCCGCCGATTTCGGGGAGAAGTTCGGGGTCCTGATCAAGGAGCTGCGGCTCCTGTCGCGCGCGATCTTCATCGCCGACGCAACCGACGTGGTGCGTTACGTGGAATACGTCTCGGAGGTTGCGGCGCATCCGGATTACGATGCCGCGCTGGCGGCGCTGCGCTCACTCACCCAAGCCGCGGCATAGGCGAGAGAGACGGGAAAGCGGAGGGTTCGACGATGGATAAACGTTTGATGCTGGCGGGTGTGCTTTTCTTCTGTTTCGGTTGTTCGGCGCGGGAGCGGCCTGCCGAACCGGCAAAGGCGGTTGTCGTCAAGGAAATGACGGTCGTTGCCGCGATCCAAACGCCGGAGCCGGCCGCCGCAGCTTCTGCTGTCGCCTCCGCGGTCCGGGAGCCGGAAGGAGCGGGGTCGGTTATTACCGAGAACCGGTGGGGGTTTTCGGTGTACGATCCGCGGACGCAGGAGACCGAATACTTTACCAGTACTGGTTCGTTCCTGGGGAAACGCAAGCTTTAGCCGCGGGACGCCGTAGGCGTTCTTTTTGTTACAACGGTCAAGCGTATGGCCATCTTGCTGATATTCCTGGCTATAACCGGAATCCTTACGGCAGCCACGTATAACCGGCTCGTCAGGCGCCGGCTTCTCGTCCGAGAGGCTTACAGCGGCATCGACGTCCAGCTGAAACGCCGCTGTGAGCTCGTTCCGCGGCTGGTCGAGGTCACCAAGGGGTACCTGCGCTACGAGCAGAAACTTCTTGAGAACATTGTCCTGCTGCGTTCACAGGCGCTCCAGGCGCCGGACGCCGGCAGCCGGGCGCCGCTTGAGGCGCATCTTTCTCAAGGGCTCAGGCAGCTCGTCGCTCTTGCCGAGGCGTATCCGGATCTCAAAGCGAACGCCTCTTTCCAGGAGCTTGCAGCCGCCCTCGTGCGGGTAGAGGACGACCTGCAGAGCGCCCGCCGGTATTATAACGGCGCGGTGCGCGATTATACTATCGGCATCGAATCTTTTCCCGGGGTGCTCCTGGCGGGAATGCTGGGCTTCGGGAAAGAGGCCTTTTTCGAATTGGAGGCGGCAGCCGAGCGCCCGGCCCCCGGGGTCGACGTGCGGACATGAGGCTCTGCGCGGGCAGATCCCTGTTTTTTCTCTTATGCGCCGTCTTCGGTGCAGTCCATCCCAGCGCTCACGCCGCGCCTTCCGAGTACATCCGCTCTTTCCGCAGCCATATCGAGGTCCGCGCCGACGGGACGCTGGCGGTGACCGAAACGATATCCGCCGTCAGCGCCGGTTCCCAGATCAGGCACGGTATCTACCGGGATTTCCCGACCCGTTACCGGGATCCGTACGGGCGCAGCGCCACCGTTTCGTTCTCTGTCCGCGCCGTGCTGCGCGACGGGAATCCCGAATCCTACCATACCGAAGCGCTCTCCAACGGGATCCGGGTGTATTTCGGTTCCTCGAATACGCTCCTGCAGCCGGGAGAGTATACCTATACGTTCCGGTACGAGACCGGCCGGCAGTTGGGATTCTTCGCGGATTTCGATGAACTGTACTGGAACGTGACCGGCACCGGCTGGGCATTCCCGATCGCCGAGGCGTCTTGCAGCGTTACGCTCCCCGGCACGGCCGCGGTGCGCCTGCGCGAAGCCGATGCCTACACCGGCCCTGCCGGCGCGCGCGGAAAAGATTTCCGTCTCGAAAAAGACGGCCGGGGCGCAATCCGCTTTATGACGACGCGCCGCCTTGATCCTGGTGAAGGGCTGACGATCGTCGTGAACTGGCCGAAGGGGTATGTGCGCGAGCCTTCGGTTCAGGAAAAGCTGCTAGCGGCGCTCTTTGCCAATGCCGGCATCGCGATCGGGATCCTGGGATTGTTGCTGGCGCTGGGGTATTATGCCTCTGCCTGGGCCTCGGTCGGCCGCGATCCGCAGAAAGGAGTGATCGTCCCGCTTTTTGCTGCGCCGGATAATCTTTCCCCGGCTGCAATGCGGTATCTGACGCGTATGGGGTATGATGACCGCGCCTTCGCCGCGCTTCTGGTGAGCATGGCGGTGAAGCGATGCATCAAGATCGAGGAAAAAGACGGTTCGTTTACGCTCGTACAAACCGCGGGAGAGGAAAGTTCTCTTGCGCCGGAAGAAAGGGTGGCCGCGGATAATCTTTTTCCCGGCAAGACAGGGGGTGTTTTGACCCTGGGGCAGTTGCAGCATGCGTGTATCAGTAAAACGATCGGGGCGGTGAAGAAAAGCCTGAAGGTTTCTCAGGAAAAGAAATATTTTGTGCTCAACCGGGCTTTTTTCCTCAAAGGACTGGGTATTTCGGCGGTCACGCTTGCCGCCTCGGTTTTCTTCAGCGCGCGAGAACGGCTTCCCGCCGCGCTGTTTATAACGGTATGGCTTACCTTCTGGAGCCTGGGGGTTTTCGCCTTGTTGAGCGTGGTGGCGAATGCCTGGCGCAGCGCTTTTTCCGGCGCCGGCCTGACCGCAGCGTTTGGCAGGAGCTTGTTCGCGCTTCCTTTTCTGGCAGGGGAGTTGATGGGGATCGCATTCCTGGCATGGGCAACGACGCCGCTGTTCATGGTTCTGTTCGTCGCGCACATCGTCCTGGCCGCAGTGTTCTATCATTTGCTCAAGGCGCCGACCTTGCTGGGCAGAAAGATCCTGGACCGGATCGAGGGTTTCCGGATGTATCTGTCGGTCGCCGAAAAGGACGAGCTGCGCTACGCCGGCGCTCCCGGCAAGACGAAAGAGCTTTTCGAGCGCTACCTGCCGTTTGCCCTGGCGCTGGGGGTGGAGCAGCAGTGGGCCGAGCGTTTCAGCGCCGTTCTGGCTGAGGCCGCCGCGCGGGGAGAGGTAGAGCCCGTGTGGTATGCGTCGTCGCTGGGGCGTCCGTTCCACTATCATTCTTTCGCTTCTTCCCTGGGCAACGAGCTCTCGGCATCCGTCACTTCCAGTTCCTATGCGCCGGGGACGCATTCCGGCGGCGGAGGCGGCGGTTCCTCCGGCGGCGGCGGGGGGGGCGGAGGGGGAGGCGGATGGTGAGAACGTCTTTTTTCTGGTATCCCGCCGTCTTTTGTACGATAATACAATGCGGATTAAACGCTCAGATGAGATGAAGAGACTAACCCTTACGATAACCATGATCGCAGTGCTGGCGGCGTTCGGCGGATGCGTGACGGGCGCGAACATGCAGGGGGTTATGGCCCTGAAACGTCTGGGGGAGGAGCAGAATCGCATCGAGGGGTACGTCAAACGCCAGAGCGAAGGATTCCTGCGGCTTTACGCAGCGGCCCGGGAGGGCCGGCTCTCTACCGGAGTGGCCCGGGAGGAAATCTCGCGCTCTTTTGCCGAACCGGTCCTCTGCCGTGCCCTGAGCGGGGAGCAGGGCACAACGGAATGTCTGTATCGCCGGCCGACGGAGTATTTTTCCCGGGAAAAGGTCTATCTGGTGTTCGCCGAAGACGGTTCTCTGGCCAGTTACCGCCTGGGAGATGAGGCAGCGGCGGAAAGGAAAGAGTGACGATGATGCATAAATTCGTTCGGTTCATCGACCAGGATATCTGGCGTATCCGTTCGCGAACGCTCCCGCGCAAAAAATACTATTTCCTGAAGATCGTCCGGGTTTTCCTCCTGGCGATCCGCGAATTCAGGAGCAATAAATGCCAGCTCAATGCCTCGGCCCTCACCTTTTATTCCCTGCTCTCCATCGTGCCGGTGGTGGCCATGGCGTTCGGTATCGCCAAAGGATTCGGTTTCGAACGGGTGCTGGAGAAGCAGCTCCTGGGGAAATTCCCGGGCCAGGAAGAGACCTTCTCTCAGGTTTTCTTCTTCGCCAACAACCTGCTGGAGAATACCCGGGGAGGGCTCGTCGCCGGCGTCGGGGTGATCCTGTTGTTCTGGACGGTGATCAAGGTCCTCAACAGCATCGAAACGTCCTTCAACGACATCTGGGGTATCCGTGCGGGCCGGCCTTTCGGCCGTAAGGTCAGCGATTACCTTTCGATCATGCTGATCTGCCCGTTTCTGCTCATCGCCTCCAGCGGCGCCACGGTTTTCATCACGACGCAGGTCACTTCGATCCTGCAAAAGCTCACCTTCCTGGGCCCGGTCGCCGGGGTCATCATGGCGGGTTTGCGCCTCTTGCCGTACTGCCTGGTCTGGTTCCTCTTCACCTTCGTCTACCTCTTCATGCCCAATACCAAGGTGCATTTTTCGGCGGGGCTCATGGCGGGAATCGTCGCGGGAACGATCTATCAGTTGATCCAGGTCGTCTACGTCGCTTTTCAGGTCGGGGTGGCCAAGGCAAACGCCATATACGGCAGCTTCGCGGCGTTGCCGCTCTTCCTGATGTGGCTGCAGGTGAGCTGGCGGGTGGTGCTTTTCGGCACGGAGCTGGCGTTCGCCTACCAGAACGTCGAGACCTACGAGTTCGAGCACGATTGCCTGAATGCGAACCGTTCCTTCAAGAATACCCTGGCGCTGGAGATCGTCAGCCTCCTGGCAAAACGGTTTGCCGCCGGGGAGGCGCCGTTGACGGCAAGCGGGATCTCCGAACGGCTGGATATACCGATCCGGCTCTGCCGGGACCTGCTTTTCGAGCTGACCGAAGCGCGTCTCCTCTCTGAAATGCGCGGCGTCAATGACCGGCAGATGAGCTATCAGCCGGCGCGCGATATCAATACCCTGACGATCGCCTTTGTTTTGGAGGAGCTGGAGCGCAAAGGGCTTTCGTCTCTGCCGGTGGTGCAGAGCGAGGAGTTTAAGCGTCTCGAAGAAGCATTAGGCGGTTTCAGGAAGCAGTTAAGGCAGTCCCCTTCAAATAAGCTGCTCAAGGATCTCTGATTTGTGGCCATTCCGTCTGCGCGCGGGCAGCGTTACGAAACTCCATCGGTCTTTTAGGCACGTATGATCCCGGTCCGGTTTGCGCCGTTACCGAATCCGTTCGTCTCGGTTGTCATCTGCACCTATCGCCGCAGGCAGGCGCTTCAGCGTTTGCTGCAGACGCTTGTTTTCCAAACGGACTATCCGTATTTTGAGATCATCGTTGTGGAGCGGGAGCCGCAGGAGGAGTTCGACGTAGCCGCCTTTACGAGCAGCCTGGGGGAGCGTTTCCGGTATGTATGCGTCGGGCCCAGTTCGCTTCCCCGGCAACGCAACATCGGGCTGGGTGCCGCCCGCGGTGAAGTGATCCTCTTCCTGGATGACGATATCGTCTCTGATCCCTCCCTCATCGCCGCGCATGCCGCCTCCTACCGGGACGGGCGCATCGCCGGCGTCGGAGGGCCGGATCTGGAAGGGGGGGCGCGGGTGCGCCCGTATGGGGCACTCGGCGCGAAAGAGCGCCGTATCATGCGGCGTTGCTCGCAGAGTAATCTCATCGACGTCGATTTTGCCCATTTTACGCGGTGGCTGCGCGGTTCGAATATGTCTTTTCGGACCGCCGTCTTGTGCGGGATCGGCGGTTTCGACGAGAGGATGCATTTTTTCAGCGATATCGATGTCTGCCTGACCCTGCGCAGACGGGGTTTTCTTCTGAAATACAGCCCCGCTCTGGGCGTGCAGCATCTGCGGTTGTGGACCGGAGGGATGCGCGCCGATTTTGATTCCCCGCAATGGGGTTTCCGGCGCGGGCACGATACGTATCTGTTCCTGCGAAAGCATCCGGGATGGGCCTGGTGGCAGCTGCGGTTGAGCCTCGGTGAGCTTTTGCGGTATTCGCTGAAAAAACGGCTTTTGTCCCGCGGAAACGGGCTGCTGTTCTTCGTCGCCTACCTGCGCGGCATCGGTACCGCATACGTTCAGGGGAGCGGGAAACCGAATGCCCGCAACTCGATACAGGCCCGCAGAAAGCGGCGTTTGCGTTTTCCCGTGGGGCCGCTCCACAAGCCGTTTATATCTGTCATTATCAGCACCTATAACCGCCAAACGTTGTTGCGGGAGCTGCTTGATTCGCTCGCGCGCGAAGTGACCTATGATCCGTTTGAGGTGATCGTGGTCGAGCGCGATCCTGCGCAGCCGTTTGACCCTGCCGCCTATACGAAGCGGTGGGGGGAGTGTTTTGTTTACCGGCGCGTCGCCTCCAGCAGCCTTTCGCGGCAGCGCAACCTCGGTCTGGCGCTGGCAAAGGGGCAGGTCGCGCTTTTTCTTGATGACGATATCATCCTGAAGGGCAACCTCCTTGAACATCATGCGGCGGCGTATGCCGACCCGCGGGTGGCGGGAGCCGGCGGGCCGGTCTTTGGGGCCACAGAATACCTGCGTTCGTTCGCGGAGCTGGGCTGGCAGGATCGGTATGTATACCGAAAAGTTTCCAACCCCATCATCAGCGACGTTAATTTTGCGCATTACGTCAGCTGGCTCAACGGGTTGAATATGTCATTCCGCATCGATCTGCTGCAACGGATCGGGTTTTTCGACGAACTGCTGAATTTTTACGATGATGTCGATATCGCCCGCCGGATCAGGGATACCGGCTTCCTGCTGAAGTATATCCCGGGGGCGGGGGTGCGTCATCTGCGGTTCTGGCAGGGGGGGGTGCGCAGCGATTTCCCTTCCTGCCGCTGGATGCGCGAACGCGGGCACGATACCGCTCGGTTCTTCCTGAAGCATCCGGCGCCCCTGTCCCAGCTGCTGCGTTATTATTGCAAGGAGTGTCATGCGTATCTGTTCCGGCGCCATGCCGTCAGGTGCGTCGGGGGCGGACTGTTCTGTGTCGCGTACGCGTGCGGGATGATTGAGGCCTGGAGCCAGATGCGCTCCCGGGAAAAACAGGAATTCGTTTCCTTCCAGGAGCAGTAAGTATGAATTTTGTCTGTCCGGTTTGCGGGCGCGCGATGCCCTACGATATCTCTTCGATCAAGCCGCACACCGAAGAGCATATTATGGAGGTGATCAAACGCGATCACCCCGAGTGGGTCGGGGCGCAGGGGGTGTGCCCGAAGTGTGTGGAGTATTACCGTGCCCGGCTACGGAGAAAGCCGAAGGAGTAAATGCAATCATGAGCGCATACCCGGTGCCGGCATTGTCTGCGGCCACCGGACGGTGGATCCTGAAAGCGAGATGACT
>CAZOGI010000011.1:13165-13436 GCA_964579435.1 uncultured Planctomycetales bacterium
GGGCTCAACGGGCGGCTCCCCCGTTGGCTCGAAAGGATACGGTATGGGATTTCGCTATGTGAGGAAAATACCTTCGGTCTCCCGGATCGTCCGGGAGATGCCGCTGGCAAAGACGCTGCGCGCGCTCAAGGCCGAGCGCGACCGCTCTATCCGTGCCGTCATTGAAAACGCAAGTGATAAGTTCCTGGTGATCATCGGGCCCTGTTCGGCGGATAACGAGCGGGCGATGCTCGAATATGTCCGGCGGCTCTCCAAGGTCCAGAGGGCGGTC
>CAZOGI010000011.1:13446-83886 GCA_964579435.1 uncultured Planctomycetales bacterium
GCGGTCGCCGAACGGCTTATCCTCATCCCGCGCGTGTATACCAACAAGCCCCGGACCACCGGAGCCGGGTACAAAGGCCTGATGCATCAGCCGAATCCGACCAAAGAGCCGAATATCGCCCGCGGTTTGCGGGCGCTGCGGCGGCTGCACCTGCGTATCATCGAAGAATCCGGCTTGACGGCGGCCGACGAAATGCTCTATCCGGGCAACTACCCGTACCTGGAAGACCTGCTCAGTTACGTGGCCATCGGCGCGCGCTCGGTCGAAAACCAGGAACACCGCCTGACGGTCAGCGGCCTGGATATCCCCGCCGGGATGAAGAATCCGACCAGCGGGGACCTGAACGTTATGCTCAATGCCGTGCAGGCCGCCCAGTCGCCCCACACCTTCATCTACCGGGGGTGGGAGGTCAAGACCGCGGGCAATCCCTTTGCCCATGCAATCGTGCGCGGGGCAGTTGACCGTTACGGGCACAGCATACCGAATTACCATTATGAGAACCTGGTACGGCTCTCGGAGCTCTATGCCAAGCGTGCGGCCCAAAATCCCGCGGTGATCGTCGATACCAATCACGCCAATTCCGGGAAGCTCTTCCAGGAGCAGCCGCGTATCGCCCGTGAGGTGATGCAGAGCCTGAAAATGTCCCCTCAGCTGAAACGGATCGTCCGCGGGCTGATGATCGAAAGTTATCTGGTTGCCGGAGCGCAGGAAGTGGGAGGGGGAGAGTTCGGCAAATCCATAACCGACCCCTGCCTGGGGTGGGAAGATTCCCGCCGCCTGATCCTGCGGTTGGCGGAATCCGTCTGAGCGGTTGTGCAGAGAAGGAGCGTTCGATATGAAGGTCACCAATGTGCTGCTTGCGGCGGTGGTGGTGCTGTTGGGGGGGATCCTGTTTCAGGCCCGCGTGGAGCCGCAGTCTTGGATGCAGCTGGACGCGCAGCTCCAGCAGCTCCTGCGTTCGCATCAATCGCTGCTCGATGCCGAGTCCCGACTTGAGGAAGAGCTGCGGGGGCTGCGTGCAGAGCTTGCCAAACTCGGGGAACGGCTTTTGGAGAGCGGGCTGGAAGGGGAACTGCGGGGCCTGCGTACCGAGATCGGCGAACTGCGCGAGCGGGTGCTCAAAAAATAAGTTTTCCGCGCGAGACCGGTGGTATAATAAAAGCATGCCGGCGGCTGTCGCCTGCGGTACAAAGGAGGAAGACGGATGAAGGCGCGTGTGCGGATCGTTCTCTCCCTTGCGTTCGGGTGCGGCCTGTGCGTTCTGGGTGCGGGTTGCGCAACGTCCCAGACGGGTAAAGCATTCTCTGCTGCGTCAGTCCCGCAGAATATCCCGCCGGTTGTTACGGCACCGGTTATCCCGCAGGCGCTCAACGTTGCTCTGCCGCCGCTGAAGCCCCCTGATCAGCCGAAACCCCGGTTGACCTTTGACGTGCGCTATTTTTTCGATATCCAGTTCGCCGATCTTGACGAAGACGGGATCAAAGAGATCGTGGCGCTCTATAACAGCGGGTTGGGGTTGGTCGGCATCAAGGCGATCAAGTGGCACGATGATACCGGCTCGGTCATGTTTTCCCGGGTGTTCGCCGCGGAGAAAGGGGTTTTGGAGGTCGTGGATTCCGGTTTGGTCGTTCGCCTGCAGAGTCCGTCGATGTTCGGTTTCGGCCTGAAACAGAATCAGGCCCTGCGCTGGGATGCCGCCGCGGGGGATTTGCGCGAGGTCGGGACGCTGGCGAAGGAATAAATTTTCCGCCGGCCCCTTGAAAAAGGCGTTCTATACGGTATACTTGGATCGCACGGTACTTTCATTGCCACGGTAGAATGGTGTTTATACTACCGTGGCTTTTTATTTGAGGGAGGCCGTGATGATGGAACGCAGGGGGGCTTTCCGCTGGCAACTGGATACCCAGGGGAGCTTGGAGACCGAAACCGAGAGGTCCTTATGCCGGGTGCTGGATATGAGCCTGCGCGGCATGCATCTGTACGCCCCGAAAGGGTGGGTGCAAGGCCAGGTGGTACGCCTGCGCCTGCGCCTTGAAGATACGCTCAGCGTTTCCTGCGAAGCGCTCGTCTCGTGGCAGCGGCCCTGGGCGGACGGCGCGCAGTACGGGCTTATGTTCATCCGCATCAACGACGCCAGCAAAGAAGCGATCTTCCGTTTTGTCCAGAAGGTCCGTCCCGAAGAGGTGCGCCGCCGCTGGGCGGCCGGATAAACACAGAAACCCCGTTTCCGGGGTTTCTGGTAGGTGATAGGCCTGGTAGCTTCCGCTATCTCGCAAGCTCCTGGAGAAACATTCACCTCGCTGTTTCGCACTTATAGTATAGCACAACTTCCGCTTCTTTCAAGCCCCCGTTTCCCGTCGATGATCGCCGCGGCGCACAAGTACTTGTCAAAGGCACGCTCCTGTGCTACAATACCGCCCATTCGCCTGATGGATCCTCGCGGCCCGAAGCGGTGTGTACGCTTTACGCGAGGATGTTTTTTGTGTCCGCGGTGAGGGAAAAATGCTGCGTATCGGCACGCTCCTGCTGCAGAAAAACTGGATATTGGCCCCGCTCTCGGGGGTAAGCGATCTTCCGTTTCGGATGCTCAATCGCCGTTTCGGCTGCGAAATGGCTTTTGTCGAGATGATCAACGTGCGCGCGCTGGGAGAGCGCAGCCCCAAGACGGCGCGGCTGCTGACCTGTGAAAAGGACGAGCGCCCGGTCGGGATCCAGCTGCTTGCGGGTGAGCCGGGCCACCTGCAGCGCGGGTTGGGTATCGTGCGCCGGTACCGTTTTGATCTCATCGATTTCAATGCCGCCTGTCCGGCCCGTAAGGTGACCCGCCGGGGGGAGGGAGCGGCTTTGATGACCGATCTTGCCCGGCTCGCGAAGCTTCTGAAGCTGCTGGTGCGCGAATCTGCGTCGCCGGTCAGCGTCAAGCTGCGCGCGGGCTGGGATGCGTCTTGCCGCAATGCGGTGGATGCCGCGCGCTGTGCGCAGGATGCCGGGGTCGCCGCGGTCTTCCTGCACGGCAGGACCAGGACACAGGAATACGCCGGCGGCGTCGATTACGATATCATCCGGCAGGCCAAGAAGGCGCTGCGGGTCCCCCTTATCGCCAGCGGCGACATCTTTTCGGCGTCGCTTGCCCGCAGGATGATCGAGGAAACCGGTTGTGACGGGCTACTCGTCGCGCGCGGCGCCTTCGGCAATCCCTGGATATTCAGAGAGCTGGAGCAGACGGCCGCGTGGCGGCGGCCGAACATCGAGGAGATCGTTTCGGTCATGCGCGAGCATTTCGGGGCGACTGAGGCATTTTACGGGGCGCGGGTGAGCGTGACGATCTTCAGGAAGTTTTTCGCCTGGTACACCAAGGGGATGCGCGGGGTGCGGGTCCTGCGAGAGAAGGCAAACCACGTGCGCTGCGCCGCGGGCATGTACGCGGTTATTGATGAATGCCGTCTCTGCCGTCCGGCTCCGGTGCCTCGCGATGAGACGAAGCTTTTCCGGGAACGCTGAAGCTATGGGACACAGAATTCCCCCTGCTTTGCCGCTCATCAGGCTGCGCCGGGCGCTCCGGAACAACCCGGCCGGCCGTTGCGGCGTCCTGTTCGATTTCGACAATACCGTCACGTCGTTTGACGTGCTGGATGAGGTTATCCGGCGTTTCGCAGCCGACCGCAGCTGGGTCGCCTACGAGAATGCCTGGCGGCGCGGGAAGATCGGCTCGCGCGCGTGTCTGCAGGGACAGGTGGGGGCACTGCGGGTTTCCCGCCGGGTGCTGCTTCGTTACCTGCGCTCGGTGAAGGTCGATCCGGCTTTTAAAAAACTCTGCGCGTTCTTCAGGAGGCGCCGTATACGGCCGGTTATCGTCAGCGACAGCTTTTCGCTCTTTATCCGGCAGATCTTGAGCGCCAACCGCGTCCGGGGCATCCCGGTTTTCTCGAACCTGCTGCGCGCCCGGGGCGAGCGCTGGATCCCCTCTTTTCCCCACGAGAACCCCGCCTGCCTGCGCTGCGGCCACTGCAAAAAAAATAACTTGTTAAGCCTCGGCAAGGTGGATACAATAATTTACATCGGCGATGGGCGCTCGGACATCTGTCCGGCGCTGCATGCCGATATTGTGTTTGCCAAAGCGGAATTGGCCCGTTTCTTGAGTCGCCGGGGCAAGGCGGTTATCGCCTTCAGGAGCCTTGCGGATGTCTACCGGTACGTGAAAGGATGCTGCGATGGTCAAGAGGACAGGTGAACCCGCGCGCAAAAGCGTCGAGCGGTCGGTGAGCCGCGACGATGAGTTGCTGGCGCTTGAGGCGCGTTTTTGTTCATGGGGCGATACGGTCCATTACGCCGATCAGTTGAAACTGTTCTGCCGCGCAACCGGCAGCTTTCTCTTCGACCGCGCCGGCACCGAATACCTGGATTTACAGATGTGGTATTCGGCGGTCAACTTCGGGTACGCCCATCCGCGTCTGAACCAAGCCCTCAAGCGCCAGGTCGATACCCTGCCGCAGCTGGCCTGCCAGTACCTGCATGAGGAGAAGATCCTCCTGGCGACGAAACTGGCCCAGCGCGTCGAATTGGCCTTCGAAGAGAAGGGCAGGGTGCATTTCAACGTGGGCGGTTCCCAGGCCGTCGAGGATTCGCTGAAGCTCATCCGCAACCATACCGGGCGCAATCTGGTCTTCGCGTTCATGGGCGGGTATCACGGCAGGACCCTCGGCGCCTCGGCGATAACCTCCAGTTACCGTTACCGCGAGCGTTTCGGGCATTTCTCCGACCGCGCCCTTTTCATCCCCTACCCGTACTGTTTCCGTTGTCCCTACGATAAGAAGCGGGATTTCTGCGACCTCTATTGCGTGAAGCAGTTCGAGCGGCTCTTTGAGACCGAATATCACGGTGTGGTCAACCGCAAGACCAAGCGTTGCGAATTCGGCGCCTTCTATGTCGAGGCGGTGCAGGGGACGGGGGGGTATATCGTTCCGCCCGAGGAGTATTTCCTCCGTCTCAAAAAGGTCCTGGATGATTACGGGATCATGCTTGTCGATGACGAGATCCAGATGGGTTTTTACCGGACCGGGAAATTCTGGGCGCTTGAGCATTTCGGGGTCGAGCCCGACGTGATCGTCTTCGGCAAGGCCCTGACCAACGGGCTGAACCCGCTCTCCGGCATCTGGGCGAAGGAAGAACTTATCTCTCCCGAGGCTTTTCCTCCCGGCTCCACTCACTCGACCTTTTCGGCGAATCCCCTGGGAACGGCGATCGGCCTGGAGACCATGCGGCTCATCGAGTCGTCCGATTTCGCCAATGAGATCCCGCGCAAAGGCTCGTACCTGGTCTCGCGGTTCAAGCAGTTGCGCAAAAAGTATCCGCAGATCGGGCATGTCGACGGGCTGGGGTTGGCCGTGCGCATCGAGATGTGCCAGCGTGACGGCTTTACCCCGGACAAAGAGCTGACCGATGCGATCGCCGCGCTCGGCCTCAGCGGCACCCTGACTGCCGGCGGCGGAAAAAAACGCGGGTTGATACTGGATGTGGGAGGCTACTACAAGAACGTCTTTACCCTGGCACCCAGTTTCTATATTTCCAAGCGGGAGATCGATCTGGGAGTCGATCTTTTCGAGGAAGCCTTGACCCGCGCACTCGCCGGCCAGTAACCGCTCCCGTTATCCGCACCCGCGTGCTGCAGATCGGCAATTATGGATACACGCATAGTCATTACCGGTGTCGGCCTGGTGAGTTCCCTGGGGACCGGCAGGGAGTGTTTTTTCGAAGCGCTCTTTGCGGGCGCCGACGGGACAGGGCCGGTACAGCTTTTCGATACGGCCTCCTTGCCGGTGAAGCTGGCCGCGCCGGTGAAGGATTTCTCTGCCGAACAGATACTGGGCGCTCAGGGTCTGCGCACGCTTGACCGCAGTACCCGATTGCTCCTTGCCGCCGGGAAGCTGGCGCTGCAGGATGCCGGATTGGCCGAAGGAGCCGTTGTTCCCGAAGCATTGGGGGTGGCGACCGGATCGACCCTGGGCAGCCTCAAGAGCATCTGCGGATTCGATATCGAATCGCTGCGCGAGGGGCCGCGCTACGTCAATCCCGCGCTCTTTCCCAATACGGTTTTGAACTCTTCCTCGAGCCAGCTCTCGATCCGCTGCAATGCCCGGGCGTTCAACGTGACCATGTCGCAGGGCGCCTGCAGCGGCCTGGCGGCGCTGCGTTATGCCGCGCAGGCGCTTCTGGCCGGGCGGGCGCGGGTGGTGCTTGCCGGCGGGGTCGAAGAGCTGTGCGAAGAGGCTTTTATGGGCATGCTCTCGGCCGGGATCCTCTCCGGAAGCCGGCCGGGGAGCGAGACGCTTTCCTGTCCCTTTGACCGCAGGCGTAACGGCCTTGTCGCCGGTGAAGGGGCCTGCGTGCTGGTGGTGGAAACACTGCGCGATGCCCGGCGGCGCAACGCCGTTATTCTCGGGGAGTGTTGCGGTTGGGGCGAGGGTTTCGGCAGGAGCGACGGATTGCAAAGGTCGATGACCGAGGCGATGCGCTCGGCGCACTGCCGGGGTGAGGATCTGGCCTACCTTTCGGCATCGGCTGTTTCCCTTCCTGATCAGGATGCCCGGGAGGCCCGGGCAATCAGACAAACCTTCGGGGCCGACGCCGGCGGGCTGCCGGTCAGCGCGCTCGCTTCGCAGATCGGTTCTTGTTACAGCGCTGCGGGATCGTTTCAGGCCGTTTCGGCGCTCGGGGCGTTGCAAGCGGACCGTATTCCGGCGACGATACACACCGATCTGCCGGATGAAACGCTGGGGATCGACGTGGTTACGCAGCCGCGCGGCGGCTCGGGAAAAGAGTACGTATTGGTCAATGCCGTTGACGCGACCGCGGCCTCGGCCAGCCTGGTTCTGCGGCGTTATTGCGGGTGATGCGATGTCCTTGAAAGACAAGCGGGCACTGGTCACGGGAGGCTCCCGGGGAATCGGGCGCGCCATATGCTCGATGCTCCTGCGGGAAGGGGCGCGGGTTGTTTTTACCTACCACTGCGCGCAGGAGGCGGCGCGCGCCTTGCAGGAGGAAGCCGCCGGCCGGGGCGCAGTGTGTCTGCCGCTGCGGGCGGACGTGCGGGATTTCGAAGGATCGCGCGGCGCGGTCGAAGAGGCAAAACGGCTTCTCGGCGGGCTGGATATCCTCGTCAATAACGCCGGCATAACCGCGGATAAGGCGTTGATGATGATGTCCCGGCAGGACTGGGAGGCGGTCGTGGAGACCAACCTCGGCGGGGTGTTCAACATGACCCGCAACGCGATCGTCGCCTTTCTGAAGCAGAAGGGCGGCTCGATCGTCAATATCACTTCGGTCAGCGGCATGGTGGGATTGCCTCGCCAGACGAATTACGCCGCCGCTAAGGCCGGGATCATCGGCTTCACCAAGGCGCTCGCCCGGGAGGTCGCCGCCTACGGCATCCGCGTCAACGCGGTTGCCCCCGGATTCATCGAGACGGACATGGTCGCCGGGCTCGCCCCGCAGCTGCGCGAACGCATGCTGGCGCGGATTCCGGCAGGGCGTTTCGGGTCAGCCGATGACGTAGCGTATGCGGTCCGGTTCCTCCTCGGGGAGGAGGCCGCGTTCATAACCGGTCAGGTGCTGGTCAGCGACGGCGGATTGTCTTTGGCATTGTAGAAACAAGGAGAGGATATGGCGGATCTTGCGCACGAGCTTAAACAGGTGATTGCCGAAATCATCGAGAAAGACCCCGGACTCATCGCGGATGATGCGCGTTTCGCCGAGGATCTGGGGGTTGATTCCATGATGGCCCTTGAGATACTCGCGGCGATCGAGAAGAAATACAAAATCCAGATCCCCGAAGACAAACTGATGGAGATGTCCACCTTCAGTAAGACCCTGGCGATCGCCCGGGAGTATCTGGAGAAAAAACAGAATGCCTCCGCTTGAAGCCGCAGACCTGAAGAGAATCCTGCCCCAGCGGTATCCTTTCCTGATGATCGACCGGGTGGTGGAGTGTGAGCCCCTGAAGCGGGTCGTTGCCCTCAAGAATGTCTCTTACACCGAGGCGTTCTTTGCCGGGCATTTTCCGGGTACGTCCGTTTTTCCCGGGGTGCTGCTGGTGGAGGCAATGGCCCAGGCTTCGATCGTCCTGGTCGCATCGGCCCGCGCGGATGCGCCTGAGCGCGGGACGTTTTATCTGGGGGCGGTCAAGGCGCGGTTCCTGCGGCCGGTGGTGCCGGGGGACCAGGTGCGTATAGTGGTAGAGCCGGAGAAGCTGGTGAGCGGCAAGGGAATCGTCAAGGCCCAGGCGTTTGTGGGTGATGCCGAAGTGGCGGGCGCACAGATCACCTTCGGGTTTACCAAGGAGGCATGAATGAAGCGCGCAGAAATGAGTACCTCGGGTTTCCCCCGGGCGTTCAGAGGGGCAGGTCTTTTGCTGTGCGTGATCGCACTTGTTGTTTCGTGCGCGCACGCGCAAACGGCATCGACGAACGAATTACAGGAAGGTCGCTACGTCCTGGTCATGATGAAGGGCCGCGCGATCTCCAACACGCGGGTGCCGACGATGATCCTGGACAGTTACCAGGGGATCGTCTGGACCTGCCAGAACCTGCAGGACAGCAATCCCCTGTGGGTGAAGGTTGATCTTGCCCGTAACGCCGGCACCATCGGCCGCAAGCGCTACGTCGCACGCATGCTCGAGTGGCAGGATGCGGATCTGCGCATGCCGGGTATCGTTTTGGATGTGGAAGAGGGGATCATCTGGACCTGTCCCAACATCATCGACGGCAAGGCGGTCTGGATACGCAAGGATCTTCGTAAAGAAACCGGCGAACAGGCCGGTGACGGCGGCAATGAGTAGGATCTCGATTCTTTCGTTGTGCATGGTACTGCTCGCCTGCGGGTGCGCCCCGCGCATGAAGTATCACCGCGACGCCGAAGGTCTGCTGCAAAATTCCTGCCGCAGCGGTGAGGGTGTCAATACGCAGGATCTGCAGAAAGAGCCCAAGGATCTGACGCAGCGATGAAGAGGCGCGTCGTCATTACCGGGTTGGGGGTGGTTTCGGCGATCGGCAGCGGGGCCTTGCCTTTCTGGGAGGCGCTTATCAACGGGACCAGCGGCATCGGGGAGATAACCGCTTTCGACACGACGGGTTACCCGACGCACCGGGGAGGGCAGATCAAGGGGTTTGATCCCCGGCAGTACCTGAGCGTACGTTGCGTCTCCCGGATGGGGAGGGCTTCGCACCTGGCGGTTTCCGCGGCGCAGCAGGCTTTTGTCGACGCCGAACTTGCCCAGCCGCTGCGGCGCACCGCGGGCTTGTGTTTCGGCAGCACGATGGGGGAATCCGCGGTCCTGCAGGAGCTGGATGAGGCATGGCTTGCCGCAGGGTTCGCCGGGCTGGACCCGGCGAAGGTGAGGCAGTGTCCCGTCAGCACGATCGCCGCGCACTGCATGGCCGAATGCCGGCTGCGGGGGCCGGTGCGGGTCATAACCAACGCCTGCGCGGCCGGTAATTTCGCGCTCGGGGCGGCGTTCGACCTGATCCGCAGCGGCGAGGCCGAGGTGATGCTGGCAGGGGGGGCGGATGCGTTTTCGCGCATCGCCTTTACCGGGTTCAACCGGATGCTGGCGGTTGCGCCGCAGAAATGTCAGCCTTTTGACAAGAACCGCAAAGGCATGATGGTCGCGGAGGGCGCGGCGTTTTTCGTCCTTGAGTCGCAGGCGCACGCCGCGGCACGGGGTAAGCGCGCCTACGCCGAGGTCCTGGGATACGGCATCAGCTGCGACGCGCATCATATGAGCGCTCCGCACCACCGCGGCATCGCTGCCGCCCTGCAGGGAGCGCTCGATGCGGCGGGGATAACCTGCGGCGACGTCGATTATATCAGCGCGCACGGGACCGGCACGCCGGCGAATGACCGCGAGGAGTGCCTGGCGCTGCGCAGCGTTTTCGCAGATTCCTCCCGTCGCATACCGGTCAGTTCGATCAAATCAATGCTCGGCCACACGATGGGCGCGGCTTCGGCGATCGAAACGGTCGCCTGTTGCATGGCGATCGCGCACGGCGTGGTGCCCCCGACGGTCAATTTCGAGACGCCGGACCCGGACTGTGACATCGACTGCGTCCCCAATGTCGCGCGCCGAATGCGCGTGCGGGTTGCGCTCAATACCGCCTCGGCTTTCGGCGGCAACAACGCCTGCGTCGCCCTGGCGGAGGCCGCCTGATGCAGGCTCCTGAGCTGCGCCCCCACGGTTTTTTCCATAAAGGTTCCTCCACCGGGATACTCCTCATCCACGGGATAACCGGTGCCCCGGCCGAAATGCAGTTCCTCGGCCGCAAGCTCAACGGTGCAGGGTTTTCCGTTCTCTGCAACAGCCTCCCCGGCCATTGCGCGGGCCTGCAGGCGCTGCAGGCGGTCACCTGGCAGGAGATCGCCGCTGCCTGCGCAGAGGATCTGCGGCAGCTGCGTTCGTGTTGCGAGACGGTTTTTGTCTGCGGGCTCTCGGCCGGAGCGCTCCTGTCTTTGTATCTGGCCGCGCAGCAGGCAGAGGCGGTCCGCGGGATCGTTGCGCTTGCCCCCACTTTTTTTTATGACGGCTGGGCGGTGCACAAGGGCAGGGCGGTGCTTGAGCTGCTTTGGCATATCCCGTTCGTGCGCAAAAGGGTGCTCATTCCCGAAAGCCATCCCTTCGGCCTTAAAGATGAGACGCTGCGCAGCATCATCGAGCGGCTGTACCGGCTGCAGCGGCACGATACGAAGGCCAAACAGTCAGCCGAGGCGCTTTCTTTCGGCAGCCCGTTCTTTCCCGCTGCCTGCCTCTATCAGCACGCGCGTTTCGTGAAGGTCGTCAGGCCGCTCCTGCCGACGGTCAAGGCGCCGCTTTTGATCCTGCATGCGCGCGAGGACGACATGGTCAGCCTCAAGAACGCCGAATATTGCCTGCGCAGCTGCGGCAGCGCGGACAAAAAGCTCATCGTCCTTACGAACAGTTACCATATGATCACTATCGATCAGGAAAAAGAGGCGGTCGCGCAGGAGGTTGTCGCATTCCTGAGCCGGCTGGCGGCGTGAAGAGCGGTTACGACGCGATCGTCGTCGGCGCCGGGATCGGCGGGCTTTTCGCGGCCTTGGAGCTTTCCACCAAGGGAAAGCGCGTCCTGCTCCTGGAGGCGCAGCCGGTGCCCGGCGGGTTCGCGACGCAGTTCAGGCGCCGCGGGTTCACCTTCGAATCGTCGCTGCACTGCGTCGACGGCCTCGGCAAGGACCAGCCGATACGCATGTACCTGCAGATGAACGCGTTCGTGGCCGGGATCTCTTTCCTGCCCCTGAAGGAATTCGCGCGCATCAGCTATCCCCAGCACGATTTCCTCATCGACGCGGACGTACAGGGCTACAAGAAATACCTCCTCGCCCAGTTTCCGGGAGACAAGAGCGGGATCGAGCGGCTCTTTTTGTTCTACGAGCGGTTCTACCGCGAGTTCGACGCCTTTGAGGAATCGAGCCTCCCCGAAGCCATGCGCATGCTGCTGTGCCCGTTTCTCTTCCGCACGATCCTGAAGACCTCGCTGATGAGCGTCGAGCGGCTCCTGAACGGGTTCGTGCGTTCCCCGCAGCTGAAGGCGATCCTCGCCGACCATTGGCGTTTTCTCGGCTTGCCGCCGAGCGAGCTCTCGGCTTTCTATTTCCTCGTGGCGCTGCGCGGCTATTATTTCGAGAAGACCGCGTATGTCCGGGGCGGGTATCCGCAACTGGTGCGCGCGATCGTGGAGACGCTGCGCACGCGGGGGGCGGAAATCCTGTTTAAGACGACCGTCAACGCCATCCTGACCGACGGCCGCCGGCGGGTGCGGGGTGTGCGCACCGGCGACGGCACGGAGTATCTGGCGCCGGTAGTCGTCTCCAACGTCAATGTCCCCGATACCGTCAGCGTGCTCCTGGACGACGCCCGCCTGCGCGCGACGCTGGGCAGCAGGGTCAACGGCATGGAAAAGAGCGTCTCCATCTTCCAGGTGTATCTGGGGCTCAACCGGCCGGCAAAGGATCTGGGGATGAGCTGCCCGCTGCGTTTCATCAACCCTTCCTACGATCACGAGGCGTCTTTTGCCGCAAGCGTGCGCGGCGATTACGCGCATGCTCCCCTGGGGCTGGTCGATCACGCCCAGGTCGACGCGACGCTGGTGCCCGAAGGCAAGGGGAGTCTCATCATCATGGTCTACGATTCGTTCCGCAACTGGCAGAGCGCCAGCATCGACCGGGCGGAATACGAGCGTAAAAAAGAGGCCGTCTGCGCTCAGTTGATCGCGCGCGCGCAAGCGCACCTGCCGGGCCTGGCGGCGGCAATCGAGGTCAGGGAGGCGGCAACTCCCCTGACGATGCAGCGCTACACGCATGCCCCGGAAGGCGCCGTGTACGGGTTTGCCCAGACGATCGCACAATCGTCGGTCAACCGTTTCCCGCAGAAGCTTGCGGTCTCGGGGCTTTTTTTGGCCGGGGCATGGACTTTCCCCGGCGCGGGGATGCACGGCTGTTTCCATTCGGGGCTGGAGGCGGCATCCCTGGCGTTGCGCTATCTTTCTCGAGCCCGATAGGCAGAATTCCCTTGACATAACCCGTTACAATCATTTATAGTTAAGGAAAATGCGTCGTCTGTTTTTCTATTGAAGAAGCCCTACTACCATCAGGAGGAAAGATGAGGAACGGTCTTGCCTTTTTTCTGGCGTTGCTGTTAGGGATTAGCGCGTCATCTGCGGTCAGCGCCGCCGAGGATGCCTCCTGCGGCAACGGTTTCCTTAAGAATATCCAGGCGGTCGAATGCCTGGTGGGGTTTAGCACGGGAAAGCTGCGGGAGCAGCGTGATTACCGGATGATCCCCTTGATGTTCGCCCTCGATTTCAATTTCAAGGAACTGCTGGAGAATAAGACAAAATTCAAATATTACGGCCTGCTCCAGTTCCAGATCGAGCCGTATATCTCGACGGTTTACCAGCCCGATCCCAACGTCGAGCTCGGCAACGGCTTTGTCCTGAAACTGGGCTTGTTGCCGGAGCGTTTCGCGTTCCAGCCGTACGTCAAGGGCGGGGCGGGGATGTCTTTTATGTCGCAGCACACCCGCGAGCAGTCGACGGGCTTCAATTTCTACGAGTATGTCGCCTTGGGCGGGCACTATTTCCTGAAAAAATCGCTTGCTGTTACGGTCGAGTACCGTTTCCGTCATCTCTCGAACGCCGGCATCGACCATCCGAATAAGGGTATCGAGAGCCATTTCGGCATGGTGGGAGTCCTTTATTCTTTCTAGCTTCCTGACGCACGGCAGACTGCTTTCGCGGTGGTTTCTTTTCTTTTCCCCGGGCCTCTTTGCGGCGGCTCTGGTCGGGGCGCGTCCTCTTGCGGTTGAGGCGGCTTCATACGCCGTGGAGGCGCAGGCAATCCCTTCCGAGGTCGCCTACGGGGATACCTTCCTGTATACCGTCAGCGTTTCTTCTTCCGAAAAAGAGTTTCCTGTCCCTACGTTCCCGCCGCTGGAAGCGTTTACCGTGCTCTCGCAGGTGCAGTCGCTTTTTGAGTATCCGGCGCGCCCGTTGCGCTACGTCCAGCTATTTCTGATCAGGCTGCGGCCGAAATATTACGGGCCGGTGACGATCGAACCGTGCCTTTTGCGCGTCGGGGAAGAAACCTTCCAGAGCCAGCAGCTCATCGTGACCGTCAGGGGGCATGATCCGGCGCAGGAACTGCAGCGTTCATTTTTCGAACAGGAAGAGGGGCGTTTGCGAAAATGAATCCGCCGGCGCGCATCGATGATCAGGTGCGATTTCTTAAGGGTATCGGCCCGCAGCGCTCGCTCGCGCTGCAGAAGGCCGGGATCGAGACGGTTGAGGACCTCCTGTATTATTTACCGCGCCGCTACGAAGACCGCCGCAGCTTCACCCCGATCTCCCGGCTTTGTCCGGATCAGGAGCAGACCGTGCGCGCCAGCGTCCTGGCGGCAGGGCAGCGTCGCTCGCGGCGGCGTGCGAATTTTTCGATCCTGGAGGTGGCGGTCGGCGACGAGTCTGGCAAGGTCAGCTGCGTGTGGTTCAACCAGCCGTACCTGAAAGCATATTTTAAGGTGGGACGAAGCCTGATCCTGCACGGCAAGCTCGAGCGCTACGGCAGCCGGCTTCAATTCACGGCGCCCGAATTCGAGTTCGACGATGGGGCTGAGGCCGATTCGCTCAACGTCGGCAGGATCGTTCCTGTTTATCGCCTCATGGGGGCGATCGGTCAGCGCAGCTTGCGCCGGGTCATGAAGCAGGCGGCCGAACGGTACGCGCATCTGCTTCCGGAGATCCTCGATCTTTCCCTGCGGCAGCGGCTCGATCTGATCAACCGGACCCAAGCGGTCCTGCAGATCCATTTTCCCGATACCCCCGAGCTGCAGCAACAGGCATACCGCCGGCTTTCGTTCGAGGAGTTTTTCCTGTTTCAGATCCCCCTGGCGATCCGCAAAATTCGCAAGAAAAAAACCGCGGGGATCAGCCACCGGCCTGCCGGGGCGCTCTCCCGGGATTTCCTGAAGAAACTTCCCTTTGCATTGACCGCTTCCCAGCAGAAGGTCGTTGCCGAGATCACGCAGGACCTTGCCGCTCCTTATCCGATGCAGCGGCTTTTGCAGGGTGATGTCGGCTCAGGAAAGACCGTCTGTTCGACCCTGGCGGCATTGATGGTGCTGGAAGGCGGCTATCAGGTCGCGTTCATGGTGCCGACGGAGGTCCTGGCGCAGCAGCATTACAGCCGGATACTCGGGCAGCTGGGTGAATTGGGCGCGGAGCACGCGGCGCTCTGCAGGATGGGACTTTTGACCAGCGGCCTGGAGCGCGCACCCAAAGAGCGGCTCTTGGGCTCGATCGCCGAAGGAAAAATCCGGCTGGTCATCGGCACCCACGCGCTCCTGCAGGAATCGGTCAAATTCAGGAACCTGGGGCTCGTTATTATCGACGAGCAGCATAAATTCGGCGTCGGTCAGCGCGCGCTCCTTCCTGCCAAAGGCAATAATCCCGATGTCCTGATCATGACCGCCACCCCGATCCCCCGGACGCTGGCGATAACCCTCTACGGTGATCTGGATGTTTCGGTGATCACCGAGATGCCCGCGGGCCGTCAACCGATCGCCACGCGCAGCTTCAGTTTCGAGCAGGAGCCTTTCGTCTACGCATCGCTCCTTGCCCAGGTGCGCGCGGGGCGGCAGGCCTTCGTAGTACTGCCGGTCATCGAGGATTCCGAGGCGCTTGCCCTGGCCGGCGCCAAACGGCGCTTCGAGGAATTGAAAGCCGGATCGCTTCGGGGGCTGCGTCTGGGGCTGCTGCACGGTCAGCTCGCCTCAGCCCAGCAGGCTCAGCTTATCGAGCGCTTCAAGGGCGGCGATATCGACGTTCTCGTGGCCACGACCATACTGGAGGTCGGCATCGATATTCCCCGTGCCACCTGCATCGTTATCGAGCATGCGGACCGTTTCGGCCTGGCGCAATTGCATCAGCTGCGCGGACGGGTCGGCAGGGGGGACGCCGCTTCCGAATGTCTCCTCGTGAGCGACGCCCAAACCCCTCAGGCCCAGGCGCGCCTGCAGGCATTGGTCAATTCCTGCGACGGGTTCCGTATCGCCGAAGAGGATCTGCGTATCAGGGGGCCGGGTGAGTTTTTCGGCAGCCGCCAGCACGGGGTCGTGCCGATGCGCATCGGCGATCCCCTGACCCAGATGCGCCTGTTGAAAGCGGCGCGCGAAGAAGCGCTGCGCCTGGTGGGGGCTGATCCGCTCCTGTCGGTTGCGGCGCACGCCGGCATCAGGCGTCTTCTCCTGCGCCGTTTCCCGGAATACGAAAAGACACTTTCCATCGGATGAAGCCCTTCCTGTCCCTGAGCGTCCTGTTTTGGCTTCTTGCCGCGGCGGCGAATCCGTTCTGGGCCGGGTGGGCGTTTTTCACCGACGGGAAAATCGATTCCCCGCGGGGCTTGGCGCTGGTGCTCGCCGTTCAGGCGCTTTTGGGCGGGGCGGGTTTATTCTGGCTCCGGAGATCGGTTCCCGAAGGAGCGCGCGCGGCGGCCGCGCGGGCAACCTGGATCGTTTTTACCGCTGCCTTTTTCTTCGCTGCCGGCGGACTGGAGGTGCTCTTGTCCGACCGGTTTTCGTCTGCCGCAGAGATCCGCCCCGCAGGGTGCCTCGTTGCGGTTCTTGCCCTGTGTGTCGCGGTGAGTACTGCGCTGTGTTTGCGCCTCGGCAAAAAAAAAGCCTTTTTCACCGGGGCGGCGTCAGTCCTTTTCGGCTGTACGGCTCTCATTCTGGCCGATGTTCTTGTTTCGTTCTTTGTTCCGCCCTGGCCGGCGCGGGTCCTGCACGGGCTTAAGCCGCGCGATGTCCCGCGGGTCTGGGGGTACCGCACCTTCGAGCAGTATAATACCGATTTCAATTCCTGGGGGCAGCGCGACCGGGAACGCAGTGTCGTCCCCGGCTCAGGGGCGTACCGGATCGTCCTGATAGGGGATTCATTTCTCGAGCAGGGAGCTCGCCGGTCCTTAAGCGTGGCGCTGGAGCGCCAGGTGCACGACAAGGGGATAGAATTCGTCAATCTGGGCGTCTCGGCGACCGGCCCCGACGATTACTATTACCGGCTCAAAGAGGTTGCGCTGCGGCTGCAACCGAAGGAATGCTGGGTGTTTTTGTTCTGCGGCAACGATTTTTCGTTAAGCGATCCAACCCTGCCGAATTCTTTCCTCGGCATCGTCTCGGTTGCGCCGCGCGGTTCTTTCCTGCAGGCGCTGCGGTTGCCACACCTGAATTTCCTTTTGGCTCCCCGGTCCCGGCGTTTCGATGAGATATTCGGCGCCCGCAGCCTTTTTGCTTCAGAGAAAAGGTTTTTCGATCGCCTCAGGAGCGCTCCTGACGAAGAAATGCCCGAGCTCTTGTCTGCGGTGCGCCCGGCGCAGGAACGGCCGCATCTTCTTGAGCGGTTGCGCGCGCGCGATCTGTCCCCGTTGTATCAGGCGCTGCGTTCCCCGCGCCCACAGATGTTGCGTTCCGATCTCCTGAACCGGATATTGGCATCTTGGGGGATGGGGCATGAGCGCGTCAGATCAGAAGACGTAGAGCGCGCCATCGCCTATCTGGCGGGGATGCGGGAGACGTGTCGCCGGGCCGGGGTCTCTTTGAAGATCGTGCTCATTCCCGATCCGTTGGTAGATAAGCGGGTGCAGCGTCTCTGGAAGCCGCTTTCAAACGGCGTGGATGTTTTCAGCGGCCAGCGAAACGCATGCCGTCAGGTGAAAAGCTGGTGCCGCGGCAGCGCGGGCTGTTCCGTCGTGGATCTGGAACCGGTCCTGGCCGGACGCTACGGCATGTACGGCACGTTCGATCCCCACTGGAGCGATCGCGGGATCGATACGGTCGCCCATTTTCTCGCGTCAGGGGTAGCGCGAAAGGAGCGGCGGTGAGGATCACGACCGGTATCTTCAAGAACCGGCTGCTTCGCTTTCCTGCCCATATCCGCGCCACCCAGGCCAAGGTGCGCAAGGCGGTTTTCGATATCCTCGGCGGGGTGGAGGGGCTGCGTCTGCTTGAGCTCTTTGCCGGATCCGGGGCAATCGGCTTTGAGGCGCTTTCGCGGGGCGCCGCCGAAGTGGTCTTTGTGGAAAACGATCCGGCCTGCGTGAGTATCCTCAACGCCAACAGCGCGGCCTTGGGGGTGCTTTCCTGCAGCGTTGTCAGGCAGGATGCGCAGGAAGCGCTGCGGCGGTTCTCCCGGGCAGGGGGGCGGTTCGACCTTGTTTTCCTCGATCCACCGTACCGCCAGGACCTGGCAAAAAAAACCTTGCAAACGCTGAGTGAGTGTGCTATAGTTTCCCGCGATGGTTTGGTAGTCGCACAGCATCACCGGAAAGAAATTCTCCCAGACGCGCTGGGAGATTTGCATTTATTGAGGAGCTTCAGCTACGGCGATACGGTTTTATCGGTGTATCGCTGTGATCAGTAAGATCGTCGGGAGACATCAGACAAAGGCGCCAGGGGCAAGGTAAGGGTTGGTTTTGCTTCTACTGGTGTCAGGTGTCCTGTGTCTTGTGTCTAACCCTGATCCGTTACCCGGAGGTCCGCATGTGCCAGGCAGCGATCTATCCAGGGACGTTCGATCCGGTCACGTACGGACATCTCGATCTCATCAGGCGCGCGGTGGGGGTATTCGGGGAGGTGACGGTCGCGGTCGCCGCCAATCCGCACAAGAAACCGCTCTTTAGCATGCAGGAGCGGGTTAAACTCCTGCAGCGCTCAACCGCGGATTTCCCCGGGGTGACGGTGGAGTCGTTCCACGGGTTGGTCGTCGATTACGCGCACCGCAAAAAAGCGAAGGTCCTTATACGCGGCCTGCGGATGCTCTCCGATTTCGAGTATGAATTCCAGATGGCGCTGACGAACCGTAAATTCAATCCCGAAGTCGAAACCATTTTCCTGATGCCTCAGGATTGTTACAGCTATCTCTCCAGCAAGCTGCTGCGCGAAGCAGTCTCTTTGGGGGCAGATGTCTCTTTCTTCGTTCCTGATTTCGTTCAGGCCGCGCTCAAAAAGAAAATCGGCAACCGTTAGCGGGCAGGCAGGTATGCCTGGTCGCAGTTGAGGATTCCGGTCGCGCAGGTGCCGGCCGAGGGGATCCGGATGGCAGCCGTTCTTGATCCGGCGGATCTGGATGTCGCAATCGGGGGAGGGTCTCTCTGCGGCCCGGTTACGGTTGCGGCGACGGTGAGCCGCATCACCAATGCCCTGACCGTCGTGATGACGCTGCAGGGGTCCCTTCGGGTGCAGTGCGGCCGTTGCCTGAGAGAAATCATTCGCGATTTTCAAGGAGAGGCGCGGTTCAGCTATCAGATGGATCCGGGCACCCGGGAGATAGATCTGGTCCCGGAGATCCGCGAAGAGATCCTGGCGCAGTATCCGCTGAAGCCCTTGTGCGATCCCGCGTGCAAAGGGTTGTGCGGGGGCTGCGGGAAAAACCTCAATACCGGCGCCTGCGCCTGCACGGCTCAGGCAGGACACAACAGCATGAGATCGTAGAAAGGAGCGCGGAACACGTGCCATTACCAAAACGAAGACATTCCAAGGCGCGCGGCAGAAGGCGCCGTACCCACTGGACACTGACGGGCGTTTCGCTCACCCCCTGTCCGCAGTGCAAGCAGCAGAAGGCGCCGCACCGCGTCTGCCCGGTGTGCGGTTTTTATGGCGGCCGGCAGGCGATGGAAGTGACGGTCCGCGAGAAAAAACCAAAACGCTGATAATCCGAGGAGCCAAGAGACGCATATGAAGATCGTGGTCGATGCGATGGGGGGGGATCATGCCCCGGAGGTCGTCATTGAAGGCGCGATCGCCGCGGTGAAGGAGTATGATCTGGAGGTCGTCCTTGTCGGCGATGCCGAAGGGGTGCACGAGCTCCTGCGCCGGCACCGGTGCACGGACCGGCGCATCAGCGTTCATCCGGCGCTTGAGGTCATCGGGATGGGAGAGCCTGCAGCCGCCAGCGTGCGCAAGAAGCGGCGTTCTTCGATCGTGGTGGGGGTCAGCCTGGTGAAGGCGGGGGAAGGGCAGGCGTTTGTCTCTGCCGGCAATACCGGGGCGGTCGTGTGTGCCGCGACCCTGGGGCTGGGCCTTCTGCCGGGCGTCGAGCGGCCGGGGATCGCGGTCGTTGCCCCCTCGTTGGACGGTATCTCCCTGATCATGGACGTCGGCGCCAACATCGATCCCAAGCCGATGCAGCTGTTGCAGTACGGCATCATGGCCGACGCCTACTGCCGCACTATCCTGGGAAAGCCTTCTCCTTCGGTAGCACTCCTGAATATCGGTGAGGAGGAGAAGAAAGGCACGGAGTTCCTCAAGGAGACGTATGAGTTACTCGAGAAAAGCGGGCTTAATTTCATCGGTAACGTCGAAGGCAAGGATCTTTTTTCCGGGAAGAGCGATATCATCCTCTGTGACGGTTTCGTCGGCAACGTCGCCCTGAAGGTCTCCGAGAGCGCGGCCGAGGCGATGCAGACCTTTTTGAAGCGGCACCTGTTGGGGCATTTCCTGGGCCGCATCGGGATCCTCTTCATGCTTCCCAGCCTCAAACGGTTCAAGAAAGAGCTCGATTATTCGGAGTACGGCGGCGCGCCCCTTTTGGGCGTCAACGGCGTCGTGATCATCAGCCACGGCCGCTCCAACGCCAAGGCGATCAAGAACGCCATCCGCGTCGCCAAGGAAGAGGTTGAGCGTAAATTCAACGAGAGTATTATCGAGGCGGTTTCCCGCACGCCGGGAGCGCATGCCTCATGAAAAAGGTCGGTATTGTCGGAGTCGGCGAGTATCTGCCGAAGCGGGTCTTGACCAACGCGGACCTGGAGAAGATGGTCGATACGTCCGATGAATGGATCACGACCCGCACCGGCATCAAGCAGCGGCGCCTGGCGGCGGCCGGCGAGGCGGCTTCCGACCTGGCGGTGAAAGCCGCTCAGGACGCGCTGGCCGATGCCGACATCGCTGCCGGGTCGCTCGATCTGATCATCGTCGCCACGATCACCGGGGATATGCCGTTTCCCTCGAGCGCCTGTCTGGTGCAGCAGGCGCTGGGTGCGGAAAAGGCCGTTGCCTTCGACGTCGCGGCGGCCTGCGCCGGGTTCGTCTATGCCCTGACCGTCGCTCAGCAGTTCATCGCCACGGGGTGTTTCAAGAACGCACTGGTGATCGGCACCGAGGTTCTGTCTTCGATCACCGATTGGCAGGACCGCAATACCTGCGTCTTGTTCGGTGATGGGGCAGGGGCGGCGGTTCTGGCGGCGGTTGAGTCGGGGGGGATCCGGTCTTCCTACCTGGGCAGCGACGGCAGGCTCAGCGATCTTTTGATGGTCCCTGCCGGGGGCTCGCGCTTGCCCGCCAGTGCCCAGACGGTCCAGGAGCGGCAGCATTATATCAAGATGCGCGGCAACGAGCTTTTCAAGGTGGCGGTCAATGCCATGGCAGAAGCTGCGCAGGCTGCCGTGCGCAGGGCGAAACTGGAGTGCGCGGACATAGATCTGGTTATCCCGCATCAGGCGAATATCCGCATCATCATGGCCGTGGCCAAGAAGCTGGGCCTGGCTCCCGAAAAGATCTATCTGAATATCGAACGTTACGGCAATATCTCTTCGGCTTCAACCGCCACCGCGTTATGCGAAGCGGTCCGCGAGGGCAGGGTCAAGAAGGGCGACAACGTCCTGCTCGTGGCCTTCGGCGCCGGGCTTGTCTGGGGAGCGTGCGTCATCCAATGGTAACGCGGCGGGGCTACCTTTTTGCGGGCCAGGGCAGCCAGTATGTCGGCATGGGCAAGGACCTTTTCGGGGCTTTTGCGCAGAGCCGCGCGATTTTCGAGCGTGCCGATGCGGCGCTGGGATTTAGCCTCTCCCGGCTGTGCTTTGAGGGGCCGCTGGAAGAGCTGGCCAAGACGAGCAATTCCCAGCCGGCGATCGTGACGGTCAGTATCGCCGCGTTCGAGGCGTTACGGGCCTCCTTCCCCCACGAAACAGCCGCGGCGGTGGCGGGCCTGAGCCTCGGGGAATACGCTGCGTTAACAGCCGCGGGTGTCCTTTCGTTCGAGGAGGCGGTGGTCCTGGTGCGCAAACGCGGCCTCTTTATGGAGGAGGCTGCGAGCGCGCGGCCGGGCAAGATGCTTTCGGTCATCGGGATGGAGACGGAAACGGTGCGTGCCGTCTGCGCCGAGGCCGGCTGCGAGGTGGCCAATTATAATTGTCCCGGGCAGGTCGTGGTTTCGGGCAGTCCCGAAGCGGTTTCCCGGGTCAGGGAGCGCGCTCTGGCGGCAGGGGCGAAGATGGCGGTTGAACTGCAGGTGAGCGGTGCTTTCCACTCTTCCTTCATGCAGAGTGCCTCCGAGCGCCTGGCGCAGGAATTGGGGCCGCTCTGCTTTAAAGAGCCTCTGGTTCCGGTTGTCTGCAACGTGACCGCATGTCCCGCCGGGTCCGTTGACGAGATCAAGCGCAATCTTATCCGTCAGGTCTCTTCGAGCGTGCTTTGGGAGGATTCGATGCGTTTTCTCCTGGGGCAGGGGATACGCTCGTATCTTGAATTCGGGCCGGGCAAGGTTTTACGCGGACTGATGCGCCGGATCGATCCGGAGGCGGCGGTGCGTACCGTTGAGAACGCCCAGGATATCCGCCGTTTGCAGGAAGAAGGGATGTCTGTCCCAAAGGAGGGGGTATGAGATTGAAAGATACCGTTGCCCTGGTGACCGGATCGGCCCAGGGGATCGGCCGGGAGATCGCCTTGGCCTTTGCGCGCGAAGGGTCGGATATCGTCATTACCGACATTAATCTGGAGAAGGCGCAGAGTACCAGCGGGGAGATCGAGGCTTTGGGGCGGCGTTCGCTTGCGCTTCAGATGAATGTCGCTCTGCCGCAAAGCGTTGACGAATGCCTCAACAAAATTCTTGACAAATGGGGAAAGGTTGATATATTAGTTAACAATGCGGGCATCACCCGGGACGGTTTGCTGCTGCGCATGAGCGAGGCAGACTGGGATGCGGTGGTGGACGTCAACCTCAAGGGGACGTTCAACTGCACCAAAGCGGTTTCCAAGGTGATGATCAAGCAGCGAAGCGGCCGTATCATCAACATCGCTTCGATCATCGGCGTGATCGGCAACGCGGGGCAGGCGAATTACTCAGCCTCAAAAGCCGGAATCATCGCTCTTACCAAAACAGCGGCAAAAGAACTCGCCAGCCGCGCTATTACGGTGAACGCCGTTGCCCCGGGGTTCATCCAGACCGACATGACTGCCAGGCTCTCCGATGAGCTGAAACAGAAGATGCTGGCAAGCATTCCGATGAACAAGCTGGGCACGCCTGCGGATGTCGCGGGCGCATGTCTTTTCTTTGCCGGTCCCGAGGCAGCATATATAACCGGACAGACCCTCATAGTAGACGGCGGAATGGTTATGGTATAGGGCCGGTCGCCGCAAGCCAAACGTAACATAAAGGAGGAACAGAATGGCGGTACAGGATAAGGTGAAGTCGATCATCGCCGAACAGCTGGGCGTGAAGGCCGAAGAGGTTACTCCCGAAGCTTCGTTTATCGATGATTTGGGCGCGGATTCCCTGGACACCGTTGAGCTGGTCATGGCGTTGGAAGAAGAGTTCGGCATTGAGATCCCCGATGAGGACGCCGAGAAGATCACGACCGTCGGCGATGCCGTCAAGTATATCGAGGAAAAAACCGCCAATAAATAAAGCGTGACGCTTCCCTTTTTTGAATAAAAAGTACCCCGCCGTTGTCCGTGGCGGGGTAACTTTTAGTGGCTCGGATGCAGGAGGTTGACCGTACGACTATGCATAGACGCGTTGTGGTAACGGGAGTGGGAGTAGTGACGCCGGTCGGCAACGATATCGCTTCATTCTGGAAGGCGATCACCGAAGGGGTGTCGGGTATCGGGCCGCTGCAGACGTTCGATGTCTCGAAATTCGACAGCCGTATCGCCGGGGAGATCAAGGAGTTCGATCCGCTCGCCTTCGGGATCTCCAAAAAAGAATCCAACCGCATGGAGAAATTCGTGCAGTACGCGGTTGCCGCCACCCATCAGGCGGTCCGGGACGCGCATCTCGATTTTTCGAAAGAGGATTGCCGGCGCAGCGGGGTGGTGATCGGCTCCGGGATCGGCAGCCTCCATATCATCGAAAAGGAGTACGAGCAGTACCTCAAGAGCGGCCCCGGGAGGATAACCCCGTTTCTCATTCCGATGCTCATCGTCAACGAAGCGGCGGGGCAGGTGGCGATTGTCCACGGGCTCAAAGGGCCCAATTCCTGCGTGACGACCGCCTGCGCCTCCGGGACGCACGCCATCGGCGAGGCCTTCCGGATCATCCAGCGCGGCGATGCCGATGTCATGGTGACCGGCGGGACGGAAAGCTGCATTACCCATCTGGGGGTGGGAGGGTTTTGTTCGCTCAAGGCGCTTTCGACCCGGAATCATGAGCCGCAGAAGGCCAGTCGTCCTTTTGACGCCGAGCGGACCGGTTTTGTCATGGCCGAAGGCTGCGGGGTGGTGGTCCTGGAGAGCCTGGAGCATGCGCGCGCGCGCAAAGCGCAGATTTACGCGGAGATGTGCGGTTTCGGCATGTCCTGCGACGCCTATCATATCACCGCCCCGGATCCCGACGGCGAGGGGGCATCGCTGGCGATGCGCTGGGCTTTGGAGGATGCGCGCATCCCCGCCGACCGGGTCGATTATATCAATGCTCACGGAACATCCACGAAGTTGAACGATAAGGTCGAGACGCTCGCCATCAAGAAGGCGCTCGGCGCCCATGCAAAAAAGGTGATGGTCTCCTCGACCAAGTCGATGCTCGGCCATCTCCTCGGCGCCGCCGGCGGGGTGGAATGCATCGTCTGCTGCCTGACGATCAAGCACGGCATCGTCACGCCCACCGTTAATTACGAGTTTCCCGATCCGGACTGCGATCTGGATTACGTCCCCAACGCCTCCCGCAGGAAAGCCGTCGATGTCTGTCTTTCCAACTCGCTCGGTTTCGGGGGGCATAACGCCACTATCGCCGTACGCGCCTTTAAGGAATAGCGGGCAAAGACGGCGACACGCCGATTGAGCAGCCGAATGGGATTGACCCTCGCTCAAAAAATCCTGATGCGCCACGCCGGTCTTGAAGACGCGCCGCCGGGTTCGTTTCTGGAGGCGCGGCTGGACCTGTGTTTGGGCAACGATATCACCGCGCCCCTGGCGATCGAGGAGTTCCGCAAGGCCGGTTTCACGAAGGTCTTCGACCGCACTAAGGTCGTCCTGGTGCCCGACCACTTTGCGCCGGCAAAAGATGCGCGCAGCGCCAACCAGTGCAGGATGGTCGCCGATTTCGCGCGGCAGCAGAACCTGACGAATTACTTCGAGGTCGGGTGCATGGGGATCGAGCACGCGCTGCTGCCCGAGCGCGGGCTCATCGAGCCGGGTTTTCTGGTGATCGGCGCCGATTCGCATACCTGCACGTACGGGGCGCTGGGCGCGTATGCCAGCGGGGTCGGTTCGACCGACCTGGCGCGCGCTTTCGTCGACGGGAAGTGCTGGTTCAAGGTCCCGGAAACCATCCGCTTCATCTATAAAGGTAAACTGCCTGCCTGGGTCAGCGGTAAGGATCTTATCCTCTATACGATCGGTTCTATCGGCGTGGACGGGGCGCTGTACCGGGCGATGGAGTTTGCCGGTCCGGTCATCGAGAGGCTGGATATGGACAGCCGCTTCGCCATGTCGAACATGGCGATCGAAGCAGGGGCGCGGGCCGGGCTCATCGAGCCGGACGCGATAACCGTTTCTTCGGTCACCGAAGCGCTGCGTGCGCGGGGCAGAAAGGTTACTGCGGCCCAGAAAAAGAAATGGCTGGCGCTCAGGAGCGATCCCGATGCCGCTTACGAAAAGGTGTACGAGTGGGAGGTGACGGGCCTGGAGCCTCAGGTTGCCTGTCCGCACCTTCCCAGCAACGTCAAAGGGGTTTCACAGTTGGGCGATGTCCGGGTCGATCAGGTCGTCATCGGCTCCTGTACGAACGGGCGCATCTCGGATCTGCGCACGGCCGCACTCCTCCTGCGCGGCAAGAAATGCGCGGCGGGAGTCCGTTTGATCGTCATCCCGGCGACGCAAAAGATCTACCGCCAGGCGGTCAAAGAGGGGTTGGCCCGGATCTTTGTCGAGGCCGGCGGTGTGTTTTCGACCCCGACGTGCGGGCCGTGTTTGGGCGGGCATATCGGTATCCTGGCCGCGGGGGAGACCGCCCTGGCGACCACGAACCGCAATTTCCTCGGGCGCATGGGCAGCCCGCAATCGTTCGTCTATCTTTCCAATCCGGCGGTTGCGGCGGCCTCGGCGGTGACCGGCAGGATCACCCACCCGAAGCTCATCCAGGCAAGGAAGCGCCGATGATCATCCAGGGCACGGTTTTTTCTTTCGGCAACGACGTCAATACCGACGACATCATCGCGGCGAAGTACCTGGTCTCTACCGACGCCGCGGAGCTGGGCAAGCACTGTATGGAGACGATCCGGCCGGATTTCGCGCCGGCGGTCAAGCCCGGCTCGATCATCGTGGCGGGAAAGAATTTCGGGTGCGGTTCTTCCCGCGAACACGCGCCGCTGGCGATCAAGGGCTGCGGAGTCTCTGCGGTCATCGCGGTCAGCTTTGCAGGCATTTTTTTCCGCAACGCGATCAATATCGGCCTGCCGTTCCTGGAATTGGCCGAGGCGCCGCTTATCCGCGAAGGGGATGAACTGGTCATCGACCTCTCGCAGGGAACGATCGATGACCGCACGCAAGGGCGTCTCTTCAAGACAGCCGCTTTTCCGCCCTTTTTACAGGAGATCGTCAATCAGAACGGCCTGATGAACTGGATCCGCACCAGGCCCCAACCGCCAGCCAGGGGGAAGAAGCGATGAAGATCGAGAAAGTGAAACGCAAGGTCAGCATCATCTGCAACGACGGCTCGTCGGTCCGCGGCCTGGTGCATATCAACGAGGGGGAGCGGGTCCTGGATTTTTTCAACGATGAAAGGGAGGAATTCATCGCCCTGACTTCGGCTGAATTCTTCTATGCCGAAGACGTCCAGTCGTTCAAGATGCCCACGAAGGCATTACGCAAGAAAGAGTTCATTATCCTGAACAAGTCGTCGATCAAGTGGATCGAAGAGGTTTAGTAAGAAGGGGGTTTACATGTATCGGATAGCGGTTGTCCCGGGCGACGGCACGGGCCCGGAGGTCGTCAACGAGGGGCTCAAGGTGTTGGCGGCGGCTGCGGATGCCTTCGGGTTCCGTTTCCAGACGACGGTCTTTGATTTCGGCGGCGAACGGTACCTGCGCACCGGCAAGACGCTCGATGAGGACGATAGCGCGGAGCTGAAGAAGTACGCCGCGATCTATTTGGGGGCGATCGGCCATCCGCAGGTCAAACCCGGGATACTGGAGACCGGGATACTGCTGAAGCTGCGTTTTTCCCTCGACCAGTACATCAACCTTCGTCCGGTCAAGCTCTACAACGCGGCATTCTGCCCGCTCAAGGACAAGCGTCCCGAGGATATCGATTTCGTCGTGGTCAGGGAGAATTCCGAAGGGCTCTATAAGGGGATGGGGGAGTTCCGCCAGAAGGGAACGGCCGATGAGGTCGCCCTGCAGATCTCCTATAACACGCGCAAGGGGGTCGAGCGCTGCATCCGTTACGCCTTCCAGTACGCGCGGCAGCGCAACAAGAAGAAGCGGCTCACCCTCTGCGGCAAGACCAATGTCCTGACCTATGCCTGGGACCTCTGGGAGCGTACCTTTTACGAAGTCGCCAAGGAATTTCCCGACATCAAAACCGACTACGCGCACGTCGACGCCACGACCATGTGGTTCGTGAAGAACCCGGAGTGGTTTGACGTGATCGTGACCGATAACATGTTCGGGGATATCATCACCGACCTGGGGGCGATGATCCAGGGAGGCATGGGTATCGCCGCGGGTGGCAACATCAACCCCGAAGGGGTCTCGATGTTCGAGCCGATCGGCGGCAGCGCCCCCAAGTACACCGGGCAGAACGTGATCAATCCGCTGGCGGCGATCTGCGCGGCGGGGATGATGCTGGAGTCGCTCGGGGAAAAGGCGGCGGCGACGGCGATCGAAAACGCGGTCATAGGGATCGTCGCCAAAGATCTGAAGTCCCTGGCGGCAGGCAAGATGGGGTATTCGACGTCGGAAGTGGGGGATATGGTCGCGCGTGCGATCAAAAGTTCGCGATAGTTTTCAATCAGCGCACAGCGGAGGTTTGTTTTGAGCAGGACGTGGTGAGGCTAAAGCGGGCATGGATCGTCCGCTATGGGATACTCGGCGAGAGCGAGGCCGTAACCCCGAGCGCAGCGAGCCGCGCAGGGGCGAGCAAGCGATCCTGCGAGAAACAAACCGGAGCGGAATCGCTTTAGTTTAAGAGAAGCCGATTATTACAGGTAAAACATACGACGGAGTTGTTCAATACTATGGCCAAAAACAAGAAAGCAGTGACGGTGGCGGTCGTGGGGGTGGGTGCGGTGGGCATCGAGATGCTTCGGGTCCTGCGTCAGCGCGCATTTCCCTGCGCGGCGATCCGGGTCTTCGCGCGCTCCGAGCGCGATATCTCGGTTGAGGGCGAGACGTTCCACGTCGAGGCGATCGCTCCCGAGCGTTTCGAAGGGGTGGATATCGCGCTCTTCGCCGGCACCGAGGGGGAGAAGGGCGCGGCGGCGACCTACGCTTCCGAGGCGGTTTTGCGCGGGGCGGTGGTCATCGACAACGGGGCGGATTTTCGCATGCGGCCGGACGTGCCGCTGGTCGTGCCGGAGGTCAATGCCGCCGATATCCGCCGACACAAGGGCATTATCGCCAATCCCAACTGCTCGACGATCCAGATGGTCGTGGCGCTCTGGCCGCTGCACAAGAAGGCCGGCATCAAGCGGATCGTGGTGACCACCCTGCAGGCTTCCTCCGGGGCCGGGCGCGCCGCCGTGGAGCAGCTGCGCGAAGAGACCGCGGTCATCTCCTCGGGGCAGTTTACGGCTTTGAACGTCCAGCTCCAACAGCGGGCGATGCCGCAACAGCTGGCCTTCAACGTTTTTCCCCAGATCGGCGGTTTTGCCGAGGACGACTTTACCAGCGAAGAATGGAAATTGGTGCGCGAAACGCACAAGATCATGCATGATCCCAAGATCCGCGTCTCGGCGACCACCGTGCGCGTTCCGGTCAGGACCGGGCACTCCGAGAGCATTTATATCGAAACCAGGGACCATCTCTGCGTCGAAAAAGCACGCCAGATCCTCGGTAAAGCTCCCGGCGTCGTGGTTATGGATGAGCCGCAGAAGGGGCTCTATCCCATGCCCAAAGACGTCGAGGGAAGGGACGAGACTTTTGTCGGGCGGATCCGACGCGACCCGTTCGTGAAGAACGGCATGTGGCTGTGGGTAGTCGCGGATAACCTGCGTAAAGGCGCGGCAACCAATGCCGTGCAGATCGCGGAGCGTCTCGTATCCGCACGGTAATCGTTCGAAGCCGGGGACGCGCTCGAGGACATGCGTTTTTTTAAGCTGATCCTGCAGTTCGACGGTACCGGTTATTGCGGCTGGCAGCTGCAGCGCGCCTCCCGCGCCGGCCCGGCAAAGCCTTCGGTTCAATCAACCCTCCAGCGGGTTCTCGGTGGCATCCTCCAGCAACAGGTGAAGGTTATCGGCTGCGGCCGCACCGACGCCGGCGTGCACGCAGACGGTTTCGTCGCTCATTTTTCGGCGCGCACGCACCTTCCTGCCGCGCGTTTGCGCGCGGCGCTCAACGCGCTCCTGCCTGGCGATATCGCCGTTGTGGATGTGCGGGAAGTTCCTGCCTCTTTTCACAGCCGTTACCGCTGCCGCAGCAAAACCTACCGCTACAGCCTCGATACGCGAGACGTTCCCGACGTTTTCTCACGGCGCTGGGCCCTGCACTGCCCGTGGCCGCTTGATCTGGCACGCATGCGGCGTGAAGCGCGTATCCTGGCGGGGGAGCATGATTTTGGGGCTTTTGCCTCCGGCCCCGGGAAGAGAGGCGGCACGGTCCGCAGGATCGACAAGATTAGCATTGTAAAGCGGGGGAGGATGCTTTATATTATTATTAGGGGAAATGGTTTCCTGCGCCATATGGTGCGCGCGTTGGTAGGCACCCTCCTGGAGATCGGCCGCGGAAAGATGCCGTCGGGGAGCATGCGCGCTATCCTCAAAGGGCGCTCGCGCCGGGCTGCCGGCCCGACCGCCGCGGCAAAAGGCTTGTGCCTGATCGAGGCCTCCTATGCCGGGGATGCCGCAAAATAAGGAGAAGATGAGATGAGGCTGTTGAGAGGGTTTACGCTCCTGGAGCTGGTCATTGTTCTCATAATCATCGGTATCTTCTCGACCCTCGGCGTGGCCTGGTACGGGAAGTTTCTCGATGATTCGCGGGCATCCCTGTGTCAGGCGAACCTGGAGGCGCTCAAGGCCGCCCTGGATGTCTACGCGATGGAGCATGATTCCCTGCCGGCTGACTTAAGCAAGCTGCCCCCGGAGACCATAGAGCGCGCGTACGCGCAGATACTCAAGGATGGCGGGTTGCGCCTGCAGCTGGCGTATCTAGCCGATCTAATGGATCAGCGTCAGTACGCGTATGCGGCGGATTTCCTGAAGAACGTCGCCGGCGGCAATGTGAGCGTCACGATATGCCCGGTGCGCAAGCTGCAGGGCGGTGGGATTTCGTATGGTTTGAATGTGGCATTGCAGAGCATCTCCTACCTCGATTATCAGCTGTTGCCTGCCCTGACCCCATTGGTCGCTGACGCGAACGGGTCAACTTTTTCGGCAACCGCCTTGGGGGTCATAACCGGATCAGTCGATCGTCATCCGCTTTACGGCAGCAATGCCACCGGCAGCAGGGCGCTGGCTGTCTTGGCCGATGGGTTCGTCTATGAGTATCGCGGCGGCGTGCAGCAGCGGCTTCGCCCCAAGAAGACCAAAGACCGGGTGTATAAGAACATCACCTGGGCAACGGTCAAGGCCGCGTATGACAACGAGAAGGCATGCAAGAATGCCTGCAAAGCCTCTTCCCAGGCCGACGGCATCTCTTTTGAGACCAAGCAGGCGTGCTCCGGGTATTGCCGGACCCAGTACGGCAAGACCATAGACGATAAATGCAAGCTTATAGCGACGTGCCCGTAGCGAAAGCGGTTTTTTGGTGAAGGCTGCATCCTCGCAGACGAAGCCGCAGTTAGGCGCCCGTCAGGTGCGTTGGGGGTTGGTTCTTCTGGCGGGCGTTTTTGCCCTGAACGTATCCGGGTATTTCCCTTTCCGGGGGCTGGATGATACCGCTGCCTGGTACGCGTATACCTTCTCGGCGAAGCGCTCTCCCGCCCGGTTTGTCGGTATCGAGATAGACGAGTATTCCCTGAAGCAGCTCGGGCAGCGCTGGCCGTGGCGCCGGGATGTGTATGCGCAGCTGGTGGATGTGGTCGGCAGGGAAGGGGCGCATACCCTGGGTTTCGACCTGGCGTTTGTCGGCGCCTCAGATTATCCCGACGATGATACGCGTTTCACCCAGGCTTTGCGCGCTTCTAAGGTGCGCACCGTCCTGGGTTATTTTTTCGACCCGCAAAAGGCCGCGGCGGTGTTTCCGTATGCGCCGCTGCGCGAAGCGGCCTTCTCCTGCGGGATGGTCAACACCCCTTTCGACCGGGACGGCAAAAACCGCCGCCAGCGGGCTTTTATCGAATATGAGGGGCAGCGGCTGTATTCTTTCTCGCTCGCCGTCGCCTCTGCTTTCCGGCAGGAATCTGAGGATGAGTTGAGCCGCCGGCTTCCGCTGCTGCCCGACAAGACCTACCGCGTCAACTACCGGATAAAACCGAAAGATATCGTGCGCGTCAGCTTTTCCGATTGCCTCTTTTCCCTCGGGGAGCTCAAGCATCGTTTCGGCGATTCTTTCCTCAAAGGGGCGCTGGTGGTCGTGTACCCGGCCTCGGATATTGTGCACCGCGATATCCGCGATACCCCCCTGGGCCGGATGCCGGGAGGATTGTTGCATCTCAACGCCATCGAGAATATCCTTGCGGCGCATCCGCTGCGCAACTCCGCGCTCTTGCTTTTGTGCTGTCTTCTCGTTTCCTATCTTGTTCTCTCCCGGGCGCTGGTGCGGCTTAATTTTTTGCAGGGGTTCCTGATTGCCGCGGGCATAGCGGTTTTCCTGCTGTGGCTGTCGGTGGCCGGCCGCTCCATCGGCCTGACCTTCGATTACGACAGCTGTATCCTGTATCTTCTGCTCTATTATGCCGTCGGCTGGATCGATTCGTACCGGACCTTCACCGAGCGCATGAGGCGGATCAAGGCCAAGGCGACGCTCGACCCGCTCAGCAGGCTCTTTACGCTGCGGCAGTTTTATTTTTATCTCTTCCAGGAGATCAAGCATTTGCGCGTGCGCAAGAAGGTCTTCCTGGTTTTCATCGACCTGAAACAGTTCGTCTCGGCCTGCGACGAGCTCTCGGTGGGGCAGACGCAGGATCTGTGGAAGGAGCTCGCCGCCCAGCTGGAGCTCCCGGGCAGTTTCTGGTCCTTGTACGCGCAGGGACAGCTCCTGGGCGCGGCGGTTTCGACAACGCGCAAGGCGAACGCGGAGTTCTGCGGGCTGCTGCAGCGGCTGCAGCAGCTCTTCTCCCGGCGGGCCTTGCCCGTTGATGTCTCTCTTGCCGCGGTGCCGTTTACCAGCAAATACCCGGTCGGCAGCGTGGTTCTGATGCTTGCCGAGAGCGCGGCACAGGGAAAGGGTACGGCGGTTCTGCTCGCTGTCGCGCGCATGCGAGAAATGCTGCGGTCGGCTGCGCCGCAGCAGAAAGAGCACGCCTTCATCGAGAGCCTCGACGAAGATATCGAAGAAAAGAACACCCAGCTGCTCCTGCTCCTGGAGAATCTGAAGCGCGAACACGGCAAGACCAAAGAGGCGTTCTTCCAGATCATTTCTTCCCTGGTCAACGCCCTGGAAGCGAAAGACCCGTATACCGAGGGGCATTCGGAGCGGGTGAGCCGGTATGCGCTGCGCCTTGCCCTGACGGTAGGCTGGGGTAAGGAAGAACAGGAGAAGCTGCGCAAGGCCGCGCTCCTGCACGACCTGGGAAAGATCGGCATCCCGGACCAGGTGCTGCATAAGCGGGGGAAGCTGGACGATCAGGAGTTCGATATCATCCGTAAGCACGAGGTGATCGGGGTCAGGATCCTTGAGCCCCTGACCGAATTGCGCGAGATCCTTCCCTGGATCCTGTATCACCACGAAAAATGGGACGGCAGCGGCTATCCGCACGGCCTTGCGGGATCGTCTATCCCCGAAGGGGCGCAGATCATTTCGCTCGCCGATGTCTATGACGCCCTGACGACCGGCCGGGACTATAAGCCGGCTTTCTCTCAGGAGGAGGCGCTGGCGGAAATTGAACGCAACAGCGGCAGACAGTTCAACCCGCAACTGGTCTCGGAGTTCGTGAAACTGATGCGGGGGGAGGGAAAGATACATGACACGTGACACAAGACACATGACACATGTTTAGGCGAAAAGTTTCTGGCCTGCGGTGTTATGTTACTGAAATCAGAACAAGCAAAAAAAATATTTGACAAACAACGAATATATAGTATAATTTTCAACCTATGCAGAAAACATACGTTCCCCGCAAAGAAGATATCAAGCGCCAGTGGCTGATCGTTGACGCCAAAGACAAAGTGTTGGGCCGCGTTGCGGCAAAAGTAGCGAGTTTGCTGCGCGGCAAACACAAGACGGTCTTTACCCCCCATATGGATACGGGGGACGGGGTCATCGTGATCAATGCCGCTTTGGTGCGCGTGACCGGACGCAAACTCTCGCAGAAGGTGTATCGCCGTTTTTCCGGCTACCCGGGCGGTTTGAAAGAGGTGACTCTCTCAAACATGCTCTCGAAAAAGCCGGAGACGGTGATGAAGCTGGCGGTCCAGCGGATGCTGCCGCAGAATCGGCTGGGCAGGGATTTGATGAAGAATCTGAAGATATTCGCAGATGAGGTTCACCGGCAGCAGGCTCAGAAGCCGGCGGCTCTGGAGGCTTAAGGACTGGAATGGCTGAGAAAATCCCCATATATATCGGCAGGAGAAAAGAAGCGATTGCCCGGGTGCGGGTCAAGCCCGGCGCCGGCGTTATTGTCGTCAACGGCAAACCGTACGATACCTACTTCCTCCGGGAAACGGATCAGATCATCGTCAAGCAGCCTTTGATCGCGACGAATAACCTGGCCAAATTCGATATCTCCGCGCGTCTGTGCGGCGGCGGGTTGACCGGCCAGGCGGGAGCTTTGCGCCTGGGCATCGCGCGCGCGCTGGCGGCTTCGGATGCTACCTATAAGGATGTCATGCGCAAGCAGGGCTTCCTGACGCGCGATCCGCGGGCGAAGGAGCGCAAGAAGTACGGCCTGAAGGGGGCACGCAAACGCTTCCAGTGGACAAAACGCTAAACTAACGCTGCGCAGTGCGCAGTTGCAGGACTGACCCCGCGGGGCGCTAAAGCGATCCGCGGGGTTTTTGTTTGCGGGCTCATGAGCGTAGGTTGTTTGACACACCCCCCGCGCTCAGGGGCAACTTGTTCAATAAGGCATTGCGCCAATGTCCCCTCGCGGGGAAGTTGCGCGGGTGTTGCGCTTTCTGCGCAAAGACACCGGACCCCAGAAGCTTTAAGAGAGAGGTATGGTCTTGTTCCGACGAGAAAATGCTTGACGATGCGTTTGATTTCGATTAATATGGACTCATTGTTGCGACGCTACGGTCCTGCCACACCGAAAGGAAATCCGACGATGGTACGGGTAGGGATTATCGGCGCCAGCGGTTTCGCCGGCGAAGAGCTTTTGGCGATACTGCTTCGCCACGCCCATGTTTCGATTAAGCACCTCTCCGCGAAGATCGACGCTGCGCGGCCGATCACCGAGCTTTTTCCGCGCTTCAAGAACCAGATCGACCTGGTCTGCGGACTCCCCGATGCGGCGGCTGCCGCCGCATCGTGCGAATGCGTCTTCCTGGCGTTGCCGCACACCGTTTCGCTTTCGTTCGTCCCGGAGCTGCTCAAGGCCGGGGTACGCGTGATCGATCTCTCCGCCGACTACCGTTTCCGCGATGCAGGCGTGTATGAAAAGCATTACCATACCAAGCATCCGGACGCCGCTTCGCTTAAAAAAGCGGTGTACGGCCTGACGGAGCTCTATCGCCAGGATGTCGCCCGGGCCCATTTTGTGGCTAACCCCGGTTGTTATCCGACGGCCGCGATCCTGGGATTGGCGCCGCTTTTGTCGTGCGCCCACGATTCCCTCGATACCGCTTCGATCATCATCGATGCAAAGTCCGGCGTATCCGGTGCCGGCCGCAAGGTGCATGAATCATTCATCTTCTGCGAGGTGAACGAGGACTTCAGGGCATACAAGGTTGACGCGCATCAGCATGCCCCGGAGATCGACCAGGAGCTTTCGCGCCTTGCCGGCACGCGCCTGAGCGCGACGTTCGTGCCGCACCTGCTGCCTCTGAACCGGGGGATATTGGAGACGATATATGTGCGCAAAAAACCCGGTAAAAAAGCGCAGGACCTTAAGGCCCTGAAGTTGTTCCAGCGATTCTATAAAGAGGAACCGTTTGTGCGCGTGCGGGAAGCGGGCGTTTTCCCGCGGCTGCGCGACGTCGTGAATACGAACTTCTGCGATATCGGTGTCTACGAGACCAGCGATAAGATCATCGTGATCTCGGCGATCGATAATCTCCTCAAGGGCGCCGCCGGGCAGGCGGTGCAGAATTTCAACGTGATGTTCGGTTTCCCCCAGACCCAGGGGTTGGCATGAAACTCTACCCAAAGGCGATCCTGCCCCGGGGGTTCCGCGCCAGCGCCACCGTTGCCGGTATCAAGCGTTCGGGAAGGCTTGATCTTGCCTTTATCGATTTCGGCGCTCCTGCCGTCGCCGCGCATCTGTTTACGACCAATACCCTCCAGGCAGCGCCGCTGCGCCTGAACCAGCGGTATCTGGGCGAGCACCGGACGTTCCGGGGGCTGCTCGTCAACAGCGGCAATGCCAACTGTTTTACGCTGCGCCAGGGGATCCGCGACGCTGCTTCGCTCGCCGAGCGCTGTGCCCGCCTCCTGGGAGTCGTTCCGGGGACGATCCTGGTCGGCTCAACGGGTATCATCGGCAGGAGGCTGCCGGTCGAGAAGATAGACCGGGCCCTTCCGGGCCTGTGCGCGGCGGTGACCGAGAACGGCATTCAGGCCGCGGCGCGGGCGATCATGACGACGGACACCTTCGCCAAAGAGGCGACGGCCCGCTTTTGCGTCGGTCGCACGCCGGTGACGGTCTGCGGCATCGCCAAAGGAGCCGGGATGATCGCGCCGAACATGGCGACGATGCTCTGTTATGTCTTCACCGACGCCTCCCTGACCCGCGCGCGGCTTGAGCGGATCGTGCGCCGCTGCGCCCAGACGAGCTTCAACGCCATAACGATCGACGGGTGCATGAGCACCAACGATACCCTCGGGGTCTTTGCCAACGGCCAAAGCCGGGTGCGTATCGCCTCGGACGCACAGGAGCGCGCGTTTTCCCAAGCGCTCGGTGCGGTTTTCCTGAGGCTGGCGCAGCTTATCGTGCGCGATGCGGAGGGCGCGACCAAGTTCGTGACGATCCAAGTCGACGGCGCCCGTTCTCCCCGGGAGGCGCGCGGCGCGGCGCTTGCCGTTGCCAACTCCAGTCTCTGTAAGTGCGCTTTCTACGGGTCAAGCCCCAATATATTCGGTCGCACGGTTGCGGCACTGGGCGCGGCGGGGGTGCGCTTTGACGAGGAGAAGATCAAGGTCACCTTCTCGCCCCTCAAGAAAAAGGATATAACCCTGCGCATCCGCTTGGGAAGCGCGGGCGCTTCGGCAACGATCTATACCTGCGATCTGACGCCCGCATACGTCAGGATCAACGCCGAATACAACTAAATAAGGAGCCTGCTGCGGCAGCGAGGCACGTATGGAAGAGGCGATCCGCAAGGCGGAAGTTCTTATCGAAGCGCTGCCTTACATCAAGAAGTTCCACCGTAAGGCCGTGGTCATCAAGTACGGGGGCAGCATCCTGGGCGAGGAGAAGATCCGCCGGACCGTGCTGGAGGACATCGTTTTCCTGAGTTTCATGGGGTTGCGTCCGCTCCTCGTCCACGGCGGCGGCCCCAATATCAGCGAGCGCATGCGCACGACCGGCAAAAAGACCGAATTCGTCGACGGGATGCGGGTGACCGATGAGGAGACCCTGCGCCTGGTCTCCGAGGAGCTCAAGACCCTCAACGATACCATCGTCAAGGAGCTCACCGACCTGGGCGCCCACGCCGTCGGCCTCAACGGCCGGGACAACAATCTGATCCAGGCCCAGAAGAAAAAGGCAAAGATCGACCTGGGGCTGGTCGGGCAGGTGACGGGGGTCGAAGCCGCGGGGCTGCAGGAGCTGCTGAAGGCAAATACCGTGCCGGTCATCATCCCGATGGGCATCGGTACCGACGGGAAAGTGTACAACGTCAACGCGGACGAGGCGGCGGCGCAGGTAGCGGTGGCGGCGAAAGCCGAGAAGTTCGTGCTCCTGACCAACGTCAAGGGGATCATGCGCAACGCCGAGGATCCGGCGTCTTTCATCTCGACCCTCAACATAAAGGAAACCCGTTCGCTGATCGCTTCGGGGGTGGTGCAGCAGGGGATGATCCCCAAGGTGAGCGCCTGCATCGAGGCTTTGGAGGGCGGCGTCCGCAAGACCCATATCATCGATGCGCGCATGCCGCACGGCCTGCTCCTTGAGATTTTTACCGATACCGGCGTCGGGACCGAGATCGTCAAATAGGGTATTTCGTCAGGATAGGGTAACCATGAAAAAACAGGAATTGTTCCAGGTCTACCAGGACGGGGTGCTGCCGACGTATACCAAGACCCCGCTGATCTTCGTGAAGGGCAAGGGCAGCTTTCTGTGGGATATCGACAACCGGCGTTTCCTGGACTTCTTCCCGGGATGGGGGGTCGGCAACCTCGGACACTGTCATCCCAAGGTCGTGCAGGCGGTGCGGGAACAGAGCGGCAAACTTATTTTCGTGCCGAACAATTATTACCACCCCGGCCAGGCACGGCTCGTACGGGAGCTGTCGCGCCATACCTTTGCGGCGAAGATGTTTTTCTGTAATTCGGGTGCCGAAGCCAACGAAGGGGCGATCAAGTTCAGCCGTAAATACGGCAAGGGCCGCTACGAGGTCATCTCTTTCCTGAACTCTTTTCACGGCCGCACCCTGGCTGCCCTGGCGGCGACCGGCCAGGAGAAATATCAGCGGGGCTTTGAGCCGTTGCCGGCCGGTTTCAAATCAATCCCCTTCAACGATCTGGCTGCGGTCAGGTCGGCGGTCTCGGATAAGACCGCCGCGATCCTGATTGAATTGATACAGGGGGAGGGCGGGATCAATATCGCTTCCCCTGATTTCGTCAAAGGGCTGCGCGCGCTCTGCGATGAGCGGGATATCCTGCTTATCGTCGATGAAGTGCAGACCGGCATCGGCCGTACCGGCACGATGTTCTGCTACCAGCACTACGGTATCGAGCCGGATATCATGACCCTGGCAAAGGCTTTGGGCGGGGGGTTGCCGATCGGTATGATGGTGGTGCGCAAGGCGATCGCCGAGACCCTGCAACCGGGGATGCACGCCTCGACCTTCGGCGGCGGACCGGTGGTGACGCGCGCTGCCGAGGCGGTGCTCAAGGCGGTCCGCCAGGAGCGGCTCTTGAGCAATGCGTCGCAGAAAGGCGAGTACCTCAGAGAGAAGCTCCGGGGTCTGGCGCAACGGTATCCGCTCATCAAGGAGATCCGCGGCAAAGGCTTGATGGTGGGGGTGGAGCTTTCCGTCCCCGGCAAGGCCCTGGTTGAGGAGTGCATGAAGCGGGGATTGCTTATCAACTGCACCCATGACTGCGTCCTGCGCCTGATGCCAGCGCTCTCGGTGAGCAAGAAAGAGATCGATACGGCGATGGGGATATTGACCGCTTCGTTGGAAACCGTTGCGAAAGGGTGAGTGTGATGGATAAAGATCTTCTCTCGATCCTTGACCTGAGCACCGCCGATCTGGAGCGGCTTTTCTCCCTGACCGACCGGCTCAAGAAGAACCGCAAGCAGTTCGCCCGTTCCCTCTCGGGCAAGACCCTGGCGCTCATTTTCCAGAAACCCTCGAACCGGACCAGGGTATCGTTCGAAGTGGGGATGAACCAGATGGGCGGGCACAGCATTTATCTTGCCCCGCACGAGATCAATCTGGGGGTGCGCGAGTCGATCAAGGATGTGGCCAAGACGCTCTCCCGGTATATCGACGGGGTGGTGCTGCGCACCTTCGCCCACGATAACGTCCGCGAGATGGCGCGGCACGCCTGCGTCCCGGTTATCAACGGGCTTTCGGATTTTTCCCACCCCTGTCAGGCGCTTGCCGACCTCTATACGGTGCGCGAGCAATTCAAGGAGATAAGCGGGCGTACCCTCGCCTACATCGGCGACGGAAACAACGTCTGCAACTCGCTTCTTTTCATTTGTTCGAAACTGGGGGTCAACATCAATGTCGCCACTCCCCGCGGGTTTGAGCCCCAGGCGCATGTCGTCGATGAGGCGCGCCGGCTGGCCGCCAAGACCAAAGCGCGGGTGAGCATTTTCAACGTCGTCTCCTCGGCCGCGGAGGCCGCGGACGTCATTTATACCGACGTCTGGACCAGCATGGGACAGGAAACCGAAGCGGAATCGCGCCGCAGGGCGTTCGCGGCGTTCCAGATCAACCGGGCCCTCCTTCAGCGGGCGAAAAAGCACGTCTTGATCATGCATTGCCTGCCCGCGCACCGGGGCGAGGAGATAACCGACGAGGTAATAGACAGCGTGCATTCCGTGGTTTTCGATCAGGCGGAGAACCGTTTGCATGTGCAGAAGGCGGTGCTCCTGGAGCTTTTGAAGAAAAACGGCGCGCAAGGCGGTAACGTATGCCGCGTGCAGCGAAAGGCACACTCATGAAGAAAGTGGTTCTGGCGTATTCCGGGGGGCTCGATACCTCCTGTATCGTCAAATGGTTGACTGACCGGGGCTGGGGGGTGGTTTGCTTCGTCGCCGATCTCGGCCAGGGGCTGGGCAGGGGAGAGGACCTGGCGGCGATCCGCGCGCGGGCGATGGCTGCCGGCGCGCAGAAGGTGGTCATCAAAGACCTGCAGGACGAATTCGTCGCTGATTTTATCGTCCCGGCGCTGAAGGCCGATGCCGCCTATGAGGGCAAATATCTCCTGGCGACGGCTTTGGGCAGGCCTTTGATAGCCAAACACCTCGTGCAAATCGCCCATGCCGAAGGAGCGCAGGCAATCGCGCACGGCTGTACCGGAAAAGGCAATGACCAGGTCAGGTTTGAGGTGACGGCGCAGATACTGGATCCGCGTTTGGAGATCATCGCTCCCGTGCGGCAGTGGGAATTCAAGTCGCGTGAGGAAGAGATCGAGTATGCCCTCAAGAGCGGGATCCCTATTGACGTGACCAAAAAGAAACCATACAGCATCGACCGCAACCTTTGGGGCATCAGCATCGAGGCGGGGATTCTGGAGGATCTGCGGCAGGAACCGCCGCAGGATGCATACCTCATGACGAAAAATCCCGGTCAGTGGCCGGGCGCCGCGCGCTACCTGCGCATCGGGTTCGAAAAGGGCGTTGCGGTGATGCTGGACGGGAAGCGCATGAAGCTGAAGGATATGATCGTTACCCTCAACCGGGTCGCGGGCGCCTACGGCGTCGGACGGTATGACATGGTGGAGAACCGCCTGGTGGGCATTAAGTCCCGGGAGATCTATGAAGCGCCGGCGGCGACCGTGCTGATGAACGCGCACCGCGAGCTTGAATGCCTGGTGCTTGACCGGGAGCTGGCGCACTATAAAGAGACGGTTTCCCTCAAGTACGCTGAGTTGGTCTATTACGGGCTCTGGTATTCCCCGCTCAAAGAGGCACTCGACGCCTTCGTCGCGCAGACGCAAAAGAGGGTCAGCGGGGAGGTCAGGCTGAAGCTGCATAAGGGCAGTTGCGTTGCGGTCGGGCGTTCGTCGCGCTATTCGCTGTATCAGAAAAAACTGAGCACCTACGGCGCCGAGGATGCGTTCGACCAGTCGCTGGCCGAGGGGTTCATCAGGCTGTGGGCGTTGCCGTATCGGCGGGCGTAGAAGGGGACGACGGGTAACCAGATACAAGACACCAGACACAAGACACAAGAATAATTCATTCTGCGGCGACGCATAAGCGGTCTCTGCTTGTCTCTGGTGCATTGTTACCGGTAAAGAGGAAGACAATGGCGGACAAACTCTGGGGCACACGGTTCCCGAAGAAGACCAGCGTCCTGACGGATAGGTTTACCTCCAGTATCTCCTACGACCGGCGCCTGGCGCTCTATGATATCCGCGGCAGCATCGCCCATGCCCGGATGCTCGGAAAACAGGGGATCATACCCGCGCGCGACGCCGGCGCCATCGTGCGCGGGCTCCAGACGCTGGAACACAGGCTCCGTAAGGGGCTGCTGCGCATCGACCCCGCGGCGGAGGATATCCATTCGGCGGTACAGGAAGCGCTGCAGCGGCTTATCGGCGCGCCTGCCGCGCGGCTGCATACCGCGCGTTCGCGCAACGACCAGATCGCCCTTGATATCCGTCTCTATATGAAAGACGCGGTGCAGGACCTGTGCGAGGCAGTGGTCTTGCTGCAGCGTCAGGTCGTGCAGTTCGCCCGGCAGAACAAAGAGGTGATTATCCCCGGCTATACGCACCTGCAGACGGCGCAGTGCGTCCTGTTGAGCCATCATCTTCTGGCGTATGTCGAGGCCTTGGAGCGAGACCGGGAGCGCCTGAGCGGTTCGCTCAAACGCATCGACCAGATGCCCCTGGGCAGCGGCGCCCTTTCGGGTACCGGTCTGCCGATCGACCGCGAAGCGGTGCGCCGGATGCTGGGGTTCTCCCGCCTGACCCGCAACAGCATCGACAGCGTCAGCGACCGCGACAGCATCATCGAGGTGCTGGCGGCGCTCTCCATCCTGATGGTCCACCTTTCTCGTATCGCCGAGGATCTGATTCTTTGGGCGACGAAAGAGTTCCATTTCATCGACATCGATTTCTCCTTCTGCACCGGTTCCAGCATCATGCCGCACAAGAAGAACCCCGACGTCTTGGAGCTCATCCGCGGGTCGGCGGCTCAGGTCCACGGGAGCCTCTCGGCCCTGCTGATGCTCATGAAAGGCCTGCCGCTCTCCTATAACCGCGACCTTCAGCTGGACAAGCCGCCGCTCTTCGAATCGGTCGATACCGCCAAAGAGGTCCTGGCGATATTCGTGGCGCTTTTCCAGAATATCGTCATCGAACGGGAGGCGGTACGCGCCCGTATAAACGACGAGGCTCTTTTTTCGGTGGATATCGTGGAGTATCTTATCCGCAAAGGCGCTTCGTACCGCCAGGCCCACGATATCGTCGGCCGACTGGTGAGGGAGTGTCTCGATAAGGGCCGTCCGATCCGCACCCTCGGCCGCGCGGCGTTGCAGCAGTTTTCGCCGCTGCTAAAAGAGGATGTCAAAGCGATCCTCTCCCCGGAAGCTTCGGTGCGGCTGAAACGTTCCCGGGGAGGGACGAATCCGCAGATGGTTGGGCGCGAACTTGCGCGCTGGGAGCGCGTGCTGGGCGTGCGCAGAAGGAGGAACGAATGAGGCAGACTCTTTGCGTTCTGGGGGGGGTAGTGTTTCTGGGGGCGTTTTTAAGTCCGCTCGGCGCCCAGTCCCCCGAGGAAAAACTGACGATAACCACGTACTATCCGTCCCCGTTCGGCTCTTACAACGAGTTACGGGCAAGGAAATTGGCGCTCGGGGATGCCGAGATGCCTTCGCGCGCGGGGGATATGACTTTCCACTTGCAGGCAGGCGACCCTGCTGCCTGGCCCGCCGGGAAAGAGGGGCAAGCGAGCTATTCGCAGCAGGTCAAGGCGCTTTTTTATTACGACGGGTCCCTCTGGCGTCGGGCGTCGGGCGCACAGGCCTCGGCGGTAGTGGAGAAAAACTCGAACATCAACGCGACGTTTCCTCTGGGGATGACGGTCGCCGAATGGCCGGTGTGTTTCCTGGTCGGTTTCGGCTCGACGGCCGGCAGCGGCGCATTCGACGACGGCTGCTCGATCATCGATCAGGGGGGGAACTGGGCGATGCAGATATGGGCCGACGGCGGCGAGAACATCAAGTGTCAGGCGCGCTGCCTCAAATTCTAAAGACATCTTTGTATGCACGATTTCCATTACCGTAACGGCACGCTCTACTGCGAAGGGATGTCCGTCGTTTCCCTGGCGCGCCGCTACGGCACGCCGCTGTACCTGTACAGCTCTGCCACGCTCACCGGCCACCTACGCAAGCTTCAGGAGGCGTTCGCGCCGGTACAACCCCTCATCTGCTATTCCGTCAAGGCGAATTCAAACCTCGCGCTCCTGCGTTCGCTCATCCGCTGCGGCGCCGGCCTGGACATCGTCTCGGGAGGCGAACTGTACCGGGCGCTGCGCGCCGGGTGCCCCGCGCAGCGCATCGTCTATGCCTCGGTCGGCAAAACCGCAGAGGAGATCGCCGAGGCAATACGCCGGGGGATCCTCTTCTTCAACGTCGAGTCCCTGCCCGAGCTGGCGCAGATCGACCGCGTCGCACGCCGGCTCCGGCGAACCGCCCAGATCGCCATCCGCATCAACCCCGACGTCGAGGCAAAGACGCATCACTACATCACCACCGGCACCCTGACCAACAAATTCGGCATCGATCTGAAGAGCGCGCGGAACATCTTCGCGGCGCGCAAAAAATTCTCCCGTTTACGCCTGACGGGAGTGCATATCCATATCGGTTCCCAAATAACCGAGAGCGCTCCTTTTGTCGCGGCCCTGACCAAGATCGCTTCCTTCGTAAAGGAGCTTAAAGCAGCAGGCGCCCCCCTTGAATACCTGAATATCGGCGGCGGGATGGGGATCGTCTACCGCGACGAAACCCCCCAAACGGCGGTGGTCTATGCGCGCCGGATCGTGCCGCTCCTGCAGCGTACGGGCCTGCGGATCATTATGGAGCCGGGCAGGTTTATCGTCGGGAATGCCGGGATACTGGCGGCAAAAGTGCTCTACGTCAAGCGTTCGGTGCGCAAGACCTTCGTGATCGTCGACGCCGGCATGAACGATCTGGTGCGTCCTTCGCTCTACGGGGCGTATCACCTGATCCAACCGGCGCGCCGCAGAGGCGGGACATGCGAGAAAGTCGATGTGGTGGGGCCGATCTGCGAGAGCGGTGATTTCCTGGCCAAGGAGCGGCTCCTGCCGCGGGTAAAGGAGAACGATATCCTGGCGGTGATGAGCGCCGGGGCGTACGGGTTTTCCATGTCATCGACCTACAACTCGCGCCGCCGTGCCGCTGAGGTGCTGGTCAAAGGCAACGAGGCGTATCTGGTCCGCCGGAGGGATTCATTCCCGGACCTGGTGCGCAACGAGATAGTCCCTGCCTGGCTGCAGGGGAAAGAGAGAATCACCCCATGAATATTCCAGGGCAGGGAATGCGCAAGGTACCGTTCACGAAACTGGTCGCTTCCGGCAACGATTTTGTGCTTGTCGAAGAAAAACACCTTCCCGCGCGCGTTCCCCTGACCGCGCTCGCGCGCATGATGACGAACCGCACCGAAGGCATCGGCGCCGACGGGCTTCTGGTCGTGCGCGCCGGTAGTGCCTCCTGCGCCCGGATGCGTATCTTCAACGCCGACGGTTCGGAAGCAGAGATGTGCGGCAACGGCGCGCGCTGCGTCGCGTACTATCTGGGAAAGGCGCATTCCTCTTTCCTGACCGCGGCCGGCCGCATCGAAGCGGCGCTCGCACAGACGGGCGTGCGGGTCCACCTGACCGATCCGTTCGGCCTCAAGGAGGATCTCCCGATTAGGGTCTGCGGCCGGACCCTGCGGGTGAACGTCCTGAATACCGGGGTGCCGCATGCGGTCGTTTTCGTGAACGGGCTTGAAAAAATCCCTGTCTTTTCCCTCGGAAGGGCGATCCGGTTTCACCGCCGGTTTGCCCCCGCCGGGACAAATGTCAATTTCGTTGAGCCGCAGTCGCAGGATGCCATCCGGGTACGGACCTATGAACGTGGCGTCGAAGACGAAACCGGCGCCTGCGGTACCGGCAGCGTTGCCGCCGCGCTCATTTTTTCGCTCAAGAGCGGATTCTGCGGATGCGTCAAGGTACACACCGCCAGCGCCGAAGTCCTGCGGGTTTATTTCGAGCGTGAGGGCAGGTCTTTTCGCCGCGTCTGGCTTGAGGGGAGCGTGCGTCGGATAGGCGCGGGGACGTTTTTCGTCCCGAGTGCAAAGGAGAAGACATGATCTTTGTAGCCGCCGCGGTCGTTGCCGGTTTCGTGGTATTCGTTTTCGTCGGACTCTACAACAACCTTATCGTCCTCAAGAACCAGACGCGCAATGCCTGGAGCCAGATCGACGTGCAGCTCAAGCGCCGCCACGACCTGATCCCCAACCTGATTGAGGCGGTGAAGGGGGCGATGGAGTACGAACAGTCGACCCTCTCCCGGATCGTGGAAGCGCGCAACCGCGCGATGAGCGCGCAGGGAGTGCGCGAGAAGGCCCAGCAGGAGAACGTGTTGACCGAGGCGCTGGGGAAGCTCTTTGCGCTCGCCGAAAACTATCCGCAGCTGAAGGCTAATCAGAACCTGCTGCAGCTGCAGCAGGAACTTTCCTCGACCGAGGACGGGATAAGCGCTTCGCGGCAGTTCTATAACGAAAGCGCCACACGGTTCAATACCGCCCAGGAAACATTCCCCGGGTCGCTGGTCTCGCGTATGGGCGGTTTTATGCCGGCGCAGCTGTTTGTGGTCGATGACGCAAGCCAGCGCCAGGCCCCGCGGGTCGACCTCAAAGGATAAGGGAGGCGGGATGCGAAAGGAAGGATCCGGTATGTTCAGAGGCTCTATAGTCGCGATCGTCACGCCGTTCAAAAAAGGGACCGTTGATGAGAAGACCCTGCGCGCGCTCATCGAGTTCCAGATCACCAACGGCACCAGCGGGATCGTCCCCTGCGGGACCACGGGGGAGTCGGCGACCCTTTCGGTAGAGGAGCACGAACGCGTCATCGAAGTGACCATCGACCAGGCGAAGAAACGCGTACCCGTCATCGCCGGGACGGGTTCGAATTCAACCGCCGAAGCGATCGAGTTGACCCGCCATGCCGCGCGGGCGGGGGCAGACGCGTCTTTGCAGGTTTCTCCCTACTACAACCGGCCGACCCAGCAGGGGCTCTACGCTCATTTCCGGGCGGTCGCCGAAGCGGTCAAGATCCCGATCATCCTCTACAACATCGCCTCCCGTACCGGCGTCAATATCGAGCCGGAGACCATGGCGCGGCTGGCACGCGACTGCAAGAATATCGTCGGGGTCAAGGAGGCCTCGGGTAACCTCGACCAGATGGCGCGCGTGCGCCAGGCTTGCGGCGAACGATTTCTTCTGTTGTCTGGGGACGACAGCCTGACCCTGCCCGTTTTAAGCATCGGCGGCGCCGGGATTATCTCGGTTGCGGCTAACCTCATCCCCCAGGATGTCGCCTCGATGGTCAGCGCCTTTGAGAGCGGGGATCTTGCGGCTGCGCAGGCGCTGCATTACCGGATGCTCCCGCTCGTTAAAGCGCTTTTTTTGGAGACCAACCCCATCCCCGTCAAGACAGCCCTGGGGCTTATGGGGATGTGCGAGCCGACGCTGCGGTTGCCGATGTGCGAACCGACGCCCCCGACACTGGAGCGTCTGAAACAGGCCCTGAGCGAGTACGGGCTCCTGAAGGCCAAGTAGGGAGGAAGCGGTGGAATTCCCCAAAACAAATCAAAACAGGATCAAGATCGGGATCATCGGCGCCTGCGGCAAGATGGGGCGGCGGCTGTTTGAGCTTGCGGCGCACGACGATGACCTCGAGATCACGTTTGCCCTCGAGCAGAAAGGCACCGCCGCGATCGGAAAAGAGCTCGGCAAGATCAAGGTCTCCTCGAACCCCGACGGGGTCTTCCTGACCGACGTGGTCATCGATTTTACGGTCCCGCAGGCCTCGATGGCAAATCTTTCCGCGGTTGCCCGGCACCGTAAAGCGCTTGTCCTGGGCACGACCGGTTTTAGCGCCGAAGAGCTCAGGGAGATAGAGGAAGCCTCAAAGGTCATCCCGGTCGTGTTCTCCCCGAATATGTCCGTCGGGGTGAACGTGCTTTTCTCGATCCTTCCGGAAATCGCCCGGCGCCTGGGGCGGGAATACAAGATCGAGATCGTCGAGGCCCACCATACGGCCAAGAGGGACGCTCCGTCGGGCACTGCGCGCAAGTGCGCCGAGGTGCTGCAGGCGTACGTGCAGGAGCCGATCCCCACGCATTCCATCCGCCTCGGCGATATTGTCGGCGACCACACCATTATCTTCTGCGGCAATGCCGAGCGTATCGAGGTGAAACACCAGGCACATTCGAGGGACCTCTTCGCCATCGGCGCTCTGAAGGCGGCCAAGTGGGTGCACGGCAAGCCGCCGGGATTGTATTCGATGCAGCAGGTCCTGGAAAAGAAACATGACACATGACACCAGACACCGGAATGATTCTTCCCGCGGTGACGGGGGGGAGTACGGGTTATTCTTTGTTTCTGGTGCCCGGTGCGTTTGAGCAATGACTAAACAAAAGGTGCTTGCGTTGAAACAACTTTCCCCGGGTTTTCCCGTTTCCAAGCGGCTGCAGGCGCTGCCGCCGTATCTGTTCGTCGAGATCGACAAGGCAAAACGTAAGGCGCGCGCCGAAGGCAGGGATATCATCGACCTGGGTATCGGCGATCCCGATCAGCCGACCCCGGCGCATATCATCGAGCGCCTGCGCCAGGCGGCAGGCGATCCGGCGAATCACCGCTATGCCCTGGATCAGGGGATGCCGGCTTTGCGTCAGGAGATCGCCGCCTGGTACCACCGTCGTTTCGGCGTGAGTCTCGATCCCGATACCGAGATCCTTCCCTTGATCGGCTCCAAAGAGGGGATCGCGCACCTGCCTCTGGCATTCGTCAACCCGGGAGAGGCGGCCCTGGTGCCCGATCCCTGCTACCCGCCGTATAAAGGCGGCGTGATCTTTGCCGGGGGCACCCCGGTGCTGATGCCGCTGCGCGAGGAGAACGGGTTCCTCCCCGATCTGGATGCCGTCTCCGTTTCTGCCCGTAAGAAGGCGCGTCTGTTCTTTATGAATTATCCGAACAATCCAACCGGAAGCGTTGCCGACGCGGCATTCTATGGAAAAGCCGTGCAATACGCCCGTCGTCACCGGATGATCGCCGTTTCGGACCTTGCCTATTCCGAGATGAGCTATGACGGTTACCGGCCGCAGAGTTTTCTGGAGATACCGGGGGCGCGGGAGGTGGGTATCGAATTCCACTCCCTCTCCAAGACCTACAACATGACCGGCTGGAGGGTCGGCTGGGCGTGCGGGAACGCCGCCCTGATCGCGGGCCTGGCAAAGGTCAAGTCCAACATCGATTCCGGGATCTTCACCGCCCTGCAGCATGCGGCGGTTGCCGCCCTGCAGACCCCCGAGACGCTCCTGCGCTCGCTCTGCGCGATGTACCAGGCGCGCCGCGATGCGCTCGTGCAGGGGCTGCGTTCCCTCGGCTGGTCGGTGAGCGCGCCGAAGGCGACCTTTTATCTGTGGGTAAAGATCCCGGTCAAAAAGATGGGATCGATCGCCTGCGCCGCTGCGGTGCTGGAGCGTGCGGATATCGTCGTGACGCCGGGAGTCGGTTTCGGTGCGCACGGCGAGGGATATATCCGCATGGCCTTGACCGTACCCGAAGAGCGCATCCGGGAAGCGCTCAGGCGTCTTGAGAGCGTTTTTTAAAACGGTTGCCTCCGGGACGGAAACCGGCGGCAGCAAAGTGCCGATGGTCATTTGTTATCTGGCGCTCGGGTCCAACCTCGGGCCGCGGCGCCGGACGATCAGAAAGGCAGTGCAGTTGATCAGCGCCTTGCCGGGGACCCGGGTCCTCAAGCGTTCGCGACTCATCGAAACAGAAGCCGTCGGCGGTCCTGCCGGGGGGCCGCGGTTTTTCAATGCCTGCATCAAAATTGAAACGTCCCTTCCTGTTTATTCACTGCTGGGCTGTCTCCAGCGCATCGAAAAAGAGCTCGGACGCACGCGTACGAAACGCTGGGGAGCGCGCACCATCGATGTGGATATTTTGCTCTACGGCGACCGGATCATCGATACCCGCCGTCTGAAGCTTCCGCATCCGCGGATGTTCGGGCGGCAGTTCGTGTTGCGGCCTTTACGGGAGGTGCTATGAAGCTCCTGCGCTCTCCCGCGGCAATACGCCGGCAGGTAATGCGGCTGCGCAGGCAGGGGCGCAGCGTGGCTTTCGTGCCGACGATGGGGGCGTTGCATGAAGGCCACTGCAGCCTGATACGGCGCGCCCGCGCCGAGTGCGGTTGCGTCGTCGTGAGCATATTCGTCAATCCCCTCCAGTTCGGCCCGCGCGAGGATCTCGCGCGCTACCCCCGGCCGCTCGCGCAGGATCTGGCCGCCTGCCGCCGGGAAGGGGTCGCGGCGGTCTTTCTGCCGAGCGCCGCGTCCTTGTACCCCGGCGGATTCTGCACGCGGGTCTCGGTCGAAGGCATAAGCGATGTCCTCTGCGGCCGCTCACGCCCGGGGCATTTTTCGGGCGTGGCGACGGTGGTTGCCAAACTCCTGAATATCGTGCAGCCGACGGCCGCCTATTTCGGTCAGAAAGATTTTCAGCAGACCGTGGTCATTCGCCGGATGTGCGCCGATCTGAACGTTGCGGTGCGCATTCGCGTTTGTGCGACGGTCCGCGAGCCCGACGGCCTGGCCATGAGTTCGCGCAACCGTTACTTAAGCCCCGCCGAGCGCAGTGAAGCGGTTTTGCTCTTTCGCGCCCTCCGGCAGGCGGCCGCGTTAGCCCGTTCGGGGGTGCGTGCCCCCGCGGCGCTGATGCGCTCGATGCGCGCCTGTTTGGCGCACTCGCGGGTGCGTATCGATTATCTTGCGGTCGTCGACCCGCGGACGCTCATGCCGCTGCGCCGGATAGAGAAGACGGCGTTGATCGCCGCGGCGGTGTGGCTCGGCAAGACCCGTTTGATCGATAATATCCTTATCGGCGGCAGGGGGAGGGTATGAGGCTGGCAGTCGGTATTGTCGGGTGCGGCGCGATCGGCACTTCTTTAGCCGGGGTTATCCGGCGTTCTTTCAAGAGCAGGGCGCGGCTCTGCGCTCTCTTCGATGTCGACCGGGAAAAGGCCCGCCGGCTCTCCCGCGCACTGCAGGGATCGGCAGGACTTGCCGTTTCTTCGCTTCAGGAACTGATCCGCAGGTCTTCGCTGGTGATCGAAGCTGCGTGCGCCGCGGATTCGGCGCGGATCGCGCGCCAGGCGATCGCGGCAAAGCGGGATGTTTTGGTTTTAAGCGTCGGCGGCCTGTTGGGTACGCTCCCGGCGCTGGAGCGCGCCGCCCGCAGAACCGGCGCGCGGCTGTACCTGCCCAGCGGGGCAATCGCCGGGTTGGATGCGGTCAAGGCGTTGCGGGCAGGGGGCCTCGTGCGGGTCACCTTGACGACCCGTAAACATCCGTCTTCCCTGCCTGCAGCTGCGGCGGTCAGAAAAAAGCGGGTCGTCTTTGAGGGCAACGCCCTCGAGGCGGTCCGCAGATTTCCGCAGAATATCAACGTTGCAGCGGCCTTGAGCATCGCCGGCCTGGGGGCGCGGCGAACGCGCGTGCGTATCGTCGCCGATCCCGCGGCGCGCCGCAATATCCATGAGATCGAAGTGGTGGCGAAGGCGGGACGGGGGGTGTTCAGAACAGAGAATGTGTTGCATCCGCGCAACCGCAAAACCAGTTACCTTGCGGTGCTGTCTGCGGTCGAGGTGGTGCGCGGGATTTTGTCGCCGGTGAAAATCGGCACGTAACAAAATACGAAAGCGAAAGGAGGTGATTCGGCATGGCGAAAAAGCTGGTGAAACTGGGTGTGAAGAGGGAGAAGGGATACCTCTATTACATCGGCAAAGACGGAGACGTCTATTGCGCAAAGATGGCCCGCGGAAGCAAAAAGGGCGGTAGCCCCAAGAAGGTTGCTAAAGCAGGCATCAAACGTCAGGAAGGGTGCTTATACTTCCTCGATAAGCAGGGCGACGTTTCTTGCGCGATCATGAAAAGAGGCGGTAAGAAAAAGAAGAAGAGATAGAAGCATGAGGTGCCGGGGATGCCCTCCTTCGGGCGCGTTTTTTCTGAACGAGCTGTTGGAGGGCATCCCCATTAGTGCGGTTCCTGGGGAAAGGTTCTTAATCGGTGCGGATCGGTTTTTTTCGCCATAGCATCCTGAATCGCGGCGGCGACAAGGCGGCGCTTGCCTATGCGCAGGCGCTCTCCCGTCGCGGCCATACGGTCACTCTCTGGGTGCGGCGTATCGAGACGGTTTTTCCCCTTCCGGAGGGCGTACGCATCGAGCGCCTTGCGGCAGCGTCAAAGGCGGGCACCGTCTGGGCCGCCCTGACGCGGCGCCTTCCCGTCGATGTCGTGGTCGTGGACATCGTCGCCCTTGCCCTGTTGCTTTCGTTGCGCAATTCCGGCCGGGTGGTCTATCTGGCCGAAGATTACGACGAGTCGTACTACCGTTCTTTCCTGATGCGCGCGCTCATCCGGATCCTCTACCACTGCGCTTTGCAGGGACGCCGGATCCCGGCGGTTGCCGTCTCCGCGGAATTGGCGCAGATCTTCCGGCGGCGTTTCCGGCGGGAAGCCCCGGTCATCCCCAACGGGATCGATCTGGATGAATTCCCTGTGTTGGCGCCCCGGCGGGAGCGCGCCGGGTGTTTGCGCGTGCTTGTTTTTTCCCGGGGCGATTACCGAAAAGGGTTCGATATCGCCCGCGCGGTGCTGGCTTCCAGCGTCCGGGAAGGGAAAGAGCCGTTTGAGGTCTGGGCAGTGGGGGAGGAGGCCAGAATAGACGGCCTGACCGTCGTCAACTACGGGTTTGTCGCGCCCCGGCGCGTACACGAACTCCTGCGGGAAGCGGATATTCTGCTCTATCCGACCCGGCACGAAGGTTTGCCCTTTTTCGTTCTCGAAGCCCTTGCCTGCGGCTGTTGCGTCGTGACGACGACGGCTGCCGGGGTCGTGACCGACGGCGTCGATGCTTTGGTGAGCGCACCCGGCGATGCGCGGCTTCTGCAGCGGCATCTCTGCGCACTCCTGAGCGATCCCTCCTTGCGGGCGCGCCTGCGTGCCCAGGGCTACCGGACCGTGCAGCGCTATTCTTTCGGGCAGAGCGCGCAGCGTCTGGAGGCGTTTCTCGGCGAGGTCTGCGGCAGCGGGGGCTCTCGGCCATGAAACGGACCAGAATCGATGCCGGGTATCTGGTCATCGCGGCGGTGGCGTTGTTCTGGGTGATCCTGGTCAGCCTCAGATACCTGTTCTTTGGTTTCTTCGACTGGAACCTGGCGATCCATACGCAGATCATGAATTCCCTGCTGCGGCACGATACGGCGTTGGCGCTCATGGGACGGCAGCATTTTCTCGCCAATCATCTCAATCTCATCGCCTTCCCGCTTCTTCCCTTCTATGCCCTCGCGCGGCATCCGCTCTTTCTGCTCTATCTGGGTGTGGGGTCCGCCGTTGTTGCCGCAGCCTGCTTTTACCGCCTGGTTCAGGATGTCCTTCCCCGGCCGTGGCGATTCGCCGCCTTGCTTGTTTTCCTCCTTTATCCGGCGCTCTGGCACGGGATCCTCTATGAGTTTGATTTCTCTGTCCTGAGCGTCGCTTTCTGGTCGCTCATGCTGCTTTCGTTCCGCCGGGAACGGTTGCCCTGGTCCCTGTTCTGGTGCATCCTGGCGCTCCTGTGCAAAGAAGATGCGTTTCTCCTGGGGCTGGGCTGGGGCGTCTATGCCGCGCTTTTTACCCGGATACGTCTGCGCTGGCGGGCGATTTTCCTGCTGGTTCCGGCTGCCTACGGTTTCCTGTCTTTCCGCCTGCTCATTCCGTTCTTCAGTGCGGGCAAGCCCTATTTCTATTCATTCCTCTTTGACGGGGCAGGATCAGCGTTCCTGCAACCGCCGCAGATGATCTACGCGAAGCTTTCCGCGGGCGGCTCCTATCTGTACCAGTTGTTCGCTCCGGTCGCATTCCTGCCGTTCCTGAGCGCCTCGGCCGTAGCCTTTCTGCCCTTCTGCGCAATGCAGCTTTTCTCATCGAACCCTTCCCAGCAGACCGTCTATTTCCACTATGCCCTTGTTGCCATACCGTTTGTCTTCTGGGGATTTCTGGCCGGATTGCGGAAGCTGCGCGCGAAGAATACGCCGGGGCTCCTCGCGGCGGTCCTGGTGACCTGTTTTTTGTTTGAGGCAGCTTCGCTTCCCTATGATAAAATAGCCCGGAGTGTGCGCCTTGCAGGCCCGTATTCGGTGCGCCGCTACGTTATTGCCTGGGTTCGTTCGATGCCTGCGGGAGCGCGGGTGGTCTCGGGTTTTCGTTTCCTGCCGCTTCTGGTGCGCGAGCACGCGGCGTACGCCTTTCACGTTCTTTTTTCAAAGGCCGGGCTTCCCGGCTCGTTCGATTACGCCCTGCTTGATTTCAGCGAACCGCTTTTTCAGCGCTACTACCCGCTCGACGGGGGGCTTATCCTGCGGGAGTTCCTGCAGCGCCACGGCCTCTCGCCCGCGGCCAGCGTCGGCGACATCGTTTTTTTCTCCCGCGCCGCAGCGGCGCCGCAGCTGGTGGAGTTTCTCGGCGAGCAGCCGGATCCTGAGAAGGCGCTGGTGAAGCTGGGGGAGGAGCTGGCACTGGAGAGCTGTTCTTTTCCCGAAACGGGGCGCGCCGGTTCGCCCCTTGAGCTGCGGTTGCGGTGGCGTAAGCTGGGCGAGAGCCGCGTCAACCACGGGGTTCTCTTTTTGCTGGTTGACAGCCGGATGCGCGTCTGCGTGCAGGCGCAGCATTCCATCGGCTACCGGATGTACCCGACGCGTTCCTGGAAGACCGCAGCGGTCGTGCAGGAGCGTTTCCGGATGCCGCTGCCGGAGGGGATGGCAGGCACGTATACCCTGTACGTTTTTTTCTATCCATGGATCTGCGATTCCCTGCCCGGTGTCCCGGACGGGGACCGCGAGGTTGATCTCCTGACGTTGCGGGAAGGCAGCAGCCGGTATATCCCGCTGGGCAGTGTGCGTATCGAAAAAGGAGGCAGGTGATCATGCAGAATCGGTTCCGTGCGCTTGTCCGCGGCATGAGGCCCGCGCAACTGGTCAAGAGCGTTTTTGTCATGGCGCCCCTCGTTTTTGGCGGGAGAGTATTCGACCCGGCGTCAGTAAAAGCTGCGTTGACGAGCGCGGCGGCTTTCTGCGCCGCGGCAGCCGGACTGTACCTTTTTAACGACGTGCTCGATCGCAGCCGTGACCGGGAGCATCCGGTGAAATCGAACCGTCCCTGCGCAAACGGCGAGCTGCCGGTGCGTGTCGCGCTGGTGGCCAGCATCCTGTGTCTGGCGGCTGCGGTGTATGTGGGGATCTTGGTTGAGCAGCGGGCGGTCATTGCGCTGATCGGCGGCTACGTCGCCCTGAATCTGGTCTATTCGCTCTTGCTGAAACATTGGGTGCTTATTGATGTCTTTGCGATCGCGCTCGGTTTTCAGCTGCGCATCTGGGCCGGCGCCGCAAGCATCTCGATCGAGCCGTCGGAATGGCTGCAGGCCTGCGTATTCCTCCTGGCTCTTTTCCTGGCGTTCTGCAAGCGCAAATACGAAATGTCTTACCTGAACGAGCGGGCCCAGGCCCACCGCAGCGTCTACGCCGTCTATACCCGTGAGTTCCTCACGCAGTGTATCACGATGTTCGCCGGCCTGACGATCCTGGCGTATGTTTTGTACTGTTTGTCTCCCGATATCCTGCGCCGTCCGCACGGCACCCGGATGCTCTTTTCGACTCCCTTTGTCGCCTATGGCATTCTGCGCTATCTTTTCGTGGCCGAGACGCGTACCACCCCCGGGGATCCGACCGAACAGCTTTTCACCGACCCTGGTTTGGCAGCGGCGGTCTGCGCGTGGATAGTCTGCGTTTTCCTGATGCTTTATGTCTGATCATCCGTGCGTCCCTTGGAGCTGGGTTGTTTTTCAGGATACCTCCCTGCGTATCAAGCTCCTGAAACTGTTGGACCGGTTTATCGGCCCGGTGCTGTGCCGGATCGCCGTTTTGTTGCTCAGGCCGGCTCCCGCACGCAGCCCGGCGCCGCAGCGGTTTCTCGTCATCCGGCCCGGAGGGATCGGGGATGCGGTCTTGACCATTCCCCTGGTGCGGGAGCTCTCGCGCAGTTTCCCGGGAAGCCGCATCGATATACTCGCCCAGCGGCGCAATCGCGCGGTTTTCGCATTAGCCGACGAGGGTGGGGGGGCGGTATTTTCTGCCGACGGATTCGCGTTTTTCCGGGTCCTGGCGCAGTTGCGCCGGAGGCGCTACGATGCGATCTTCGACACCGAGCAGTGGCATATTTTTTCGGCATTGACCGCTGTTCTGGTCGGGTCGGGCGAGCGGGTCGGTTTCGACAGCCGGCCCCTGCGTTCGCGCCTGTACCATCGGCGCGTCCCGTTTAGGCTTGAGGAATTTGAGGCGCAAAAGTTCCTTTCCCTGCTGGATGCGTATGCCCCGCAGGAAAACCCGCGCGCGATAGAGGTGCCGTTTATTCGGCTGCGCGCTGCGGCGCAAAAGCAAAGGAGCGCGCAGGGATTCTGTGTCGTCATCTCGGTGAGCGCGCACGCGCGGCTGCGCCTGTGGCCGTTTGAGCGTTGGGAGGAGTTGTGCCGCTTCCTGATCGCCAAAGGACGTACGGTGATTCTGGTCGGTTCTGTCGCGCAGCGGCCGCTTGCCCGGCGGCTTCTGGAGGCGGTCCGTGGCGCCGGGGCGTTCTCCTCGTTCGTAGGGGAGACGACGTTGGCCGAAACCGCCGCGTTGATTGCCGCAGCCGACTATTATATCGGCATGGATTCGGGGGTGCTGCACCTGGCGTACGCGCTGGGCAAACCTGCGGTCGGCCTCTTCGGCCCGGGGATTGCGGCGCAGTGGGGACCGCCGGGTGAGTTCTACCGGCAGGTCGCATCGTCCGTGGCTTGCCGGCCCTGCGGCCGGCTCAGTTATACCCCGCCCTGTCGGCGACCGCGGTGCATGGAGGCGATAACGGCAGAGGCGGTGGTGCGGGCTGCGCAGGAGTTGGAAGAAGTCATTCGGCAAAAGGGGCAAGGACGGTAACCGGGATTGTCTATGCAAAAAGAACATATCATCCTGCGCGGCGCGCGCGAGCACAACCTGAAGGGGATAGATCTGACCCTTCCCCGCAATCAGCTGATCGTGGTGACCGGGCTCTCCGGTTCGGGAAAATCGAGTTTGGCGTTCGATACCATTTACGCCGAGGGGCAGCGCCGTTACGTGGAGAGCCTTTCGGCGTACGCCCGTCAGTTCCTGGAGCAACTGCAGAAGCCGCAGGTCGAGTATATCGAGGGGCTCTCTCCGGCCATCGCCATCGAGCAGCGCGGCGCCGGAGGCAACCCCCGTTCGACCGTAGCGACGCAGACCGAGATATACGATTATCTGCGGCTGCTTTTCGCGCGTATCGGCACGGTCACCTGTGCGCACTGCGGCTCTCCCGTTCAGCGTCAATCGGCTCAAGAGATCGTCGAACGCGTCGCGGCACTGGCCGCGGGAACCGAAGCGCTTGTCCTGGCGCCCCTGGTGCGGGGCAAGAAGGGTTCGCAGGAGGCGCTCCTGAAGCAGGTGCAGAAAGCGGGTTTTGCCCGGGTGCGCCTCGATGGAAAAGTGCTGCCGCTGCCGGTGCAGGCGCTGCCGGATAAGAATAAGGCGCATACCGTCGATGTCGTCGTCGACCGCCTGCTCCTGGGGCCGCAGGCACGGGGGAGACTGACCGATTCCGTGGAAACGGCATTGAAGGTGGGGAAGGGTTTAGTGCTTATCCATATCCCCCCGGCTTCCCCGGCACCGGTGCCGGATGCCGCAGGATCCCGCCGCCGCGGCGCCACGTTTCCCGGAGACCATCTTTTCAGCGAACAGTACGCGTGTTTGCGCTGCGGCAACAACCTGCCCGAGGTTGAGCCGCGCATTTTTTCTTTCAATTCCCCTTACGGCGCCTGTCCGGCCTGCAACGGCCTGGGGACAAAGCTGGAGTTCGACGTTGATTTGCTGATTCCCGACCGGACCAAATCCATCAACGGGGGAGCGATCGAAGCCTGGAAGCGGGGCGGGCGCGGATACATCCTTTACTACCGCTGGCTTATGCGCGAGCTTGCCTCCGAGACGGGTTTCAGCCTCGAGACTCCCTTCGGCAAATTGGCGCAGACGGTCCAGTCGACCATCCTCTACGGAAAGCCGCTTGCCTATGCAGCCGGAAAGCCGTTCGAGGGGATCATCCCGCATCTGGAGAGGCTCTTCCGTTGCACGGACAGCGACTATCTGAAAGAAGAGATCAGCCGTTTCATGTCGAGCCTGCCCTGTCCCGCCTGTAAGGGGACGCGTCTGAAGAAAGAGAGCCTCGGGGTGCTGGTCGGCGGCAAGAATATCTGGGAGGTGACGCGCCTTTCGATCAAGGAGGCGCACGCGTTTTTTTCCCGGCTGGAGCTTGCGCCGAAGCAGGCCGTCATCGCCGAGCAGGTGCTCAAGGAGATCCTGCAAAAGCTCTCCTTTTGTATCGATGTGGGGCTTGAATATCTGACGCTGGAGCGCAAGAGCTCGACCCTCTCCGGCGGCGAGGCGCAGCGTATCCGCCTGGCCACCCAGGTCGGCTCCGGCCTGGTCGGGGTGCTCTATATACTGGATGAGCCCAGCATCGGCCTGCATCAGCGGGATAACGAGAAGCTCATCCAGACGCTCCTGGCCCTGCGTGACCTGGGCAATACCCTTATTGTCGTCGAACACGATGAGTATACGATCCGCGCCGCCGATTATGTGGTGGACCTGGGCCCCGGGGCCGGCCGCCACGGCGGGGAGATCGTCTTCGCCGGTCCGACGAAAGAGCTCCTGCGCAGCGACGTTTCGCTAACCGCGCGGTATCTGCGGGGCGAGCTGGCCGTCGGCTCGGCGCGCAGCCGCAGGCCGGTCGACCCGAAACGGATCCTGAAGGTACGGGGGGCCGGCGAGCACAACCTCAAGAAGATAGACGTTTCTTTCCCTCTCGGGCTTTTCATCGGCGTGACCGGCGTCTCGGGCTCGGGCAAATCGACGCTGGTCAACGATATCCTCTACCGCGCCCTCGCCGCGCGGCTGTATCAGGCCCGCGAGAAGCCCGGCCTTCATCGGGCGTTGAGCGGTTGCGAGCACATCGATAAGGTCATCGTGGTCGACCAGGAACCGATCGGACGCACTCCCCGGTCCAATGCCGCGACGTATACCGGGGTTTTTTCCCCGATCCGGGAGCTCTTCAGTTCGCTTCCCGAAGCGAAAGTGCGCGGGTACCGGCCGGGCAGGTTCTCTTTCAACGTGAAGGGGGGGCGCTGCGAAGCCTGCCAGGGAGACGGGATCAAGAAGATAGAGATGCATTTCCTCTCCGATGTCTACGTCAAATGCGATATCTGCCAGGGGAGGCGTTTTAACGAAGCGACGCTGGGGGTCCGTTACAAGGGAAAGTCCATAGCCGATGTCCTGGAGCTGACGGTCGAAGAGGCCCTGGAGCTTTTCGGCTCGATCCCCAAGATCAGCAATATACTGACGTACCTCTCGGACGTGGGTTTGGGATATATCCAGGTCGGTCAGTCGGCGACCACGCTCTCGGGGGGCGAGGCGCAGCGGATCAAGCTGGCGACGGAACTCTCCCGCCGCGGCACGGGCAAGACCCTCTACATACTCGATGAGCCGACGACCGGGCTGCACTTCGCCGATGTCAGCCGGCTGCTGCAGGTCTTGCAGCGGCTCGTGGATAAGGGCAATACCGTTCTGGTGATCGAACATAACCTGGATGTGATCCGGGCCGCGGACTATGTGATCGATCTGGGCCCCGAGGGAGGGGACCGGGGGGGGCGGGTGGTTGCCGCAGGTACGCCCGAAGAGATAGCCGCGGCAGCGGATTCCTTTACCGGCGCGTTTCTGAGAAAGGCGTTGAATAACCGATAGGCGGATGTTATAGTACCTTACCTATGAAACGCAGAACTATGCCCCCGGGGTTCGTCGCCGCCCTCCTGTGTGTCGTCGTCCTCTTTTTGTCCGCGCCGGGCTTGCCCGCGCAGGAGACATCCAAGGAAGAAGAGGTCCTCTTTGTCGCGAAAAAAGCGTATGAAGACGGGTTCTATGAGGTAAGCCTCGGGTTGCTCGAGCGGTTCCTGAAGAGTTATCCCTCCTCCACAAAACGCGCCGAGGCCCAGTTCCTGATCGGGCAATGTTATTATCATCAGGGCAAGTTTCTCGACGCGTTGACGCAGTTCGAGAAGCTCCTGGGCCAGTCATTCGCCAAGGAGGTCCAGGACGGCGTGATCTACTGGATCGCCGAAGTCCATTTCAAGGGAAACAATTTCAACAAGGCCTCTTATTACTACCGTCGCGTTATCGATGAGTTCGCTTCGTCGTCCTATGTGCCGGCGGCGACGTATTCCCTCGGCTGGTGCTACGTGCAGGAGTCGAAATTCAGCGAAGCGGAGCGTACCTTCGCCGTCGTCCAGGAGCGGTATCCCAACGAAGCCTTCGCGCGTGACGCCGCTTTCAAGCGGCTGGAGTGCCTCTATCAGCTCAAGGAGTATGCGGCGCTTCGGGAGATGCTGCAAAAGCAGTTCGACTATTACGGCAAGGATATCGCCAAGCTGGCCTATCTGCATTTTTACCTCGCGGAGGCCTCTTTTTACGAGGGGAATTACGAGGAGTCGCTCCTGCAGTACACCAAGGTTCTTTCGGTCTCGCACGATGCGCGCATGAATGCCCTGGCGCAACTGGGCAGCGGCTGGGCGAATCTCAAGCTCAAGAGGTTCAAAGAGGCGGGCGAGGCGTTCGCCCGGGTGGAGTCGGCGGCCCTTGACGAGGCGAGTCGCGATATCTTCATGTTGGGCAGCGCCGTGCTCGCTTCCGAAGAGAAGCGTTTTGGCGAAGCAGGCCGGCAGTACGAGGAACTGATCGCCGTTTCGGCGGACCAGGGGGTGTTGACCCAGGCATACCTGGGCAAGGCCGAATCCCTCTATAATACCGCCGAATACCACGCCTCGATCGCCGCATTCCAGGAGGCGCTCAAGCGGGTGGGAGCCGCGACTTCCCCGGAAACGGTAGACAAGCTCCACTACGGCCTTGCCTGGGCGTACCTCAAGGACGGCGAATTCAAAGAGGCGATCTCGCAGTTCCAGAAGATCGTCAAGCAGAGCGAAGACAAGATGGTCAAGGTCGCCGCCCTCTGTCAGATCGGCGACGCCTACCAGGATGCGGGCAACTACGAGAAGGCGGTCGAGACGTACGACCGCATCATCAAGGAGTATCCCGACAGTTTCTACAGCGATTACGTGCAGTATCAACTGGGCCTGACCTTCCTGAAATTCTCGCGCTACGACGCGGCGATCATGGCCTTCGAGGCCCACAGGCGGCGTTTCCCGCAGTCGAAGCTGATCGATGATGCCGCGTATGCCCTGGGCCTGGCGTATTTCCAGCGCGAGGATTACTCGGCCAGCCGAGATCTCTTCCAGCGTTTTCTCGCCGACTACAAGGATAGTTCCCTGGCGCCGCAGGCACTGTACCTGCTGGGGACGAGTCTTTTCAATCTGGGAAAATTCTCCGAAGCGATCGAAGTCTTCCGTTCGGTCATTAAGGCGTACGGTTCGGATACGGAGCTGTGCCAGAAGGCGGAGTACGAGATCGCAGACTGTTATTACCAGATGGGAGATGAGAAAGAGGCGATGGCCCGCTTCAAGGCCCTGCGCGCCAAGTATCCCGATTCCTCCCTGACGGTTGAGGTCATGTGGTGGCTGGGCGAGTACTATTACCGGCAGCGCGATTTTGCGCTGGCCAAGAGGTATTTTTCCTCCCTGATCAGCGATTTCCCCAAAAGCGCGCTGGTGACCGACGCCGGGTATGCCTTAGGCACGATCGCCGAGGAAGAGGGCGATTATACGCAGGCATTGGCTCAGTATGCCCAGGTGGTCTCTTCCGGGAAGGCGGACCTGGCTGGTACCGCTTCGATCGCGATCGCGGACATTTACGTGAAGCAGAAGCAGTTTGAGGCGGCGCTGGGGGTGTATCGTGAAGCGTTGGAGAAATACGCGAACCTGGCGGCGCTCATCTATCCGAAGATGGGCGAAGTGTACCGGGGGCTGCGTCAGTACGACGATGCCCTGGGGGTATTGCGTAAGAGCCTGGAGGTTGTTCCCGTGCAGGAGATGGGGAGCGTGCAGTTGCGGATCGGGGAGATCGAAGAAGAGCGCGGCCGGGCGAAGGAGGCTATCGAGGCGTACCTGCGGGTGACGTACCTGTACGCGCCGGAGAGTTCCCTGGCAGTGCGCGCACTGTTGCGCGTCGCCCAGTTGTACGAGAACCAGGAGCAGTTCCGGGAAGCGATAGCCGTGTATGAAAAGGTCGCGGAGCGCTCGGTTGCCGAGGCGGCGTATGCCCGGGAGCGGGTCGATTTTCTCCGCGCACATCTGAAATAGCCGAAAGGAGCGGGTATGGATCTCTACAAGATGCAGATGCTGCAGATTTTCCGGGCCGGAGGGCCGGTCATGTGGCCCATTCTGTTGTGCTCGATAGTGGCCCTGGCGATCGTGCTTGAGAAATTCTGGCATTTGAACCGGATCCGTATCGACACGCAGGATTTTCTGCGCAAGATCCTCGACAAGATGAAGCACCATCAGACCAAGGAGGCGCTTGAAGTCTGCGACGCGCAGCAGGGCCCGATCGCCAATATCCTGAAGGCCGGGATCCTGCGTTATGACCGCCCGCGGCCGCAGATCAAGGAGGCGATCGAGGACGCCTCGTTGTACGAGATCCCCCGCCTGGAGAAGAACCTTCCGGCGCTGGCGACGATCGCGCACGTATCCCCGCTGCTGGGGCTGTTGGGGACCGTCACCGGCATGGTCAGGACGTTCCAGATGATCCAGGCAAAGACTTCTTCGCTGCAGCCGGTTTCCCCCGGAGACCTGGCCGGCGGCATCTGGGAGGCCCTGTTGACGACGGTTGCCGGATTGATCGTGGCGATCCCCACGTTTGTGGCCTACAACTATCTGGTCAACCGGGTCAACTCCCTGATCCTTGAGATGGAGAAGGGGGCGACCGAATTCGTGAATTTCCTTTCGGAATAGGTCCAGGAGGCCGCTATGCGTTTCAAGCGCCACATCAATCTCGAGCACGGGCTGCGGCAGATCGATATCGCGCCGCTCATCGATGTAGTCTTTCAGCTTTTGATCTTTTTCATGCTTACTTCCAATTTCGTCATGCAGCCGGGTATCCGGGTGAATCTGCCCAAGGCGGTCACCAGCGAGGTGGTGAAGCTGGAGAATATCGAGATCATCGTCTCCGCGGAGAATATCGTCTATTACCACGGCAGCGTCGTCACCTCGGTCGATCTCAAGAAGCTCTTTGCCCAGGCGGCCACCCGTTCCCGGGCGGTGCTGATCAAGTCTGACCGCCGGGCTTCGTTGGGCAGGGTCGTGGAGGTTTGGGATATGTGCCGCGACGCGGGCATCGCCCAAATCAATATCGCGACGAACCAGGAGTGAGGGATGCAGGGATCGGTGCGCAGCGCGATCCTCGTGTCGGTGTGCAGCCATTGCCTTTTGGGCGCACTCTTGGTGCTTTCGTTCGGGCCGCGGCTCAAGACGCTTGCGCTGCCCACGGCTTCGTTCTGGGGGGCGTATCTGCGGACTGAGGATCTTGGGGGGACGCTGAAGCGTATCGGCAGCGTGCGCCCGCGGCGCCAGGCATCCGCGTCGCATCTGCCTCCCGCATCAGCGCTGCCTCCGGGAAACCTCGCCGGTGTTTTTCAGAAACCGTTCAGCCCCGTGCCGCCGAGTTTCCCGCGCGTGGCCTGCGCCCCGCAGGCATATGTCCTGCCTCCGCCGGTGCGACGGGAAGCGGTACTGATGCTTTACCCGCCGCTGCCGCAGCATTTCCGCCTCTATTTCAAGGACCGCCAGCGGGTGCACATCGAGTTTCTCGTGCGCATGTATGCGGAGGCAAAGACGCCGTCCTTGGTGGTGAAACGCAAGATCTCTTCGGGTAACATCGAGGCGGATCTTTTGAGCATGCGCTACCTGAACCGGTATCTCTTCGAACAGCGCGGCCGGTTCTCTTTTGCCGACTGGGAGCCGGTCAAGATCGATCTGGAGCTCAAGGACGCGCGATGATCACCGTCGATTTTTCCGGCGCCGTCGGGTTGTATCTGGCCGTCGCCCTGTCGCTGTTCTTCTGTCTCTGGTTGCTCTGGCGCCGGCAGAAGGACAAGACCTATACGCTGGAAAAACGGTTCCTCTGGTTCTGCGCGGTCTGCACGTATACCTATATCAGTACGAGCGAAGAGGCGATATCGCAGTGCCCGCGCTGCGGCAGTTACAACCGGCGATGACGCGGGAAAGGCGCAGGCGCAGAATTTTGTTGACAGGAGAGAGGGTTACTTTACAATACTAATCGGGAGGCCCGTATGATAACGGAAATAGGCATAGTTGCCGGAGAGATTTGGCATTATCTTGACCAGCACGGGGCGGTGATGCTTTCCGAGTTGGCGCGCGGGATAGACCGTCCGCGGGACATTGTCTTGATGAGCGTCGGCTGGTTGGCGCGCGAAGGGCATGTCCTGGTCCAGCAGCTCGATAACGATTACCGGGTTACTCACCGGTAAGGCCATGGTGAGCGTGTCTGCGCGAAAAATGACGGATCCGGTGCGCAAGCGCCGCGGCGCGGCTTTGATCATTGTTCTGGCTTCCCTGTTGGTATTGGTGGCGCTGCTCAATCTGGTTTTGGGTATGGTCTCCAGCCAGTCCCGCCTGACGCATCATCAGGTCAGCCGTGTACAGGCCTATTATGCGGCAATGGCAGGTATCAATCTGGCGAATGAGCGCCTGCGGTTAGGGGGCTGGACCGTCGGGGCAGACTGCGCGAGCACCAACTGTTGCGCTACTCCCTGCCTTTTGAGCGTCGAGGACGGAAACTTCGCCACGACTTTTCCTGCTTCGGTGAGCGAAGTGCAAATCCGTATTTTGCCTCCGGCTCATGCAGATTGTATTGAGCCTCAAGGATCGGAGGCTTGCATCAGCGCCACCGCATTATTCACTTACTCCACGAGTCCTTCCTGATTTTCTTCGAACTGCAATCCTGTCAAAGCGTTGCCCGAGTTTTTCTGTAACACCATTGTTTTAAATATCTTATAAATTTTTTACCATTAAGACGGTTGTTGAATAAGTAAGTATAAGTAAATCCTTAAATGAAAATAGAAAAAAATGCTTGACAAAGGAATTGCTTTATGTTTAAATGAACACAATGTAAGTTTAAAGATAAATGAGGAAGTATGATACCGCGATTAATGGACATAGATGAGTTGGCCGATTACCTGAGACTGAAGAAGCAGACCATTTACAATTGGCTGCATGAGGGCAAGATTGCAGGGATCAAGGTCGGGGGGGTCTGGCGGTTCGATCGGCGCGATATCGATGACTGGCTTAAAAGCCGGCGCCGTTTCAGCAAGAGCGCACTCAAACAATGAAAACATCTCTCGGTATCTATTTAGGTAATAAGTACATCGGTATTGTCGAGGCCAAGGGCAAGGCCGTCCTCAATACGACGCGCATCAGCAGGGCCCAGGTCTCCGGAGATGGCCTCGAGGAAAAAGTCCCGGATGATCTGAAGCTGGTGACGTTGTTCAAGGATGAGTTCCGCAAGCTCAATATAACCTCAGCCGATGCCACGCTGTGCCTGTCAGGCAACGATCTGATCATCCGCACCTTCGAGATGCCGATCCTGCCGAAGAACGAGCTGAAGAGCGCGGTTAATTTCGAAGCGAAGAAATACATCCCGTTTAAGATCGAAGAGCTCATCGTTGATTTCCAGGTGGTCGTTGACCGGATCAACCGCAGGAACCTGGTTGTTTTTTGCGGCATCAAGCGGGAGATCCTGAACAAATATGCCAACGTTGCCAAGCAGTGCGGCTTTACTTTGGCGCGCATCGAATATTCAGGTTTCAGCCTGGTGCGCATCCTTGGCCTTTGCGGGTTTACGCGCAAAGGCATCAGCTGTCTCATCGGGCTCGACGCACAGGAGGGAGATGACCTGCAGTTTGCGGTCATGGAGGACGGGTTCCCGCTTTTCAGCCGCGACATATCCCTCGTGAGCGCGGTCCCTGAGTCCGTCTCAGGTGCCGGCGGCGCCGCATCCGCGGAAGTCACGGTCATGGACCGCCTGAAAACGGAACTGCGTGTCTCCTTCGATTATTTCCAGAGGAAATTTCCTTCCAAGAGCCTCCAGAAGATTCACTTTATCGCCGCCCAGCAATACCATGCCGAGTTGAGCGCTTTTGCGCGCGATCTGGGGATGGATGCCAAATTCGCTTCGGTCGACAAGTATCTTGAAAAGGCCGGCGGTTTTTCTTTGAGCGTCCTGAAAGGCCTCAGCGCCGCGTTTGCCCCGTCAATCCCGACCGCTGTCAGGCTGAACCTGGTTGCGGCTCAGACCCGCCTGCAGGCGCAGCCGCGCGAACGCCGGATTCAATTCGATTTCGCTTCGTTTTTTCAGGATCTCTCGATCGATTTCAAGGCGGTCCTGCTGGGGATCTTCATCTGCGCTTCGGTGTGGGGGTATGGGATGTACCAGCGGTATCCGGTCCAGGAAGCCATCGCGACGGCGATAAAAGAGCGGCCGGAGGTGCCTTCGATACAGGGCGATCCGGCGCCGGATGCCCTGCAGAAGACCGAATCACAGTTTTCCAAAAAATACGATACCCTCAGCAAGCTCGTCAAAGATCAGGTTTTTTTCACCGAAATACTCGATTCGCTGCCCCGCCTGACCCCCAAAGGGGTTTGGTTACAGGGTTGCGCGATAAAGAAGCTCCCGAAAGAATCCGGGTTGGAGTGTGATTTGCGCGGGAGCGCTTTTCTGGGCGACGCCAATGAGGAAGGGCAGATGATCCGTGAGTTTGCCGCCCGGCTCCAGCAGAACGAGCAGTTCGCGCGGTATTTCAAGAAAGTCGATATCTTGTCCCTGGAACGGGCGACCCGTAACAAGTTGACGGTTACGCAGTTCGCCATTTCATGCAGGAGTAAATAGGATGGCAGGCGAAACCCCCGGGATCCTCTCGAACAAGAGTTTTTTCCTGAACGCCGCGGTTGTACTCCTGGCCGTTTTCGGGGCGCTGCAGATTCACAAGATGAACGGCAAGGAGATGGTGCGGCTGCAGGATGAATTGTCTTCACAGAAAAAAAAGAACGAATTGCGCAAAAAGATAATCGGCCTGGAATCGAAGATCGAACGCCTCAGGCCGCTCTTCCCGCAGCAGAATCCTTCCGATGTGATGCTGGGGGTTTCGGAGATGGCGCGGGCAAGCGGGCTGGTCGTGAATTCGGTCCGTCCTTCGGGCACGGTTACCCAGCCGGATTATTTCAACCACGTCTACGTGCTGTCGGTGGGGGCGAAGGATTTTCATCAGCTCGGTGATTTTGTCAGCAAACTGGAGAACGCAAAAGAGATTTTTGTCTTGAACGAACTCCAGCTTAACCCCCAGGCGAACGAAAAATACACCGTATCGGTTGCCGTTGCGCGCATCGAGATGCGCTGAACGGGTGAGGACGCTTATGACGAGAGAGAAGAGGAACAACCGGAAGGGGCGCCGGAGGCCGGGGCAATGGCTGCCCCTGCTGATTGCCGCCTGCGCCCTGTTCGTGCGTGAGGCATCGGCTGTCCCCTCCCAGTATAAAGCGATGGAAGAGTATAAGCGCTCGGAAAACGCGCCCGTATCCGGCACGGAGAAGATCGAACGCAAAAAGGTCCAGTACGCCGCCAAGAAATATCCCGATCCTTTCAAGGATCCGACGGCGCTCACCAAAGGCGCGGGCCCTGGTAAAACCCGGGAAGGCGAGCGTCCGCTCCCGCCTCTGCAGGTTGCCGGAATTACCTGGGGCGGCATTTTCCCGATGGCGATCATCAACGGGCGCGTCCTCCGGGAGGGGGATACGATCCAGGGGGCAAAGATCATTAAGATCGCCGAGGACGGCATAATCGTTCTCTTTGATTCCCGGCAGCATACGCTGTCCGCTCCTTCGGCGGCGTACCGGCAGCAGAAAAAACAGAAAGAATAAAGGGAGGGCACGATGAAGAGAGTGGCCATGTTCGGTCTTATCTGTACCGTTCTTCTGACGGGTATTCCCTGGCACGGGGTTAGAGCCGAGCCTGTCCTGGGGATGGCTGATCCGACCCTGGTCATGCCCGATCCGGAGCCGATGATCTCGATGGACTTCAAGGATGCCTCGCTCAAGGATATCCTTAAGGTCTTTTCGATACAATCGCGCCTCAACTTTATCGCTTCCCAGGCGGTCCAGGACCGCAAGATGACGCTCTACCTGGACAAGGTCCCGCTCAACAAGGCGATGGAGAAGCTCTTCGACGCCAATAACCTCTCCTACGAATTGGACCGGACATCCGATATCTTCATCGTCAAAGACTGGGGGGCTCCGGTCCGCGAAACGATCACCAAGATATACGCCCTGCGCTATACGTCGCTTCCCAATTCCAATATCCGGCGCGAGATCAATAAGAACCTTGCTTCCGGGGGCGGTTCCACGCAGGGCGGAGGGGATATTGTGGCGGTCGTCAAGAACGTCCTGAGCGCAAACGGCAAAGTTGTCGAGAATACGCGTACCAACAGCATCATCGTCACCGATATCCCCAAGCAGTTCGAGATCATCGATTCGATCATCGCCAAGCTCGACGTGCCGATACCCGAGGTGATGCTCGAGGTCGAAATGCTCGATGTCCTGAAAGCGACCGTGGATAAGATGGGAGTGTATTTCCCGGATTCCATCATGTCGCTGGATATGAGCGCCAATTCGCGCATGACCAAATTCCCGTTCGGCAACAAAGCGCAGAACGGACAGGACTGGACCCTGGAGATGGACGATGCTTCCGCAACGGGATGGGAGTTCGATCCCTGGCGCGCGTCGCATTTCGGGCCGACGGTCTTTTCGTTCCTCAATGCTAATTTTGCCCTTAACCTCATCAAACAGCAGACCGACACCAAGACCCTGGCGCGCCCGCGGATCATGACGCTCAACCACGAGACCGCGGAGATCAAGATCGTCACGCAGGAAACGGTCGGGCAGAGCGAGGTCAGGCAAGGCGAAGGGACCGCCAGTACCACGACCGTCACCGCCGAGCGCTTTGAAACCGGCGTGACGATGCGGGTCACCCCGCAGATCAACATGGAGACGGGCGAAATTACCATGTTCGTCATGCCGTCGGTTAAAGACGTTTCCTCCTCTTCCCTCACCGAATTCAACACCAAGGATCCCGAAGAGCGCACGACAAAATCCGTCATCACGGTCAAAGACGGCGAGACGATCATCATCGGCGGATTGATCCACAACGCGTTCAACGAGATCAAGCGCCAGGCCCCCGGCCTCGGCGATATCCCCATCCTGGGGGCGCTCTTCCGGCACCGCAATAAAGACCGCGACCGCGAGCGGGAGCTGCTGGTGTTCATCACCCCGCGCATCGTCCGTGACCCGCGCTTCAAGATCGCTTCATCGACGCCGATGCCGGTCATGCCCGAGCGGGAGCAGGCCCGTTCATATGACGATTTTAACCGGGATGCGGTGGTCGCGACGAGCCTGAATGAACTTGACCGGTACTAACAACCCCTGATGCCTAAAGAAAAATATCTTAAGATCGGAGAGCTCCTCATCAAGGAGGGGCTTCTCTCCGGTTCCCAGCTGGAGCGGGCAATCGCCGTTCAGCACAAAGAGGGAGGACGGCTGGGGGAGATCTGTGTGCGGCTGGGCCTGGTGAAGGAGGACGATCTGGTCAAAGTCCTCAGCAAGCAGCTCGGGGCGCCTTATTTTTCACTCGGCACCGGGATGCTTAAGCCCGCGATCGACCAGGGCCTGGACCAGCTCATTCCGCACGAGTTCGCCTTGAAAAACCTGGTGCTCCCGCTCTCCCGGACGTTGCGCTCCCTGACCATCGCGATGGCCGATCCGCTGGATTTTATCCTCATCGACAATGTCCGCAAGCTCACCGGGTGCGAGCTCAATACGGTCATCGCCACCAAGACCGATATCCTCAAAGCTATCGAAGAGTTTTATGACCGTTCGGCGATGTTTCGCGACGCGGTCAAGGCCAGTTACGACATCTCGGGACGCGACCAGATCATAATCGAGGACGAGTCGACCAAGCAGGAGCTGAGTCTCGATAACCTCATCGCGCTCGCCGAAGAGGCGCCGGTCGTCAAGCTGGTTGATCTGATCGTGCGCCAGGCGATCGACGAGCGCGCTTCGGACATCCACTTCGAGCCGTTTAAAGACCGCATCAGCCTGCGTTACCGCATCGACGGGAAGCTCTATGAGATGCCTCCGCCGGCGCGCCACCTGCACCTGCCGATCATCTCGCGCATCAAGATCCTGGCGAAGCTGGATATCGCGGAAAAACGCCTGCCTCAGGACGGGGCGTTCCTGGTGCGCATCGAGGACCGGCCGATCGACATCCGCGTCTCCACCATCCCGACGATCTACGGGGAGAAGGTGGTGTTGCGTATCCTGGACCGCAGCAGCGTGGTCCTGGATATGGAGCTTCTGGGGTTCGACGCAAAACAGTTACAGCTGATCCGCCGCTGTATTACCGCACCGTACGGGCTCATCTTCCTGACCGGCCCGACCGGCAGCGGCAAGACCACGACGCTGTATGCCATTCTCAACGAGATCAAGCATCCGACCCGCAACATCGTCACGATCGAGGATCCGGTGGAGTATAAGCTCGACGGTATAAACCAGGTTCAGATCAAGCCGGAGATCGGGTTGACCTTTGCCGCGGCCTTGCGCAGTTTCCTGCGCCAGGACCCCGACGTCATGCTGGTCGGCGAGGTTCGGGACCTTGAGACCGCGCAGATCTGCGTGCGTTCCGCCCTGACCGGGCATCTGGTCTTGAGTACCTTGCACACCAACGACGCTCCTTCCGCGGTGAACCGGCTTAGGGATATCGGCATCGAGCCGTATCTGGTCGCTCCGTCGCTTCTGCTGGTCGTGGCCCAGCGCTTGCTGCGCAAACTCTGCCCCGAGTGCAAAGAGGCGTATGAGCCGACCCCGGACCAGCTGCAGAGCATCAAGCTCAAGGCCGAGCTGCTCTACCGGCCGCGCGGCTGCCCGAAATGCAATCACATCGGGTTCAAAGGCCGTGCCTGTATCTCGGAGGTCATGGTGGTGAATCCCGAGATACAAGAGCTGGTGAACCAGCGCGCGCCTTTCCAGAAAATCCGGGAAGTCGCCCGTACCAGCGGGATGATGACCCTCTACGAGGCGGGTATCAAGAAAGTGGAATCAGGGGTCACTTCTTTGGAAGAAGCCCTTTCGGTCACCCTGGGGGCCGACTAATGGCGCGTTTCTTTTACGTCGTCAGGACGAAGGCCGGCCAGCGGCAAACCGGTTTTGAGGAGGGGGTTTCCGCGGACGACGTGATCGGCCGTCTGCAGGCCAAAGACCTGATGGTGGTTGATGTCTCGCCCGAATACAGGGGCACGGATACTTCCGGCGGGGGCGCGACCGAGAAGATCAGGCTTAAAACCAAGCATTTCCGCATTACCAGCGACGATCTCGTTCTCTTCTGCAGGCAGCGGGCTACGCTTCTGGGAGCCGGCGTCACCA
>CAZOGI010000012.1:0-73896 GCA_964579435.1 uncultured Planctomycetales bacterium
CCGCGCTTGCGGTTTATCCCGCTGCCCGCCTGCCGCAGATCGCCCGGGAGAGCGGCGCAACGCTCGTCGAGATTAACCGCCAGGAGACGCCGTTTTCCCGTCTTTGCGATCTGGTCCTGCGGGAAGATGCCGGTACGGCCCTGGCTGGAGCGGTGCACACACTCGGTTATGCTTAAATATCAATTGGAATTCGTTTTGGCCGCGGCAGGGATATCCGAACAAGACCTCCTGGACCTCTTGAAAGACATAACCGAGGAGGTCGAGCTGAGTGTCCTGCCGCAGCAGGGGGGAGAGCGCAGCCTCCCCTACAAGGTTACTGCCTGCGTCCAGGACCCGACGATCGTCTTCGATGCCTGCGCCGAATTCGGGCGCATCCGCTCGGTCAAGATCGAGGAAGTGCGCAGCTAGAAAAAGGAGGTGCCCGTGCAGAAGGCGCTGGTTATCTACTATTCCCGCAGCGGCAATACCGAAAAGATGGCCCGTCTTATCGCCGAGGGCATCGAAAAAGGCGCGCTCTCCTGCACCGTCAAAGCGGTTGCCGAGGTGAAACCGCCGGAGCTCAAAGAATATGCGGCGATCGTCATCGGCTCTCCGGTCTATTACGGGAGCATGGCGGCCGAGATCAAGCGCCTCCTGGATGACACGGTCGCTTTTCACGGCGCGCTGGACGGCAAGGTTGGCGGCGCATTCTCCTCCAGCGCCAACATCGCCGGCGGAAACGAGACGACGATCACGGATATATTGAATGCCCTGCTTATTCATGGTATGATTATCCAAGGAGACCCGCGCGGCGACCACTACGGACCGGTTTCCATCGGCGAGCCCGATACGCGCGCTCAAGGGGAATGCCGGCGTTTCGGGGAGCGTATCGCGCGGCTGGTCGTCAAATGCGCGTCGTGATCCTGGTTACCTGTCCGAAAAAGGCTCAGGCCCGCGCCATCGCGCGCGTCATCCTGCGCAAGAAACTTGCCGCCTGCGTCAACGTCATCGGCGGGGTCGAGTCCCTTTTCTGGTGGCAGGGCAAGATCGATTCCGCCGCCGAGGTTCTTTTGGTCATCAAGTCCAGGCGCAGCCTGGTGCCGGCGCTGTGCGCCGCGATCAAGGCTGTGCACAGCTATACCGTTCCCGAGATCATCGCCCTGCCGATCGTCGCGGGGGAGCGTGCGTACTTACGTTGGATCGATGAATCTGTCCGGAAATCCGCTTGATTGGGCTTTTGCCTTCGGGGGCGGGGTGCTGGTGAGTTTCACCCCGTGCGTCTTTCCGCTCCTTCCCGTAAGCCTCAGTTACATCGGCGCGCGCGCTGCCGGTTCGCGCCGGCGGGGTTTCACCCTGAGTTTTTCCTATGTCAGCGGGGTCGCCGCGACATACGCTGTGCTGGGATTGATCGCTTCTTTAAGCGGCAGGCTCTTCGGCGCGATCGCGGCGCATCCGGCAACGACGATAGCGGCCGGTTCGATCATTGCGGCGATGGGATTGGCCATGTTGGGGGGGCTGGATTTTTCCGTTTCCCGTTTCCTGCGCCTGCCGCAGCAGAAGCGTTCCGGGCACCTGGGGTCTTTGCTGTTCGGTATGGTGTCTGGCCTGATGGTCGGTCCCTGCACCGCTCCGGCTCTGGGATCGATCCTGGTCTACCTGGCCACGAAGAAGAACGTTCTGTACGGAACGGTCCTTCTGCTTTCTTTCGCCTACGGTCTGGGGACGACGTTGCTGCTTGCGGGAACGTTTGGCTCGGCGCTGGTGCGCCTTCCCCGGCCCGGGCAGTGGTTGGTTTACACCCAGCGTTTCTGCGCGCTGGTCTTGGTAGGGATGGGGCTTTTCTTCGTCTACACCGGCATAAGGAGGATCTAGATGAATAGGATCATGGAAAAAGGTCTTGCCGTCGTCTTCGCCGTTCTTCTGTGTACCGCCGGCTGCGCAAAGGCCGAGGATCCGGTTTACTTCGCTTCTGATTTTTCCCTGCAGGATGTGAACCAGGAGATTTTCACGCTCAGCGCCTTGCGCGACAAACAGCCGGTGCTGCTCTTTTTCTGGACGACCTGGTGTCCGTTCTGTCAGCAGGAGTTGCAGGTGCTCAAAGATATGTACGGGCAGCTCAGCGAAGAAGGCATCGAGGTCGCTTCGATCAACGTCGGCGAGGCCCCGGCAAAGGTTTCCAGCGCCGTGACCAACCTGCGGTTGCCGTTTCGCGTGCTGATGGATCAGGATACGGCGGTAACCAGCGCCTACCGGATCGTCGGCGTCCCGACCTTTGTCTTGGTAAACCAGCAGGGGGAGATTGTTTTTCAGGATAACCATTTCCCGCAGGATTACCAGGAGCTTCTTTCGAGAAAACAGGCCAGTTCCTGATAGAACGGTTTTTATTGAGCAATGCACGTGCCCAGACGGGGGCCAAGAGTCCGGTCTGCGGGCACGTGTGTTTTTTTGCGCAGCGGCTATGGGAGAAACGGGAAAGACGGTTTTTGAGGCGTTACAGCGCGCCTGGGAAGGGCGCAATATCCGCGGCCGGTTTGCTTCCGGGCGGCAGGAGTGTTTGCGGATGGTGCTGGAAGAGATCCCGGTACCGGCGAGCGTCGGTTTTTCGGGATCGATGACCCTGGAGGCGTTGGGGATCGTCGCGTCTCTGCAGGCGCGCGGCACCCCTGTTTTCGATCACAATCAGCCGGGGTTGTCCCGTTCCGAGAGCCAGGAGGTGCGCCGCAGGGGTTCGGGGGCGCAGGTATACTTGGGCAGCCCGAATGCCGTGGCAAAGAGCGGAGAACTGGTTTTCCTGAGCGCTTACGGGAACCGGACCGCGGGTATCGCGTACGCGCCGAAACTCATCCTGGTCGCCGGCAGCAATAAGGTTACGCCTGACCTGACGGCGGCACTTGAGCGCGCGCGTTCCTACGCGACCCCGCTCAATTGCCGGCGCCTGCAGTACCGTTCCGCCTGCCTTGAGTCGGGGCTCTGCCGGGAGGAGCTGTGCCGCTTTCCTGCGTTCGATCGGATGTGCTGTCAGACGCTGATCATCGAGGCGGAGCGAGATCCGCAGCGGGTGACGGTGATCCTGGTGGATGAGGCTCTGGGGTATTGACGGATGGTGCGCACGGGTGCCGGGAACGGTCGGAGGGGGGCAGGACGCTTTTTTCTCTGGGGCGTTGTTGTTGTCCTGTGCGCGCTGCCTCTTTTCCCGTTCATCCGGACGCAGCTTTTTTTCCACGATGAGGCCTACTGGCTGCGTTCGACGGTTGCGTTCAAGAGCTACGTGCTGGAGCGTTCCCGGAAACTCCCGGGCGCGTACGCCGATCTGGCGATCGACCATCCGCCTCTGGGGATGTATATCTTCGGCGCCGCGTTATGGCTCGGCGGCCATGCGCAGGATATTCCCGCTTTGGGGAGGCTTGCTCATACGCTGGAAGATTTTGGCCCCGGGCAACCGGGGAAAGAACCGCCGGCGCAGTTGCTCTTTGTCGGGCGCCTGACCGCGGCGTTTTTCGGGCTGGGGACCTGCCTGCTCCTGTTTTATCTCGGTCGCCGCCTTTTTGATACGCTTACCGGTTTGTGCGCTTCAGTGATTCTTGCGTATCACCCGCTTTTTCTGATCTGCAGCCGCTGGGTCACGACCGATACGCCGCTGTTGTTTTTCATGACGCTGCAGGCGGTCCTGGTCCTGTGGTGGCTGGATGCGGTGTTTCAGTCACGTTCCCGCCGGGGTATGGTGTTGGGCGTGCTCGTCGGGATAAACAGCGCCGCGGCAGCCGGTGTTAAGCTTAATGGTTTTTTGAGCGTCGCATGGTGGGGGTTTTTCGGCGTGGTGCTGCTGGTGTCTTTTGCCGAGCCGTACTTGCGCGGTTCCTGCCCGGGACAAGGCGGTATGCGCGGGTATTGCGCTGACGCCAGGGTGCGACTGGCAGCTGTCTCGCTTGCGTTGTCCGTAGCGGTCTGCGCCTTCGTTTTCGTCGCCGTCAATCCGTTTCTCTACCGTACGCCGCTGCGGCGGCTGGAAGACATGGCGGTCCACCGTATGTCGGTGGTTCGGTTCCAGCAGGCACGGGAACCGAACTCGTTACTGAATACCCCGCGGGCAAAATGGGACGGGATGTGCCTGCAGTTCTGCGGATACCGCAACGCCCAGCCGCTTCAGGCGGTGTATAACCTGGTCCTGCCGCATTCTGCGGGCCTGGCGTGGACGCTGCATTTGCCGTTTCTGGATCTGTATCTTTTCTGGACAGGCTTCATCGTGCTGCTGATTGCCGAGGCGCTGCGTTTCCTGCGGGCACAGCCGCCTTCCGGACAAAGCGTGTTCCTGGCCTGGACTGCGGTGACGTTGGGGGGGACTTTTTTGTGGCTCCCTATGGATTGGGGGCGGTATTATTTACCGTTGCTCCCTGGTATCTGTCTTATGGTAAGCGCGGCCGTCGTTTTCTTCCTGCGCCGCAGCATTTGCCTTCTCGGTTGCCGAAGGAGGCTGCGATCAACGCAGGGTACAAAGGAGGGGTTATGTTCGACAAAATGAAGGCGCTGATGGAGGCGCAGAAAAAACTCCAGGAGGTCAAACGGCAGTTGGAGGAGACGACGTTCGAAATTGCCAGCCCCGAGGGGGGCGTGCGCATCACGATGAACGGCTCGCAGGAGGTCCGGGAGATTGCGCTTTCCGCTCAGATCAAAGAGTGGGAGACCGAACGTCTTGCAAAGATCCTTAAAGATACGTATAATAAGGCGATCAAACGGTCCCAGGAGTTGGCGGCCCAGAAGATGCAGGCCGTCGCCGGATCGGCTCTCCCCGGATTATTTTAGCGGCCCCCAACGTTTACACCCGTGCGTCAGTACGAAGATTTGCAGGCGACATACCTCTATTGTAATACCTGCGGCGGTTCGATGCCGGTGCGCGAGCGGCTGCTTTTGCTTTTGCCGGATGGCGATCTCTACGATTATGTTTGTCAGCAGTGCGGCAGTGTCGTCGGCGACAAGAAGACCAGGCGCGGCGGCCTTGCCGAAGGGCGGTCCCCCGAATAAGGAGAGATACGACCATGTCCGAGACCGTGAGGATCCGTTTGGCAGGCAGAGAGGTGGAGGCCGTAGAGGTGCCGATCAATCAGTCCGCGGAGCAATGGAACCAGTACCTGCTTGAGGACGGGACCGTTCTTCGTCTGAAACCGGTGGCGACCGCTGCCCTGCGAGTCGTCGGGGTTTTCGACGAAGAGGCGAATCCAGTGTATGTCATGAAATCGACGAATGTGGTGACGGTCCAGGCGCCGGAATCGATGCGCCGTTCCCCGGCCGGAGGGCAGCCATGATCAGGGTCAAGATCTGCGAGCTCCTCAAGAACCGGGAATTTATCAGTATCGCCACCTGCGATTTCCACGGCAAACCCAATGCCGCTTCGAAGTTCATCCTGCGCGTCGATCAGCAGTACATTTTCCTCGTTGACTACATCATCGGCCGCACCTACCATAACCTGAAGGTCAACAATAAGGCATCGCTCTCTTTCTTCGATACGGCCACCCTCACCGGTTACCAGATCAATGGCCACGTCGAGGTCGTGGAAGAGGGGGCGGCGTACGAGGCGTTCGTCGAGGAACTGCATCAGAAAGAGGTGGAGTTGTCGCTGCAGCGCATCATGGAGGGTCTGGCCAAGGGAAAATCCCACAAGGCCTACGAGATCGCCAGCTCCATCCGCTCCGTTTTCTTCAAGATCAAGATGGAAGAGGTCGTGGAGATGGGCTCCAGCGGGGTCACGCAGCGGGAGCACCTGTGACGCTCGCTGCGGGACTGGCGACCGGCATCGGCAGCCTGCCGTTTCAGGACCCTGAACGGGCAGTCGAGACGGTGTTACGCTATTGCCCCCAGCTGCCGTACTGGCCGCAACTGCCCCGGCGCACTTTACGCGAAGGGATGGTGGCCCAGTTCTGCGAAGGAGTCCCCTGCCTGCGCCTCGGCGATAAGGGGGTGCTTTTTGATCCCGGCCGCAAAGATGAGGAGCTGGAGGGTTTTTACGCGCGCCTCATCGACAACGACACCGATTCCTTTGCTTTGAGCGAAGGGGCGGCCGCCGGGCTGTATGCGCTGCGCCGCCGCCTGCGCGCGGAGCCGCAGCTCTGCGCCGGTATTTCCCACCTGAAATGCCATATCACCGGGCCGTTCACTATGGCGGCCAGCCTCCGTGACGAGCGCGGCGTGCTCCTGTTGCACGACCCGGTTTTCGTGCAGGCCCTTATCCAATCTCTGACGCGCAAAGCGCTGTGGCAGGCCGTTTTCCTCCAGGAATTCAAAAAGCCCTTTATTATCTTCATCGACGAACCGTACCTGGGTTGTTTCGGATCAGCCTATACGCCGCTCAACCGTGAAGAGGTCGTCAAGGGTCTGGCCGAACTTTCCGGCGCCCTGGCCCAGGAGGGCATGCTCGTGGGGGTGCACTGCTGCGGCAATACCGACTGGTCGATCTTCACCGAGGTGCCGGGGATCGGGATCATCAACTTCGACGCCTACAGTTTTCTCGATACGTTCGTTCTGTATGCCGATCCCCTGAAGGGGTTCCTGCAGCGGGGGGGCAGTCTCTGCTGGGGGATCGTTCCGACGAACGAGCCGGCAGAGCCGTTTGCGGTCGCTGATCTGCTGGAGCGCCTCTCCCGGGGATGCGGCCGGCTCTGCGGCAAAGGGATCCCGGAACCGCTCCTGGCGCAGCGCCTCCTGGTGAGTCCGGCCTGCGGGCTGGGGACGCTCTCGGAAGATGCGGCAGAAGCGCGGCTGCGCAGTCTCTCTGCCGTTTCCGCATCCCTGCGTCAGTCGGCTCCCGCATAGCCGCGGGATACCCCAAAAATAAAGTAATTGACAAAAACAACAAAAGTCTTATAATAATTTCCCGGTTTGCCCAAGGGGAGTTTCTTACCTTTCGCCGCAACGCCAAATCCTAAGGAGTGCGTTCATGAAAGAGATCCGTATCCACGCCCGCGCCGGGCAGGGCGCTATCACGACCGCGACGATCCTCGGCCACGCGTATTTTCATAAAGGGATGTATCCGTATGCCTTCCCGCACTTTGGGGCAGCGCGCATGGGAGCGCCGATGAACGCATTCGTGAGGGTCGACGAGCGTCCGGTGCGCCTGCGCAGCCAGATCTACGAGCCGGATTATGTCATTATCCAGGATGCCACGCTCTTGCGCGGCTTCAATTGTTTTTCGGGATTGAAAGAGAAAGGGGTCGCGATCGTGAATGGCCGGGAAGGGGTCGAGATCCCCAAACTGAAGGCGAACCAGAGGCTGATCGTGGTTCCTGCCAACGAGATCGCGATGCAGACGATCGGCAGGCCGTTGGGGAATACCGCGCTCCTGGGTGCCTTTTGCGCCGCGACCGCGGAGTTCGGGCTGGAAGCGCTGGAGGCGGCGATCAAGCAGCGTTTTTCGGGCAAGGCCCAGGAGGCCAATATCAAAGCCGTTGCGCAGGGATTCGCGTTCGTCAAAGGGAAAAAATAGAAGAGGATAGACACCATGTTCGGTCCGCTTATTTCAAAGCCTGGTTCAAGCGCGCGCAACAAAACCGGCTCCTGGCGCGTCGAGATGAAACCGAAGTTCCTGCAGAAAAATTGTATCGCCTGCAAGATGTGCCTGTTGATCTGCCCGGAAGGCTGTATCAGCGGGGAAGGCAAGAACACGTATACCTGCGATTTGCTCTACTGCAAAGGCTGCGGCAACTGCGCCGCCATCTGTCCGAAAAAAGATATCGAGATGGTCAAAGAAGAGGCAAAGGACTAACGATGAAAGAATTCCTCGAAGGCTCCCAAGCAATAGCCGAAGCGGTCAGGCTCTGTAAGCCCGGCGTCATCTCCGCGTATCCGATTACGCCGCAGACGCACATCGTCGAAGAGCTTGCCGCGCTGGTCGCCGACGGAAAATTGAAGTCGCAGTTCGTCAACGTCGAGTCCGAGCATTCCGCCGCTTCGGTGGTGCTGGGCGGTTCGGCTGCCGGGGTGCGTTCCTATACCGCTACCAGCTCCCAGGGGCTCCTGCTCATGGGGGAGGTCGTTTTCAATATCGCCGGGCTGCGCCTGCCGGTGGTCATGACCTGCGCCAACCGCGCGATCTCCGCGCCGATCAATATCTGGAACGACCAGCAGGATTCGATCTCGCTGCGCGACAGCGGCTGGGTGCAGCTCTATGCCGAGAATCTCCAGGAGGCGGTTGACCAGCATTTCCTGGCGTACCGGCTGGGAGAGGATGCCTCGGTCATGCTGCCGGTCATGGTGTGCATGGACGGCTTTATCCTGACGCACGGTATTGAAACGGTGGAGCTCCCCGACCAGCAGCAGGTGGAGCGGTTCCTGCCCGCATATAAGCCGTTATACAAGCTTGATCCGGCAGATCCGATGACCATTGGCCCTCTCGTCGATCCTGATGCGTATATGGAGACCCGGTATGCCGTCGAACAGACGCTGGCGCGGGTCCTGGAGTTGTATCCGAAGGTAACCGCCGATTTTTCAAAGGTGTTCGGCCGTACCTATCCCGGCTTGATCGAAGGCTACCGCCTCGACGATGCGGAGCGCGCGATCGTGGCTATGGGGTCGGTCTGCGGGACGATCAAGGAAGTGATCGACGAACAGCGCAAGAAAGGCAAGAAGATCGGGCTCCTGAAGATCGTCGCCTACCGGCCGTTTCCCGCGCAGGAGGTGTACGAGGCCCTGAAGGACGTCAAGTGCGTCGGCGTCGTTGACCGCGCCCTCTCCCTCGGGGCGGTTGCGCCGCTCTCCTGCGACGTCCGGGCGCTCTTCTGCAATAAGAAGAAGCGACCTTCCGCCGTCAACAGTTTCGTCGTCGGCCTGGGCGGCAGGGACGTGACCCTCGATTCGATACGCGATATATGCAAGCTCCTCTGCGCCAAAGAGCGCCCGGCGGAGTTTATCGACCTGAAGCCGGAACTATTGAAGGAAAAATATGAATAAGACACTCTTCTCTTCGGGGCATACGGCCTGTGCCGGATGCGGCCAGTCCCTCGGCGCCCGGCTGGTCCTTGAGGCAGCCGGTCCCAATACGGTTATCGTGAACAATACCGGGTGCCTGGAAGTTTTCTCGACCAAGTATCCCGAATCGGCATGGGGGGTACCGTTTGTCCATTCGCTCTTTGAGAATGCGGCGGCGGTGGCTTCGGGGGTTGAGCAGGGCCTGATTGCCCTGGGCAAGAAAGAGACCATCAATGTCATCGCGCAGGCAGGCGACGGCGGAACGGCGGATATCGGTTTGCAGGCGCTCTCCGGGATGCTGGAACGCGGACACGACATCCTCTATGTCTGTTATGACAATGAGGCGTACATGAACACGGGCGTGCAGCGCAGCGGCCTGACCCCGTTCAACACCAACACCACGACCAGCCCTGCCGGGAGTCTGTCCCTGGGTAATCCGCGTCCGAAAAAGCCGATGCCGGAGATCGCCCGCGCGCACGGCATTCCCTATGTCGCCACCGCTTCGGTCGGCTATCCGCAGGATGTCCAGCGCAAGGTGAAGAAGGCCCTGGCGATCAAAGGCCCCAAATACATCCAGATCCACGTTCCCTGTCCGCTGGGCTGGCGCCATGAGTCGGCCTTGACCTATGAAGTGGCGAAACTGGCCGTTGAAACCGGACTTTTTCCGCTGTTTGAATACGAGAACGGGACGCTCCTGGCGCGGCAGATCCAGCCGAAACCGGTCCAGGAGTATCTGAAGCTGCAGGGACGGTTCCGGCATCTCCTGAATAACCCCGAGGCGATCAAACAGGTCCAGGCGGTCGCCGATGCCAATATCGAGAAGTATAATTTGCGCGTCTCCGCGCAGTCTTAAACCGGCGCCCGCAAGAGGCGCAGGCAACAGAGCAGTCAGGAGGTATCCATGGGAAAACAGGCACGGGCAATATCAGGCATCAGTCTCAAGGATCTGGTCAAGGATCTGAACAAGGCATATGCCGACGAATGGCTGGCATTCTATCTGTACTGGTACATGGCGCGTACCGTATCCGGCAAAGGGTATGAGGATATGTCCGAGATGCTGGAGAAGCTGGCGAAAGATGAGTTGGAGCATGCGCAGGAGCTTGCCGATCATATCACCAAGCTGGGAGGGGTGCCGATCGCCAATCCGATGGAGCTGGAAAAGAACGCCAATGCCCCGTACATCATGCCTCCCAAGAACAGCGCCGATTACAACCGCATCATCCGTATCGTTGCCGATGCGGAGGCGACTGCCATCGATGTCTATAACAAGCTGGCGCAGAAAACGCAGGGGAAAGACCACATTACCTACCAGCTGGTTGCCCATATTTTGACGGAAGAGACGGACCACGAAGAGATGCTGGAAAACCTGTTAGAGCGTTAAACGGAGGGATACAGAGATGGCGAAAGTTACGGTAGATGCGTCAACCTGCGTCGGGTGCGGTTTGTGCGAACAGATCTGTGCGGAGGTTTTCAAGGTCGAAGGTGACGGCATTGCCCATGTGATCGGAACGGGGCATGACGCCGCGGTCAAGGATGCCGCCGAGCAGTGCCCGGTCAGCGCTATTAAGGTCGCTTAAGAAGACGTCGCGCACGTATAAGAAGCCTCCCGGCTTTTCGGCCGGGAGGCTTTTTTTGTCCTGCGTAAACGCCAGGCCTTAGCGCTGCGCCTGTTCTTTCAGGGCGGTGATGAAGCGCACGAACTGTTCCTGTTTCTTCTGGGCCATCACCTTTTGGGTGAATGCCGGGAGCTCTTTCTGGAAGACCGCCTGGTCAAAGGCGGTCTTTTCCTTGAGGAGGATGAGGAAGTAGCCGTTGGCGGTGGTGATGATGTCGCTGCAGGCGCCTTCTTTCAGCGCCTGGGCGTTGAGCCAGAAGATATCCGAGGCGCCGATGCCTTCGATGTAGCTGTCGAAGGAGAATGGTTCGGACTGGGCGGCCTTGAGGCCGAAAGTCGCGGCGGTTTCCTGGAATTGTTGCGGCGTGGGTCTCTGGCCAAAGTCATCTTTGAATTTCCTGAGGCAGTCCCCGACTTTTGTTTTGGCACGCTGTGCCGCCTGTTCCTTGCGGTAAGCCTCTTTGACCTGTTCCTGTATCTGTTCCAGCGGCGGGACCGCCGGAGGGATGCGTTCTTTAACCCGAACGATAAAGAGCTGTTTTTCCGCCTGTATGGGGGGCAGATATTCCCCGTCTTTGGCTTTGAAAAGGAGTGAGGAGATCTGTACCGACCAGCCGATGCCGGGGATGGGGTCGGTTTCGGCGAAACGCCCGGTTTCTTTGACCTCCAGGCCAAAGGACTGCGCGACCGCGGCGAACGGTTCTTTGCGGCGCACCCGTGAGAGCATCTGTTTTGCTCGCCGCTGTATCTCTTCCGGCGCGGCGCTGCCTGCGTCGAGGGCGCAGAACTCCAGGTTAAAGGAGAGGGGTTGCTTGAACTCGACCGCATGCTCCTGGAAATAGGCGCGCAGTTCATCCGGGGAGGGTTCGATCTCGTTGAGGTAATCGGCCATGAGGCCCGCCGCATACCAGATGCTGATCTTCTCGTTGGCCTTGCGGTATTCCTCCTGTACCTCCTGTTCACTCGCTGAGACGCCTCCGGTGATCTCTTCGAAGAGCTGGGCGATGGCGAGGTTCTGGCGGGTCTGCTCCTCGAAAGCGCGGGGGCTCAGGCGCAGGTACGTCTGCAGGAACTGGGAATAACGCTGCCGGTCGAATCGCCCCGCGGCGTCGGCAAAGGGCAGGCGCAGGATCTCCTGGATGACCGCGCTGTCCTTGACCCGGATGCCGCGCTTGCGCGCCTCCGCCAGCAGGAGCAGCCGTTCCCATGCCTGCGCCTCGAGGAAGAGGCTCTTTTCCACTTCGGGGAATTTTTCCCCGAAGCGCAGCAGCGCCTGGATGCGTACCGCATCGAGGGAGTCCTTGAATTCAAGCATCGAAATCGAGCGGCCGAAGATGCGGCCGACCGCGCGCTGGCTGTCGCGGGTACGCACGGCGCTGCCCCCTCCCCAGAAGATGAATGCCGGCACGATGATCGCGGCCAGGGTGATCCAGATGCGTTTTGCGGTTTTTTTGTTGCGTAAGAACTTAAGCATGGTGCCGTCTCCCGGACTGAAGGTGAATACAGGGCGTGTTCAAGCCGCTTTGCCAAACTGCCCTCCATTATAGGAGAAATGGGGGGGAATGCAATTATAAATTATCCTTTACAAACAATTGTTTCCCCGTTATAATAACTGCCCGAATCGCTTGTATCGGCACGATATGCTTTGTCCAGAGAGAGGTAAACGCGTATGACCGGCACCGGAAAAGGGCAGGTCCTGAAGATCGGACTTCCCAAGGGCAGCCTTCAGGAAGCGACCTTCAGGATGTTCCAGAAGGCCGGCTTTAACCTGTCGGTTTCCTCGCAACGTTCGTATTTCCCTTCGATCAACGATCCCCAGATAGAGGCGGTGCTGCTGCGCGCCCAGGAGATGTCGCGTTACGTCGCCGACGGTGCGCTTGACTGCGGTATAACCGGCAACGATTGGATCCTCGAGAACGGTTCCCGCGTCGTGCGCCTGGCCGATCTGACGTATGCCAAACAGAGCATGCACAGTGTGCGCTGGGTTGTGGCGGTGCCCGAGGCGTCGGGGATCAAGCGCCTGCAGCAACTGCGCGGCAAGCGTATCGCGACGGAACTGGTGCAGGTGACCAAAGGATATTTCCGCAAGCTGCGCATTCCGGTGGAGGTTGAGTTCAGCTGGGGGGCCACCGAGGTCAAGGTCCGTTCCGGGCTGGTTGATGCGATCGTAGAGTTGACCGAGACCGGCAGCAGCCTGCGGGCGAATAAACTCGTCGAGATCGCTACGGTTTGCGAATCGACGACGCAATTCATTAGCAATAAGGCGGCGGCGGCCGATCCCTTCAAGCGTTCCAAGATGGAAGAGATCGTGATGCTCCTGCGCGGGGCGATTGCCGCCGAGGAAAAGGTCGGCCTGAAGATGAACGTGCGCCGCGAGGCGGTTGCGAAGGTCCTGTCCCTTTTGCCGGCCTTGAAGCGGCCGACAGTCTCGGGGTTGGCCGAGGACGGCTGGTTTGCGGTCGAGACGATCATCGACGAGCGCCTGGTGCGCACACTTATTCCGGCGCTGAAGCGCGCCGGGGCAGAAGGCATCATCGAGTATCCGCTGAATAAGGTCATTGCCTGAGGTTTCAAGCGGGTTTCAACAACAGTGAGTGAGGGAGAGTCTGTATGCCGTGCGGAAGAAAACGCAAGAGAAAGAAGATCCGGACGCATAAACGCAAGAAAATGCGCCGTCGTCTTCGCCATCTGAAGAAGCGCGATTGGGGTTGATGTAGTCTCTGGTGCCGACGGCCGCGAGGCCGTCCCGCCTTACGCCTTGTGTCGGCAGCTTCCCCGGAGTACCGGGGAAGCTGCGGTTCTTTTCCGCGCGGCGCTGTGGTGCCGCGTCGCCGACACGAAAAATTCCATCCCGGATGAAACCAAAAGTGGCGGTCGGTCTGTTGTGTGCACTCCTGCTGGCCTGTAGCGTCCCGACAGGCCAGGCGGCCGGTTTGGAGCGCCAGGCAAGCGCGGTCCTGACCCACTACATCCGGGCCGTGCTCTATGAGCGTAGCGGCCAGGCGGAGCAGGCTATCCGGGAGTACCGATCGGCCTTGCGCTACGAGCCCGATTCGGTGCAGCTGTCGCTGAATCTTGCCTTCGCCTACCTGAAGAAAGACGACGCCAAGCAGGCTGTCGAGACGCTCAAGCAGCTCATCCAGAAAGACCCCGCGGCGGTGGAGCCCCACGTAGTCCTGGCGCTCATCTATTCGACGCAGAACCGTGCGGAAGAGGCCAATAACGAATACGAGCTTGCCCTGCGCAACGCGACGAAGCTGGAGCCGGAAAACATCGACATTTACAAGACGCTCGGCTTGATGTACGTGCAGCGCAAGAAATTCGAAGCGGCGGAGCAGGCGTATACGGTCATCCTGAAACTGGCTCCTGGTGACGCGGAAACGCACTTTTATCTGGCGGATGTTTTCCTGAAGACAGAGCGGCCGGGTCCCGCCGAGGAGCAGTTGCGCCAGGCCCTCAAGATCAATCCCGAGTATCCCGAAGCGCTGAATTATCTGGGGTATCTCCTGGCCGATGCCAACCGCAATATCGATGAGGCCGAGGCGCTGATCCGCCGGGCGCTCAAGGCCCAGCCGGAGAACGGCGCTTACCTCGATAGCCTGGGATGGGTGTATTTCCGCCGGGGCAAGCTCGCCGAAGCGAAAGAGACGATCGAAAAGGCCTCGACCCTGCTGGAAGACCCGGTGATCTTCGATCATCTCGGCGATGTCTATTTCGCGCTCGGGGATGCGGTGCGGGCGCGCGAAAACTGGGAACGGGCCCTGGCCCTCTCTCCGCAAGAGCGCGCGATAGAGGAAAAGATCAAGCGGCTGCAGCCATCGTGAAGGCCGCAGGAGTGGATTAAGGAACACATGGAAAAAAACGAAACGGCTCTCGCGGCACTCAGGGACAAGGCCCGGCAGGTCCGCCGGCATATCGTGGAAATGATCGCCCACGCCGGCTCCGGGCATCCGGGAGGCAGCCTTTCCTCGACGGATCTGGTAGTGGCGCTCTTTTTCGGCGGGATCCTCAAACACGACCCGGCAAATCCCCGCTGGCCTGACCGTGACCGGTTCCATCTCTCCAAAGGCCATTGTTGTCCGCTCCTGTACGCGGTGCTGGCAGAGCGGGGTTATTTCCCCGTTTCGCACCTGATGACCCTGCGGCGCCTGGGTTCGGTCCTGCAGGGGCATCCCGACCGCCGCACCCCGGGCATCGAGGTTGCTTCGGGTTCTTTGGGGCAGGGGCTTTCGGTCGCCCTCGGGATGAGCCTGGCGGCGCGCGTCGACCAGAAGGCATACCGGGTGTATGTCCTCATGGGGGACGGCGAGATCCAGGAGGGGAACGTGTGGGAGGCGGCGATGGCCCTGAGCCACTACCGCTGCGACAATCTCTGCGCGATGCTGGATTACAACGGCTTCCAGATCGACGGGAAGACCTGCGAAGTCATGAACCTGGAACCGGTCGCCGCGAAATGGCGCGCCTTCGGATGGCACGCCATCGAGATCGACGGCCACGATATGGGCCAGATCGTCTCTGCCTACGCCGAGGCCGCGACCGTGAAGGCCAAACCCACGATTATCATCGCCCGGACGGTCAAGGGCAAGGGCGTTTCGTTCATGGAGAATGTCTGCGATTTCCATGGCCGGGCTCCGACCAAAGAAGAGACGGCGCGGGCGCTTAAGGAGCTTTCCTGAAAAATGGCGGAACAACTTTATCAGCGGGATGTTTACGGCAAGGCCCTGGTCGAACTGGGCACACTCGATCCGTCGGTCGTGGTCCTGGACGCGGACCTCTCCAGCTCTACGCGCACCGCGCTCTTCGCCAAGGAATTCCCCGGGAGGTTTTTCAATTGCGGGGTCGCCGAACAGAACATGATGGCTACCGCCGCCGGACTGGCCAGCTGCGGCAAGACCGTCTTCGTCTCTACGTTTGCGATCTTCGCCTCCGGGCGGGCCTGGGATCAGGTTCGTAACAGCATTGCCTATAATAATTTCAACGTCAAGATCGTCGCCTCGCACGCCGGCATTACCGTCGGGCCCGATGGGGCAAGTCACCAGGCCCTCGAAGACATCACCCTGATGCGCGTAATCCCCAATATGAAAGTGATCGTGCCCTGCGACGGGCCGCAGACGCGGGAAGCGGTCCTGGCCGCGGCAAAGACCCCGGGGCCGTTTTACCTCAGGCTGGGCAGGCCGAAGGTCACGACGATAGAGCCGAAGGAGCCTTTCCGTTTCGGGTCGGTGCAGGTCCTGCGGGAGGGGACCGACGCGGCGATCTTTGCCTGCGGGGTGATGGTTTCCGAGGCCCTGGCTGCCGCCGAAAAACTCGCGGCGCAGGGTGTGCGGGCGGGGGTCATCAATGTGCATACGCTCAAGCCCATCGATGCGGGCGGGATCGAGCGGGCGGCGGCGCCGGCGCGTCTGGTCGTCGTCTGCGAAGAGCATACCCTTATCGGCGGCCTGGCTTCCAGCATCGATGAGGTTCTCGCCGAGCGCTGCCCGAAGCGGGTTCTGCGCTTAGGCATCCGCGATCGTTTCGGCCAGTCCGGAGAGCCGGCCGAGTTGTTGAAAGAGTATCGTCTCACGAGCCAGGATATCGAAGCGGCGGTGCGCGAAGGTCTTGCGCAGCGCTGAAGTATCTTGCGGAAGACAGTCGCACGCGCACGTGAACACACTCACCCTTCGTTCCTTTGCCAAGCTTAACTTGTATCTGCGCGTTACCGGCCGGCAAAGCGACTCCTATCATACCCTCAGCACCCTTTTTGAACGCATCGGCCTTTTCGATACGATACGGCTGCGTTTGCGCCGGGACGGAAAAATCCGTTTGACGGGCGCTCTGGCGGACGTCCCGCGGGACCCTTCCAACCTGGCATGGCGCGCGGCAGAGCTTTTTCGAAAGCATACCGGGCTTGCGGCGGGGGCGGATATCGTTTTGCGCAAGCGTATCCCGGTCGGTGCCGGCCTGGGCGGAGGCTCCAGCAATGCCGCGACCGTGCTCCTGGGCCTTAACCGCCTCTCCGGAGCCGGCCTGAGCACTGCGCAACTCGCGGGGTTGGCGCGCTCCCTGGGCGCCGACGTCGCGTTTTTCGTCTACGAGAGCCGTTTCGCGCTTGCTTCAGGACGGGGAGACCGTATCCGGCCGCTTCCGCAATTTGAGCGCGTGCGTCTCTGGCATGTTCTGGTCGTTCCGCATCTTTCGGTCTCGACCCGCGAAATCTTCCATGCCTGGGACCGCATTTCGCTTCAAAAAGCGGCATTGACAAGCCCCCGGGAAAATGATAAACTTTCTATCTTGGCCGTCAAAATGGCCCTCCGGCAGGAATTAAAAGGCTTTCTCTTCAATAGCTTAGAGAAAGTGACCTTCGGATTGTATCCACAGCTGGCTTCGGTGCGCGCTGCGCTCCTGCGCTGCGGAGTCGAATCGGTTTTGATGTCCGGAAGCGGTTCTGCGGTGTTCGGCGTGGTCTCTTCCCGCAGAGAGGCGCTTTCGGTGCGAAGGCAACTAGAGAGACAGAGGCAGCGCTGGCGTATCTTCGTCGTCCCCGGCGCGTAGCGGCTGTGGGCGAATTCTTTTCTCTGCTCTCGCTTCAGGGGAATGGATCGGCAAGGAGGGGCCCATGGACATCACCGAGATAAAGATTTTCCTGAAGGATTCTCCTGACAAGAAACTGAAGGCCTACGTCACCGTTACCTTCGACAATGTTTTCGTCGTGCGCAACATCAAGGTGATCGAGGGGACGGGGGGCTTTTTCATTGCCATGCCTTCGCGCAAGGCAAAGCATCCGTGTCCCCAATGCAATTTCAAGAACGAGGTGCGCAGCAAATACTGCAACCAGTGCGCGGCTGCGTTGCCGGTCGTGGCGCATCCCCCCGGGCCGGAAGCGGCCCTGGAGGCTCAGGCGGAGCACAAGGACATTGCGCATCCGATCACCCAGTCGTTCCGCGAGTACCTTCAGAAGAAGGTTATTGAAGCCTACGAGTACGAACGCAAGAAGGGGACGGTTTCCCATTCCGGCGGAGATTATCTGGACTAAAGGGTTCGGCTTTTGGGACGTCGTCCAATGGTAGGACACGAGAATTTGGGTCTCGCTATCATGGTTCGAATCCATGCGTCCCAATAGATCATAAGGATACCGCTATGCCTAAACACGAGATAGCCGTCATCATCCTGGCCGCTGGCAAAAGCACCCGCATGAAATCCGCGGTGCCGAAGGTGCTGCATGAGCTCTGCGGCAGGCCGATGCTTTCTTATGTCACCGATCTGGCGAAAGCCGTGCGCGCCCGACGCACGATCGTCGTGCTGGGGCACCAGGCCGAAGCGGTCCGGCCCATCGTTCCGGCCGGCGTCGAGGTGGTGCTGCAGCGCCTGCAGAAAGGCACGGCGCACGCCGTCCGGCAGGCCCTGCCGCGGCTGCGCTCCTTCAGCGGGACGGTGCTGATCCTCTACGGCGATACGCCGCTGCTGCAGGCAGAGACCGTGAGGCGCCTGGTCCGCAAACACCGCGATTCCGGCGCCGCGGCGACGATCCTTACCGCGAAGCTGCAGAAACCCGCCGGCTACGGCAGGATCGTGCGCGACGCCTATCAGTCGATCAGCGAAATCGTCGAGGAAAAAGACGCCGACGATTTCCAGAAAACGATCGATGAGATCAATACCGGTTTCGTCTGTTTCCAGAAGGCGGCGTTGCAGAAGGTCCTTTCGGCGGTCAAGACGAATAACCGCAAAGGGGAGTTCTATCTGACCGACTGCATCCGGCTGCTGGCCCGCCAGGGCAAGACCATCGCCGGCATGGATATCGGCGACGTCAACGAGGCGCTGGGGATCAATTCGCGCCTGGAGCTGGCCCAGGCGGCGGCGATCATCCAGCGGCGCATCAACGAGCGCCACATGAAGGCGGGGGTGACGATCGTTGATCCGGCGACTGCCTGGATCGCCTGGGGGGCGCGCATCGGCGCGGATACGGTGATTTATCCCTTTACATTTATCGAAAAGGGTGTTAGCATCAAAGGCCGCTGTTCGGTCGGTCCTTTTGCCCGCCTGCGGGAAGGCACCCGCCTGGAACAAGAAGTCGTCATCGGCAATTTCCTTGAGATAGTCCGTTCACGGATTTCCCCCCAGAGTCTCGCCAAGCACTTCGGCTATATCGGCGACAGCCGCATCGGCCGCCGCGTCAATATCGGCGCCGGTACGGTCACCGCGAATTTCGACGGGAAGGCCAAGAACGAAACGATCATCCGGGACGGCGCCTTTATCGGTTCGGACAGTGTTCTGGTCGCACCGGTTTTCGTCGGTCGCGGCGCCGTAACGGGCGCGGGCGCGGTCCTGCCCCGGCGCACGCGCGTGCGCGCGGGAGAGACCGTGGTCGGCGTGCCGGCGCGCCGCTTGCAGAAGGATTAAACCTTAGGGAGCGTTCGCTATGGACAAACTGGCGATTTTTACGGGCAACGCCAATCCGGCGCTGGCCGAGCGTATTTGCGCGTACCTGAAGATCGCGCTCTCCCAGGCCTCGGTCGGCCGTTTCAGCGAGGGAGAGATCCGCGTCAAGATCGACGAGAACGTGCGGGGCAAGGACGTCTTTGTCGTTCAGCCGACCGCGCCGCCGACGAACGAGAACCTGATGGAGCTCCTGATCATGATGGATGCGTTGCGCCGCTCCTCGGCCCAGCGCATCACCGCGGTCATTCCCTATTTCGGCTATGCCCGCCAGGACCGCAAGGACCAGCCGCGGGTGCCGATCACCGCCAAGCTCGTCGCGAACCTCTTGACGACCGCGGGGGCCAACCGTATCCTGACGGTCGACCTGCATGCCGGGCAGATCCAGGGGTTTTTCGATATCCCGGTCGACCACCTCTTCGCCGTGGGGGTCTTCATAGATTATTTCGCCAAGATGCAGCTGAAGGATCTGGTCGTGGTTTCTCCCGATGTCGGCAGCATCAAGATGGCGCGCGCCTATGCCAAGCGCATGCGGGCGGCCCTTGCGGTCATCGATAAACGCCGGGATTCGCCCGAAAAGACCGAAGTGATGAACATCCTCGGCGATATCGCCGGCAAGAACGTCGTCATCGTCGATGACATCGTGGCGACGGGCAGTTCGCTGGTGGAGGCGGCCGAGGCCCTGGCCCGTGCCGGGGCAAAGAGCGTGCGCGCGGCGATTTCGCACGGCGTCCTGTCGGGGCCGGCGATCGAGCGCATCGAAAAGGCCCAGGCGCTGCAGGAGTTGGCGATCACGGATTCCATCCCGCTGGAGGGGCCCCGCCGGCATCCGCGCATACGGGTCTTGTCTATCGCGGAACTGTTGGGAGAGGCGATCCGCCGTATTCATAACGAAGAGTCGGTGAGCTGTTTGTTCGACTGAAGAAGCGCGTTTGAAAAACGGAGTGAGAGAGAAATGGAACAGATAATCGTCGATGTTGTGAAACGTACGGAAACCGGCAGGGGCAAGGTCAAGGACCTGCGGGAGGGCGGTTTCATCCCCGCGGTGATCTACGGCGAAGGTTCCTCCCAGGCGGTCAAGATCCCCAGCGGTGCCTTTTTGCACCTGTTGCACGAGCGGCGTCTGGAGAACGTGGTCCTGACCCTGCGGGTGAAGGACGACACCAAGAAAAGCCGCTCCTGTCTCATCAAGGATATTCAGTACGATCCCGTGCACGGCCATATCGTGCACCTGGATTTCCATGAGATATCCCTGACCAAGATGATCAAGACCAACGTGCCGGTTGTCGCCAAGGGTGAGTCGGTCGGGGTCAAGCAGGACGGCGGCGCGCTTGAGCACATCATGTGGGAGATCGAGGTCGAGTGCTTGCCGACCGACATCCCCAAGGAGATCGCCGTTGATGTCACGTCGCTGAAGATCGGCGATGCGGTGCACGTGAAGGACCTGAACGTGCCCTCCAACGTCAAGGTGCTCAGCGACGCCGATGCGACGGTGCTTTCGGTGGCGGCGCCGATGAAGGAAGAGGTCGCGCCGGTTGCGGAAGAGGGCGCGGCACCGGCAGAGCCGGAGGTGATCCGGGAGAAGAAGGAGCAGCCTGCCGCTGAAGGCAAGGAAGAAGGCGCTTGAAGTTGATCGTCGGTTTGGGCAATCCCGGCACGCGCTACGCGGATACCCGCCACAATATAGGGTTTCTGGTGCTGAGGCAGTTGTGCGCCGACGCCGGTATTGTCCTGCGCCGGGACCTGCTGGGCCGTTGCCAGCAGGGACGCGGGATGCTGGAGGCAACGGCAATCCTGTGCGCGCTGCCCCTTTCGTATATGAACCGTTCGGGAGCGGCCGTCTCGCGGCTGCTGAAGCGCCACCGGACCACGCTTCAGGATCTGCTGGTGGTGTGTGACGATATCGACCTGGCGTTCGGCAGGATCAGGATCAAGCCGTCGGGTTCCTCCGGCGGGCACCGGGGGCTGGGGTCGGTTATTGAGGCGCTGGGCGGTGATTCGGGATTCGCGCGGCTACGCTGCGGCGTCGGGCGTCCGCAGGAGGGAAGGGACGCTGCCCAGTACGTTCTGGAGCCGTTCTCTGCGCAGGAGCGGCAGGAGTTGCCTGCGTTTATCAGGGAGGCTGCCGCGTGCTGCCGCCTCTGGGCGACCGAGGGGATAGAAGGGTGCATGAACCGGTTCAATACACACACAGTAAGTTCTACAAGGAGTTAGAGAATGACGCACACGTATGAGGGGATGTTCATTGTCAAGCCTGACCTGGCCGAAGAGGAGCGCAAGACGCTCTTCGGGCAGATCACCGAGCTTATCACCCGGCACAAAGGCGAGATCGCCGCTGCCGATGTCTGGTCGGAGAAACGCAGGCTCTGTTTTCCGATCAAGAAGCAGCACGACGGCGTGTACTACCTGGTCCGCATGAAGATCCCGCCGGAGGCGGTTTCTTCCCTGCAGAAACTGTACCGGCTCAACGAGCAGATCCTGCGGGTGATGTTCACCCGTGTGGCCGAGTGAGGGGGGCGTATGGCTAGTTTCAACAAGTGCCTGCTGATGGGCAATCTGACCAAGGATCCGGAGCTGCGTTATACCCCGGGCGGGACTGCCGTGGTCAACCTGCGCATGGCCGTCAGCCGCCGCTACCGCGATCGCAACAATCAGGAATGGAAAGAAGAGGTGTGTTTTGTGACCGTGGTCGCCTGGGACCGTCAGGCCGAGACCTGTAATCAGTATCTGCGCAAAGGCAGCCCCCTGTTCGTGGAGGGGAGGCTGCAGTCCCGTTCGTGGGAAGATCCCAACGGGCAGAAACGTTCGGTGATGGAGGTGCGTGCCGAGCGGGTGCAGTTCCTCGGTTCGGGCCAGGGCGCGCGCGGGGCTGCCGCGCCTGCGGCGGCGGGAGATGAGCCGCCCGCGGATCACCACCCCGAGCCGGCTTCCGAAGGTGCATGGTTAGCTGAAGACAACGAGGAGGGAAGTATCAATGGTAGTTAAAAAACCGAAGATGCGCGGCAAGCGCGAGCGCCGGCCGGGGGCGGGGGTATTCCGTAAAAAGTTCTGCCGGTTCTGCGCCGATAAGACGAAGGTGATCGACTATAAGGACACGAAGTTCCTCGAGCTGTTCATGAAAGAACGCGGCAAGATCGTTTCCCGCCGCATGTCGGGCAATTGCGCCAAGCACCAGCGCCGCGTCGCCGAGGAGATCAAGAAGGCGCGGCATCTCTCGCTCTTGCCTTATGTTCGTTAAGAGCGCATCGCATTCTCCAGAAGAAGGGGTGAAGGTATGGAAGTTATCCTGAGTCAGGACGTCCAGCGGCTCGGCTCAACCGGCCAGGTCGTTAAAGTCAAAGACGGTTTCGCGCGCAACTACCTGTTCCCGCACAAGCTGGCGGTGCCGATGACTTCGGCTAACCTTAAGCTCATGGAGCAGGAGAAGGCACGCCGGCAGACCCAGCAGGAGCAGCGCCGCGCGGCGGCCCGGGAGCTGGCGGCCAAGATCGCCGCGGTCTCGTTGACCCTGCCGGTGCTCGTGCAGGAAGACGAATCGCTCTACGGCGCCATCGGTGCGCAGGATATCGCCCGCGCCCTCGCCGATGAAGGCATCGAGATCGACCGCAGCGTCATCGATCTTCCCGAGCCGATCAAGGGCCTGGGGGTATATGAGGTCCCGCTGCGGCTGCACCCGGAAGTCTCGGGAGTCGTGAAGATCTGGGTGGTCAAGAAATAGCCGTCCCAAGACACTGGAACGCCGGCCCCCCGCGGGGGCCGGTCTCGGCACGCACGTTCATTCATGCCCGACCCAAGCGCACTAGAAAAACTCCCACCCCAAAACCTCGAAGCGGAGATGGCGGTTCTGGGGGCGATGATGATCGACGAGGAGTCGATTGCCACGGCCCTGGAGAATCTGGAGGTGTCGGCCTTCTATAAGGAGGCGCACCGCACCATCTTCGAGGCGATCCTGGAGCTCTATAACGCCAGCAAGCCGGTCGATCTCATCACGCTGACGGATGAACTGAAGCGCCGCGGCAGTCTCGACCAGGTCGGCGGCGTCAGCTATCTGACCGCGCTGGCCAATGCCGTTGCCACCACCGCCAACGTCGGCCAATACGTCGCTATCGTCAAGGAGAAAGATGTCCTGCGTCACCTCATCCAGAGCGCGACGCGCATCGTGGGGCTCTGTTACGAGAGCGAAGGCAACGTCAGCGATATCGTCGATGACGCGGAACGGCTGATCTTCGAGATAAGCAACAAGCGGGTCGCGGGTTCTTACCTGCGCCTGAAAGAGGTGATCAAGAAGAGCATCGAGACTATCGATGCGCTCTATCAGAAGAAGCAGCACGTCACCGGCGTCCCGACCGGTTTCGTGGAATTCGATACCAAGACCGCGGGGCTGCAGCCTTCCGACCTCATTATTATCGCCGGGCGTCCCTCGATGGGCAAGAGCGCCTTTGCCCTGGGGATGGCCGAGTACGCGGGGGTCGTCGAAAAGATCCCGACGGCGCTCTTCAGCCTGGAGATGTCCAAGGAACAGCTTTCGCAGCGGCTTCTCTGTTCCCACGCCCGGGTTGACGCGCACAAGGTGCGTACCGGCTTTCTGGCGGCGTCGGATTGGCCGCGGCTCACCGCTGCGGCAGGCAAGCTCTCCGAGGCGCCGATTTTCATCGACGATACTCCGGCGATCTCGGTCATGGAGCTGCGCGCCAAGGCGCGGCGGCTCAAGGCGCAAGAGAACATCCGTTTGGTGATCCTGGATTACCTGCAGCTGATGCGGGGGGTGGGCGGCCGCCTTGACAGCCGCCAGCAGGAGATATCTGATATTTCGCGCTCCCTGAAGGCGCTGGCACGGGAGCTGGACCTGCCGATCGTGGCGATCTCGCAGCTCTCCCGCGCCGTCGAGGCGCGCGAAGGGCACCGGCCGCAGTTGTCCGACCTGCGCGAGTCGGGCGCGATCGAACAGGATGCCGACGTGGTGGCGTTGCTGTTCCGCGAGGAGTATTACAAGCCGACCGCGGAGAACCAGGGCATAGCCGAGGTGATCATCGCCAAGCAGCGCAACGGTCCGACCGGAACGGTCAAGCTTACCTTTATACGCGAATATACGCGTTTTGAGAACCTCGCCCGCAGCGAATAACGGCGCCGGCGCCGATAAAAGAGTTGATTTAGAAAAGAAAGTCCTCTATAATATGCCAATGCAAAAAAGCTCCGTTTGGTTTTTGGGAACAGTATTCTTCTGCGGCATGATCCTTGCCCACTGCGTCTGTGGCGCCCAGGAATCCGCCTTGAGCGCCGGCTCCCCGGAGGCCGCCGCGGTTCCTGCGGATGAAGAGGTTCCCGCTGCGCCGGATGCCGCTGCTTCCGCAGAGGCGCCCGCCCCCGAGGAAACCTTCCCTTTTGTGACGGCGATCGAGATCCGCGGCAACACCGCGATCAGCAGCAATACCGTCGTCTCCAAGATGAAGACGCGCATCGGCAGCCCGTACCAGGAGACGATCATCAGCGACGACCTGAAGCGGCTCTATCTCCTGGGTTTTTTCAGCGACATCAAGGTCGATACCGAGCCGTATAAGGAGGGATTAAAGGTTATCGTGACGGTCCAGGAGCGGCCGATCATCGAAAAGATCGTTTTTTCCGGGATCCGGCGACTGACGATGAAGGAAGATAAGATCAAGGCGCAGTTGAAGTCGCGGGAGACGCAATACCTGGATTACCCCAACCTTGCCGAAGACGTGCGCACGATCAAAAAGCTCTACGAGAAGATCGGCTACGGCGCCGCCCAGGTTACCGACGCGGTCGACCTGAACAAGCAGACGAACAAGGCGATCGTGCGCTTCGAGATCTCCGAGGGCCAGCGGATGAAGGTGCGCGAGATCGTCACGCGCGGCAATACCGCATTCTCCCGTAAGCGTCTCATCAAGCTCATGAAAACGCGTAACGCCTGGCTCTTCAACGCCGGTGTCCTGAAGGAAGAGACGCTGAGCGAGGATATCGAGCGGGTACGGTCTTTCTACCGCCGGGAAGGGTATGCCGACGCCGAGGTCGATTACGACGTCGAACAGATCGGCGAGAAACCGCAGCTGCGCCTGATCCTCATGATCCAGGAGGGCAAAAAATATCTCGTGGGTACGGTGACGGTAGAGGGCTACCAGGATATCGCCGAGAAAGAGGTCCTCTCGCAGCTGAAGGTCTGCACGACGGGCGGGATCTTCAGCCAGGAGGGGATGCAGCAGGATATAGCCAACATCCAGTCGCTGTATTTCGAGCGCGGGTACATCTCGGTGCAGATCCAGGAGGCCAGCTCCCTCAACGCGCAGACCGGCCGTATCGACATCAAATACCGGATTACGGAAAACGAGGTTTCGTTCGTCGACCGGATCAAGATCCGCGGCAACGTCAAGACCAAGGATGTCGTCATCCGCCGGGAACTGCGCATCTTCCCCGGCGACAAATTCGACGGAAAGAAGCTGCGCCGTTCCAAGGAGCGTCTGACCAATCTTGGCTTCTTCGAGGAGGTTTCCTACGACACGGAGGATACCGATACCCCGGATCGCAAAGACCTCATCGTGGATGTCAAGGAGTCCAAGACCGGCTCTTTCAGTTTCGGCGGCGGCTACAGCACGGTCGACCAGCTGGTCGGGTTCGTCGAGGTGGAGCAGAAGAATTTCGACTGGAAGAATTTCCCCTATTTCACCGGCGACGGCCAGGAGCTCAAGGCCCGCGCCTCCTTCGGTTCCATCAGCCAGGGGTATCTGCTGAGCTTCACCGAGCCGTGGATCTTCGACTATCCGGTGTCCTTCGGTTTCGACGGGTACAAGCGGGAAAACAAGCGGGAAGAGGATATCGGCTACGGGTATGACCAGGATATCTCCGGCGGTGACGTGCGGCTCTCCAAGGAGGTCGGCGAGTATATCCGCGCCAGCCTTACCTACCGCAACGACACGATCCGGATCGCCAATATCGTCGATGACGCGACCGCCGACCTGAAGCAGGAAGAGGGCAAGAACAATATCAGTAGCCTCCAGATGGGCCTTTCCTTCGACAGCCGCGACAACATTTTCGATACCCATTCGGGGAATTATCTGCTCGGGACTTTCGAGGGGGCCGGCGGGCCGTTCGGGGGGGATAAGGATTTCTGGAAATTTTCCGGCAGAGCGTCGCACTATTTCCCGCTCTGGCGTTCTTCGTCCCTGGAGGTGCGCGGCCGTGTCGGGGTCGTCAAGCCGTACGGCGATTCGGCGCGCGTGCCGATCTACGAACGTTTCTTCGCCGGCGGGGCGTATACGATCCGCGGGTACGACGAACGCAGCGTCGGCCCGATCGACGGGGTCACCAAGGATCCGTTGGGCGGGGAGTCCCTGGCTGTCGGCAATATCGAATATACCTATCCGATCTTCGATTTCCTGAAAGCGGCGGTGTTCTATGATGTCGGTAATGTGTGGGCAAAGGTAGGGGATCTGGGTTCCGGCGGGTACAAATCGGGCATGGGTCTGGGGGTGCGTATCAAGACCCCGATCGGCCCGATCATGCTCGATTACGGGATTCCCCTGCAGAAAGAGCCAGGTGAGGAGAGCACCAAGAGCGGAAAACTCCATTTCAGCATGAGCCAGGGTTTTTGAGCGCGGCCGGTTTTAGACGGCTGCGGTTTTTAAAAAAGAGCGCCTGTAGTGCAGCGCGAAATAGTGAGAGGAGAGCAGCATGAAGAGAGTGGCATCGGTGATGGCGGTGGTTGCGGTGAGCGTGTTGGTTTGGTCGGGAGCGGCTCGTGCGGCGGATAAACTGGGGTACGTCGATCTGAGCCGGATCTTCAGCGAGTACGAGAAGACAAAACAGTACGATACGGTGCTCAGCGGCAAGGAACAGCAGTATACCGCGGAGCGCGAGAAGAAGGTCGGGGAGATCAAGAGCCTTCAGGAAAAGATGAACCTGATGGATGATAAGGAAAAAGAGTCCAAAAAGGGAGAGCTTGACGCCAAGGTCAAGGCTTTGCAGGAATACGACCGCCAGAAGCAGATGGACCTGCGCAAAGAGCAGGACGAGAAGATGAAAGAGATCCTCAAGGACATCGAGGAGGCGGTGAAGGCTTTTGCCACCAAAGAAGGATATACGATGGTCTTCAACGACCGGGTGCTGGTCTATCAGGCGAAGAATTTGGATGTGACCGACCAGGTCATGGCAATCCTGAACAAGAACGCGGCAGCGAAGAAGAAATAAGGTTTTTTCAATGGCGTAGCAGCTGAGCAACCCCACATCCTCCTTTGGCGCTTGAAGGGCGCCGGTCAAGCGGGTGTGGGGTTGTTTTAAGGACGTGTGATGCGCAAGACCGTCGCAGAGATCGCCCGGATGCTCGATGGAGAGGTCGTCGGTGATGCCGATACCGTGATCACCGGCGTTGCCGGCATCCGCGAGGCCCGGCCCGGGGATATCTCTTTTGTCGCCAACCCCAAATACCTGCCGCTGCTGGAGAAGACCCAGGCCTCCGCGGTGATCACGGCCCGGGACATCACCTCCGGCAAGACCCTTATCCGCACGGATAATCCGTCGTTGTCGTTCACGCGCCTGATTGCCGAGGTGCTGCCGGAGACGGCCCATCATCCCCGCGGGATCCACCCCGGTGCGGTTATCGGTCCCGACGTGCGTCTGGGCAAAGACGTGGCAGTGGGAGCGTATGCGGTCATCGGGGAGGGGACCTCGATCGGGGCCGGCACGGTCATCTATCCGGGCTGTTACGTCGGCAGAGACTGTTCGATCGGGCAAGGATGTATCCTGTACCCGAATGTTTCGGTGCGCGAGCGCGTGACGATCGGGGCGCGGGTGATCGTCCATAGCGGCACGGTGATCGGCTCGGACGGGTTCGGCTTCACGACGATCGAGGGCCGCCATTACAAGATCCCGCAGGTCGGGACCGTTGAGATCGGCGATGACGTGGAGATCGGCGCCAACGTCGCCATCGACCGGGCGCGTTTCGACAAGACGATCATCGGTTCCGGGACCAAGATCGATAACCTGGTCCATATCGCCCACAACGTGGTTATCGGCGAGGGGTCTTTGGTCGTTGCCCAGGTGGGGGTATCCGGGTCGACCGTCATCGGCAAGGGCGTGACCCTGGCCGGTCAGGCGGGGCTGGTCGGCCATATTACCGTCGGCGACCACGCGATCATCGCCGCGCAGGCCGGGGTGACCAAATCGGTTCCTGCCGGGGTGATGGTGTCGGGATATCCGGCAAAGCCGCATGCGCAGGCCCTGAAGGTCAATGCCTGCATCCAGAACCTGCCGAGGCTCTTGGAGACAATCAAGGAATTGCAGAAACGCATCGAGCACCTGGAACAACAGGCGAAAAAGACATGAGCGCACAACAGACCATCCGCGCCGAGACGAGCCTCAGCGGCGTCGGCCTCCATATCGGTTCCACCGTTACGGTCCGTTTCCTTCCCGCCCCGGCCGATGCCGGCGTGGTATTCGTGCGTACCGACCTTCCGGGCAGACCTTCGGTCAAGGTGGGGGTGGAGTCGCTGATCAGCGGCAATAAGAGTCCCCGCCGTTCCTCCCTGGGCAGTGACGCCTTCAAGGTGCATACGATCGAGCATCTCATGGCTTCCCTCGCCGGCCTGGGGATCGATAACCTGGTGGTTGAGATCAACAACGAGGAGGTCCCGGGTCTGGACGGCAGCAGTGTGCGTTTCGCCGAAGCCCTGCTTGAGACCGGGCTGGTCCAGCAGTCGGCGCCGCGGCGGTATTGCAGCGTGCGCGAGCCTATCGTCATCGAAGAGGACGGCGCCTCGATCGCGGCGTTGCCCGCGGAGGATTTCCGTATTTCCTATACCCTCAGCTATCCCCATCCGCTCCTGCGCGCTCAGTACCTGGACCTGTCCATCGACCGCGAGGTGTTCCTGCGAGAGATCGCCCCTGCCCGTACGTTCTGCCTGGAGAGCGAGGCAGAGAAGCTGCTCTCCCAGGGGGTCGGCTGCGGTGCGACCTACGAAAATACGCTGGTGGTCGGGGAAAAAGGAGTGATCCGCAACACCGTGCGTTTTCCCGACGAGTTCGTGCGGCATAAGATGCTGGACCTGATGGGAGATCTCTACGTGTTGGGCGTTCCCCTGAAGGCGCATATCGTCGCGGTCAAGAGCGGGCACGCCTTGAATCTGAAGCTCCTGCAGCGTCTCGCCGGGCAGCCCGCTTCTTCCGGCTCCGGCGTTGCGCGCGGGGACGGGCCGTGGACGGCGCCGCTGGATATCAACGCGATCAAACGGATCCTGCCGCATCGCGAGCCCTTTTTGCTGGTTGACCGCATCATCAGCATGGAGGTGGGCAAGCGCGCGACGGGCCTCAAGAACGTCACGATAAACGAGTATTTTTTCAAAGGCCACTTCCCCGACCGTCCGGTGATGCCCGGGGTTTTGATCGTCGAGGCGATGGCCCAGGTCGGCGGGGTGATGATGCTGGCGGCTCCCGAGAACAAGGGAAAACTTGCTTTCTTCATGGCAGTCAATAACGTGAAGTTCCGCAAGACCGTCGTGCCGGGTGACCAGCTCACCTTCGAGGTGGAGGCGGGAAAGATCAAAGCCAGGACCGGCCAGGTCTTCGGCAAGGCGTTTGTCGAAGGCAAGCTGGTCTGTGAAGCCGAATTGCTGTTTGCGATAGTGGAATAAGATATGCGCGCCCATGCGACTGCGGTCGTTTCTGCGAAAGCCCGGATAGCCGACGATGTGGTGATCGGTCCCTTCTCTGTCGTCACCGACGGGGTGACGATCGGCGCCGGCTGTGCCATAGGTGCGCACTGCCTTATCGACGGCAATACCGTTCTGGGCGAGCGCTGCCAGGTCTTTACCGGGGCTGTTGTCGGCAGCCGGCCCCAGGACCTGAAATTCAAGAATGAGCGTTCTTTCCTGGAGATCGGGGAGGGCACCATCATCCGCGAGTACTGCACCCTCAATCCCGGGACCGGCGAGGGGGGTAAGACCGTTGTCGGAAGCCACAATCTGTTCATGGCCTATTCGCACGTCGCCCATGACTGCCGGGTCGGCAGCAACTGTGTTTTCGCCAACAACGCGACCCTCGCCGGGCATGTGACGGTCGAGGACCGCGCGGTGATCGGCGGGCTGGTGGCGGTACATCAGTTCGTGCGCGTCGGCATGCTTTCGATCATCGGCGGATGCTCGAAGGTGGTGCAGGATATCCCGCCCTTTTCCACCTGCGACGGCCATCCGGCACGCATCTTCGGCCTGAATCTCATCGGCCTGCGCCGCAACAGCGTCTCCAAAGAATCGATACGCCAGCTCGATCAGGCCTTGCGCATACTCTTCAACTCCGGGCATACGATCACCGTTGCGCTCGCCGAACTGGAGCGCGCTGGCCTCTCGGGTCCGCAGGTCGACTACCTCAAGCAGTTCGTCCGCAGCTCCGAGCGCGGCATCAGCCGTTCCTGCTCCCGCAAGTCTTCAACCGCATGAAGCAACCGATCGGCGTCATCGCCGGCAACAGGAAGTTTCCCCTCGAGTTCTGCAGGGCCGCCCGCGCCCAGGGTGTTGCGACGGTGGCTATCGCGATCAAGGGCGATACGGCGCGCGCGATCTCTTCGGTTGCCGATAAGGTCTACTGGGTCGGGCTCGAGGAGTTCAGCCGTCTGCCGCAGATCCTCAAGGCAGAGGGCGTCACTCAGGTGGTGATGGCCGGGCAGATCAGTCCGCACCGGCTTTTTTCGCCGCAGGTAAAGCAGGATGAAACCCTCGCGCGGCTGTTGGAGAGGCTCTCTAATAAGAAAGCGGATACGATCTTCGGCGCGATTGCCGGGTACCTCAAAGAGAACGGGCTGGAGCTGTTGTCTTCGACCCTCTTCATCCAGGAGCTCTTTCCCAAAAAAGGGACACTGACCAAATCACAGCCGCATTTCGACGGATGGGAGGATGTTTATTTCGGTTTTGAGCTGGCCAAAGAGGTTGCCTTCCTGGATATCGGCCAGACCGTCGCAGTCAAGGAAAAAGCGGTCGTGGCGGTCGAAGCCCTCGAAGGCACGGATAATCTCATCCGCAGGGCCGGCGCCCTTGCGCGCGGCGGCATCACGGTGGTCAAGGTGGCGAAGCCGAATCAGGACCCCCGCTTCGACGTTCCGGTCGTCGGGTTGAATACCGTACGCACCCTGATCAAGGTCCGGGCGCGCACCCTGGCTATTGAGGGGGAGAAGACCCTTTTCTTCGACCTTAAGGAGAGCGTTGGGTTGGCTGACCGGGCAGGATTGTCGATCGTTGCCATCTGAATTTCCTTGACAGTCCCTAACACATTGTTTATAATGGGGATAGAAGAAGGAGGGATCTATGCCTAGACTTGTGAAAGCTGTCGCGGCAAAGACAACGCAGTTTAAGCTCTACGCGCCCGCTGCCCGTTCGGTAGCCGTTGCGGGAAGTTTCAACAATTGGAACGCGCAGGGCTTGATTGCGAAAAAGGATTCCAAAGGCAACTGGTCGGCAAAGGTCAGTTTGAAACCGGGTCAGTATGAATACAAATTCGTCGTTGACGGCAATTGGATGAATGATCCGGCCTGTTCCGCGACCGTCGGCAATTCCTTTGGTTCCGCGAATTCCGTTCTGCAGGTAAGGTAAGTTTTTCACCCCACCCGGTTCGGATCGATAGTCGATTTCGGGTGGGGTGTTTTTTTATCCGCGCCCCGGTAAACGTCTTCGGTATGAAATATCTCTACGGTCCGCTGCGCTCCCGCAGGCTTGGTGTATCCCTGGGCATCAGCACCACCCCGTATAAGACCTGTAGCTACGATTGTATCTATTGCCAGCTCGGCAAGACAGACCGTACGGTCGCCGAGCGCGCGGAGTATGTCCCGTGCGCGGCGGTGATCGATGAATTGAAGGGGTGGCTGCGCGCGCATCCGCAGGAAGCCGGGCGGGTCGACTATCTTACTTTCTCCGGGACCGGAGAGCCGACTTTAAACAGCGGTATCGGCGAGTTGATCCGTCAGATCAAGGAGTTGACCGCGATCCCGGTCGCGGTGCTGACGAACGCCTCGTTGCTCTCGGTGCCCTCCGTACGCCGGGCTCTGTCCCAGGCCGACCTTATCGTTCCGTCGCTTGACGCCGCGACCGAGGAGGTGTTTGCGCGTATCGACCGGCCGGCGGCCGGGATCAGGCTCGATGAGGTCATCGAAGGGATCGTCAAGCTGCGGCAGGAATATCAAGGTAAGCTCTGGCTCGAGGTGATGCTGGTTGAGGGCGTCAATGATCAGCCGCAGCATCTGGCGGCGCTCAAAGCGGCAATCGGGCTGATTTGTCCCGATAAGGTGCAGCTTAATTCTCCGGTCAGGGTGACGGCCGAGCCGGGGGTGGTTGGTCTTTCCCCGGAGCGGCTCAGGCAGATCTGCGCTTATTTGGGCAAAGCCTGCGAGATCGTTTAGCCGCCAACCCGAACGCAGTTGAAGGGGTGGGCACGTTTTTCAATTTTGCGCACCTTGCGCTCATGCGGTATTGCGCAAGTGCGCATTTACTATGCGCCTATAGCTCAATTGGATAGAGCGCCAGCCTTCGGAACAAATTTGACAAGTTTTGAGATGGTTTTAAGACACTGCGCCTATAGCTCAATTGGATAGAGCATCTGCCTTCGGAGCAGAGGGTTGGAGGTTCGATTCCTCCTAGGCGCATTTGAAAATGGTCCCTAAGCCAATTTGGTTTAGGGATTTTTTGTTGGTAGTATCACTTGGTGTGCAGGTATATCCTGTGGTATCGGTAAAGGATACTTTTTGGATACCAGACATTTTCACGGGATTTTAAGCCTAATGAAGCTTTTAAGATGTCTTTATAGAGCTTTAATTGTTTTTTATAAATACCGCCAGTGCTATAATAATGTTATTTAGGGGGGTGATCTTGCAGATTATGGATACACAATCAAAAAGATCAGGAATACCCGGATCATGGGGCTGATGTTGGTTGGATGTTCGCTGTGCGCAGCGTTATATGTAGTGATGGGGCATCTTCGTCAGGGAAGATAAAACGCGGGAGGGCTGAATATGGAGAAGAAGAGTGTGCGTGTGGGCATCGTCGTGGTAGCGGCAGCAAGTACCCTAAATTTACTTACGGTTTTTCCGGCCGGAATTGATCGGGCAGAAGCCGAGATCGAGTCAGGCGCATCATCGAGCGTTGTCTTGGTCCCTTCCGATGAAGACAGGGCCGGACCTTGGGGCGCCTTCACCGGAGGCAGCAGCAGGGTAAGGGAGATGTTCGATGGTGTTACGGACACGGGCGATTGGAAATTTGACGCGGCTCTTTCGCTTGATACCAACAAGACTATCGAGTCAATCAGTATCGCGCACAGCCTTCCCACAGAGCGAGACATTGACAGGGAGGGTTGGACGACATCGTCAAAGGTTCTGGTGTACGGAAAGACCGCGTATCCCCTGGTTGTCGATTACGGAGGCAAGCAGCTTAATTTCGCCAATGACGATCCTTTGGGCAGTTATCCTGCAGGAACTCACCAGTTCAGCCTGTATGCGCAGAAGGAAAATTCGATTTTTTACGGCGGTACGCTGAGGATTAAATTTACCGACGGCAGCTCGGTGAGCGCGTCTATCCCTGCCCAAAGTATAGTGCAAGCAAAAGAGCCGTTTACTGAGTTGCCTTCGCCAAGGGAATCCTCCGACGCGCGGCTTTCCGCGCAGTATCAACACGATCAGGAGAACCGCGTGGGCGGGTTTTATACCTTTGGTCCGGGTTCAGGAGGCTCGGCTGGGGAGCAGGACTTTAAATTCGAGGCAATCCTCGATATTGTATTGGTGAAGACACTTAAATCGATCGCGCTGATTCATTCCATCCCCGGACAAATATGGACTACTGACCAGGGAAATTTGTATCCGATAGCGGTGTTCTATGGGGGAAGACAGTTGAACGATTCCTTCAATTCCCCTCTTGGCGAGTATCAGCCGGGAAGACATGTGTTTGAACTGTATGTGCAGAAGGAGAGCCGCAATTTCGAAGGGGGTATCCTGACGTTTACTTTCGGCGACGGCACCAGCGCTTCCTGCACGTTGCCTAAAGAGGAAAGGACCGCCAAAGCGTTGAGCGAATCGTACCAAGAAGATGCCTATTAGAAGCATCGTTCTGACCGAGGGAGACCGGCATTGCTTATACTACATGCGGGGGAGGATACTGTTGTTAGCCGAGCGTAAGCCCCAATCCCAAGATTAAGCTTGTTGCTGAGGTGGACGGGTATAGCAAGGACTATCGTGCCACTTTTTTTGCGCCTATAGCTCAGCCGCGAAATGCTTGCGGCATGATCTACAGGCGTAAGGAATAAAAACGTGTTATTATTGCGCCTATAGCTCAATTGGATAGAGCATCTGCCTTCGGAGCTGGGCGTTGCTGGTTCGAGTCCAGCTAGGCGCACGATTTTTCACCGCTGCTCATCTATTTTTTTCCTTCCCCTGAGATCTTTTCCTGCCGCTTCTCTCCCGTTATGCTTCACCGCATTTGCCGGTGTCTTTGTGTCTAGGGGCTTTTTAACGGAACTTTCTTCTGCCTCTTCCTGTCTAATGGAGTGAAGAGGCAGGAGCGTAACCCCAAGCCGCGAGGACAAAAGGAGGCAGGTATGAGACAGTGGGGAATCGCATTGGTGCTGGCAGGGGTCATTTTGGGAGGCGTATCGGTTTCTTACGCCAGTGACTGGGACGTCGCGGGCAAGGTTCTTACGGGAATCGAAGGGATGAGGATACTGACCGGCGGCAAGGTCGACCTGATCGGCACGATGACCGGGATAAACCGTCAGGACCGGGATCGCCACCGGGAATACGCCCACGGCCGTGGCCGCAACGAAAGCAGGGAATGCCGCAAAGTATGGGTATCCCACTATGTCTGGGAGAAGCGGTGGGTCCCTGAGCATACCGAGCATGACCCGCGTTACGGCGAGATTGTCGTTGAAGGCCACTATGTCCGGTACAGGGTTGAGCGCGGAGGCAGCTGGCGGTACGATTACCACTAACATAATCCGCTCAGGCAGTTCGGCATCCGGTTTTTTTTGGTGCGCATGCGCTTATTTTAGGCATGCGCACTTTTTTTCCTTTAGGGGCGCCTTGGTGTCTCCCTGATGGCGTCCCCGTGTCCGTTTGTGAACTCAAAAATTCGTTTAAATCATGATTTATTATGCTATAATGAATTCTCTGCATCGAAAGGCGGCCGATATCTTTTTGGATAAGATAACGGCTTATATTCCAAATAGATGAGTTCCTGCAAAAAGCGAACCGTGAGCGTATTTTCTGTGTGCTACATGCCCGTCCACTCGAAAACAATCCCCGAATCACCGGTACCGAGAAAAAAGCAAGGAGGTGCGTCATGCTAGGGATCCAGGATCCGGGCGTATGGTTGGCGTATATTTTGTGCATCCTCAGCGCCGCCTTTTGCGCCGTGTACGGGTTCTCGCACTGGAATAAGGGCGAGGAACCGGTGTATACCGAAGACAAGAAATGGGTCGAGGCCGAAAAAGAGCTGGAAGAAAAACTCTAAGAGCGGGGGAAACGGTATGGATAATATGTTCATTCTCACCATTATCGTAGTCCTTTACCTGTTCGTGATCGGTTATTTGGGATATTACGGCTACCGAAGGACCAAAAACGCACTCGATTACCTGGTTGCCGGGCGCAGTATCCATCCCTTTGTCATGGCCGTTTCCTACGGTGCCACTTTTATCAGCACCTCGGCAATCGTCGGATTCGGGGGCGCGGCTGCGTTCTTCGGCATGGGGCTTTTGTGGCTGACCTTCCTTAATATATTCGTCGGTATCGCCATCGCCTTCATCGTCTTCGGCAAACGCACCCGCAAGATGGGCCATAACCTCGATGTACACACCTTTCCCGAGCTCCTCGGCCGCAGGTTTAATTCCACCTTTATCCAGGGTTTTGCCGGGCTGGTCGTATTCGTTTTCATGCCCCTGTATTCGGCCGCGGTCCTTATCGGAGCGGCGCGGTTCATAGAGATGACGTTTTCGACAACGATTAATTACAATGTGGCCCTTCTCATCTATACCTTGATTATCACCGCCTACGTGCTTGCCGGCGGGCTCAAGGGCGTCATGTACACCGATGCGCTGCAGGGGTCGATCATGTTCATGGGGATGGCGGCACTCCTGGTTCTGACGTATGCGAAACTGGGCGGCGTGGTCAACGCGCACCAGTCGCTCGCCGGGCTCCTGCCGCAGGTGCCGGAGAAGCTCAGCGCCCTCGGGCACCTGGGCTGGACCCATATGCCCAAACCGGGGTCAAACCTGTGGTGGAACCTCGTTTCGACGATCGTTCTGGGCGTGGGTGTCGGCGTTCTCACCCAGCCGCAGCTGGCGGTACGTTTCATGACCGTCAAGAGCAACAAGGAGATTAACCGGGGTGTCGCCATCGGCGGCATCTTTATTCTGATGATGACCGGAGTCGCTTTTATCGTCGGCGCCCTCTCCAACGTCTATTTTTTCAATAACCCCGCTTTCGGCAAGATTTCCCTTGCGGTTGCCGGCGGCAACATCGATAAGATCATTCCACTCTACATCAACAGCGCCATGCCGGTCTGGTTCGTGTATCTCTTCATGCTCACGCTCCTGTCGGCGGCGATGTCGACAACCAGCTCGCAGTTTCATTCCATGGGCACCGCTATCGGCAGGGATTTCTTCGAGAAGACGCTCCTGCGCGGCAAGACCTCCAAATACACGATCCTCATCACGCGCATCGGTATCGTTATCGGCGTGCTGGTGACGGTGCTCTTGGGGTATAAGCTTCCCGGGAGTGTCATCGCGGTTGCCACGGCTATATTTTTCGGTCTCTGCGCCAACACCTTCCTGCCGACCTATGTCGGGACCCTGTTCTGGAAAGGGATGACCAAGGCTGGCGCCATCGCCAGCATGCTCGCCGGATTCTGCGGCACCGCGTTCTGGCTGTTGTTCATCCACCAGAAGGAATCCGAGGCGATAGGGCTGTGTAAGTTCATCTTCGATAAGCCGACGCTGGCGCAGTATCCTTGGACGGTGGTTGACCCGATCGTGGCGATATTGCCGGTCTCGTTCGCGGTTGCGCTGCTGGTGAGCCTGATCACCAAAAAGCCTTCCAAGGATTATATCGAACATTGTTTCAAGCATCTTTAACCAAGGAGGAGTTGCATGGCACGCCGAATTCTTATTTTTTTCGTTGCAGTGGCCTGTGCCGCGGCGTTCTCTGCCCAGGCGGGGTTCGCCCAGGAGAGCGCACCGCAGCCAAAGCAGTCCGATTTCAAGGGAAGCTGGGGCTCGGCATTCCGCATCCGGCATGAATATTGGAAAAACTGGCGGGATATGGATAACGACCAGCTGGATAACCGGAATTTCTTCCGGGTCAAGAGTTCGCTGTGGGGCAAGCTTGATTACCGCGAGGATATCTCTCTCTACGCCAAGCTGACCAACGAGTTCAAGCCCTATGCCTACTTTGCGAGCTCGACCGGTTCGGTCCCGGATAAATTCGCCACGAAAAAAGGGTACCATTTCGATATCAATGAAGTGGTCTTCGACAATCTTTACCTCGATATCCGCAATGTTTTGGATCTGCCGCTGGACCTGCGCATCGGCCGCCAGGATTTTCTGGGCGCCTACGGCGAAGGGCTGTTGATCATGGACGGCACCCCGCAGGACGGCTCGCGGACCTATTACTTCAATGCGGTCAAAATCGGCCTGAAGGTCAACGATGAAAACACCGTCGATGCCATTTATCTGGCCGATCCCCGTGACGAGGAGATCCTTCCGGTCATCAATCGCCGCAGGCTGATCAACGTCAACGGTAACCGGAACGAGGACAAGCGGGTGAGCCTCCTGAATACCACGGATGAGCAGGGAGGGATCCTCTACTGGAAGAACAAGTCGATCGAAGGCCTGAGTTTGGAGGAGTATTATATCTTCAAGTACGAGGCAGAGGAAGGCGGTACCGGCCTGCAGGCTCAGAAGGGGTTGATCAATACCTTCGGTTCCTACGCCAAATACACCCGGGGAGGCTGGGGCGTGCGCGCCCAACTGGCCAGTCAGTTCGGCGATTACGGGGATAACGACCGGGAAGGGCTGGGCGGGTTCGTGTATTTTGACCGCGAATGCGCGCAGCGCGCCTGGAAGCCCAAGGCAACCGTCGGCTACATCTATCTCTCCGGTGACAAACGCAGCACCGCCAAGAACGAAGCCTGGGATCCGCTCTTTGCGCGGTATCCCTGGTTCTCCGAGATATACGTCAACAGCATGGCGAGCGAAACCGGCATTGCCGGCTACTGGACCAATATGCAGGCCTATCGCGCCGAGCTTTCGGTCAACCCGACCGCCAAGCTGAAGCTCTGCGGCGGCTACAGCTACCTGAGAGCCAATGCCCAGGTTGCGCCGAGCGCGATCTTCTCCGGCACCAACAAGAACCGCGGGCAGGTCCTGATGGGCAAGGTCGAATACGCCTTTAACAAGAACGTATCCGCCTACCTCCTGGGAGAGTATCTTATCCCCGGCAAGTTCTATAAGGATCAGGATCCCGCGATCTTCCTCAGGGAAGAGATCTCGATCAAATTCTGAGCTTTTTTTCGACAGCGCAGATTATTGCTCTTTCCCGCTGAACGGGAATGGCGCGATAATCTGCGTTGCCGTCAGGAGCGGAAACGGATCACATGGCTCATCAGCGAACGGATTTTTTGTCCGGCGACGAAGCTTTGGCCCAAGGCGCCTACGAGGCCGGGGTGCGGGTTGCCGCTTCGTATCCCGGCACTCCGGCAACCGAGATCCTGGAGTACCTGGCGAAGCTTCCGCAGGTGCAGGCGCAGTGGGCGGTGAACGAAAAAGTCGCCTTCGAAGTCGCCGCGGGCGCCTCGGTCGCCGGGGTACGCGCCATTTTTAGCGCCAAGCACGTCGGCCTCAACGTCGCCATGGATCCCCTGATGACCTCGGCCTATGTCGGGGTGGGCGGGGGGTTCGTGGTGGTCAGCGGCGATGACCCCGGGATACACTCCTCGCAGAACGAGCAGGACAACCGGCTGCTGGCGCGCATGGCCGATATACCGCTCCTTGAGCCGTCGAGCCCCTCCGAGGCAAAGGATTTCGTGAAGCAGGCGCTGGCGCTGAGCGAGCGCTTCGACACCCCGGTCATGGTGCGCCTGACGACGCGCGTTTCGCACACCAAAGAGAACGTCGCGGTGGGGGAACGCGTATCGATCCCGCCGAAAGAATTCAAGATCGACGTCGAAAAATACGTTATGGTGCCGCGCAACGCCTATAAGCGCCACCTGGAGTTGCGCGCGCGCATCGAGCGGCTCAAGCGCTATGCCGACCGCTCGCCCCTGAATGTCCAGACGCTCGGCAGCAGGAAACTCGGTTTCATCACCGGCAGCGTCGCCTACCTGTACGCCAAAGAAATGTACCCGGACGCTTCATTCCTGAAGCTGGGGATGAGCTATCCGTTTCCCGAGAAGAAGATCCGCGCGTTTTGCCGCGCGGTCAAGGAAGTGCACGTGGTCGAGGAGCTGGAGCCGTTCCTCGAGGATGAACTGCGGCGCATGGGGCTGGCGGTCAAGGCCAAGCATCCGTCTTTTCGCGTCGGCGAGCTGCGGCCCGAGCTCATCCCGCAGATCGTTAAAAAAAAGAAAAAGGTGGAGCTGCCGGCTGCGACGCGCAAGCCGGTTCTGTGTCCCGGCTGCCCGCACCGCCAGTCTTTCTGGGTGCTCAAGAAGCTCAAGGCGGTGGTGCTGGGGGATATCGGCTGTTACACCCTCGGGGCGCTGCAGCCGTTGGGGGCGCTGCACACCTGCCTGTGCATGGGCAGCTCCGTAACCTTCCTGGAAGGCTTCCGGCGCGCCGGCCTCGGCAATACCGCGGCGGTTATCGGCGACTCGACGTTCGTGCATTCCGGAATTACCGGCCTGATCAACGCGGCGTACAACCGCTCGAAAGGATTGATCATCATCGTCGACAACGCCACGACCGCGATGACCGGCAATCAGCCGCATCCGGGCACCGGGGTGACCGCCTCCGGGGTGCCGACGAAGCGCCTGAGCCTCGAAGAGATATGCAGGGTTTCGGGCGCCGACCACGTGGATGTCATTGATCCGTACCGGATCAAAGAATTCGAAACACTGGTGCAGAAGCGCATCGCCGAGGATGCGCTCTCGGTGATCATCAGCCGTTTTCCCTGCCGGCTGATCGAACGCCTCAAGGCGCCTTCGCCCGTATACAATAAGGAGTTGTGCAAGAAGTGCGGTCTCTGCCTGGCGATCAACTGCCCGTCGATTGAGAAGGCGCAGGACGGTTTTATCTCCATAAACAAGGCGGTATGCACCGGATGTAATCTCTGCACCACGGTTTGCGTCTACGGGGCTTTAAAGAAAAATGAAGAAAGAACGGATGCTTAAGCGGACGGTGAATATCCTCTTCTGCGGCACCGGCGGCCAGGGGGTGCTCTCCGCGGCGGAGATCTGCGGCTGGGCGGCGCTCTTGGAGGGGTTTCACGTGAAAAAGTCGGAAGTGCACGGTATGGCCCAGCGCGGCGGTTCGGTCGAATCGCACCTGCGTTTCGGCGCCCGGGTCTATTCGCCGCTCATCCCTAGGGGGGCGGTTGATTTCCTGGTTCCCTTCCATGCCGACGAACAGGCGCGGCTTAAGGGTTTCCTGAAACCCGGCGGGCACGACCTGCTGGCGCAGCTGGAAAAAGCGCAGCAGGCGGTTTCCGACCGGCGTTTCGTGAATATATACGTGCTGGGTGCTTTGTCCGTCTTTTTGCCGTTGCGGCAGGAGAGCTGGATGCGTTCGATCGAGAAGGTGCTCGCCGGCAAGCGCCTCGAGGAGAACAAAGAGGCTTTTTTAAAAGGGCGGGCCGCGGGAAAGATACGTCCTGAGCAGGAGGGTGCGTGATGATCTGGAACGAGAAGATGGAGTGCTCCTCTCCCAAAGAGTTGAAGGCTCTGCAGAGCGGGAGGCTGGGGGAGACCGTCAAATATCTGTATAAGCACTCTGGCGTGTACCGGAAAAAGCTGGATGAGTTCGGGGTCGCTGCGGGGGACATCAAGAGTATAGAGGACATCGTCAAGCTTCCCTTTACGGTCAAGGACGACCTGCGGGACAGTTATCCGTTCAAGCTGTTTTCCGTTCCTCTTTCGGAGATAGCCGAGATCCATGTCTCCAGCGGCACCACCGGCAATCCGACCGTGGTCGGATACACCAAAGAGGACGTCAAGCTGTGGGCCGAGGTCATGGCGCGCACCCTCTGCTGCGCGGGGGCGCAACCCGGAGACATGATCCAGATCGCCTACGGCTACGGTCTCTTCACCGGGGGGCTGGGGTTCCATTACGGCGCGCACGAGATGGGATTGACGGTCATCCCGACCTCTTCGGGCCAGACCAAGCGCCAGTTGAAGCTGATGAACGATTTCCGGCCGCGGATTTTGGCCTGCACGCCCAGCTATGCCCTGTACATGGTGGAAGAGGCAAAGGAAATGGGGATCGATCCCCGCGCATCGAGCTGGCAGATCGGCGTCTTCGGCGCCGAGCCGTGGAGCGAGCTGATGCGCAGGGAGATCGAGAAGCGCTGGGATATGCTCGCCACCGACGTCTACGGGCTCTCGGAGATCATCGGCCCCGGGGTCGCGCAGGAGTGCACGCACAAGAAGGGGCTGCATATCTGGTGGGATGTCTTTTACCCGGAGGTCATCAATCCCAAGACCGGCGAGTATGCCAAAGAGGGCCAGGAGGGCGAGCTGGTGATCACCACGCTGACCAAGCGCGGGATCCCGCTGCTGCGTTACCGCACGCGCGACCGGGTGGCGATCACCTACGAGAAATGCAAATGCGGCCGGACCACCCCGCGCATCAGCAAGATCACCGGGCGCACCGACGACATGATCATCGTGCGCGGCATCAACGTCTTCCCGTCGCAGATCGAGCACGTGCTGCTGGGGATCGAGGGCACCCAGCCGCATTACCAGATCATCGTCGACCGCAAGGCAAGCCATCTGGACGAGCTGGAGGTGCTGGTGGAGGTGGAGCCGAAGATATTTTCCGACGAGCTCAAGCAGCTCAAGGCCCTGGAGGACAAGATCACCCGCGAGATCGAATCCGTGCTGGGTATCGGGGCGAAGGTGCGGCTGGTTGAGCCCAAGACGATCGAGCGCAGCGAAGGCAAGGCCAGGCGCGTCGTGGACAAACGAGTGCTCTAGGAGGGGACGATGAAACTGACGCAGATTTCGGTTTTTCTGGAGAACCGCAAGGGCCGGCTCCACGATGTGTGCGCGCTCTTAGGCAAGAACAAGATCAATATCCGCGCCCTGACCGTCGCCGAGAGCCAGGATTTCGGGGTCTTGCGCGTCGTCGTCGACAAGCCGCAGGAGGCGCTGAACCTGCTGCGGGCGAACAATTTTACCGCCAATTTCACCGAGATCGTCGCGGTCGAGGTGGAGGATAAGCCCGGCGGCCTGGCGCGGATCCTGAAGCTCCTGCAGGACAACGCCATCAATGTCGAGTATATGTACGGTTTCGTCGAGAAATTCTCCAGCAAGGCTCTCTTGGTCTTCCGGTTCGAGAACACCGATAAGGCTTTGACGCTGCTTAAGAAACACAAGGTTTGCGTGATGCCTAAAGACAAGATCGTCCAGTTGTGAGTAGCCGGCCATGGAAATCTCCTATTTCGACAAGAAAGCCGAAACGATCCCGCGTGCCCAACTGCGCCTCCTGCAGCTGAAGCGCCTGCGCCGAAGCGTTGATTCCGCGCTGCGGACACCCTTTTACCGGGCCCGCCTGCAGAAGGCCGGGATCCGCAGCGGCCGGGATATCCGTTCCCTCGAGGACATCAAGAATATCCCTTTCACCACCAAGGACGATCTGCGCGAGTGTTACCCCCACGGTTTGCTGGCGGTGAGCCTGGATAAGGTGGTGCGCCTGCATACCTCAAGCGGTACGACCGGGGTGCCGACGGTGATCTACCACACCAAGGCCGACCTGAAGAGCTGGACGGAGCTGGTTGCCCGCTGCATCATGGCCAGCGGCGCCACGCACCGGGATGTTTTCCAGAACATGATCGGCTACGGGCTTTTCACCGGGGGCTTGGGCCTGCATTATGGCGCCGAGCGGGTGGGGATGACGGTCATCCCGTCGGCCAGCGGCAACACCAAACGCCAGCTGCAGCTGATGAAGGATTTCGGCACGACGGTGATCCATGCCACTCCCAGCTATGCCCTGCACATCCACTCGCAGTTCGCCGAGAATAATATTACGCTTAAAAACCTGAAGCTCAAGAAGGCCTTTTTGGGCGCCGAACCATACTCCGAGAATACCCGCAAAAAGCTGGAAGAGATCTACCGCATCGATGTCTATAACTCCTATGGTCTAAGCGAGATGAACGGCCCGGGGGTCAGTTTCGAGTGCGTGTATAAAGACGCGATGCACACCTGGGAGGACGCGTTTTTCCTTGAGCTGATCAATCCCAAGACCGGCGAAAACGTCAAGGATGGCCAGCAGGGGGAGATCGTCTTTACCACGCTCTGCCGCCAGGCGACGCCTTTGCTGCGCTATCGCACGCGGGATCTCTCCTGCGTCGATCCGGCGCCGTGCCGCTGCAAACGCACCCACCGGCGCATCTGCCGCATCACCGGCCGCTCCGACGACATGCTGATCGTCAACGGCGTCAACGTCTTCCCCTCGCAGATCGAGGAAGTGATCATGAAGATCCCGGAGGTCGGCACCAACTACCAGGTGTACCTGGAAAAAGAGGGTGCGCTGGATAAGATGACGGTGAAGGTCGAGATCTATTCCAAGATGTTCAAGGGCGAGGTGTCCGAGCTGGACCGCCTGAAGCAGAAGATCCGCGAAGATCTGCACGCCTCGATCATCCTGCGTCCCAGCGTCGAGCTGCACGAGCCGGGGAGTCTGCCGGTTTTCGAAGGCAAGGCAAAACGCGTGGTGGATAACCGCGCCAAGCTCTAATTGCGCCGGAGGAGGTTGGTATGGCCCAGGAAGTGAATGTGTTCGTCGATAACCGGCCGGGAAGGCTGCAGTCGGTGGCGGCGGTGCTGGCGGATAAGAAGATCAACGTGCGCACCATGACGCTCCAGGACCGCACGGAATTCGGCCTGATGAAGCTGATCGTCGACAAGCCGGAGGCGGCGCACCTGGCCTTGAGCGAAAAAGGCTTTGCCTGTGCCCTCAAGGAGATCGTAGCGGTGCTCTTGGCCGATAGGCCGGGGAGCTTCCAGAAGCTGATGGACGTCTTTGCCAAGCACCAGGTCAATATCGTCGATGCCTACGGCTTCGTGATCGAGTCGAATAAGAGCGCCGTTTTCTGCGTCGAGGTCAAGGATCCGAAGAAGATGAAGGCGCAGCTGGAAAAAGAAGGGTTCAAGGTCCTCGAAGAAGAGCTCTACGTTTTTTAGCATGATCATCGATATCCACACCCACGCCTGGCCGGATAAGATCGCGGCAAAGGCCCGCGAAAACCTGGAGACCCTTTTTAAGGTCAAGCTGGTCGGCGAGCCGACCGTTTCGACGCTGTTGGCGTACATGGACCGTAACCGGATCGATACGAGCGTCCTCTGCGGGGTGGCGACGCGGCCGGATCAGGTTCCCGGGATCAATGATTGGCTTTTAGGGCTGCGCAGCGAGCGGCTGAAGGTATTTTGCGCGCTGCATCCTGATTATCCCGAATGGCAACAGGAGCTCTCGCGCATCCGGGCGCGCGGGGACGGGATCAAGTTCCAGCCGGAATTCCAGGATTTCTACGTCGATGAGGAGCGGCTGGGGCCGTTGTATGCCGAAATCGAACGGCTACAGCTGCCGGTCTTGTTCCACTGCGGCGAGGAGCTTTCCGGCACGATGCTGGTGCGTTCGGCGCCGAAGCGGATCCTGGCGGTGAAAGAGCGTTTTCCCCGTCTCATCCTCATTGCTGCTCATTTCGGCGGGTTCAACCTGCTCGCCGAATCGGAGCAGTACATACTCGGGAGGGATATTTACCTCGATACCGCTTTTTTCTTCAATTATGTCGCGCCGCAGGAAGCGCGCCGGCTGCTTTTGCGGCATCGCCCCGACCGGCTGCTGTTCGGAACGGATTTTCCGCTGATCGACCAACAACAGGACTTGGATTATCTAAAAGGCCTGGCGTTGCCCGATGAGCTCATGGAGCGCATCCTGTATCGCAACGCCCGGGAACTCCTGTGCGCATCTGCGGCTCATTGCAATAACGCATCAAATGACCTATAATAATAGAAAAGCAAAAGAGGTGTAGCATGGCAAGAACGATGGTTATGGTCCTGTGTGTGGCTGTTTTGGCGGGTATGAGCGGCTGTTCGTTTGCCCGCGTTCAGTCGTATTATGTGTATCAAGACGCGCGCGGCCTGCCGCCGACCGATCCCAACGCGGTCAAGATACTTCCCGAGTTCCCTGCGGACGGCTCGTTCATCGAGGTCGGCGAGATCGTGATGGATGTACCGCGCACGACGGCGGTGCTTGAGGGTTTCAAGATCCGTGCCGCGGAGATGGGAGGGGATGCGGTGGTTATTTCTGCCCGCCAGGAAAAGCAGGGCCGCCGATACCTTTTGGCTCCGATCACCAAAACGGCTAAGGTCATCAAATACGGTTCCGCCGCAGAACCCCAATAGTTCTTCCCTTCATGCCTGATTGGTCTTCGCCGGTTGCCTGTCCGCAGTGCCAAAGCACCGATACCCGATTCGTCGAGCCGCACTACGAGATGTCGATTTATGAATGTAACCGTTGCGGGTGCCGGTTTGAGGTGGAAGAGGAGGGTGGCTGATGTATAGAGCGATGGTTGCTTTTTGTCTGGTGTTTATTTTTTCCGGTTGCGCCACGACCGCCAAATACGAGGCCAAACTGAACTCCTGGGTCGGTGCCAGCGAGAGCGCCCTGGTTTCTTCCTGGGGAGTCCCGGATAAGGTTTATGCGATGAACGACGGCAAGAAAGCCGTCGCCTACATTCACAAGGATACGGTCCAAAGCGGCGGCTATTCCTATGTGGTCCCGCAGACGACCTACCAGACCGGCACCATCGGGAACCAGACCTACAGCGGCACGGCGACGACTTATGTGACCGAGACCGAGCCGGTGCATAAATACCGCCTGTTCTGCAAGACAAGTTTCATTATCAGCCACAACGGCACCATCGAGAGCTGGCATCACGAAGGAAACAACTGTGTCGCTCAGTAGGGGGGGGCGGGGGGATGAAATGCCGGGAGTGCGCGTACTATAAGGCTATCGATGAGGAGCGCGGCAGCTGTTACGGGGTGCTGATCCGCGGCGATCGCGACCCGCGCACTGAGTCCGACAAGTGCCGAGGAAAATTTTTCAAGCCGCGGGAATCGTCGCGGGGTCAGTGAAGGAGCGGCTTGAGTAAGGCAACAGAGGCGCGAAATCTCTCTTTACAGTGCCTGCCAAATCTGGTATATTTGTATCCTCTCTTAAGTCTCTGATAGTGCTCCTCGCAGTATAATGGCAGGTTCTGTATCTGTGCGGAGTAGTTTTCTGACAAGTTATAGCTGGAAAACTTAGGGCCATTAGCTCAATTGGTAGAGCAGGACACTCTTAATGTCAAGGTCGATGGTTCGACTCCATCATGGCCCATTTTTTTCCTGCCGGTCGATGGTTCCCCCTCGCGTAAACGCTCCTCAGATCCCTTGAGGGAGTCTTCGGAGCACGCTTCGGGGTTAATTCGCGCATTTGACTTACGCTCCGTACCGTCGCGTAAGTCAAGCGCTCATTAAGACTCCATCATGGCCCATTTTTTTCCTGCCGGTCGATGGTTCCCCCTCGCGTAAACGCTCCTCAGATCCCTTGAGGGAGTCTTCGGAGCACGCTTCGGGGTTAATTCGCGCATTTGACTTACGCTCCGTACCGTCGCGTAAGTCAAGCGCTCATTAAGACTCCATCATGGCCCATTTTCATTTTCCCGCCTTCGCAAGCGCTTCCCTCTTGCTTTATTTCCTCGGTAAATAGCCGTATAATACCAGTGGGAGTGTAGAGCCAGGAGCTTGGAATTGAGACTTCCTACTCCTCACCCCAAACTCCAGACTAAAATGACCGCCCTGCCGTACCAACTCTTAGACCATACCGCCGATATCCGCGTCAGGATAACTGCCGCGACGCTCAAAGAGCTTTTTATAAAAGCGGCAGACGCACTTTTCGATATTGCGGCACAGCCCCGGACGCCCCGTATCAAAGCGCAGACTCGCGTTACCGTGTCTCTGGAGGCGGCTGAGACCGATGAGCTGTTTGTCGCCTGGCTCAATGAACTCATTTCTCTCGCGGCGGTGCGCGGGCTTGTTTTTACCCGCTTTCACCTGAACCGCTTTTCCCCTCAGGGTCTCAAGGCTCTTGTCTACGGCGCGCCCGTGGCGTCTTTTGAGGTCAAAACCGAGATCAAGGCAGCGACGTTCCACTCTTTGAACGTCAGTAAACAAAAAAGCGGCTGGATCGCCGAAGTGATCTTCGATACATGAAGGCAAAGGATATGTCAGAGATAAAGCTCGAGAAGATCGACGACTACCGCTGGCGTATTCCCAGAAACGCCTTTCCCGGCATGCGCGTCCCGGGGATCGTCTACGCCGACGAAAAACTGCTCAAGGATATCGCCCGGGATAAAGCGCTCGAGCAGGTGGCCAACGTCGCTTTTCTTCCCGGTATCGTCGGCGCTTCCCTGGCCATGCCGGATGTGCACTGGGGATACGGTTTCCCGATCGGCGGCGTGGCGGCGACCGATATCTCCGAAGGAGGGGTGGTTTCGCCGGGCGGGGTGGGTTTTGACATAAATTGCGGCATCAGGATGCTGCGCACCAACCTGATGCTCGACGACGTCCGGCCGCGCCTGCAGGAACTGGTCTATGCGCTCTTTTCCGGCATCCCCTCAGGCGTCGGTTCCAAGGGCGACATAAAACTGACCTGCCGAGAGCAAAAACAGATGCTGGTCAAAGGCGCCGGCTGGGCGGTTGCCCGGGGGTACGGCACCGAAGACGATCTTGAGTGCACCGAGGAACGCGGCGCCATCGCCGGGGCAGATCCGGATGCAGTCTCCGAGCGCGCGCTCGAGCGCGGGAAAGCCCAGTCCGGGACCCTGGGTTCGGGCAACCATTTCCTCGAGGTGCAGGTCATCGAGCAGCTCTATGCCCGCGACGCCTGCGACGCGCTGCATCTGGATGAAGGCCAGATCGTGGTGATGATCCACTCCGGCTCGCGGGGGTTCGGGTATCAGGTCTGCGACGAATCGGTGCGCTCGATGCTCTCCTGTCTTTCCAAATACCGCATCTGCGTGCCGGACCGTCAGCTTGCCTGTGCCCCGGTTGATTCCCCGGAAGGCCGGGCATATCTGGGAGCAATGCGCTGCGCCGCCAATTACGCCTGGGCAAACCGGCAGTGCCTGATGCACTTGACGCGCCAGGTTTTTGAGCGGGTCTTCGGCGCTTCCTGGGAAAAGCTGGGGATGTATCTTATCTACGACGTTGCCCACAATATCGCCAAGGTAGAGACGCATTCGGTAGGCGGCGTTGAGAGAAAACTCTGCGTCCACCGCAAAGGCGCCACGCGTGCCTTCGGCCCCGGCCACCCGGCGCTTCCCGAGCGGTACCGGCCCCTGGGCCAGCCGGTGATCATTCCCGGGGATATGGGACGCAATTCGTATCTTCTGCTGGGCACGCAGCGCTCGATGGAGGAGACCTTCGGCAGCGCCTGTCACGGCGCCGGCAGGGTCAAATCCCGGACCGCAGCGACCCGTTCCATCGATCCACATGCTTTGTTGAAAGAACTCGAATCAAAAGGTATAATAGTGAAAGCCTCGGGCCGCGGGACGCTCGTTGAAGAGGCGCCCAGCGCCTATAAAGACGTCAACGACGTCGTCTCGGTCGTCCATGACGCGGGAATAGCGCGCCGCGTCTGCAGGATGCGCCCGCTGGGCGTCATTAAAGGTTGAGGGAGGAGCAGGCATGCTTGATCTGAAATTCATCCGCGACAATGCCGATGCCGTGCGTCAGTCGCTTCGGGACCGGAACTCTTCGCTCGATATCAGCCGGCTCCTGGAGCTGGACGACCAGCGCCGCGCGGTGCTGCTTGAGGTCGAGGAGTTGCGCGCACAGAAGAACCGGGCCAATGACGAGATCTCCCGTCTCCTGAAAGAGAAGCAGGACCCCAAGCCCGCGATCGCCTCGATGAAAGAGGTCGCCGCCTCCATCGACGCGCTCGAGGTGCGCCTCAAAGCAGCGGAGAGCGAAATCAATGCCGTGCTGCTGACCATTCCGAATGTCCCGCACGCCTCCATCCCGCGCGGGGATCCGTCGCACAACAAAGTCGTGCGCGCCTGGGGAGAGCCGCGGCAGTTCGATTTCAAGCCGTTGACCCATATCGAGATCGCGCAGAACCTGGATTGCGTTGATTTTGCCCGGGCCACCAAGATAACCGGCTCGAATTTCATACTCTTCAAAAAGTGGGGGGCGAAGCTTGAGCGGGCGCTGATCAATTTCATGCTCGACCTGCATACTTCCAAGCACGGGTATACCGAGGTCTTTCCGCCTTTCCTGGTCAACCGCGCCTCGATGACCGGCACCGGCCAGCTGCCGAAGCTCGAAGAGGATATGTACCGTCTCAAGGACGACGATCTTTTCCTCATCCCGACCGCGGAAGTCCCGGTGACCAATATCTTCCGCGACGACGTTTTGGAAGAAAAGGACCTGCCGGTCCTCTACACCGCCTACTCCGCCTGCTTCCGCCGCGAAGCCGGCTCCTACGGCAAGGATACCAAGGGGCTCATGCGCGTGCATCAGTTCGACAAGGTGGAGATGGTCAAATTCGTGAAGCCCGAGAGTTCCTACGATGAGCTGGAGCGGCTGGTCCGTGACGCGGAGGAGGTCCTGCAGCTCCTGGGCCTGCCTTACCGCGTGGTGATGCTCTCGACCCAGGATATCAGCTTTGCGGCAAGCAAATGTTACGACCTGGAGGCGTATGCCGCGGGGATCGATAAGTGGCTGGAGGTTTCCAGCTGTTCGAATTTCGAGAATTTCCAGGCGCGCCGCGCCAATATCAGGTTCCGCCGCGCCGATACGCGCAAAATGGATTTCGTGCATACCTTGAACGGCTCGGGCGTCGCGCTGGCGCGCACCGTGGTTTGCATCCTGGAAAATTACCAGCAGAAGGACGGCAGCGTGACGGTCCCCGATGCCCTACGGAGATACCTGGATGGGAAGGAAACCCTTACCCCCGAACCCTGAAGACAAGGATATCCCGGCGCCCGATTTCGTCGAGGTGCGCTCCGCGCCCCGCTTGAGCGGATTTCTGCAGCAGGCCTTTAATATCACGAAATTCGCGCTCGGCCTCTTTCTGGTGCCGTTCGTGTACGCGATTACCCGGTCTTTCCTGGAGGAGGTGAACGGCAAGATCCCCTGCGACCAGGCGTCTTTCTTCTGGTACGGCATCGTCAGTTTCCTCCTGATGCACCACTTTATTTATGCCGGCGCCGGGTTCTATGCGCGCGGCCAGAAGATCCTTGAGGCACTCTTTTCCTTTTTCAAGCCTCTGGTCAAAGTCGCTCCGTATGTCCTTCCCGTCTATTCGATCATGCTCTTTTTGGTCTGTTGGCCGCTCTCGCTGGTCCTCAAGGGGGTGGTCCCGGTATTCCTGAGCCTCTTCGGCTTCTTCCTGGCGCTGCACCTGGTCTTTTCCGCCCGGACGATGCGTTCCAAACAAGGGGATCTCCTGCGCGCCAACTACCTCTTCGGGTTTTCCGTCGTCTTTATCCTCAACATTTTCGCCGCGGGGTTCTGTTTCAATTTCTTTTTCGACCGGTTTTCCCTTATCTCCTTCGCCAACCGTACCGTTCAGATCGGCGCAGCTATCCTGCGCGTCGTTTTCCTCCAGCTTTTTGTGAATGCATAACGCCGCAGCAGGGAAGAGCTATGACTAGGTGCGCCTCGGGGATCTGGCAACGAATGGGGTTGCTCTGCGCCGCGACCGCGTGCGCCTTGTTGCTGGGTGAAGTATTCGCCCGGGCATTCAGCCCTGAGTGGCTGCGCGTGCGCATGCGCCAGCTCAACACCGGGGGGAACCGCAATTTTTACGACAGCGACCAGGAATGGCCTTTTTTGATGGAGCCCGATGGGAGGACGTACCAGTTTATCCCGGGCTCGTCGCTGCGCCAGGTCATTCCCGAGTACGATTTCACTGCCTCTATCGACCGTTGGGGCGGCCGCGTGACGACGTGCGGTTGCGCCCCGGATGAGCCCCTGGTGCCTTTTCTCGGTGACTCGATGCTGTTCGGCGTCGGGGTGGCTGATGAAGAGGCGTACCCGAGCCTGCTTTGCCGCCGGGTCCCCGGATACTGTTTTCTGAACCTGGGGATCCCCGGAAGCGGACCCGATCATTATTTCAAGGTGTTGAAACGCCGGCATCAAGCGCTTGGAGCGCCGTCGGTCTATGTGGTCAATTTTTTCATGGGGAATGATTATACCGACGGGCCTTTCAAGGACCCTTCCGCCACAGGCCCGGTGGTGTCCGTTTCCGGCAGGCTGCGCGCAACGGCCCTCGCATTATTGCAGAAGATCAACCACGTTTGCGTTTACAACGCCTTTTTCAAGCGCTCCTATCTTGTCCAGCGCCTACGGCAGCAATTCTTTTCCTTGTACGTGCGTTTTTCCGGCCGGGGGGGATACTATTCCTTTTTCCAGATTGCGCATACGCGCCTGTTCAAGGATGTCCAGCAGGACTCCCTCCGGCGCATCCGGGGTATCCTGGACCAGTTTGCGCAGGCCCGCGCGGATATGGGCATCGAGATCCTTTTTGTCCTTTTGCCCGACAAATTCCAGCTCTATGATCACGAACGCAAGGTGAAAGCGGAATTTTACGGCTTGGCGTTCGAGGAACTAGACCCCGCGAAGCTGAACCGTATCATTTCGGAAGAATTGGCTGCGCGGCAATTTACGTTTATCGATCTTACTGAATGCGTGCGGGCACAGAAAGCGCAGCCGCTCTATTACCGCGCGGATTTTCATTTCACTGCCTACGGCAACCGGGTGTGCGCGGAGTGTCTGGGGCCCGGATTGGAGGCGGCGCTCAGGAAGTGGTCTTCGCGTAACGCCGCAGGGGAGTAGACGTCGCTGGCTTCGGGACGAATTTGCTGAAGAGAGAGAGCGTTTGTCCCGACTTATAAGCAATGCCAAAATTCTCTGCGATAATTTTGGCATATGCGTCGGGATTTCGCTGGATTTTCTTGTTTGTGTGCTCAAGGTGGGGTGGCAGAGCGGCGACCGAGTGTTTACCCGTTTTTATGCAGGTGAGCACGAAGGAGTCCTGCGAGAAACTAGGTGGTTTTACCCGGACGAGCAGGACCAAGAGTGCGTGCCCGGGAAAATATAGGTGAGCACGAGGGAGTCCTGCGAGAAACTAGGTGGTTTTACCCGGACGAGCAGGATCGAATGCATCAAGGCGATGCCACCGGGCGGGTGAGATTGATTTTGGTCCCTCGCCAAAGCGCTCGTGCAATTTCAGGGATGCCGTGAAATTGCACATCGCTGGCTTCGGGACGAATTTGCTGAAGTAAGAGAGCGAAATTCGGGTGGGGTGGCAGAGCGGTCGAATGCGGCAGTCTTGAAAACTGTTGTCCCGCTTCGCGGGACCGTGAGTTCGAATCTCACCCCCACCGCCAATGTCTCGGAGTACGCTTTTTGTGCCGGGCAGGCCGGAAGAGCCCTATGCCGAAGAGAGTCATCGTCGCCACTACGATACAGCATCCGACCCGGGCTATCGAACAATTCGACCGGCTTGCGGACTGGACGTTGATCGTTGTCGGCGACCTGAAAACACCGAAGCGATATAAGTTAAAAAGAGGCCTGTATCTTTCGCCCGCCGAACAGGAGGGACTTGACCCGAAGCTCTCCGATGCCATCGGTTGGAATACCCACGCGAGAAGGAATTTCGGGCATCTACTGGCAGCGCGGATGGGGGCGGATATTGTGGCGGTGGTTGATGACGATAACGTCCCGCTTGCCCATTGGGGCAAGGCGCTGCTGTTGGGCCGGCAGGTACGGGTGAATTATTACGATATCGCTGCAGACGCCTTCGACCCGGTCGGCGCCACCAACTATCCCTATCTTTGGCACCGGGGTTTTCCGGTGCAATTGGTCGGCGCCCGCAAATATCCGAAACCGGAATCCAGGGTGATGACGTCCGATATCCAGGCCGATTTTTGGAACGGGGATCCGGATATCGACGCGATGGCGCGGATCCTCTATAGACCGCGCTGCAGTTTTTCCCGCGCTTTTTTCCCTCTCGCCTCCAATAAGCCGAGTCCTTTTAATTCGCAGAACACTTTTTTAACCCGGCAAGTGCTCCCGTACTGTTTCTTTCTGCCCCATGTTTCGCCTCTGGGCAGGCAGAGCGATATCTGGATGTCCTATCATCTGTTCTCCCTGGGATTCAAGACAATCTACGGGAAGCCATCCGTGTGCCAGCAGCGCAATATGCACGATCCCGTCGTCGATCTGCGGGATGAGCTTATCGGATACGAGAAGAATGCGGCTATCGTCGCCGCCATCAACGACGGTTCGTACCGCAAAGAGAACTTTTGGCCGGAAAGGACTTGCCGGGCCTATGCGCTCTATCGGAAATGGTTTATAAAAAATTCTTCTCCCGGGGCATAACCGCATGGGCAAATGATTATCACGCCTGTCCGGTGGAAGACGCCAAATGGCACCTGCGGCCGCTGGGGGTGCGTTTCATCGACCGTTCGTTATCCGGTTCCTGGAGGCTCTTTTACAAAATCGATCCCGCCTGGCGGCTGAGGGTCATCAACCGAGACAATGTGGTTGGCCCTTACGAGTTCGGGAAATTCGACCGGCTGGCGCGTCTTTTCGCCGCAGAGTACGGTCCATGGATAAACCGTAACGTCGATTTTTTCTACTGCAGCTTCGTTCCGCACCTGTGCCATCTTTTCCTCTATTTTCGCAAACCCATCCTGCTCCATGCCAGTTTCCGGTTCGAAGGAAATCATCCGATTCCCGGGAATGAAATCGAAAAATTGTCGGGAATGTTGCGTGATCTGCGCCGAGAAGGGAGGCTGACGGTTGCCGCCACCAACCGTTACGACGCAGCGTACCTGCGTCATTTCTGCGGGGGCGAGCCGGTGGAGTTGCCTGCAACCGCGCTGTATGCCAAGGGAGTTCGCTATGCTCCGCGTAGAGCCGAGATCCTGATCGGCCCCTCCCGGTTTTCCGGCGGCGGCGAACAGGCGGTGGAGGAGATGAAACAGTGGTTTTCTGCGCACGCACGCAGGTTTCTCCTGCGGACGATCCGCGAGCTGTATCCCCGACGGCATGCATGGGCGGATCTTGCGCGGCATCCGGCGATTGTCGTTATCCCGTATTCCGTCCATGCCTTCGCGATCACGGAGTATCTTGCGATGGGAATCCCGCTTTTCTTTCCGTCGAGATCATTCCTCGTGCAATTGCACCTGAGGCGCTATATTCTGCAGGAGAGAAAGGCCGATCTGGAGCCGGCAGCATCCTCCTTGGTCAGCCCCGATCCTGCCGCGCCGGCGGCGCCGGATCCCAACAACGATTTCGACGCTGCGGCGCTGGATCACTGGCTGTCGTTCTGCGATTGGTACGGATGGCCCGTTGTCTACTTCGACTCCTGGGAGGATCTGGCGGTGAAGTTAGAGACAACCGACTTGCGCGCATACCACCGGACTTTGGTGGAGTTCGGCGCGCAGCAGGAAAGGGGAGTGGCAAAGACGTGGGAAGAGGTATTGCTCAAGATGGGCGTTTTGCGACAGCATAAAGGAGGGACAGATGGAACAGGATAAGTTGGCGCGTTACTGCAACAGCGGCTTGCTTATTTTGCGTCTGGGGATCGGGGCGTTGTTTCTCTTCCACGGGTATCCGAAACTCATCGGCGGACCTGCGGGCTGGGAAAAACTCGGCGCGGCCGTTTCGTATGCCGGTATTCCCGGCGGTTTCGTGTTCTTCGGATTTTTGGCCGCCTGCGCCGAGTTCCTGGGGGCACTCTGCTTGATCCTCGGGTTCTGTTTCCGGCCGGCCTGTATCCTGATGACCATCACCATGGCGGTCGCGGCGAACATGCATCTTGCCACCGGCGGGGGCTTGAGCGCGGCTTCGCATGCCCTCGAGGTCGGTTTTGTCTTCCTGAGCCTCGTCCTGATCGGGCCGGGCGGCTACAGCATAGGCAAAACCAAATCGTGCTGTTCATAATACAGGCTGCTGGCACACCGGACGTTTTTTTGCTATAATACAGCTGCCGCCGGTAGAGTGCGGTCGGTATTTTTCCCCGCGACGATTCGGATAAACCCGTTATGGATAAACTCGAAGTAGTCCCTTCTTTGCTTTCCGCCGATTTTTCCGTGCTCTCCCAGGAGCTCGAAAAGGTTAAGGCTGCCGGCTGTATCCGGCTCCACCTGGATGTTATGGACGGTCATTTCGTGCCGAATCTCACTATCGGTCCGGTGGTTATCCGGTCCCTGCGTAAAAAGACGGACCTTTTGTTCGATACGCACCTGATGATCGAGCATCCCGAGGATTTCATCAAGCCTTTCTACGAGGCGGGCTCCGATTGCATCACCGTTCATAAGGAGGCCTGCGCGGATTTCGAGAAGACGATACGCGCGATCAAGAAGTGCGGCATCGACGCCGGCGTTTCGCTGCGGCCCAAGACCCCGGTCGAGAGCCTGCGCGGCGCGCTGCGGGATGTCGATTTCATCCTGGTGATGAGCGTGGAGCCGGGTTTCGGCGGCCAGGCCTATATCGAAGGTTCCGAGGAGAAAGTACGCCAGGTGCGCGCGCTCCTTCAGGAGGAAGGCCGGGATATTCCCATCGGCATCGACGGCGGGATCAATCCCAAGACCGCCGCACTTGCCGCGGCTGCAGGCGCAACACGCCTTATCGCCGGAAACGCGGTTTTCGGGGGCGACGTAATCGGTAACGTGAAGGCTATACTGGAAAGTGCGCGGAGGGCCTTGTCATGAAGAAGCCGTCGGTGGTCCTCGGTTCGGACCATGCGGGTTTCGCCTGCAAGGAGAGCGTGAAGGATTTCCTGGAGGCACAAGGCATCTTGGTCGAGGACGCCGGGACCTTTTCTACGGAGAGCGTCGACTATCCGGATTATGCCGAACGGGTTTGCCTGCGGGTGCGCGCGGCACGGGGGACGGTGGGGATCCTTTCTTGCGGCACCGGTATCGGCGCGGCGATCAGCGCCAACAAAATACCCGGGATCCGGGCGGCGCTCGTGCGCAGCGTCAGGGAAGCGCGCCTGAGCAGGCAGCATAACGACGCCAACGTGTTGGTGGTTGCAGGCAGGCCTTTTAACCGGCAGTTGCTGCACCGTATCGTGCGGGCATGGTTGACCACGCCGTTCGAAGGCGGCAGGCACCTGCGCCGCATCCGTAAGATCAGACAATTGGAGCGCCGGTATAGCCGTCGCGCATCCGTATAGGAGAGATGGCTTCATGGAGAAAATGATCCTGGAAAAACTGGCTGCCGCAGGCCAGAGTATTTGGCTTGATTTCATAAGCCGCCGCCTTATCGAGAGCGGACGGCTGGCGTCGTTGATCCGGTTGGGGCTGCGCGGGATGACCTCGAATCCGGCTATTTTTGACCAGGCGATCAGCCAGACCAGCGATTACGACGAAGAGATCCGGCGGCTCAAGGCGCTGAATAAGAACGCCTTTGAGATCTATGACGAGCTGAGCGTCGAAGACATACAGGATGCGGCCGACATGTTCTTTCCCGTCTATGAGCGTACGGACGGCCTTGACGGGTACGTGAGCCTGGAGATCGACCCGCGCCTCGCGCACGACACGCACGCGACGATCCGCGAAGGGGTCCGGGTGCATGCGAAGGTCAACCGTCTCAACTGCATGGTCAAGGTGCCCTGTACCGACGCCGGATACCCGGCGATCGAGGAATTGGTTGCCGCGGGGATTCCGGTCAATGCAACGCTCATTTTCTCCCTGTCGCAGTATGAGCAGGCGGCGCGCGCGTATACGGCCGGCCTGGGCCGGCTCAAGCACCCTGCGGGGGTGCGTTCCGTCGCCAGCGTTTTCGTCTCCCGGTTCGATACCTCAATCGATGCTTCCTTGAAAGAGCGGGGCGGCTGTGAGGCGCTTTTGGGCCAGGCTGCGCTCGCCAATGCCCGGCTCATTTATTTCCGGGCCCGGGAAATTTTCGGCGAGGAATCGTTCCTGCGCCTGGAACGCAGCGGGGCGCACCGCCAGCGGGTCCTCTGGGCGTCGACCGGAACGAAGAATCCGCAGTACAGCGACATCAAATACATTACCGAGCTGATCGCCCCGGATACGGTCAACACCGTCCCCGAAAAGACGCTCGAGGCTTTCCTTGATCACGGGAGCGTGCGGGAAGCGATGGCGGGGACCGTTGCCCAGGGGCAGGCGGTGTTGCGGGGGCTGGCAGATGCGGGGATCGATACCGCGTCCGTTTTCGACGCCTTGCTTGCCGACGGGGTGTCGAGTTTCCAGAAAGCATTCGGGAACCTGTTGGGGTCGATCGAAAAGAAGGCGGCAGCGGAGAAGAGCCGTGTCTGAGCGCGCGCGATCCGGTTTGCCTAAAACGGTTTTGGTGAGCGCCCGGCCGGAGTGGAAGGCCTTGGCGGCGCACGCCGCGCAGGTACAGCGCCTGCACCTGCGTGAGTTGTTCTCCCGGGAGCCTGGCCGCGCCGAGCGGTTTTCTTTCGAAGCCGCGGGGCTCTTTGCCGATCTTTCCAAGAACCGCATCACCGCAGAGACCGTTTCGCTGTTGACGGCCTTGGCGCGGGAGTGCGATTTAGAGCGGCGCATCAAAGCGCTGGTGCGGGGAGAAAAGGTGAATGTGACGGAAAACCGCGCCGCCCTTCATACCGCCCTGCGTTCGCCCCGGGATATTTCCCTCCTGGTCGACGGGACGGATGTTATCCCGCAGGTCCATGCTGTCCTGGATAAGATGGCCGTTTTTTCCGGGCAGGTGCGCAGCGGTGCCTGGAAAGGCGCAACCGGCAAGCGTATCCGCGCGGTCGTCAATATCGGAATCGGCGGCTCGGATCTGGGGCCGGCAATGGCCCTGGAGGCGCTGCGGTATTACGCGCAGCGGGATATTTCTTTCCGGTTTGTCTCCAACGTCGATGGGACCGATCTGGCCGAAGCGACGCGCGATCTGAACCCGGAAGAAACGCTTTTTATCGTCGCCTCCAAGACGTTCACCACGCTGGAGACGATGGCCAACGCCCAGGCGGCGCGCGCCTGGGCGCTTGAGCGCCTGAACGACCCGGGTGCGATCGCCAAGCACTTCGTGGCGGTTTCCACCAATGCCCCGGCGGTCAAAGAGTTCGGCATCGACACGCAGAACATGTTCGGCTTCTGGGACTGGGTTGGCGGCCGGTTTTCCCTCTGTTCGGCGATCGGCCTGTCCGTGATGATCGCCCTGGGGGAAGAGCGGTTCCGCGAGATGCTCGACGGTTTCAGGGAGATGGACGAGCATTTCTGCGCCGCGCCGTTTGACCGTAATCTCCCGGTCCTGATGGGCCTGCTTTCGGTCTGGTACAGCGATTTTTTCAACGCCCAGTCGATCGCCGTCCTGCCGTACGAGCAGTACCTGAGGCGTTTTCCTGCCTACCTGCAGCAGTTGGTCATGGAGAGCAACGGCAAGTGCGTGACGCTCTCGGGAGAGCGCATCCCGTACGAGACCAGCCCCGTTGTCTGGGGAGAGCCCGGGACCAACGGCCAGCATTCGTTCTTTCAGTTACTGCATCAGGGCACGAAGCTGGTGCCGTGCGATTTCATCGGCTTCTGCAGGACCCTGAATCCCGTCGGGAACCAACAGCAGCTTTTGCTGGCGAACATGATCGCCCAGTCAGAAGCCCTCGCCTTCGGCAAGACGGCGGCATCGGTGCGTCAAGACGGGGTCGCCGACGAATTGGTGGCGCATCGCACCTTTGAAGGAAACCGGCCTTCGACGGTCATACTTGCCGATCTTCTGACTCCCCGGATCCTCGGTTCCCTCATCGCGCTCTATGAGCACAGCGTGTTTGTCCAGGGGATGATCTGGGGGATCAATCCGTTCGACCAATGGGGGGTAGAGTTGGGTAAGGTCCTGGCCAAGCGCGTTGCCGAAGAACTCCAGAACCCACACGAGCCGTCCCTGCAGCACGATGCCTCCACCAATGCGTTGATCCGGCGCTGCCGGCAGCGCCGGAATCCTGCATAGACAGGGTGCGCAACGGACCACAAACACCTTTCTCTTATGGCCCTTCATCCTCTCGCCGGAAAAAAAGCGCCTCCTGAGCAGCTTATCGACGTGGATGCCCTCAAGCGCGCCTATTTCCAGCGTCATCCCGATTTTTCCGATCCCGCACGGGAGGTCAGTTTCGGCACCAACGGCCACCGCGGGTCTGCGTTCGACGGAACCTTTAATGAAGAGCACGTTTTGGCGATCGCCCAGGCGATCTGCGATTACCGCCGTCAGGCGCGTATAACCGGGCCGCTCTTCGTCGGTAAAGATACGCACGCCCTTTCCTCTCCGGCCGAAAAGACCGCCTTGGAGGTCTTTATCGCCAACGATGTCGAGACGTTCGTGCAGTCCGGGGACGGCTTTACGCCTACCCCCGCGATCTCGCGCGCCATCATCACGTATAACCACGGCAAGCAACAGGGGCGGGCGGATGGCGTCGTGCTCACTCCGTCGCATAATCCCCCGGCCGACGGCGGTTTCAAATACAACGCAACGCACGGCGGCCCCGCAGATACCGAAGCGACCCTCTGGATCCAGGAGCGGGCCAATCAGCTGTTGCGTACGGGCACCGCCGCCATCAGGCGCACTCCTTTTTCCGCGCAGCGCTGCGTTGCCCGTCTGCATCAGTACGACTTCGTGCGGCCGTATGTCGAGGACCTGACGCGCGTCATCGATTGCGGGCTCATCCGCGCTTCAGGCATCAAAGTCGGCGTCGATCCGCTCGGCGGCGCGTCTCTGGGCTATTGGGGGCCGCTGCGCCAGCACTACCATCTTGATCTGACGGTGGTCAATCCGTCGATGGATGCGACCTTCGGGTTCATGACGCTCGACTACGACGGGAAGATCCGCATGGATTGTTCCAGTCCCTTTGTCATGGCCGGTTCGCTTCCGTTGCGGGACCGTTTTGACGTTCTCTTCGGCAACGACGCAGACGCCGACCGTCACGGGATCATTACCCGTTCTTCGGGGCTGCTCAATCCGAATCATTTCCTGGCAGTGGCGATCTCCTATCTGCTGCAGAGCCGTCTGCGCTGGTCCAGCGGCGCCGCGATCGGCAAAACCCTTGTTTCCAGCAGCCTCATCGACCGGGTGGTCGAGTTGGCGCACCGGCGTTTATGGGAGGTCCCGGTTGGTTTCAAGTGGTTCGTACCCGGGCTGGCGGACGGATCGGTTTGTTTCGGGGGCGAAGAGAGCGCCGGTGCCAGTTTCCTTTGTTTTGACGGTTCGGTCTGGACCACGGATAAAGACGGGATCCTGATGGGGCTTCTGGCCGCGGAGATGACCGCGCGCACCGGCAAGGATCCGGGGGCACTCTATGCCGAGCTGGCCGGCCGTTTCCAGGCGCCGTTGTATACACGCATCGATCTTCCCGCGACGCCGCAGCTGAAGGCGAGACTGAAGAATCTCTCGATACCCGAAGGCTCGATCGGCAGTATTGCCGGGGAGCCCGTCGTGCAGGTTCTCACCCGTGCCCCGGGCAATGACGCCCCGATAGGCGGGCTTAAAATAGTCACGCCGAGCGGCTGGTTCGCGGCGCGGCCCTCGGGGACGGAAGACGTCTATAAAATATACGCGGAAAGTTTTAAAGGTCAGCAGCACCTGGACGATCTCCTCACCGAGGCTCAGCGGCTTATTACCGATTTGGCGAAGGCGGCGTAACCAATGAGGCTGCAGAAAGTTTTGCGCCAGGCTTGATCCGCAAAGCACTTGTGTATTGACAGACGCCGGGGTGTGTGTTATACTCCAAAGACTAATCTTCGGGGAAGGGTGAAATTCCCGACCGGCGGTAAAGCCCGCGAGCCTTTCCAAGTGAAGGCAGATCCGGCGAGATTCCGGAGCCGATGGTGCCGCAGAAAGCTGCACACTGAGCCATCCTTTTGGCTCAGGTGTGACGCAAGCTGCACACTGAGCCATCCTTTTGGCTCAGGTGTGACGCAAGCTGCACATGAGCCATCCTTTTGGCTCAGTGTGTAAGGCTCTCTGCGCAAACGCCAAACTAATCGGACGGCTTGGGAGTACGCTTTTCGCGTAACTCCAAACTATCCGTTAAGTTTGGGGTTACGCTTTCCGCGTAAAGTCCAGATGAAAGAAGATTAGCAGTACCCCCATACCCGAAGAGTCTCTTCGGGCTTTTTTTTTGAAGGAGGGCAGTGCGGTGTTAGATTCGATTCCGGACATACTGAACGACTTGAAACAGGCTCGCATGGTCATTGTCGTCGACGACGAGGAGCGCGAGAACGAAGGGGATCTGGTGATGGCCGCGCAGTTCGTGCGGCCCGAAGATATCAATTTCATGGCCAAATACGGACGCGGCCTGATCTGTGTCCCCATGGAACAGGAACGCCTGCGCTCTCTGGAGCTGGAACCGATGCTCAAAGAGGGCCTGTTGCAGGAATCGCGCGATCCCTATGCCACCGCCTGGATGATCTCGGTCGATGCCAGCCACGGTATCACGACGGGGATCTCGGCGCACGACCGCGCGCATACGATCAAGATACTGCTCGATCCTTCGAGTGCGCCGAAGGATCTGGTGCGTCCCGGGCATCTGTTTCCGCTGCGCGCGGTGCCGGGCGGGGTCCTGGTGCGCGCCGGTCATACGGAGGCCTCGGTTGACCTGACGCGCCTGGCAGGGTTATATCCTGCAGGGGTTATCTGCGAGATCCTGAACGAGGACGGCACGATGGCGCGGCTGCCCCAGCTGCTGCGTTTTGCCCAGGAGCACGGCTTGAAGATATGCTCCATAGCTGACTTAATTGAATACCGCAGACGTTCCGAGCGGCTCATAGAAAAGCTCTCCGAAGCCCAGTTACCGACCGAGAACGGGATCTACCGGTTTATGGTGTACCGCGACCGCCTGACCCAACAGGTGCATGTCGCCCTCGTCCGGGGCGATGTGGGCACGGATGAGCCGGTTCTGGTACGGGTCCATTCCGAATGCCTCACCGGAGATGTCTTCGGGTCGCTTCGCTGCGATTGCGGCAGGCAACTCAAGAAATCCATGGAGCGCATCGACGCGCTCGGCCGCGGTGTCATTCTTTATATGAACCAGGAAGGACGCGGCATCGGCCTGGTCGATAAGATCCGCGCCTACGGCCTGCAGGAACAGGGTATGGATACGGTCCAGGCCAACCAGGCGCTGGGCTATGAGCCGGACCTGCGCGATTACGGTATCGGGGCGCAGATCCTTGCTGATCTGGGGGTGAAGAATATCCGCCTTCTGACGAACAACCCCCGCAAGATCGTCGGCCTGCAGGGCTACGGCCTGAAAGTCGTGGAGCGCGTCTCCCTTGAGATAGAGCCGCATGAGTGGAATTACAAGTATCTGAAGACCAAGAAGGAAAAGCTGGGGCATGACCTTTCTCTTTTAACCCGGCCGGAAGATAAAAAGGAGGAGTAAGATGGCGACGATGATTCAGGGTGTGTTGGCTGCCAAGGGCAGGAAATTCGCGGTGGTTGCATCGCGGTTCAACGATTTTGTGACCAAGGAACTGGTGTCCGGCTGTCTGGATATGCTGCTGCGCCATGGGGCTGCGGAAAAAGACATCACCCTGGTTTGGGTGCCGGGGGCCTTCGAGATCCCGCTTCTGGCCAAACGCCTGGCGCAGGCCGGCAAGAACGATGCGGTCATCTGCCTGGGGACGGTCATCCGCGGAGCGACGCCGCATTTCGATTATATCGCTTCCGAAGTCTCCAAGGGTATCGCCGCGGTTTCTCTGGAGACAGGAGTCCCGGTCGTCTTCGGCGTCATTACCGCCGATACGATCGAGCAGGCGATCGAGCGTGGGGGAACGAAAGACGGCAACAAAGGCGCGGATGCGGCGCTGACCGCCATCGAAATGGCGGATCTGGTCCCGCAGGTAAAATAAAGGAGACAGCGATGCGTAAACGCAGTCTCGCGCGCGAATTCGCCGTCCAGGTGCTCTACCAGCTGGATATCGCGCCGGAAGATTGCCAGAGGGCGCTCAACGCCTTCTGGATGAGCCAGGAGACCGCCCCGAGCCAGGAGGTCAAGACCTTTACCGGCGAGCTCGTTGCCGGGACGCTCGCCAGGCGCGAGGAGATAGACGAGCGGCTGCGCAGCTACTCGAACAACTGGCGGCTGGAGCGTATGGCTTTCGTCGACCGCAATATTTTGCGCCTGGGCTGTTATGAGCTGCTCTTCCGGGGGGATATCCCGCCGAAGGTGACGATCAACGAGGCGGTAGACCTGGCCAAGAAATACTCCGGCCCCGAAGCCGGGAAGTTCGTCAACGGCATCCTCGACAAGATCAACCAAGAGAAAAGCGCATGAAGAGCGCCGATCTGCATGTCCATACCCTTTTTTCCGACGGATCGCTCTCTCCCGAAGCGCTGGTGACCGAGGCGGCACGCGCCGGGCTTGACTGTATCTCGGTGGTCGACCATGACACCGTCGACGGGGTAGCTGCTTCCTGCCGGGCGGGGGAACGTGCCGGAGTCGAGGTGCTCCCCGGGATCGAGCTGACCGCGGAGCACGAAGGGTGCGAGGTGCATATCCTGGGTTACCTCTTTGACCCTGGGCATCCGGCGCTGCGGCGGCAACTCGTCGTGCTCAAGGAGCTGCGCCGGGAGCGCGTCCTGAAAATGGTCGAGCGCCTGCGCGAGCGTATGGCGGTGAGCGTCTCCGCGGACCGGGTCTTTGCCCTCGCCGGAAACGGGACAGTGGGCAGGCTGCACCTTGCCTGGGCGCTGCAGGAAGAGGGGGTTGTTTCTTCGCTGCAGGAGGCATTCCAGAAATATATCGGTGACCGCTCTCCGGGGTATGTCTGCGGCTTCCGGTTCTCGCCCGCCGAGGCCGTCGCGTTGATCAGGGAAGCCGGCGGCATCCCTGTTCTGGCGCATCCGTTCGTGATCGGAAGCGACGAACTTATCATTTCCTTCATCGAGAGCGGAATCCGCGGCATCGAGGTCCATTATCCGGAGCATTCGCAGGGCGCGGTGAATCATTTCCTGGCGCTTGCCCAAGAGCACGATCTTCTGGTGACGGGTGGTTCGGATTATCACGGCAAGGCCAAGCCCGATGTCAAGCTCGGCGCCGTGCGGCTTCCCTACGAGTGCGTCGAGCGTCTTAAAGAAGCCGCGGCAGAAGGTCAAACGAAAGGGTGATGCCTGTGGCGGTCCGATACGCATACCGGCAGGAGTTTATGGACCTGGCGCTGCGCCTGGCACGGCGCGGACGCCGCAGCTGCAGTCCTAATCCGATGGTCGGCGCCGTCGTGGTGCGGGGGGAGAGGATCGTCGGCAAAGGGTATCACCGGCGAGCCGGCGAGAACCACGCCGAGGTTAATGCCCTCGATCAGGCAGGGGATAAAGCCCGGGGTGCGGCGCTCTATGTGACGCTTGAGCCCTGCGCCCATTACGGCAGGACCCCGCCCTGCACCGGCCGGATCATCAAAAGCGGCATCAGCCGGGTTTTTGTCGCGATGCTCGATCCCAATCCCGTCAACAATGGCCGCGGGGTGGCCCAGCTGCGCCAACACGGGATCGGCGTAAGCGTCGGCCACCGCGAACAGGAGGCGCTTACCCTTAACGAGGTCTTCATCAAATATATCACCCGCCGGCTTCCCTTCGTGACCGTCAAGGTCGGCCAGTCACTCGACGGCAGGATCGCGACCGTTTCGGGCAGTTCCCAATGGATCACCGGCGAGGAATCCCGCCGGTATGCGCACCGGCTGCGCGGCGATTTCGATGCCATCATGGTCGGCGTCAACACCGTCCTGCGGGATAATCCGAAGCTGGACGCCTGGTTTTCCCGGCGTCAGCCGGTCAAGGTGATCGTGGACAGTCGCCTGAGCACGCCGACGGACGCCACCCTTTTTGCCGGGGGCGCGCGGGTGGTCATCGCCACGCTGCCCGAACAGCCCGGACAGGAGACGCAGAACCGCGCTGCCTTGGCGCGGACGACGCAGATACTGGAGGTAAAGGAGCTCTCGGGCCAGGTAAACCTGCGGGATCTGCTTAAGAAACTGGCGCGCCTGGAGATCTCCAGTGTCCTGGTCGAGGGCGGAGGTAACCTGATCGGATCGCTCTTCGACGAAGGCCTCGTCGACCGGGTTCTTTTCTTCATCAATCCCCGTATCATCGGCGGCAAAGACGCTATCGGCTCGGTTATGGGCAAGGGGGTTTCGCGCGTGGACGCAGCCTGGTGTTTGCGTCAGGTGCGCCTGAAACGGATCGGGGAGGATTTTCTGGTCGAAGGAAGGGTGGCGGATCGATGTTCTCCGGGATCGTCGAAGAGCTAGGCAGGGTCGTTTCTTTGGAGCGCGCCGGCGGCGGCGCGCGGCTGCACCTTGAGGCCCGCGTGGCCTGCGCAGGCACGCGGGTGGGGGACAGTATCAGCGTCAACGGTGTCTGCCTTACCGTGGTCTCCCGCAGCGATACAGCCCTTTCCTTCGACCTGCTCGCCGAGACGCTGCGCTGCACGAATCTGGGAAGCGTGCGCCGGGGAGAGCGCGTTAACCTGGAGCGCGCGCTCCAGGTGGGGGAGCGCGTCAGCGGCCATTTTGTCACCGGGCATATCGACTGCGTCGGCACGGTCAGGCGCACCTGGATTCAGCAGGGAGGCCGCGCCTTCGAGATCGCCTGCGCTTCCCGGATTCCCGCGCCCCTGGTCCCCAAGGGGTCGCTTGCCGTCGACGGCATCAGCCTGACGGTTGCCGCCCTCCGCGGCGCGGTGGTGACCGTCTATATCATTGCGCATACGGCCCGTGAAACGACGCTGGGATTCAAGCAGGCTTCATCCCGCGTGAACATCGAATTCGATATCCTTGCCAAACGCCCCACGTAGCGGTCCTCCTTCCTTTTGCGTGCGATGCGCCTGAAGATAAAATGTGCGCCTGAAGATTTCGTGGTCGAGGAGCTGGCGGCGGTCAAGCCGGGGGGTGCCGGCGCCTATGGGCTCTATTGTCTGCGCAAGAGCGGCTATAATACCGCCGATGCGTTGCGTACGGTTGCCCGGGCGCTGCGGGTGCAGCCGGAGGCTTTTGCCTACGGCGGCCGCAAAGACCGGCATGCCCTGACCACCCAGTATGTCACGGTGCGCAGCAGCCAGGAGCTTTCGTATGAAAAGGGAGCGCTGAGCTTGAGGTTCCTGGGCAGGATAGAGCGCCCGATGGGGCCGGATCTCATCGAAGGGAACCGGTTCTCCATCGTTGTGCGTTCCCTGAGGCAAGAAGATGCTTTGTGGGCACGCGACGGGGCGGCGGCAATCGCCCGCGACGGGTATCTCAACTATTTCGACGACCAGCGCTTCGGCAGCTGCGATCTTTCCCAGGGTTTTGTGGCCGAGCGGTTGCTTAAGAAACAATGCAACGGCGCGCTGAGGCTGTTGCTCACGGCGGCGTATGCCGGCGATAAACAGGCGGTGCGTCTTCAGAAAGAGCATTTTCAGCGGCACTGGGGCGATTGGGAGGCGTGCCTCAAGCGGGCGCATACGTCGTTTGAGCGCCGGATTTTTTCCTGCCTGAAAGACGACCCCCGCGCTTTCCTCAAGGCTCTTTCCCTGCTTCCCGCGCAGGAGCTGGGTCTGCATTACAGCGCCTTTCAGGCATTTATATGGAACGAGACGGCGCGGCGTTTGTGCCGGTTCAGGAAGATGAGTTGCGACGGCGCTTATCCCGGGGTTGCGGGCCGCTACTTGTTCTACCGCCCCAACACGGCGCAGGCGGCGCAGGTCGTCCCGACCGTAGCGGCACGCCTGGAGGCGCCTTCGGAGATCGTTTCACTTATCGATGAGATCCTTGCAGAACGGGGGGTGCGCCGTCCGCTGTTCAATGCGCTGCTTCTGCGTGCGGTCCGTTTCCGTTCGGCAGGGCGCGCGTTGGCGGTAAAGCCGTCGTCGTTGAAGGTCGAGGTCTTGCCGGATGAGAAGTACGCGCTGAGGCGTTGCCTGCGCTGCTGTTTTGTTCTGCCGCGCGGCAGCTTCGGGACGATGTTCCTGAAACGCCTGTTTGCGCAGCCCCTTATTGACGAGGCAGCGTCTTAGTTTACGGCAGGAGCAGTCCGGCACGAACCTGGCGCGCCTTGTCCTTGCCCACAAGCGCCTCGACGATCGCCAAGGCAAAGAGCAGGGCGGTTCCGGGTCCGCGACTGGTTATCATCTGGCCGTCCACAACGACCGGATCGGCCGAGTGGCGGGTTGAGGCAGAGAAGGAGCTTTCCATTCCCGGGTAGCAGGTCGCTTTTTTGCCGTCAAGCAGCCCCAGGGGTGCCAGGACAATCGCGGGGGAGGCGCAGATCGCTGCGATCAGTTTGCCTGAAGAGGCCATCTGCTGCAGGAGTTTCTGGAGCGGCGCCGAAGCGGCCAGATGGGAGGCTCCCGGCATGCCGCCGGGCAGGACAATGCAATCCGCCTCGCCGCCGTATTCTGCGAGGGTCGTCTCTGCCTGGACGACGATGCCCCGGCTTCCCCGCACCGTGCGCTGGACCAGGCCGATAACCGAGACCGTGATGCCGCCGCGCCGCAGGACGTCTATGGCGCTGGTAGCCTCAATCTCTTCGAACCCTTCTGCCAAGATAATCGCAGCTTTTTTTTCCATCGTGCGCCTCCTTCTTTCTTTATTGTATACCCGCCGCAGAGCCCTGCGCAATACCTTTTGGTTCGAAAAAGCGGTTGACAGTGGCGAGGGGGTAGGGTATTATCGGTAATTATTCCTAATAAGGAGCAGGGTGGTGCTTCGCAGACAGACCCGGCAACGCACGGTGATACTGGAGTTGCTCAACGCAGAGCGTGCGCACCCGCATGCGCGCCAGCTCCTGCGTTCCCTGCGCCGGCACCTGCCGCATATCAGCCTGGGGACGGTGTATCGCAACCTCGGCCTTTTGTGCAGGCAGGGCAGTGTCCGGGCACTGGTTTTCGGCGAGGGGCCGGTCCGTTTTGACGCGGTAACGCAGGAGCATGCCCATTTTTATTGCGAGCGCTGCGGGCATGTTTCCGATATTACATTTTCTGAGTTGAACAGCCGGTTGAAGGCACGCATAGAAAAACAGACGGGAGGCATGGTCCTGGACGTTTCTGTCGCGATACGGGGCCGCTGCGCCGCCTGCGTACGCTCGAAGGGAAAAAAGTAACCGATCCGTTACCAGCAAAAGGAGGCGTTTATGGCACCGTCATTGAAAGGGACCCGGACCGAAAAGAACCTCTTGGCCGCGTTCGCCGGAGAGTCGCAGGCCCGTAACCGCTACACGTATTTCGCCAGCGCCGCGCGCAAAGAGGGATACGAGCAGATCGCCAATATTTTCGCCGAGACTGCCGAGAACGAAAAAGAGCACGCCAAGGTTTTCTTCAAGCACCTGGAGGGGGGCGAGGCCGAGATCACCGCTACGTATCCCTCCGGCGCGATCAAGGATACCCTGACGAACCTACAGGCCGCAGCGGAAGGCGAAAAGATGGAGTGGACGGCGATCTATCAGGATTTCGCCAAAGTCGCCAAGGAGGAGGGGTTTACCGGGGCAGCGCGCTCCTTCGAGCAGGTGGCGAAAGTCGAGCGGTTCCATGAAGCCAGGTACCGTTCGCTGATCGAGCATGTCCGTAGCGGCAGCGTTTTCAAGAGGAAGGCGTCCGTGAAATGGCACTGCATCAATTGCGGCTACGTTATTGAGGGCAGCGAAGCTCCCCGGGAGTGTCCCGCGTGCCAGCACCCGCAGGCGTTCTATGAGGTATTGGCTGAGAATTATTAAAGCGGCCGGTAGGCGGCCGGGCGAGCACGGAGGAGACTGCGATGCCGGTTATGGAGATCAGTTTCATCCCGATCGGGACCAGAAGTACTTCGGTGAGCAGTTTTATAGCCGCCTGCGAGCGGGTGTTGCTGGATACCCCCGGGATTTCTTTTCAGATCACCGCGATGGGGACGCTCGTACAGTCCGCTTCGCTGAAACGCCTTTTTGCCGTCGCAGCGGCAATGCACGAGCGGCTCGCCGCTGAGGGCGTCCGGCGGATCTTTTCGGTGATCAAGATCGACGACCGCAGGGATAAGCGGGTGACGATCCAGGGGAAGGTCGATGCGGTCCTGGCGAAGCTGCCGCGGGGCAGCGGCAGCCGCATGAGCGGGTAGTGAAGATTCCTGCCGGTTGTGCTATACTGTACGCACGCGGCCCGCAGCATACGCGATCAAAGGTAACGGGATGTTCATACTCTCAAATTTTTTGGTAGCGACGGCAAATGTCCTGGATATTGCGCTTACTATCCTGTACTGGCTCATTTTAGTCCGGGCCCTGTTAAGCTGGGTGAACCCCGATCCGTACAACCCGATCGTCCAGTTTCTGCATAAATCGACCGAACCTTTCCTGTACCCGTTCCGGAAATTCCTGCCGTTTACCTACCGTATCGGCCTCGATCTTTCCCCGATACTGGCGTTCCTGGCGATTTATTTTCTCCGGTCATTCCTGGTCAGGACGCTGCTTGATTTGGCATTTCGCCTGCGTTGATGCATACGAAAACGCAAAGACGGAGCCGCCTGTTACGGGCCGGGGGGCTTTTTTGTGTCTTGGTGTTTTTGGCGGTGGTGACCGCCCGTTTCTGGCTGCCGCTGCCGGCAACGGCGCTCCTGGCGGAGGATACGATCGGCCAGGCGGACTGCATCGTCCCTTTGTGGGGAGATGCGCCATTCCGCTTCGCGCAGGCCGCCGCGCTCTATAAAGAAGGCACGGCAGAACAGGTATGCGTCGTCTTGCCTCCCGAGAACGACGCCCTTGCCGCGTATGAACAGTTTTCTCTGCGCATCTTCGGCGTGCGTGACAGCGACAACCGCACGTTCACCTACAAGGCGTTCGCCTCTTTCGGCGTCCCCGAGAAGGCGATCCGTTTTGCGCCGCAACGGGCGACCTCTACATTCGAAGAGGCGCGCGCGGTGAAGGAATATGCGCTGCAAAACGGTTACACGCGCGTCTTGATCGTGACCAGCACCTATCACATGCGCCGGGCATTGCAGATCTTCCGCGCGATGATGAAGGGAACGGGCATCCGTATCTACCATGTGACCGCCGTTAACACGCTCTACGAGCCAGCCTCCTGGTGGAGGAGCGAACGGGACATAAAGCGGATCCTGCAGGAATACAGTTCCTGGGCGCACAACCTCGTTTTTTATTTTCTGTTAGGCCGCACCTCCAGCGGCTTGCGTGAATAACGGACCCGAGCGGCTTCCGGGGCAGGAGAAAGGCATCATGAGGATCGATCGCATCAGCGTGCGGGCATTTGCCCGGTTCGGAAAGCTCATCGAGTATCCCCGCAAGTCGCGCGCCCCGCGCCGCGGGAATCTTTTTCATATCGTCTGCCGCGAGCGCAAGCCGGTCGGGTGGCGGATCGCTTTCCTGGTGGTCCGGGAGCGGCAGGTGCGGCGCATGGAACAACATCCGGGGGTCCTGGAGAGTTTCGAGCCGGTGAGCGGGGCAGCGTTGTTGTTGGTCAGCGACCGGCCGTCGCCGCAGCGTATCCGCTGTTTCCGGTTGGACCGGCCGGTAGTGCTCCACCGGGATATCTGGCACGCGGTGGTCACTGTCTCCAAAGAAAGCCAGATCAAGATAACCGAGGACGCGCGTGTCCGTTGCCGCTATTGGCGGCTCCGCAGCCCGTTGCCCGAAAGATGAAGTTGCACGCGGGTCTCTTTTTTGTTATAATCTAATAGATTTTCTGCTCATTTTTTAATCGGGAGTAAAAGTCGAGGACCGCATGGTATACTCCTCACTCCCTACTCCTAACTCCTGACTACAGAATAGACTGCGGGGGATGGCTCAGTTTGGCTAGAGCGCAGCGTTCGGGACGCTGAGGTCGTGGGTTCAAGTCCCACTCCCCCGATTTTTAACCGCTTTTCTCTACCATCACAACCGGCGTATCGTTCAGGAAGCGCCGGTGCCGAAAATAACCTGCTGTCGGTAAACGACGGCGGTTCCCACCGTCCTATGAAGAAACGCATCGAGGTATTTTATTCCGGCAAGGTCCAGGGCGTGGGATTCCGTTATACCGTCCTTGACCTGGCGCGTTCTCTGCGGGTGTGCGGTTGGGTCAAGAACCATGCCGACGGGCGGGTGGAACTGGTTGCCGAGGGCTCGCCGGATTCATTGGAGTCTTTGTTAGGCAGGATACAATCGATTTTTGACCGGTATATCGCCGATAGCCGGGTTGACTGGTTGCCGGCGACGGGTGAGTTCCGCGATTTTTCGATCGTTTTCTGATGCGTTACGCCGTATTCGCGGATATTCATGCGAATGCAGAGGCCTTGGATGCCGTCATCGCAGATGCCCGCGCGCAGAAGGCGGGCGCATTCGCCTGCGCCGGGGATATCGTCGGTTACGGCGCCGCGCCGAAGGAATGTATCCGTCGCTTGCGTTCTCTCGGGACCGTTACGGTTGCCGGTAACCATGATTGGGCATGCGCCGGTACCCTCAGCCCCGTTTTTTTTAACGCCGATGCCGCCGCAGCCGTTGACTGGACGCGCGCGCAGCTTTCAGCGCAGGAGTGTCTTTTTCTGTCCGGGTTGCCTCTGGTTGCCCAGATCCCCGGCGGTATCCTGGTGCACGGCAGTTTGAGCGCCCCCGAAGAGTTCCGTTACGTTTACGGATGCGCCGAAGCCCGCCAAGAGTTGAAACGTTCGGATGCCGGGCTGTGTTTTATCGGGCATACGCATATCGCAGGGATGTTCGTGCGAGAGGTCTCAGGCGCGGTGGTCCAGGTCCGGGTCACGGAGCTTGAGCTTGAAGCAGGCTCCCGCGCCCTGATCAATGTCGGCAGCGTCGGTCAGCCGCGGGACTGCGATCCGGCGGCTGCGTATGCGCTCTACGATACCGAAACACGGCGCATCAGTTTGCGTCGGGTCGCCTACGATCACCGCGGTGCCTGCACGGCGATCCTGAAGGCGGGACTTCCCCGTTGCCTGGGGGAGCGGCTCTTGCGAGGGCAGTGAGATGAAGGATCCGCACCGAAAGATCGAGTCGTTGCGCCGGCAGCTGCGCCGGCACGAGTATCTCTATTATGTCCGCGCCCAGCCCCAGATCTCCGACTCCCAGTACGATGCGCTGCTGCGGCAACTCAAAGATTTGGAGGAGCGTTTTCCCCATCTGCGCAGCGACGATTCGCCGACCATGCGCGTGGGAGGGGCGGTCTCTCAGGGATTCGCTCCCGTTGCCCACGGGGAGCGGATGCTCTCCCTGGATAATACGTATTCTTTCGACGAGCTGGTCTCCTGGCAGGAGCGGCTTGTGCGTATCCTCGGCAGGCCGCCGCGCCTGGTGGCGGAGCTGAAGATCGACGGCGTCAGCGCCAGCCTCACCTACCGCCGCGGTAAACTCCTGCGTGCGGCGACGCGCGGGGACGGGGAGCGCGGAGAAGACGTGACCGCCAACATCAGGACGATCCGCGCCGTGCCGCTGCTGCTGCGGGAGGAACCGTATCCCGAGGAGATCGAGATCCGGGGCGAGGTTTATATGGCCACCGCCGATTTCAAACGGCTCAACCAGGAGCGTCAAACGGAGGGCGAGGAGCTTTTCGCGAACCCGCGCAATGCCGCTGCCGGTTCCCTGAAGCTGTTGGACCCGGCTCTGGTAGCGGGGCGGCACCTGCAATTTTACGCCCATTCCCTGGGTGCCTGTCAGGGGGTGTCGTTCGAGAGCCAGTCGCGTTTCCTGGAACAGGCGCGGGCCTGGGGGATACGCACCAACGAACATCTGCGCGTCTGCGCCACGATCGAGCAGGTGAAGGAGTTTTGTCAGCAGTGGCAGTCCCGCCGCCTCGAGCTTGCGTATCAGATCGACGGGGTCGTGGTCAAGGCGGATGAGATCGCCGCGCAACGTTCTCTCGGCGCCACGCAGAAAAGCCCGCGCTGGGCGGTGGCGTACAAATTCCCGGCGGCCCAGGCGACGAGTGAGGTCGTGGCGATCCATCTGAACGTCGGCAGGACCGGCGTTATCACCCCGACGGCCGAGGTGTTGCCGGTTGAGTGTGCAGGGGTAACCATACGCCACGCGAGCCTGCACAATTTCGATGAGATCCGGCGCTTGGGCATCAAGAAAGGCGATACGGTGCTTATCGAGCGGGCCGGCGAGGTTATTCCCAAGATCGTGAAGGTGGTCAGGAGTGCCGGCGGCCCTGCGGTGCAGGCGCCGCGCCAGTGTCCGGTCTGTGCGGGGGCGGTCGCCAAAGAAAAAGAAGGAGCGGTAGCGTACAGCTGCATCAATCCGTTCTGTCCGGCTCAGCTGAAACGGCGCCTGCTCCATTTCGCATCGCGCGCCGGGATGGATATCGAAGGCATGGGGGAATCGGTGATCGCCCAGCTGGTGGAGCGCGGCATGGTCGCTTCGGTCGCCGATATCTACCGGCTGGGAGAGCAGGAACTCCTGACCCTGGAGCTTTTCAAGGAGAAGAAGGCGCGCAATCTGCGCGAGGCGATCGAGCAAAGCAAAACGCGGCCGCTCTCGCGCCTCCTTTTCGCGCTGGGTATCCGCCATGTCGGCGAAAAGGCAGCGTACCTGCTGGCGCAGGCGTTCCGGACGATGGAGCATCTGATCGCCGCGACGCCGCAACAGCTGGAAGCGCTCGATGAGATCGGTCCGGTTGTTTCCGCTTCGGTCGGGCAATTCTTCTCGCAAAAGCAGACGCGCCAACTTGTCGCCGCGCTGCAGGAGGCGGGTCTTTCTTTCCGGGAGCCGGGGGCGGCAGCGCCCCGGGGCGCGCCCGGGCCGCTGGCGGACAAGACGGTTGTCTTTACGGGAGCATTGCGTCAG
>CAZOGI010000013.1:0-54081 GCA_964579435.1 uncultured Planctomycetales bacterium
GAGACCTTCCAGGACGCGCATCCGGGAGATCGCTTTCTTGTCGGCGCCGAAAGAATTCAGATACACGCTCTCTTCGTACGCCGAGATCTCGTCCTCGCTGCTTGAGGAGACGACGCGGAACGCCGTCCCCCGCACGCCGACAACCGAGCTGGGAGTCGTCACCTCGAATACCTGGCCGCTCTTGAGGCCTTCGATCTTGGCGTACACCGTTCCCCGGGAAAGATCGATCTGCCCCAGCACTCCGGCGGCGTCGGTCTTCAGCAGCACCAGCGTATTCGCCGCCACACGCACGATATTGTCCCTGGCCTCATCCAGCGCGATATCGGCTGAGCCGCGCCGCGCCGTCCGGATGCGCTCCCCGCCCGTCAGGCGCATCCCCGTTTCCAGGTTCTTCCACTCTTCGGAACCGCTGCCGGCCATCTGCACGCCACCTTGGACATAAATAACCTCGGCTGCCTTTGCCGAGACGACACTCAAACAAAGCATCCCTGCCAAAACAGCTGCGCGCAGCACCATCGACCCGCTCCTTTTCAGAGAGACGCACCCATCGCCAAAACGGGCCCCCGTGTTGCGGGGGCCCGTCGGTTGAGACTATGCAAACACCCTTTTAGAACCGATAATACGTCGAGACGGCGATAAGGGAGCCCGCGTAATTCTCGATCGGCTCATTCGACTTATTCTCGCGCCAGGAATAGCTCAATCCCAGCGTCAACGACTCGCTCAGGTTGTAGTAGAGGGCACTGGAGACCAGGTAGGTGCGGTCCCACTCCTTGGCATTGGCGTCCAGCGAAAGCGTGCGGTTGCGGAAATCGCGCAGCTGGTGCGAATACGCCAGGAGCCCGAAGAGCTTCTTGTTGAAAAGATGCGTCAGCGAAAGGCCGTACTTGTGCGAATCGTAGTCGTAATAGTGCAGGTACGTTTCGTCCGAGTTGTTGCGGTAGAAGGAGTAATCGGCCTTGAGCATGTTGTTGACGAAATACTTACCTATTTCATAACCGACGGTGTTACGCTCGTCATCGCGCTTTTTATCGCTGTAGGTAGTGGCGCTGGTACGGGTATGCCGGCCGTTGAAGTTGCGGTACCCGAAGGAGTAATTGAGCGCGTGGAACATCTTGTTCGGCAGCTCCTGGCGGGCCTTTAATTCCAGCCGGTTCTCGGCGAAATCGTCGTTGCCGTTGCTGGTGTATTCGTACCAGTCGAAGACATACCGGGCCGAGAGGGTGATGTTACGGTTGAACTTGTCCTCGATGCCGATATAGGCGGCGTTCTTGACGACGCTCAAGCTGCTCTCCCCCCAGTAGAGGAGGCTCATCAGCTCATATTCAAGAATGCCCTTTTTGCGCTCGTTGATCGGGGAGGTGAAGGTCGTGCGGTAGTAGACCTGGGTGAACGCATCCCCGTCGCGTTTGCTGTCCAGATGGGAGTTGTTATCGTAACCCTGGGTGACCGAAAGGACATTCTTGGTCTCCCCCCGCTCGAAAAACGGGCGCTCGTCCTCCGGATCGATATAGATCTTGCGGGTCCGGGGAGTGATCTCCTCTTCGGTTATCTCAACCCCGAAACTCACCGCCGGCACGACGAAAAACGCCAGCGTAAGCATCGCGAGCAAAAACGTTTTTTTCATACGGCCTCCTCGTTCTCGAATGAATACGTCGTTCATAATCATCTGCCCGAATGCTTAATGGACCACGATATGTTCGCTGCACTCGCTGTCTTTGCGCAGCTCTTCGATCTGGTTATCCGCGGTGCTGTCGTCAACCTGATCCTTGAGTTCCTGCAGCTGGTCGGCGACCTGCTGCTCGGCGCCCTGACCGCTCTTCTGGAGATCCTCGAACTTCTTCTCCGCTTCGGTCTTTTTCTGCTGCTGCTCCTGACGCTCCTGCTCTAACCGGGCTTCACGCTCGGCGCGCATGCTCTGGCGGCCCTCGGCGCGGGAAGAGAGATCGTCTACCACCGTATCGCCGCGGTCAACGTCGCGCAGCGTCATCTGTATCAGGTTGCCCGGCCCTTCGAAGCGTTCGATGAACGTCTTGAACCCTTCCGGCAGGACCAGTTCGCCCACCACGTTCTTATCGACGTCATAGGCCTTGATGAAGACACTGTCCTTAAGAGCCTGCACCTCGTCGGCGTCACGCTCGGCATACACGCTGTAGGAGCTGCCGCGCACCCCGGCGACCGCGCTGGGGGTGGTCACTTCGAACCCCTGCTCGGCCTTGAGGCCTTCGAGGTTGGCGTAGACCTTGCCCCGGGACAGATCGATGCGGTCCATTTCGCCGGCGACCGACGAATTCAGGGTGACCAGCGCTTTCTGCTCGATGCGCACCGTATTCTTGCGCGCGCCGTCAAGCACGATATCGACCGACGAGCGGCGCGCCGTGCGGACGCGATCGCCCTCCTTGAGGGTCATCCCGACCGAGGCGGCCCGCCACTCGTCGGAATTGGCATCCTGCACCTGCACCGACCCTTCCAGATGTATGATCTCGGCGGCGCGGGCAAACGTGCATGCGCCGAGCACGAAGAACAGAAAGACGACCAAGCGAATGCCGTACGTGTTCATTGCTCTCTTCTCCCTTTTTATATTGATAGGAAATGTTCTCATCGACGGCCTCCGCCTTAAAATCCCTTGGAAACCGACCACCACAGGTGCATATGGTCGCCGTCTTTGCCGACGACATGGTTAAGCGGCCAACCGAGATCGATGCGCACCGATAACTGGCGGTCGGGTACGTTAAAGGCAAACCCGGTCCCGGCCGAACGCCAGGTGGTGATCTTCTTGTCGTTGACGGGATCGTTTATGTCCGTCGCCGGACGGGGCGCCTTCAGGATCGGCTGCGCCCAGTCAAAAAAGGTGAAGAACTGCAGCGAATCGTACAGTTTGGTCTTGGAATACGGGACATTGATGTTCCGCGGGACGCCGAACGGCGGGAAGGTGAAGCCGACGGTGATCGAACGGCCGTTGTCTCCGGGCGCCTGCGCGCGCGGGAAACCGCGGTTGTCGATGACCCCCATGAAACCGCCGACGCTAAAAACGTTGACGCCGGGCTGGGGCTTATTCGTCATCTGCCAGTGGGTCTTGGCGATGAAATCGATGCCGTGGAAAAGCTTCTGGCGCCGGGCAACAACCAAGTGGTTTTTGGCATAATCCCCTCCCGCCCCCTGGATCGAAGACATATCGTCTTCGTGCGTCGCGCCTCCCCACATGCGCGCAATACCGACCTCAAGGTCATTGGCGATAACCCAGCGGCCGTAACGGTCGGCACGGTTGAAATCGATGCCCCACATGAGGGCGCGGAAACGGTCGCGCGCGGTCGGATTGTCCCAGACGATCTTTTCCTTGCGGGAATACCAGTGAATATCCTTATAGACGAATCCGTAGCTGGAGACCAATTCGCAGTCCGGCTCGTCGATAAGCGTCTGATAGAAATTGAAATACGACTTACGGGCATGCTTCTCGAAATCCGTATCCTTGTTGTCTTTGTAGTAATAAACCTCGGTCTTGTACGGCATGATATAAAACAGCAATTTCCAGTTATTGCTGAGGGGGATATAGTAATCGAGGTCGGCAAGCTGGTGGGCATCGCCTTCGGTGCGCTGTATCTTGATGCTCGCCGAATCGTCGTGCCCGGTGAGGTTGTTATGGATGAAATAAACCTTATAGCGCTTGTAGAGGATGTATTCGGAACCGTAGTTGTCGGCCGCCAGGATCGTGTGCAACGGCAGGTTATCCTTGACGGTGATCGTAATGTCGGTTACCGTTCCGTCCGCGGACGGGTCGAGTTTCAGGCTGGCCTTGCGGTCGCGGTGGCGGTTGATCTTGGAGAGCCCGCGGGTCAGCTCGATCATGTTGAAGGGGCCGCCCTCTTCAAGGGGGATCTTTTTGCGCAGCACCTTGGTCGAGAAATACTTGTTCCCCTGGATGGTGACGGTGCCGGTCTTGCCTTCGACGACCTTCAGCTCCAACACCCCGTCGTTGAGCTTTTCGGCGACCACATACGCGTAAGAGGTGATGAAACCGTGACGGCTGTAGGCGCGGGTAATGCGGTCGGCGATCTGCTGCATCTCTTTGCCGCGGACCTTGCGGTTCGTATAGAGCTTTTTGAGCTTCAGGATCGCTTTTTCGGCGATGATCGTGGAGCCGATGACATTGAGCTCGCGGATCAGGACCGCCTCTTCGGGAAGGGCAGGCTTGGGCCGGATCGACTCGATGCGCTCCTGGACGCTGATCACGGGAGCCTTATCCCTCTTCTGCGCCAGGCTGGCGGCGACCCGCTTGTTGATGTCGCTGTCTTCATCGGCGCCGTCCGCATCGGCGGCGAAAACGTCCGTGAAACAGACCGTTATGCTCAAAATAAAGGAAGCCAAAAACAGTAAACAGATCCCTGCGCGGCCCCAGCTCTTCTTGGACATCTTACCTCCTCTTTTGTCGTGCCTGTATCGGGATAAGAGTACGCGCTGTCCCTAAATGCCTGGTACTCATTAGATATTTATTATTGTTATCTTATAGAAAGGGGGTCTTTTTGTCAAGAGATTTACTGTGCCCCTGCATCAGGCGCGTGAGCGGACGGCGCCACATGGGCTTTGGTCGAGAAATAATTGATGAGCACCACCACAAAGAGCACGCCGATGCCCAGCTGTACGATGACCAGGAGCTGCCCCGCAGGCCCGCGCGCGTAAATATCGCCGAAACCCACCGTGGTATTGGCGACGATGCTGAAATAGACCGCGGTTATCCTGCCGACGGGTTCGCTCAAGACCCCCAGGCCGATGTAGAAGACCGCGAAATCCAGAACGACTTCCAGATAGTGCAAACACAAAAGCAGCACCGAACGGGCATAGGAAATGGGCGAGGCGATGACATCGCAGAGGAAGACGAAGCTGACCACATTCAAGACCGTCTCGGCCAGGAGATAGGCCGTGCCCCAGAGTACCGCAGGATGCACGTACCAGCGAAACGCCAATACGGCCAGGGGAAAGAGGAGCTTGCCGACGGTGTAGCCTTCCACTGCCAGGCGCCGGGCGATCCCCCCCCACCGGCCGGCGACCTCGCGGATCAGCAGGAGCGGAAAAAGAAACGCGCTCAGGCACAGGAAAAGACGCACCAGCCGCTCGATGCCGAACGAACCGTCGTGCCAGACCGTGCGCAGGTACGCCGCCTGCTGCCGGTAAGCAGAGGCAACCTTCTCGTGGCGGACCCGGTGGAAGAGAATTTTTTTCATCGTCCCCCCTGCGCCGGGGCCGCTTTCAACATTTGTCCCCGTGGATATAGGAAAAAACCGTATAATACTGCAGCTCGTCGTCTCCCGTAAACCAGGTTTGGTCCGGGCCATTCTCCAGATGTTTTATCTCGCGCACGCGGTGGCCGTTTGAGTCGAACTCGCACTCCTTGGCCTGGTAGACCATATCGTCCTGCGTGAACCATCGCCCGTCGACCCCCCGGCCGCCGTGCCTTCCCTCGTACTCGGTGATCCTCAAGGACCGCCCTGCCTGCGCATAGGAAAAGGTATGGTACTTGGCGATCTCGTCATCCGCGGTGAACCACTCCTCATCCGCTCCCGCGGAGCCATATTCGATGTCGCGCACCAGAAAACCCGCCGCGTCGTACTCGTAGTTGATGTACGATGCGGGCGCGTTACGGCGCAGGTCCTTGGTGGAACGGATCTGGCGGCCCTGGGAATCGTATTCGAAATCGGTGTGGAAGCCGGCGCGGTCATCGCGGGTGAACCAGCGTTTATCCGGCCCCCGGGAACTGTAGGTCACCGTGCGGACAAGGCGCTCCTGGGCGTACGCATACACCTGGTAATCGACGATCTCATCGTCCGCGGTGAACCCGACGCGGTCCCGGCCGGGGACAAACTCGGTCTTTTTGAGGATCCGGCCCGATTCATCCAGGGCATACCGCGCGTACGAATAGACCGCGTCATCGGCGGTAAACCAGACGCAGTCCTTCCCCGAAACGTACTTTATCTCCTGCTGGAGGCACCGCTGCTGGTTGGGGCCCATCAGCGCCGCTCCCGCAGAGGCGGACCAACACGCCGCCGCAGCGACTAAACAACCGATGACGAAGCATTTCATTTTTCCCCGATACTCCTTGCCGGCTGGGTCGAAGGCGTGGCGACGGTCTTGATGACGCGGAAACCCTCGGTGTCGCGGCTAAGCATCCGGTAATCGAAACTCCGGAAACGGGTCGTGATCGAATCCTTTTTGACGACCCAATCGATGATGAACGGCGCGCCCATGCCTTTGCGGAAATCCGCATCGAACAGGTATGAACCGCCGCGCACGACCTTCATCGGGCGGAACTCCTTGAAGACCGGAAGGTTCAAGAGCAGCACCGGCCCCGGGCCGATGGGATCTTTAGCTGCCGCCCCTTCATAGCTGTCATAATACCAGTCGTTGCACATCTCGGCGACGTTACCCGCCAGGTCGCTGATCCCCAGCTTGGAGTCCGACGCAGGGAAGGAACCGACAGGCATGATCACGCGGGCGTATCCCAGCACATTCGCCTTTCCTGCCGGGGGGGCATCGTTGCCCCACGGATAGAGGCGGTTATCATCGAAGGAGGCCGCGTATTCCCATTCGGCTTCCGTCGGCAGGCGGTATCCGTTTTTTCCGTAGACCTGGCAGGACCAGTCATCCAGATTGTAGAGCGGGCTGAGGCCTTCGCGCTCGCTGAGCATGTTGCAGAAGAACGCCGCCCCGTACCAGGTCACTTCGACGATCGGATACTGTTCTTTGCCCGGGAGGCAGCTGAACTTCCCGTCGCTGAAACGGATCTGCGAATCCTCGTCAGAAACATCCTGGTATTTCTGCGGCGATTTGGATACGCCGCGGGCCTCTTGCTTCTCTTTTTCCAGCGCCGTGCGGTCAAGGTAGCCCTTGGCAAAGGCATAATTCAGCGCGTCCACGAATTGCTGGTTGGTGATCTCGAACTTGCTCATCAAGAACTCGTTGGAGAGCTTCACCGTGCGTTTCGGCTGGGCATTCCCGTAGTCTCCTCCCATTTCGAAGCTGCCCGCAGGCACCTTAACCAGTTGCAGCCCTGAGGCAGGAGCGGAATCGGCTGCGGGGACGGCAGTTTCACAGCGGCGCGCCTGCCAGGGAGAAAAAAGGAACACCGCGGCGATCAATCCGCCCAGCACGATGACCGACAGGATCGTTTTTTTCATTTTTACTCCTTTTCATCGACGACGATACTACCTTATTTTTTTACACTCTTACTTATTTTTACTTTTAATACCTTTCTTTACTTTTTTTTCTTTTATTTTTACCTAAACTTCCCTAGATTTTACTTGTGTCATGTGTCTTTAATACCCCACCCTGCATCCGCTATTCTTTCCGTCCTCGCTCTTCGGGAAATTCGCGGCAAAACGCAGCGCCAGACGCAGGTACTTGGGCGCAGGACTTGACCAGACACCGCCGCGGTTGCCGGCTCCGGCTCCGTCCTTGCCCGGCCAGTTGGAGACGTTGGCGAAACCGTCGGCATCCAGCTCTCCGTCGCCGTGCTTGGCGTCGTAGATACGACCCAGATTATGGCCGATCGTGATGCAACGCTCCCAGCAGTTGCCGCTTAGATTGCGCACCCCGTAATACGAAGCCCCGGCGTTGATCCGCTCGGGAACGTCTCCCTGCATGCTGTTCTCGAACAACTCTCCGGTGACCGGGCCTTCGAACCCCGGATTGTCGGGTACGGTCTTTTTGCCGACGTCAAACGGAGCGATGCCGCCGCCGTAACAGGCATTGACCACACCCTTCTGCGGGACCTTCTTCTCGAATCCGCTCCCGTCGGCGCCGTCAAAGGTCTGGGCGCGGCCGATCCTGGCCAGATCGTCCATCCCCACTCCCCAGGCCAGCTCATCCGCCAGCGGCTCACCCGGCCCGCGCGCCGCCTTTTCGTATTCCAGCTCGGTAACCGGACGCAGCCCCGCCCAATCGGCAAAGGCGGTAATGTTTGACCAGGACATGAAATTGACGGCCCGCGCCGGGGCATAGGTATAGAACTTCACCGGCTCGGCGGTGCCGTTGCCGCTCTTGGCGACGACGATACTGTTGCGCAGATGCTCCTCTTCGCTGTTGGTCTTGACGTAATAATTCTTGATCTGGTCCTGGCTGATATCGGACTCAACCATGCTCTGCTGCTGCTTGCGCGTCAGGGCATTCAGGAAATCGCAGAACTGCTGCGAGGTGAGCTCGTATTTCATGACCCAGAACGCATTGTACCCTTTCGGGAAATCCTTCGGGATCGTAAAAGGCGCATCTTCGCGGCTGCGCGGGTTGTCCTGGTCGCAGTAGAGCGCCCCGTCCGCTTTATCGACGGTGATCGGATCTTCGGACTTGATCAGATAGGCCCCGTTATTCGGATAGACGTAGAGGCAGTTATCCGGGCCATCCGGGCCTTTCGGGTCGCCGACATAGTGCTTATCCTGCGGCACATACACCATCTCCAGGCCGAAGACCTTGACTGCGGTCTTGACGATATCGGCATCGCTGAGGCCCGCCTTGCCGTAATTCCAGGACAGACGCACGTCTTTGGAGACAACAGAACCTTTGCCTTTCGCACGGAAAAGGAATGCCCCCTTGCCCTCGGCAGGCACCCACATCCCCAGGTCCGCGGCATCGCCTTTGGAGCATTTCGCCGGGGTCTGATCCGTATAATCGAACCCCTGGGCGCTTGAACCGGCAAGGTTCACGTGCTTCCAGATCCCGCCGGACTGATATTTCGCGAAAAGCCATACCCCGTCGCAATTGATCGCGTCTTTCCAGGAATTATCCCAAGCGACCTTGCATTCGATGACCGCGGTCTTAGTGGCGGTATCGACCGTGCGGACCAGCGCATCGGTAACCTGCAGGTGGCTGGCAAAGCTTGCCGCCGGCGCGCTTAATAAAACGACGACCGCTAAAATCACTCTCCACTTTCGACTCTGCATGGTTTCTTCCTCCCTGTCCTTGGAAAAGTTTGGAGTTTGGAGCTTGGAGTCAGGAGCAAATGCAAAACCTTAAAACTCCTAACTCCTAACTTCCTTCACTAATTAATGTTTCACAACCCCCGCCGCATCAGCCTTGACGCCCCTGCTCATATCGATGAACGCCGAAATCACTGCCAGCACCGTGGCGATGCCCAACCCCAGCGCCAGGAAGTTGAATTGCTGGCGGAATGCGTCTCCCGGCCCCGAGAGTTCAGTAACCCATTTAAGGACGACCGGCGAGATGAACTGCCCGAAGTAAACCCCGACGCTGGCGATGGCCATCGCCATTGCCCGCGACATATCGGGGGCGAGCTTCGCCACCTGCAAAAGCAGCATCGGCATCAGCACCCCGGAGCTGAACCCGATGCAGAGCATCGCCAGGAATACCGGGGGAAGCGATTTGGCGTTCCCCAAAAGGGCGTACCCTGCGGCCATCGCCCCGATACCCAACGCCGGCGAGAAGAGCCCGAAGATCCGGATCAACGCTGCCAGGATGATCCCGGATATGATGCCGGTAAAGGTCATCGTCGAGAGGAACATCCCGGAGATCCCGGGCCTGCCCAGCCGCTCGCTTGCAACGACCAGGCCTTTTTCTTCCTTGCGCACGATAAAACGCTTGCGCCGGTCGACGATCGACCAGGTCTTGTTCGGTTCCAAAGCCTCCAGGGAAGCCGCGGGAGAAAGGACAATATTGTTCCGGGCGAAGATATCCCGGGTCACCGATGAGACGGTCCCCGCGGCGAGGCAGGCCTCAAGCTCGGCACGATCGGCGAAAAGCGGCACGGTGCTGGTATACATCGGCCGCTCGCTCTCGATAAAAAGCGCCAGGTTCGTCGGTGCCGCGTAAAAAGCGACCATCATCAAAGCCCCCAGGAAGGCGCACCAGTAAACGCCCGGCGGCAATTTTGCCTTGACCGGCCCGGCCGCTTTCTGGGAAGGCTGTTCCGGCAGCCAAAACAACACCATCAGGAAAATAATAAGGGAAAGTCCGTAGACGCCGAAGGCATAGCGCCAGCTGATGCAGGCGACCCATCCGGAAACCAAAAGAAAGATGACCCCTCCCAGATGCGACACCGAACCGGACAAGCCCATCATCTTGGCGCGCTGCGGACCCTGGTAAAAATCGGCGATGAGGCTGGTGGAAAGCGGTATGATCAGACCGACGCCGATGCCGAAAAAAGCGCGGACAACCAGGAGCTGCGTGATCGTTTGGGCGAACGCCCCTCCTACTCCGCCCAGAAAGTAGATAACGAGCCCGATAAAGAGGATCGTTTTCTTGCGCATCTTGCGCACCAGCTGCCCGGCGAGGATGCTGAAGGGAATGATCAAGAGCGACGGCAAAGTCAACACCAGCTTGATCAGGGTCTTATCCACTCCCGGGAAAGCCTGGCTGATCTTGGCCAAAGCCGGCGATATCGCCGCCGAGGCCATGACCGTCAAGAGCGATATGGAGAGAATGCTTGCTTTAGCGAGAAATGCGTGCATGGAGTTGAACCTCCTCTTAAGACACCGGACACATGACACAAGACACAAGATGTTGCAAGTTTCTAGTTTCTAGTTGCAAGTGAAAACCTCGGGCTGTCTTTCCTTGTGCGCTTGTGCTCTTTTGCATCTGTCCCCTCGTCGCTAAACAACGAGAGACTAGAAACTAGAGACTAGAAACTCCGTTAAACCCTCTCCCCTTGCAACTGCGCACCGGCCGGAAAGGATACCGCCCCTCCTTCTTGCCGGCGTAGTAGCCGTCATACGCGAACTGGAAATTGCATCCCCAGCCGAACGTATCGCCGTAGGTGGTTGAAGACCAATAAAACCCCAACGGCGAAATCTGAGTGCCGGGGAAGAACTCCTTAAAATACCACACTTTGTCCTTAAAAGAAAGATCGACGATACTGCCCAGCTCCCGGACCGTCGGCAGACGCCAATCCTTGTGGCCGCCCCAATCCAGCCCGGCGCAGTACCGCAGCGCCTCTTCCCAGTTCAGGTTCGGCGACTCATCCTTTTTCCACATCAAACCGGTAAGCTCGTCGGTAACCGTACCATCGCCGTTATCCCTGAACGCGGGACGATCGATGCCGCCGAAACCGGCAGAAGCGCCGCCGCGCACCGCGCGTACCGGATAATAGAAATGTTTCAGGTAACAGATCGCGCAGCCATAGGCAAAATACACCCCCCAGGCAAAAACAGGCTCTTTCTTGTTCTCGGTATCTCCCCAATAGAACGCCGGGAGGCAATCGGGGAAGAATTTCCAGTCGATCGCCGGGATCTGGCCGTTGTAGTCGACGATCGTGCGCAACTCTTCGCGGTTCGGCAGGCGCCAGTCGCGGAACCCCCCGTAGCCGCGCGTATTCAGCCCTTTGACGAAACTAAACGCATCCTCCCAGGTATAAGCGCACCCTTTATAATTGTGGTCGGTTTTTTCCGGGGACTTGAGCTCCCAGATCAAACCGGTATTGTTATCCCTGACCATGCGCCAGCCGCCCTTCCAGGCGGCGGTATCGGCAAGCGGCTGTGCGCCGTCTGCGAGCTTCGTGAAAGAGAGCGGATTGATACGATACGAACCGTCCTGGCCGTAATACCGCTCTCCCCTTTTCGGCGCGCGGATAAGGGCGCCGTTCTCGTCATAACAGCTTTTCTGGCCCGAATCGGGGAACGAAAAAACTGTCCGTGCCTCCTGCGCCGGCTCATTGACGTTACGCACGGCGCGAAAGAGCAGCTGGGCGGTCTTGCTGGCGTAATACCCGTCGTAGCCGAAACAGAAATTCGTCACCCAGACGTAAATGCCCTCATAGGGGGTCGACGAGAAATAATGCAGGAGCGGAGGCTTCAATCCGTCGGCGGGAAAGAAATCCTTGAAGTACCACCAGCCGCCGGTGTAGTCCAGGTTCAGGATCGTGTTGAGCTCCTTGAGATTCGGCAGGCGCCAGTCGTCGTGGCCGGCCAGGCGCATCGCTCGGCAGCTCTTCAGTGCCGCATACCAGTCCATGCGCTCATTCTCCCCCTTCTGCCACATGAGGCCGGTGAGGGAATCGGTGACCGTGCCGTCGCCGTTGTCCGTAAAACGCGAAGGCGCCTGGACGCCGAAGAGTTTGGCCGTGCCGCCGCGCACCGCGCGCACAAACCGCCGGCTGGAAGGGGCATAGCAGATACCGCTGCCCAGGCCGAAAAAGATCCCCCAGACAAACGGCTTCTGCATGTTATAGGGGACGCTGGTCCAGTAAAAATCGCTCTGCGTATTGGGGAAATACCGGGGATCGACCGCGGGGTTGGTCCTGCCGTAATCGATGATCGAGCGCAGCTCGTCCTTGTTCGGCAGGCGCCAGTCGCTAAACCCCCCGTATGCGGCCTTGTTGAGGGCTTTGATGTATTTCTCCTGCGCCTCTTTCCAGGTATAGCGATCGAGACAGTAATTGACGTCGCCTTTGCGGGGGGATTTGATTTCCCAGACCAGGCCGGTGTTGTTATCGGCGACGGTGCGCAAGCCCTCTTCCCAGGACGCGGCATCCGCAAGGGACTTTCCGGTTTTGCCCCGTTTCGCGAAGGACATCGGGTTGACCGTAAAACAACCGTTCTGACCCCAGAGCTCATCGCCGGGCTTGACGGTAATTTCACGGCCTTGTCGGTCAAAACATTTGATAGAGCCCGCATCGGGCAGTTTGAAGATTGACTTCGTCATTCGGGACCTCCTTAGTACAGGTCACTAGGACACTAAGTCACTAGGTCACAGGTCACAGGTAAAAAAAGAGAAATAAAACCCGGAAATCGTCAGTCGAATGCAGCTTTTTCATTCCTCGGCAACCTTCAACTGTTTCTTCGTCTTCCATGGAATAATCAAAACGGAATTAATCACAATACCCAACCAAAAAAGGATAACAGACATATCCAATATTTGTCTATAAAGATCCATCTGTATTTCTTTTTCCAAAATTTTAATATCATACTTCAGCACCGGAGAATTGCGAATATATATTTCGATTTCAGCAAAAGATTTCCCCTCGACTTCATCAACGCGAAATCCTCGATTTCCAAGCTGAATTTTCTCAAAGATTGCCTGTTTTGCTAACTCTTGAGGTTCTAGTTTTCCCCTTAATAAATTCGTGATTTCTTTAAAACCAATATCCTCAGGCACGAGAGCCTTTTTCTCTACAAGAACCTTTATTCCTTTTTCAATGTTTACATATTCGCTTTTAACTAACCTTAAAACGAAAGGGAATTGATCAGCCTTACCCCCATAAAATCCTGCGATTGCAAAAAATATCCCAATTACCCTAAAGATCGTTTTTATCTTCAATTACACTTCCCGTTCTCTGTTTATCGGACTTACCTGCAACGTCTCATACTTTTAAAATTAATTTTAAATTAATCCTTTAACTTTTATTCTTTGTTTTGCTTTTACCTGTACCCAAAGCTTGAAACAATCTTATGACCTTGTGTCCTAGTGTCCTTGTGACTTAGTGTCCTCGTGACCTTTGACTAACGCTCCATCACCTCAACCAGGATCCCATCCGGATCTTTAACGAAAAAATACCTCCGCCCGTCAGCGAACGCCTTCAGGTCCGTCGCAAAGGCTACCCGCGCCTTCCTGAACTTCCGATAAACCCCCGCAATATCGCCGGACTCGAAGGAAACGTGCTTGACTCCCACAGTATGCAAGTCACTGTCGAGCCTCCTGCGGTAAAGAGGAAGGCGCTTGTGTGTTTTAAACTCAAAGAGTTCCAAGGAAGAGGTGCGGTTTTGGAGGATGGCGATAATCATCCCCGCGTCTTTATCCCGGTAAACGGCGGCGAGACGCATCCCGAAGTGCTTCCCGTAGAATGCCACTGACCTCTTGATACTGCCGACGCTGAAAGCTACGTGCCCCAATCGCATTATGGTCGTGCCCCGGCGGGGCGGTTTTAAGCAGCAGGTAGAAGATGCGAGCGGCCACGGTGTCCCCGCTCTTACTTCCTGGACGAGCGGTGCTGCGCGAAACCGCCTCGCCATACCGTACAAAGCCAACCGCCCCCACCTAGTGTCCTAGTGACCTAGTGTCCTGGCGACCTAGTGTCTTAGTGACCTAGTGTCCTAGTGTCTTTGTAACTTAGGCTACACCTTCCCCAGACCGAACGGCGGATAGACCTCCGATTCAACCACCACGTCGATGAGCGCCGCCTTGCCGCAGGAGAGCGCCTTCTGGAAGGCCGCGTCGAAATCTTCGAGCTTCTCCACCCGGCAGCCGAACGCCCCGCATGCCTCGGCGTATTTGATGAAATCGGGGTTCGTGAACTGCATGAAGGCCTGATCCCCGAAGAGATTCAGGAGGAATTTCTTGATGACGTTGAATTCGCCGTTGTTGAAGATCACCCAGATAACCGGGATGTCGTACTGGATCGAGGTCATCAGCTCGAAGCCCGCCATCTGGTAGGCCCCGTCGCCGCAGCCGCAGACGACGACGCGCTGCGGATTCGCCGCTTTGGCGCCGATCGAGCCGTTGACATGGCTGGCCATCGGCCCGAAGCTCCCCGGATTCTGGTAAACCTGATTGCCGGTCAGGTGCAGATAGCAGTTCAGCCACAGCATGTGCGCCCCGGCATCGCCCATGATAATGGCGTCGGCAGGCAGATTCTTTGAGATCGCCTTGGCGAGGTCCGCGGGATGGATCCTGGTACCCGGCGCCTGCACCGGTTTATCGGCCCACAGGTCCTTTTCGACCTTCCGGGGCGCAACCTGCTTGACCTTGCGCGAAAGCGCATCGCTTAAAGCGGCCAGCGCCGGTTTCGCGTCGCTGTGCACCGGACAATCCGCCTTATAGACCTTATCGATCTCGTGGCGGTCGATGTTGATATGGATGAGGGTCTTGTCTTTCAGGAGGTCGGGCTTGAACCCGAAGGCCCAGTTCTGGGCGAATGAATTGCCGACGGCAAGGATGACCTTGGAGCCCAGAAGATATTTGTTGGCGCTGGGATCGCCGGAGGTGCCGAAGATCCCCAGGTAGAGCGGATGGTTCTCGGGGATAAGCCCCTTGGAGTCCATGGTCTCGGTAAAGGGTATCTGGAATTTCTCGGAAAGCGCGCGCGCCTCTTTCTCGGCATGGCTGCGGATAAGTCCGTAGCCGTACACCGCGCAGACCTGTTCGTTGTTCTGCAAAGCCTTGGCCAATACTTCGGCGGCGGCCTCGATCTCCTGCGGCTTCGGCAGTACCGGCTTGATATCGACCTTAATAGGCCTGAAGTTCTTTACCTGCATGATGGTCACATCCTTGGGCACGTGGATATGCACCGGCCCCGGGCGGCCCTCGAACGCCAAATTGATGAGCTCCTCGAGGATATCGCAGGTCTTTTCCGGGTCTTCGATGACCACCGACTTTTTCGTCGTGGCGTTGAAGATCGCGGGAGAATCCGGCGTGCGGCTTTGCCCCGTCGCCTCGTTGAGGGCGCCTTTGCCGCGGTCTTTGGCCGAGGTATAGCCGGAGATCGCCAGGACCGGGAGCGAATCCGAATACGCAACCGCAAGCCCCGAGAGCAGGTTGAATTCGCCCGGCCCGCCGGTGGCGAAGCAGACGCCGAGCTTATCGCTGAACATCGAATAGCCGCAGGCCATAAACGATGCCCCCTGCTCGTTGCGGATGATCACGGTCTTGATCTGCTTGGATTTCTTCAGGGCCAGGAGCATCGAACCGTTCACCTGGCCGGACCCGCCGAAGACATGGTCCACGCCAACCTGCTCTAACGTCTTGACGATCGCTTCATTGACATCCATGGCGAGCTCCTTGTTATAAGGTCACGAGGACACTCGTCCCGCACTCCGATGAGACTAAACGGAGTGACTTCGTGTCTTAGTGACTCAGTGTCTTTCCAACTAGGTTTTCTGCTGCTGGCTGAACTTGCCCACCGCCATCTTCGGGGGCCGTTTCGAAAAAAGTATCCCGTCGCAGGCGGCATTATCCAGGGTATAGCCGTCGAAGAAAAGATAAATCCGGTCTTTCGGGACTTTCGATATTTCGGAAAAAATGGTTATATATTTATCGGCGAGTATTTCCTTCTGCTCATCGGTCAGCTCAAGGGAATGGATGACGATTGCGGGCATCGACTACCTCCGGGGTGGTATAGCGTGTTCCAAGAAAGAGCCCTTCCCGTGTTCCGGAAGCCGCAAACACGGGAAGGGCCGCTGAAACGATTACCCTACCTTTATCTTCTTCAGCTCGGACTTGCCCTTTTCCAGAGCCGCCAGTACCTCCACGATCTTCTGCCCGTAGGCGATCGAAGATTCGACGGACGTGCCGGTCACGAACGGCCAATCGAAGGCAACGCGCGGTTTCTCGCGGGTCGCCTTTTCCTCGGCAATGCATTCGCCTTTCGGCCCCACCGCGTCCCTGACGATATGCTCAAGCGGCCAGAGGAACCCGGGGGTATGCACATCGGTGCCTTTGTTGTCGGGTGTGGCGCCGTAGAGATCGTAGGTAAAGTCCCAATCCGGGCCGTAGAAATCCCACGAAGCCGGATGCGCGGTGATCTTCTTGCCGTAGATAACGCTGTTCTTGGTCTTGGGATCACGGCAGAAAACCAGCGTCGCCACGGAATAGCACAGGGCCCCGACGAGCTTATCCTGCGCGATGGCATCGAGGATAAGCTTGTGGACGTTGTAGTTGTTGCACATATCGATCATCGCGCCCAGGCCGCCGGTCAAGACAAGCGCGTCGTAATCCTTCATGTTGGCGTCCTTGAACTTGACCGGATTGGCCCACTCGTTACCGTCGGTGAGCTCCTTGATGCGCTTGCAGACATCCGGCGGGTTGGTCTTGCATTTGATGATCGGATCGAAGAAATTCGGGTCGCAGGACACCTGAAGCGGCAGCGGCTTTTTCCCGAACCAGGTGGTTAAGGTGACCTGGTGCCCCGCGCGCTTGATGATGTCCCACGGCGCCTGCAATTCCTCGCCCCACGTCCCGAAATTCGTCGCACAAATCAAAACCTTTGCCATACCTCCTCCTTTGTTGAACCGGTTCTACTTGCTGTCCTTGCCCTTCTGCATCCACGGAAAATCGAGTTTGACGGGACTGAAGAGATCGATCGCCTCGGTCTGGCCGACGGCGATAAACTCATGTTTGACATTCGGCGGGATAAAATACGCGTCTCCCGCTCTCAGCTCCGCGACCTCGTCTCCGATGGTCATCCGGAAACCGCCCTTGATGACATACCCGAACTGCTCCTGCGGGTGGGTATGCATTTTCACGACGCTCTGATCAGCCATATCCCAGTGCTGGGCATTGACGTGCGCTCCTTGCCCCAGGTACTGGCGCAACACCCCTCCTCCCATGTCGAACGTTTCCAGCTTGCCGCGAAATACGAACATAACACCTCCTCCCTCTCTCAACCTTGCTGCGCAATTGCCTCGATTATCGCGCGGGCAAAAATGTTGCAGTGCCCCCCGGTACGCGCCGTCACCAGGTCCGCGTCCACGACACAGTCCTGATCGACGTACTGGATCCCCATGTTTCGCGCGTCGCCGAGCAGATTGTTGTGCACGACCGCCCGGCGGGCCTTGACCAGTTCGGGGGCGCTGGCCAGAAGCCACATCCCGTGGCAGATAATACCCTTGAGGAGCTTCTTGTTGGCGAAACAGCGCTTCATGAACTCAACCGCCGGCGGCAGTTTTTTGATATCCTCGGTGTAGCGCAGCCGGTCCGAGACCATCCCGGCAGGAACAATAATCGCCGAAAACGAGGAGAGAGCCTGCTCATCCAGCGCCTCAAAACTCTCTCGAACTTCCATCGGGGCACGGAACTCATGCCCCAAAAAAGTCAAGACAGGCTGTCCCCAGAGCCGCGTAAGGAAATGAAGATCCGCCCCTTCTTCGGCAAAGCGGAACTTATAATACCAGATCTCCGGCTCGTAATAGTCGCCCTCCATCAGGATCCCGATTTTTTTGCCTTTGAGTTTCATAGGTGCCTTCTTTTCTTTTACCTAGTGACCTAGTGTCGTAGTGTCTTAGTGTCGTAGTGTCTTGGTGTCCTCTCTACGCCTTCCCGCGAAAGCGCACCGCCAGCATCGTGATATCGTCCGACTGCGGGGCGCCGGAGACGAACGCATGCACCTCTTCGCGCAGCTTCAGGATCATGCCTTCCAGGGCGGGATCGTCCTTATGCTGCGTCAGGGCCGCCTGCAGCCGCTCTTCCGAGAACATCTTGTGTTCGGGGTCCATGGCCTCGGTCACCCCGTCCGAATACAAAAAGAGCATTTCCCCGGGCTTGAGCGTCAGGGTATGGCGGTCGCACTTAGTATTCTCCATGACACCGACGACGAATCCCCCGGGGACCTTGATGTACTCGGCACAGCCTCCCGCGCCGCAGACCAGCGGCGGATTGTGCCCGGCATTGCAAAACTGAACCTCTCCCGTGCGCGCGTCCAGGATGCAGCAGAAGATGGTCACGAAAAGGCAGGACTGGTTGTCGGGGAAAAGGATATTGTTGACCCGCGCCAGGATCTCGTCCGTCGGCAGGCCGCGCAGCGCCTCGTTCTTCAGGAGCGCCTTGGTGATCGCCATAAAGAGCGCCGCCGGAACCCCTTTGCCGGAAACGTCTCCGACGACAAAGCAGAGCCGGTGCTCGTCCACGAAGAAGAAATCGTAGAAATCCCCTCCCACCTCTTTTGCCGGGGTCATCAGGGCGTAGAGCTCAAACTCCGGACGCTGCGGGAAGACCTTGGGGAGCATGCTCTCCTGGATCTCGTGGGCGATGCGCAGCTCGCTCTCGATGCGCTCGCGCGCGGCGGTCTCGGCGCGCAGGTTCTCGATAAAACGCTTGATGCTCAGCTGGATAAGGGTGATCGCCAGGGTCGGGTCCTGGGAGAAGAACTTCATCACCTCATCCCTGCCCATCGTGAAGGCTTCCAGATCCTCCTCGCAGACCGCGGTCGCCGTGCGCTCCTTGAAGGGCGAGAATATCCCCATCTCGCCGATAACCTGCCCCGCGCAGATGGTCTTGTTGATCTCCAGCAAACGGATCGAACCGCGGCTAATATAATACATCTTATCGGCCTTGTCCCCCGCCTTAAAAAGGGTATCGCCCTTTTTATACTCTTCCTTCTTCATATACTCCAGCGGCCAGCGGTACACTGGCTCTGCTGCGGAAGAACCGGCTGCTGAAGGGTTGGGCGTATTGGGTTTTTCCACGGGCGTCAGGATTTCACCATAGTCAGGATATTGCTGTCTCCTTCGCGGGCGTAGCGGACCTCATCCATGATCTTGCGGATCAGATAGATCCCCAGCCCGCCGATGCGGCGTTCTTCCAGCGGGGCGTCGATATTCGGCGTCGGCAGGGAGAGCGGGTCAAAGGCGATGCCTTGGTCGCGGATCTCGATTTCCAGGGTCGCGTTGTTGCGGACAGAACACGTCAACTGCAACTCGCCGGATGAGCCGGGATAGGCGTAATTGATGACGTTGACCAGCGCTTCTTCCGCGGCCAGATGGATCTCGCTTATCTTTTTCTCGTCGAAGCGGCACTCCTGGGCGCCGGCCCGGATAAAATTCAGCATCTCTTCGAGATATTCCAGGCGCGCGGGGAGCGTGATCTGTGCCATCGCCGTTCTTTCTTTCCTTCTGCGGAAGCCTTTATCGTTGCTCAGAAAAAGCCCGGGAAAGGAAACTTAGTCTTCGTAGGTGTCCTGCAGATGCAGGAAATTGTCGAGACCGCTCATCTTGATGACGTTGAGGATCGCATCCTGCGCGCTCACCAGATAGACCGAGGCGGAGGCGCCCAGCTTCTGCTTCGCGAAGATAATCACGCGCAGGCCGGCGCTGGAGATATACTCCAGATCTTTCGCCAGGAAAACGAGCCGCGATACCGGCTGGCCGATGAGCTTCTTGAGCTCTTCCTGCAACGTAGGGGCATTGGTCGCGTCAAGCCTGCCGGCCAGCGTAATCCGGGCAACGCCATTGGCGTACGAGACGGCATACTGGGATTCCATAGGGTGATTCTCCTTTCCGGTCCGGTCCTCTTAATAATGAAAGCTACTTCTTCTTGCCCTTCTTCTTCGCCTCGCGCTCGGCAGCCGCCTTGTTGTCTTTGGCCATGAGCACTACCACCGAACGCGACCCGACGAAAAATTCATACTGGTTCTCCAGCAGCGGCTCACTCCCCGGCTCCCACATGTCAAACGGCGCTGCCACGTCGGTATTGGCGGCGACGTGCCAGGACATCCAGGGAGGCAGACGCGGAAGTTCGAATCCGTGCATATCCCAGTGCATATTCATGGCGACGTAAACGGTATTATCGTCGACCGTCCCGCCCTTGGCGTGCATGCCGCAGAGCATGAACGCAAGACAGCGGCTCTCCCCCGACCAATCGACGTTCCAGGCCTTGGTCCCGTGCCAGGTGATATCGGCGAACCCGCTGCCCATATAATCGCGGTTGGCGAAATGGCTGCTGGAGCGCAGGACCGGATGGGCCCGGCGGAACGCCACCATCTTGCGCGCGAATTCAAAAAGCTCTTTGTTGCGCTCCAGGAGCGCCCAGTCCATCCAGGAGAGTTCGTTATCCTGGCAATAGGTATTGTTGTTGCCTGCCTGGGTGCGGCCGATCTCGTCCCCCATCAGAATCATCGGGGTCCCCTGGCTCACCAACAGCAGGGCCAGCGCGTTCTTCATCTGCTTCATGCGCAGGCGATTGACCCCCGGATCGTCGCACGGGCCTTCCCACCCGCAGTTCCAGCTGTAGTTGTCGTTGGCGCCGTCGCCGTTGTTCTCGCCGTTGGCCTCGTTATGCTTGCCGTTATAGGCAACCAGGTCCATGAGGGTAAACCCGTCGTGAGCGGTGAAAAAATTGATCGACGCGGTCGCCCCCCGGCGTTCCCAGCCGTAGAGGTCGGGAGACCCCTGCAGGCGCTGGGCGATCGCCCCCAACATCCCCATCTCGCCCTTGAGGAACTTGCGCATGTCGTCGCGGAACTTGCCGTTCCATTCCGCCCAGCGTCCCCAGGCAGGGAATGAACCGACCTGGTAGAGCCCGCCGGCATCCCAGGCCTCGGCGATAAGCTTGCACTTGCCCAGCACCGGGTCGAATGCCAGCGATTCAAGCAGCGGCGGGCTGCTCATCGGCGCCCCGTTCTGGTCGCGGCCCAGGATCGAGGCGAGGTCGAAGCGGAACCCGTCGACGTGATAGTCGGCCGCCCAGTACCGCAGACAGTCCAGGATCATGTTGCGCACGATCGGGTTGTTGCAGTTGAGAGTATTGCCGCAACCGCTGAAGTTGTAGTAATAGCCTTCCGGGGTCAGGAGATAGTAGGTCTTGTTGTCGATGCCGCGGTAGGAGATGTAGGGGCCGCGCTCGTTGCCCTCGGCGGTGTGGTTAAAGACCACATCCAGGATCACCTCGATGCCGTTCTTGTGCAGCTCCTTGATCAGGGTCTTGACCTCGTCGACCTGCATGCCGAATTTGCCCGTCGCCGCGAATCCCGCCTTCGGGGCGAAAAACCCGACGTTGCTGTAACCCCAGTAGTTCACCAGCATCTTGCCGGTGATCGGGGAAGGACGCGAATTCTCGAATTCGTCGAATTCATGGATCGGCATCAGCTCGACGCAATTGACGCCCAGCGATTTCAGGTAGGGGATCTTCTCGCGCAGGGCCGAAAAGGTGCCGGGGTGCTTGACCCCGGAGGAGGGATGCTGCGTGAACCCGCGCACGTGCATCTCGTAGATGATCAGGTCTTCGACCGGGGTTTCCAGCGGATGATCGCCCTCCCAATCGAAATCGTCGAAGATGACCCGCGCGCGGTGCTGGTAGATGTCGTCCCAGTCGGGGGACTTGCCCCAGACGTCCCGGCCGCCGATGGCCTTGGCGTAGGGATCCATGAGGATCTTGGTCTTATCGAAGCGGTGGCCCTCCTGCGGGTTCCAGGGGCCGTCCATGCGGAACCCGTACTCGATATTCTCGTAATCAAGGTCGAAGACCACCATGCTGAAGACATTGCCGATGCGGAATTCGTCGGGGAACGGGATGATGCCGCAGGGCTTGTGCTCGTGCTTCTCGAAGAGCACCAGCTCGCAGGAAGTCGCCGAGCGCGAATAGACGGAAAAGTTCACCCCTCCCGGCACGATGGTCGCCCCGAACGGCATCGGCTTTCCCGGGCGCAGCTTATATTTCCCGCACTTACTGACGCGTGTCGGACTCAGGTCCACCCGTATCATGTGCTCTCCTCTTTATTTGAGCGCGCTCACCGCATCCCAGATGGTGCCGTAATGCTGAAAGAATCCGGAGAACCCGGTCATCTCCATGACGTCACGGATCTCTTCCGAAGCGCACGCAAGCGCCCACTTGCCGCCTTGCGCATTGAGCTGCTTGGCGATCATCAACAGAAGCCGCAGGCCCGCGCTTGAGATATAGTCGCACTTGCACAGGGCGATCACCAGCTTGCAGCCGCCGATCACCAGCGGCATGATCTTATCCTGGGCGGAGGAAACGGAATTCCCGTCCAGCCGGCCGTTCACGTGAATGACGGTGACCCCCTCCTGCGTCGTTATCTGAATATCCATCTGCTCTTTTTCCTTCCTTATTTATCCGTCGCGACGATGCGCACCTTGACCTTGGGCCGGTAATTGACGCAGGGCAAATGCACCGCTAATTTCTCCGCGTTGAAGTTCTTCCAGGGGTTGCCGTCGATCCAGACCTGGTCGATCTTGATGCTGCCCGGCGGCAGGATATCCGGCGAGACATAGAGCGTGTCGTTGCAGAACCCCTGCGGCATGGGCTTGAAATACAGGTCCAGCGGCTGTTTCGTGTGCAGAAGGTTGATGTAAACGGCGGACAGATAGCACAGCTCGATCGAATGGTAGCAGGCCATGGAGTGGCTGCCCTTGAGGCGCTCGGTCCCCAGGAGGAACGGGATGCCGTTGTTCAAGACGTTGAAATAAACCGCGCCGTCGTCGTGATCGAGGAAGAAGGAGTTGTAGAACGCCGCCGACTCGCGCGCCAGTTTCAGGTACTGCGCTTCTTTCAGGCAACCGTACAGGATCTGATACGCCAGGATCCCCTGCTCCTGCTGCCACCAGGCTTTGCGGTCGTGCCAGGCAAAACGGTGGAATTCCTCCCCCGGCGCCAGCTCCCGCTCCATCACGTCGTACCAGCCGCCGCGCTGCACGTCCATCCCGACCTTAGGCATGATCTCGGCGATCTTCTTGGCGAAATCGACGTATTCCGTGCGGGGGGTGAGGCTGTTGATGCGCATCAGGTTCCAGGCGATCTTGAGGTTATGGCCGATGACCCCCCGGTTCTGCTGCCACCCCCAGGTTTTGTCATGGCTCCAGTCCTCGTGGAATTTCTCCTGCACGAACGGCGAATGCGCGTAATCGGGGAAATACTTCGTGATGCAATCGGCGGTGTACTTGAGGAACTCCTCGTACTTCTTTTCGTTCGTGGCCAGCCACAGGTTGATCAGGTACGCCGGGGCATGGTCGCCGACCGAGTTCCAGTTCTTGCGGCCGCGGTTCCTGCCCAGGCTCTCGGCGCGCGGGTCAAGCGTGACCGGATCAAGGTGGGAGAAATACCCTCCCTTTTCCTTGTCCAGGAAGAACCGGTCGAAAAGCTCGATCGTCATCTTGATATCCCGCATGATAGCCGGGTCGCCGTTGATGCGGTAGGTCTGGGTCGGACCGGCGAGGGCATAGATCTGCTCGTACATCGGGATCGCGTCGTAATCGTCCCCGAACTCGGAGGCGAAAACCTTGTGCTCTTTGGCGCCGCTCAAGTCGATGCCGTGGTACCAGTACACGATGTTCTCGTCGGTATCATAAAAGCGCATGTGTTCGCGCAGGTACTGGGTCCCCTTCTCCGCCGCTTCCAGGAAACGGTCCTCACCCGTCAGGAGAAAGGCGCTGGCTTCGCCGTAGACCATGCGGGAGATCGTGTCGGTTTCCTGGCGATGGTCGGGCTTGCGCTGGCCGGTGAGGCTGAGCATCGTGCGGTATTCCCGGTAATCGATCTTATCCGGGCCGCCGAACTCGGCGTTGATATAAAAATCGCCGATGCTGCGGGCCTGCTTTATCCACCAATCCGGCTCCTCGAAGCGGAATTTACCTTCGGGCGTCTCGGGAAAAACGAACGCCTTGACCTCAAAGACATGTCCGCTCTTCTGGGGATAAAAAATCCCGATCGCATGAAGGTAGCGGCCGGGGACGAGGGTCTGCTCAACCTTGCCTCCCATATCGCAATACGGCTCATCGAGATTCCGCGGGCCGCGGGCCCAGCTGTTCGAGGTGATCTTACAGGAAAACTCCCTCCCGTCGACGGTGCGCAGAACGAAGACCTTGTTCTGGCGGTCGTATGAAGTGACATACCCGCTGATGGTGTCGGAAAACTCGAATTGCATATTGCTCATACAGAAGCTCCTTTCTTGAGTCTCTTGCAGGAATAAAGGGGTTTTTAGAAGATGCGGGAAACAAAAAACCGGCAGCTATGCCGGCTCAAGTATGTGCCTTTGAATCGGTTAGTAAAAGATAGTACTTCGTCATTCAGGTGGCCGCCGCGCTTTAAACCAATGTGAGATGGAACGAAAGGCAAGGTAACAGTATGTATATTATACCATTAAAGGTTCGTTTCGCAAGAGGATTTTTGCTGTTTTTAGTTTATCCTTGACAAATTCGGCTATTTATCCTATTATAATGGTGATATTTCCACCTCTCAAAGAAAGGCCAGACATGCTCAAAATCTCTACCAAAACACGCTATGCCTTACGCGCGCTGCTTGAAATGGCCTGTCGGCAGGATTGCAACATTTTTAAATTGAAAGAGTTGGCGAAAAACCAGGGGATCTCCCGCAAATATCTGGAAAACATCTTCACCCGCCTCAAGAAAAAACGGATCATCCGCAGCCGGATCGGCAAGAACGGCGGTTTTTATTTCGACGACCAGAGCGGCTCGGTCTCTCTCCTGCAGATCATAGAAGCGCTCGAAGGGCCGCTGGATATCGTCGCCTGCCGCAAGCGCGCCACCGAATGCTCCCGCGCCCTCTTCTGCCCGGCAAAAGGCATCTGGCAGGAGATAAACGCCTCTTTAAGCGGACTGCTCGCCTCCAAGAAACTCAAAGACCTGGCAGGCAATAAGGATATCCGCGCCAAATGCTTCCAGAGCATCGCCCCCGCAAAAAAGTGAACCCCCTGCCCTAGCGCGACCCGAAGCGCCGCGGCGCTTCGGGGATCTCTTTTGCCCGGCGCAGCGCCTCCCGCGCCAAGAGCGGCCCGATCAGCTCATGAACCACCGTCGAGACGATCACCACGCCGATGAGGAATTCAGTCATCGGGGCAAATACCTTGTATTCGCTCATCATCAGCACCAGCCCCACTCCGATTCCGCCGAGCGGGATAAGCCCGCCCGCGGCATACCGGCGCACCGAAAGCGCGGCATTGCTCAGACGCGCCCCCAGGTACGTCCCCGCGTATTTGCCGGTAGCCCGGAAAAGGAAAAAGACCGCCGCGCAGATGAAGCTGGCTCCGATATTCACCAGCCGCAAACTCATGCTGCTGAAGGTGAAGAAAAACATCAGGACGAGATGGTCGGTGTAGCGTTCCAGGATCCGGAAGATCCGCTCGCGGTGCATGTTGAAATTGACCACGACCGCCCCCATCACCATCGTCGAAAGAAGCTCATCGAAACCGCAGAGCTGGGCGGTGCCGAAGCCCAGCGTCAGGAGCCCCAGCAGCATCATGATCAGGATGCTTTCGGAGCCGTGTTTAACCAGCGGCGAGAGGCTGTTGAAGATGACCCCGATCACGATCCCGATCAAAACGCCGCCGCCGATTGCCAGGACCGGCTCGAGGAAGAACGATTGGGCAACCGGCTGCTGGCCGGCGACGATACTGCGCGCCACCGCCACGGCAATGCTGTAATTGATGATCCCGAAGACGTCATCGAGGGCGTCGACCGCCATGACCGTCGAGGTGACCGGCCCCTTGGTTTTGTACTGGTGCACGATCGCCAGGGTGCCGGTCGCATCCGTCGGCGCGGCGACTGCGGCAAGCAGGAGCGCAAACGGGAGCAATCCGACGGAAAGGACGTTCGCCGGCAGCTCGACCAGAAGGGGCAACACCAGCAGCGCCCCCAGCGCGACCATGATGAACGAAAACGCAGCCTCCAGGAACGCGATCGAAAGGATCGTCTTGCCCAGCTCCTTGACGCGGGGGTAATAAAGAGCGCCCCCCACCGCGAAGGTAATGAAAGAGAGCGCGATATTGGTGACGATGCTGGCCTGCCCGAGGACCGTTGCAGGGATAAAGCCGGTGATCGTCGGGTTCAGGATAAGCCCGGCGACGATATAACCGGTGATCTTAGGCAACCCCAGTTTATTGGCGAGGCCGCCGAAGAAAAACGCCGTCGCGACGATAACGCCGAATATAAAAAGTGGGGGCATGATTGCGATCCTCCCTTTGATAGGACACTAAGACACTAAGTCACCAGGTCACCAGGTCATTAGGTCATTAGAAAAATCAAACGCGGCGCTTTTCCTAGTGACCTAGTGTCCTAGTGACTTAGTGACCTAATCTATTTCTTTCCGAAGAATCTAAGCGCCAGCATCGTGATGTCGTCCGATTGCGGCTCCTCCTGCACGAACGAGCGCACCTGTTGACGCAGGAAGGCGAGCTGCTCGGTGACAGGCTTATCTTTCGCCGCGCGCAAGGCATCCTTGAGACGCTCTTCGCCGAATTGCTCCTGCCGCACGTTCATCGCCTCGGTCACGCCGTCGGTATACAAAAGCAGCGTATCGCCCGCAGAAAGGACCAAGGTCCCCGAGACATACCGCACCCCCTCCATCGGCCCGAGCACGAATCCTTTGTTGACCTCCAGGAATGAGGGATCCTGGCGAGCCCGGCACAGAAGCGGCGGGTTATGCCCGGCGTTGGCGAACGTCACCGTCCCCGAAGAGATATCCAACAGCCCGCAGAAAACGGTCGCAAACATGGCGCTCTGATCGTCGCGGGCGACGATGGCGTTGACGCGCGTGAGTATCTCATCCGCCCCGGCCGCGGAGAGCGCCTCGTTCTTCAGGAGGATCTTGACGATCATCATGAAGAGCGCCGCCGGCACCCCCTTGCCGGACACATCCCCCATCACGACACAGAGCGTTTTCTGGTCGACGAGGAAGAAATCGTAAAAATCACCGCCGACCTCCTTTGCCGGCTCCATGGTGGCGAAGATATCGAATTCCCGGCGCTCGGGAAACGCCGGGAAGATGCGCGGCAGGAGACTTGCCTGGATCTCGCGGGCGACCTTCAGCTCTCCCTCGATACGCTCCTTGGCCGCGGTCGTCTCGGTCAATTTGCGGATATACTCTTTAAGCGATGACTGCATCCGCGCGAAGGATTCGGCGAGCTGCCCGACCTCATCGCCGCTTCTGACCCTCGGCAATGCGGCATCGAGGTTGCCCTTGCCGATGACGGCGGCGGCGGCGGCAATGGCGCGCAGCGGCCGGGTTTGATGGCTGGTGAGCGCGGCGATCGCCCCGGCCAGGAGCAGGACCCCGGCAAAGGCAAAGAACAGGACCGTGCGGTTATGCGCGCGGATATCGGCCAAAAATTCCTCTTCCGGGAAGACGACCGCCACCGACCATCCGGTCCCCGCGATCGGGCAATAATACAACCAGCATTTCCGGTTGTGCACGAGAGAGACAAATTCGCTGAACCCTGCCTCCCCCCTGACCATACGCTTGCCGATTTCGCGCAAACGGACATCGCCGCGCTCTTCGGCGACGCTGAAAAGCGTCTCGTTCAGGATGAGCTTCTCGGTCGGATGGGTAATGATCGTGCCGCTCTGGGAGACGAGAAAGGCGTAGCCGGTCTTGAGGATCTTGATCGAGGAGAGAAGCCGCGAAAGCCATTCCAGCGATATGTCCGCGCAGATAATCCCCCGCAGCTGAAGCTCCCCTCCCGGGGCCTGCCGGTAAAAGGGGACCGAATACGTGACCATCAGGACGTCGTCGAAATAAGGCTCCGTCCATGCCGGCCGTTTGAGCTCGCGCGGCAGCTGATACCAGTCCAGGTAAAAATACCGGTACGTCGCCTCGCCCAGATACTCCAGTTTCAGTTCGCCTGCCTGCCGGTAATAATAGGGGGCGTAATACAGCCGCTGCGGATCGTAGGCGTACGGCTCAAACGCAATGCCCCCGCCGTAAAGCTCCGGGTTATTCCCGACCACCATCCGCAACAGGTCTTCCAGCTGCTGCGGACTGAACTCATCCTCCTGAAGCGAATAAGCCAGCTGTTCGGGGATGGTGCTGACCGACGCCAAAACAGTTTCAATGCGCGCCGCGGTCTGTCCGGCCAGGACCCGCGCGTTCTCCTCGATCTTTTCGGAGATGGCCCTTTTTGAGAACCGGTAATTGGACCCGATGATCCCCAGGAAGATGAGCGCGGCGCTGCCGGCAAACAACACCGTGAACTTGAAGGCTATGGATTTAGTGCGCAGCATCGTCCTCGGCCCCCGCGCCGCTGTAGAAAGAAGAGAACGAAACGGCCTGTTCGATGAAACCGGCCTCTTTCAGTTCGCCGGCGACGCGCGTGTAGTCGCTCTCGCGCAGGCGCGCCTCCCCCACCGGCTCGATCAGATCCTTCATGCGCAAGAGCATCCACCGCTGGTGCGTGCGGTTTGCCGGGACGTGGGCCCGCTCCATGACGGCAAGAACGATATTTAAGGCCTCTTCGGGATGCAGGAATGCGTAGCGCCACCCCTCCAGGGAAGCGCGCACGAACGCCCGGGCGGCCGACGGATCTTTCTCGTAGGCAGAACGCAGCAGGTACAATCCGTCTTCCGGAAAATCAAACCCGTAGCGGCTCAGGAAAAAAGAGGTCAATTCCGCCTCATCCAGGCCGGCGCTCAGGATCTGGTGATACTCGTTGTACCACATCGCCGAGACCGCATCCACCCCGCCGCGCAGGAAGAGGGTGACGGATGTCCCCTGCGGAACCTCCTGGACGGATATCCCCAGGGAACGCACGAGGGCCTTGGGCTGCAAGCCCAGATCCCCCTGCCAGAGGCTCACCCGCTTGTCCGCCAGATCCCGGGGAGAACGGATACCGCTTGAGGCACGGGAAACCAGCATCAGCGCCGAGCGCGGCATGACCTGGGCGATATTCACCAGCTCCAGCCCCTGCGCGCGCGCTCTTATGGCGGAAGACAACCACAGGAGCGCGATGTCGGCCTGCCCGTTCTGAAGATACTCCTGAGGCAGCGCATCAGGCCCGCCGGTCAGGATGGATACATCCAGGCCCTCCCGCGCGTAGAACCCTTTCTCCTGGGCGACATAGTAGCCGGCGAACTGCGCCTGGGGGCTCCACATCGGCAGAAAGACGATCTTCTTCTTTTCTTGCGCCAGAGACTGCCCGCTGCCCGGGAACGCGCACCAAATGAGCGCACACACCAGAACCGCCGTCCGGCGTTTTTTCCCGGCACAAAAAAATTTTCGCATATTATTCACCGTTCGCCCTTGCGCAGCTGGTATTCGACGTACGCGGCAAGGACCTCCTGGATCTTGACCGAAGGCAGGACCACGAAATAAGCGCTGATGATCGCGTGGGCGAGCTCATGGCCGATCACCCCGCGAGTGAAGTTTTCGGCGGACGTATACACCGTATTCGTCGCATGCCAGTAGAACGAGCGCATCGAACCCAGGTCCCGCGAAAAGAGCGAGGCGTAGACTTGATTGAGCGCCTCCTGCGTGCGGCAGACCTTGACCGTCCCCTGGAAACGGTACAGGCGCATATCCAGCACGTCGCAGACGCGCAGGAAGATGGTCTCCATTGCTTCGGCGAGCGCACCGTGCGCATCGGCGGTTTCCACGTCCGGACGGGAAACCAGCAGCCGGTCCGCGGGCCCGACCCGCAGGCCTGCCGTCAGCTGAGCCAGATCGACGCCGCTCTCGCACAGGATGGTTATATGTTCCCCGGGCACGCGGTGCCCGGTCACAAAACCGTCTTCCTGCGCCAGCGCGCTAGCCGCACAAAGAAAGAACGCGGCTGCGGCCAGCGCCGCAACGCGGGACAAGCGGTTCCTCAAGCAGAGAACCTCTCTTTCAGGCGCTTCACCATATCATTGAACGAGACCGCCACCTCCTGCAGCTGGTCGGCCTGGCGCAGCTTCATCTGCGCCGACAGATTCCCTCCCGCCACCTCCTGCATCGCTTTGCGCAGGCGATAGAGCGGCCCGGCGATCTTGTGCGAGACAAAGAGCGTAACAGCGGCGCTGGCGACGCTCACCAGGACCATGACCACCAGCACCGTCTGCACCAGAAGCGGCAGGAGATAATCGGCGGTCGAACGGACCACCACCTTGGAGTGCAGGATCGAGACCGTGGTCGAGCGGCCGCAGAGAAAATACACGACGCCGATCGTCAGGACGCCGGCAGCGGCGACCAAAAGGCAGAATTTCACGATAAAACGCACCTGGAACGAACGGTCGATCATGTAGATCCGGCGCCGCTCATCTTTTTTTCCCATACCCACCTCCCCTTACCGGATGTTCTCCCGCTTTACTTCGATGCGCGCGCGGGAGCGCAATTGTTCGATCCATTCGTTCATCAGCTGCGAACGCCGGGCATTCTCCGCTTCCCAGGCGAGACGCTCTTTAACCTCCTCGAACGGCCGGTCGGTCTTGCCTTCGGCGCGCAACCGCTCGTACCGTTCCCGCAGCACTTCGGGCGCAACGGCGGCGGTAAACTCTTTTTCCTTGCGCTCGGTAGCAACCTTCAGGAGGGTCTGCTCCCAGAAACGCTCGACGGCTTTCAGGAAGCCGGGCTCGCGGTCGAATCCCCGGGATTCTGCGTCCTGCAAGATCAGTTTGCGCTCGATAAGCACCCGCAGGAACTCCTCCTGTGCCCCGGCGTCCTGCTGCTGGGCGTACGGGGAAGCAAGGAACTCCTCGCGGAACTCATCGGCGGTAATGACATAATCGTTCACCCGCGCCACGACCGGACTTTTCCCTCCCGGAGAACGCCCGCACCCAGCCGCCACCAGAACCGACAGCACCGTCGCAAACATCATGCCCCGGAAAGTTGCCATAGGGATCTCCTTCAGGTTATGATTCCGCATGTCCATTATTATAACCGTTTTTGCCTATATTACAAAAAAAAAGGACACGGGGCCTCTTGCTCCCCGTGTCCTGGTGATCTGCGAATCGCTCTTAGAGCTGCATGTTGCTGCGGCGCTCGTCAATTGCCTTGAAGAACTCCATCAGTGCGCTGTTACCGGTTATCTCAAGGCCGTTCTCCGTCGATTCAAAGGCCTGCGATTCCTGCGGGACCTCCTCGAAAGCCGAGAGATCTGCTTCCGTAAGCGGCTGGTAGAAATAGACCGCGCCGATGAATGAGCTCATCTGGTAAGAGCCCATCTGCGAATAATCGGGGACGGCCTTTGCCAGGAGGGTATTGGCAACCTGGCCGAGAATGAAACCGGACAACTCCGGAGCCGGCGGCTCAAGGATGACCGGTTGAGGCTGCGGTTCGGGTTCCGGCTCGGGTTCGGACGGCAGATTGTTGAAATAAACGATGCCGGGCGCCTCGTTGAGCAGGGATATGGTGCCCGTCGGGGTCGTCCCGGTCAGGACAGCGCTTACCCCTTCTTCATCCTCGCCAAAGACCTGCAGGCTCAAACTGCTCTCCTGGCCGCTCACCATAACGTCAAGCGGTTTCTCCAGGTCAGCCACGATCGCGCCGGCCTCAAGGTAAACGTTGTTTCCGGCGCTGATAACCGGTCCTTCGATTTCCGCACCGGCGATGATCGATCCTTCACGGCTCACCAGGACGACGGGCGCCGCGGAGGCCGAGATCGGCGCGTTCAAGGTCAGATCGCCGAGCGCATACAGCTCTATGCCTCCGGATCCCTCGCGCTCAATCGGCTCAAAAACCTCAAGGGCACCGGCAGTCGACTCCACCGTTAACGTCCCCAAAACGCCCTCTTCATCGTAAGGCATCAGGAGGGCGGCAAAGAGCTCTCCCGACAATACCCGCTCGCCGGAAACCTCGAAATCGTTGGCGCCGCTGAAACGGTGATTGACGGCGTACAGCGGCACGACGACAAGCTCCGTCCCCTCGCCGTAATCGATAAAGCTGGAGAGGATACCGGAACCGTCATGATCGGCGTCTGCCAACAGGCGGATCTCATAGGCCGAAAGGTCGGTGTAGACCATCAAATCGCCGGCGCTGACCAGCTCAAGGTAATCCTGACGTGCGAACAACTGCTCGGCGATCAAAGTCTCTTCAAGCGTCGATACCACGCTTAACCCGGTAAGATCGCCCTCGTCGGGGGCGTAGAGGTGCGCGCTCGACTCTTCATCGAGGTAAAAGACCGGCTCACCCTCGCCGTCCATCTCATACAGCAGGAAATCATTGGCTCCGGCAAAGGCGTGTTCAAAAGCGACCAGGGTCACCGGCATGCCGTCACCGCCGTAGACGCTCAACGATCCGGCGCCATCCCAGTCGGCATCGGCAAGAAGCGCGATCTTGCCGGCGGTGGCGTCGCTATGGAAGGCAATGTCCCCGTCGGCCTGTACCAAAAGCTCCCCGAAGGAAAGGTCAAAGCTATCGGCCCATACCTCGGCAACAGACTCAAGCGTTGCTGCGTAATCGACGTACACCGAAGCGAAACTCAAAAGCGTCACGTTTCCCGAAGCGACCGATGCGTACGCAACCGGATCCTCGGCCTGGGAATCCCCTTCGGCAAACGCATCGCTGAAGACGCGCGATTCGCCGTTGAGTTCGACATCGCCGCCGCTGACCAGGAGCACGCCGCCCGAGGTCACCTCGGCGGACTCGAGGGCTGCGGCTGATGCGCTGGAGTAAACAGAAGAGTCCGAAAGATAAATCCCTTCGTCCGAGGCGAGCGTCACGTTGCCCGAAGACACAACCGCAATCTGCGTGATCCCCTCAAACCGGGACTCGGCCAAGGAATAGATAAAGACCTGGTTCAGAGAGAGCGCTTCCGAAGCCTCGACGTCAACCGCGCCGGAGCCGGTTGTACACGCCGCATTCGCCGCAGCCGTTGCCTCGGAGAAGACGCCCGATTCCTCACCCAGCTCAACCGCCTCCCCGGCCTGCACCAAAACCTCACCCGACTGCGCGCGGGCCGAAGCGCCTTCGCCGCCTGCGGAGGCATTCGCCGAGGAGTAAATCTGCTGGAGCGCATCGACGGCGATAGACAGGCCGGCGGCAATTTCAACCGCGCCTGACTGTGCCTGGGCATCGTTTTCGCCGTATGCCTGGGCCTGGGAATAAACGTCGTGACCGGTCGAAACAGAAGCGTCGGCGCTGCAGACGACCTCCCCCGATTCCGCGTAGGCGCTGAGGCAATTCTCGGCGAGCGCGGAAGAATTGAGGGTGCCTTCATCCATCGAAAGCGAACCCAACACCTCCAGGATCACCCCGCCGGCATAGGCTTCGGCCCTGCCGGTATCAGCCGCCTCTGCGCTGGAGAGGATACGCGCGCTGCTGGCGGTGCAATCGCCCGCGGCAAAAAGGCCTACCCCGTCGGTCGTCGCAACAGCGGTCTTTTCCTCCTCAACCCATTGGGAAGAGGCCAGCGCCTCCGATCCCACCTCGACGTAATCGAAATCTATGTTTCCGACCCCTGTTTCAAAGGTCACCAGGCCCGCATACGCATACGCCTCGGTATCGGAAGCAGCCTCTGCCTGGCTCAAGACAACCAGCGGCGTTTCGCTCTCCGAGCCGAGCCAAAGGGACCCGCCTGCGTAGAACGATACCGTACCGGATGCGGCAGAGGCGTACCAGCCGATCCCATCGTTCTGGGCATACGCCACCGCAGAAGAACGTATCGAGCAGGCATCGCCGTTAAAGACCTCCATATCCGAGGAAGCGCTCAGAGAGACTGCGCCCGCAACAGCGGTCGCATCATTACGGGCAGAGGCGAGCGCCTCGGAAAAAACGTCACAGGTATCAAGCTGAATGGTCCCGGCAAAGAGAGCGACATCGAGCGCATGAGCCGCCATCGAAGCCGGGGAGGAATAATCGTCGACCAGCTTGGCCTGAGAATAGATCGAGGCGGCGTCTGCCGACAGGAGGTTGCCCGCTTCGAGGTAGACGGTCCCGGACTCGACCACAACCGAATCGGCGGCGATCGCCTCGGCCAAAGAGTACACCTCATTGGCGCTGCCCAGGACGAGGTCCTGCCCGGCTTGTATCGCAACGGTACCGGAACCCGCTTCGGCGATATCTCCCTCGACGGCAAAAGCGAGCGCCTGGGAGTAGAAATCGACGCCTTCCGAAAATTCGGCATTGCCGTAACTCTCCAGCCTCACCCCTCCCGCATACGCATGGGCGCCGCTGAAACCGATTGCTTCGGCATACGAACTGATCGAGTGATCGATCAAAGCGCCGTTACCGGCAAAAAGGGTAACCTCTCCCGCAGCCGCGGTCGCCACATCTGCGTCTTCGGCTACGGCATCGCAATAGATTTCCCCGGAAGAAGCGACCGACAGGACATCACCGGCAAAAACCTCCACTCCCGCCGCATCTGCGACCGTCTCGGAAGCCCCCGCGGCATACGCCGAAGAATAAACCGAAGTGCCGCTATCCACGGCCACCGAAGCTGCGGCATCAAGCGAAACCTTGCCTGCCCGGGCTTGAGCCCACTGTCCTTCTGAGGCCTGGGCATCGGCATACGAATAGATCGATTCTTCCCAGAGCTCTATCGGCCCTGCGTAGGCATACAGGGCGACATCCCCGGACTCAGCATCTGCCCGTTCCTGGGCATGGGCGCTCGCATGCGAATAGTAGGAAAATACATCCATCTGTCCCTGGCCAAAGAGCGCTATACCCGCAGCCGAGCTCAGGGTCACCGGTCCGGCAACAGCTACCGCGGTCGAGCCCTCATTCTCGCCGCTTGCGGAAGCGGAGGAATACACCTGCAGGGACTCAAGCTCAAGTCCCGCGCCGCTGTAGACGCTCACCTCTCCGGAGAAAGCCGCGGCATCATCCCCGCCACTCGCTTCGGCGGATGAACTGACCGAACCGTCGAACGCAAGCTCTTCGGCGGCGCTGACCCGGACAGAACCGGAGTTTGCCGACGATACATTTGCATCTGCAACGGCTTCGGAAGAAATCCCGTTCTCGACATAGACCGAGCCGTAGTACGAATTGACCTCGATCGAAGCCGAATCCGCGAGAGCGTCGTCGAACCCGTATGCGTACGCATACGCGTACACCGCAGCCGCGGAATAGATATCGATGTCCCCATAAGCCAGAACCGAGATGTCTCCGGTCTCTGCCCGCACGGCAGAGCTGCCGTAGGCGGTTGCGCGGGTATTGGGAGAGACGCCGTCGGCATCGATGCTCCCGCCTGCCGAAAGCACCATATCTCCCGAGCGCGCGATCGTATCGGTACCCTCACCGACATCCGCTTCGGCCAGAGAACCGATAAAACAGGCATACAGCCTGATGTCGCCGTAACCGGTTCCCAGTAGGACATCCCCTGATTCGGCCAGGGCGTACGAATACGCCTCAGCCGTCGCCCAGGAGGTGAAAGAAACCGTCCCTTCCTCCCAATCATCGCCCAAAGCCTCAAGGGTATCGGCGCACCAGATATCGATCGTGCCGGCATGCGCCTCGGCGATCGCGCCTTCGATGGCAACCGCGCGCGCGCGAGTGCTCAAATCGGTCGATCCGGTGATCAGGAGGCTGGCGGCATCAACGTATATGTCGCCGCTGTCCGCATACGCTTCAGTATATGCCTCGGCATCGACAAAGGTGCCCGTGCCGGAACCGGAGAGATCCACCGCCCCGCCGGAATAGATCAGGAGATCGCCCGAAGTCAGATGGCAGATATTCGGGGTCGCATACATACCGGAGGAAGAAACGAGCCAACCATCGGTAAGCACGATCCCGCCGCCGGCATAGAGCGAAACATCCCCGGAGCTTGCCCAGGCGTCATCCGGGCTGGTGCTGTAGGCTTGAGAATAGACGCCCGCCTGCGGCAGATCGATCGGGCCCGACGTATACAGGGTAACCGCTTCCGAACGGGAGGAGGCAGTCCCGGCATCAAAAACCTGGGCTGTCGCTTCCGAGAAGATATTGTTGTCCTGACCCTGGATATCATTGGCCTCGACCCAAACCGTATCCGCATACGCCTGAGCATTCAAGTCGGCGTAGGCTGCGGCCGAAGAATAGATATTGGGCGTTTCCTCGCCCTGCAAAAGGATCAATGAGCCTCCGGCGAAAAGGTAAATCCTGCCTGCCTGGGCATAGGCAGAAGCGATCCCCTCGCCCTGCGCCTCGGCCGACGTATAGATGTCCGCACCGTCCACATAGATCGAACCGCCGGCGGTCAGCGTGATATCCCCGGAGGTCGCGGAAGCCGAACCTTCGCCGCCGCTGGTCTGGGCGCGGGAATACACCGACCCGCTGATATAAATGTTCCCGCCGGCATCAAGGAATATATCCGCCGAATGGACTTCGCTGCCCTCATCGGCAAGGGCCACCAGGGAATAACCGTTGAGATCGATATCGTCCTCTGCCGAAAGCCGCAGCGATCCGCCATTACCGCTGATCAGGATGTCGGAAGAAAGGGTCAGTGAGGAGTGAACGCTGATGTCGATAAGCTGGCCCGGGGAAAGCAGGAAAGAGCCGGCCGAGAGCGCCATATCGCCGTAGTTGCTCAGGTACACATTACCCGCGCCGGACTGGATATCGAGACTCTGCACGCCCGAGGTCTGGACATTGATCGTTCCCGCCGCCGCAAGCTGGAGGTTCTGCGCATAGATGCGGCCGTCACCGGGCGGGATGACCGCCAAAGCCCACAATTCAAGATCGGATAAGGCACGGGTATAGACCCGGACTTCATCCAAGGTTCCCTGGGCCAGGCGCGTCGTATACCCCCAACCGCCGATCCAGAAAGCGTTGGAGGTATCCACTGAATCCGGGCTGGTCGCAAAACCGGCGATATCGACTTGGCCGTCAACGTAGAGGCTGCCGGTCGCGCCGTTGCGGACCAGTGCCAGCTGGTGCCAGATGCCGTCACTGATAAAGTGCGTGCCGTCATCCGTATCGTGGTTTACCCAGCTGCGCAGATAGCCATAGTGGTTTTCCAGGGTATAGCCGAAATTCATGCCCGGCGTCGCCCCCAGCAGCCCCACGTAGGGTGCTACCTGCGTGCCTTTATACCATACTATAAAGGTAAAGGGACTCGTCCCCAGCCCCAGGTTCTGGTACAGGGAGATATAATCGCCCGAAGCATCGAATTGGTAAGCACCGCCGTAGATGCCTTCGGTCCAGACCGGATTGCCGTTAATATACCCCCAATAGCCGTTATCCGAGACATCATCGACATAAGGACCGAAATTCTCATCGAAATCCCAGTAAGCCAACAGGTCGTTCTCCTGCTCCATATTCACGATCTGGATGGAACCGTTCTCGGCTTCAAGCCCCACGGTCCCGCCCTCACCGGTGGAGAGGTCGGCTAAGGTGCTGATATTGATATTATAGGCTGCCGCCAAATATATGGAGAAATCGGCGCTGATCGTGTAGCGGACGTTCAGGTCACCCGAGGCGTAAATATACACGCCCATCGAAGAATCGCGTATACCTAAGATATTGAGCGTTCCTTCATTGGTCAGGGCCAGGTAGCTTTCCCCGGCATTGACCGCAAAAAGGTTGGAAACAGCCAACTCCAGCGGATCTTCGATATATCCGATGCCGTTTCCGGACATGATCAGGAGATCGCGGGCGGTAATATTGAGGTCTTCTCCGTTGCCGTCCCAGATCCCTCCCGGTGCTCCCAGGAGGACAAACCCGCCCGGCGCCGAAACCAAACCAAGGGACAAGGACCGCCCTTGCTGAGCGATGTTAATGACGCCGCCGGAAAAAGAAGGGTTCAGTTGGGCGCAGAGGAAATCGACATCGGTAAGGATGGGGTTGGCTAACGTGCCGATCGCATTGCCGGCCCTCAAATGCAGCTCGGTAGACCAGGATTGCCCGGAGGGCCCGATAACGAAATTCCCGGAGTTGTAAATACCGCCGATACCGGGGTCATACGTCGTATCCCATTCGTAATATTCGGGAGATTCTGCGGGAATGCCGACATGGTCGGCGTAAAGGCGAAGGATGGTGTAGGAACCGAGGAAGACGTTGTCTACGATGAAGATATCCCGCCATGCGGAAATGGTGATGTCGCCGCCTTCAAAGGAGCCGCTGACCACCGCAGTGTCGGGATCGAACAAAGCTTTACCGGAGAGGTATCCCGGAGGAGCCCGGCCGCTGAAGATGCCGAAAAATCCCAGTTGCTGGAACGCGCACAATTCCAAAATGCCGCCGTTGCCTGCTCCCGAACCGGCGGAGACGTCAATACGGGCATTCTTGCCGACAAACGTGCTGCCGCCCGTAGAATTGACGGTTATCCTGCCGCCGTTACCTACAATTCCTAACGCCCGCGCTTCGGTGACGCTGCCTTCGTCAAAAACAACCGAACCTGAGCAGCTGATCGAGATATCTCCTGCCGTGCCCAATTCGGCCGCGCTTACCGAAAGCAATCCCTGCTGAAGGAGCGAAGCGGCTTCGATAATGATGCGGCCGCCATCGGCATAATCAACGCTGCCCTGCGCCAGGACGTTACCTTTATTGGTGACTTTCACCAGAGGCGAAGAGACAACCACCCGCGAGGCCGAAATATCCCCTGAATTCACGATTTCCGCGCCCTCAGCGACCAGCTCAACCACGCCGTCACTGTTGGCAAGTCTGCCGGCCTCAACGATACCGCTGTTATTGATCGCCTGGTCAAAAACGTCGTTGAGCACCCGCGCGGTCAAGATAACCTTTCCGCCGTTGGCGGTAATCGTGCCGCTGTTGTTGACGGCAGCGGCCATCTTTGTGCCGTCCGGCCCGATAACCTCCGCGCTCACCGGCGCCTCCACCGCCACCGAAATAGCGCTCAGGTCATCAAGGGCAACGGTAACCGCCTCTCCGGCAGCCAGCCCGACCGTCCCCAGCTCAGCCGTAATCAGACCTTCATTGAGGACGGCCTGCGCCAAAAGCAAGATGTATCCTCCGGGCTGCGCGGTGAGCGAACCCTGGTTGACCACGTAACTGCCTGCACCCTGCCCGAAGAATTTATTGTTGCCTTTCAAAAAGTCGGCATCAGCGATGTTAAGCGTGGAGGCGACCAATCCGGCGACATCAACGCGCGAACCGGGGCCGAACAACACCCCGTTGGGATTGACCAGCCAGACCTGGCCGTTGGAAGAAAGCTGCCCGAAAATATGCGACGGATCCCCCCCGACCACGCGGTTGAGCATACAGGAGTTGGCGCCGGGTTGGGCAATACGGACCGTTTCCTGAGCGGCAATACTGAAGCTGTCGTAATTGACGATCGCGCGGTCGCTGGCGCTGGTGACGGTCAGGGTGTTGGGCAGGGCGCGGTCAAAACTCACCGCTCCGGCGGCCACCTGTTCGCCTTCAGGAAGGGCGAACAAAAAACCCGGAAGACCCAGGAGCAATACCGCTGCCAGGGCCATCCGGATTGAGAACGCTTTTTGGGGGAAGAAACTCATCGACGCTTTTTTCTCAGGAATTAAACTCGCTGTCCCGTTGCAAGTTGCACAAACACAATGAAGGAATTATACCCTATGGAATAGGTATTTTCAAGTAATTTTTTCGTCTTTTTTTAGAGAGCACGGTTTTTCTTTTTTTGCTCTTCTTCAAAGATCTTCAAGAAGCCGTCTCCACCGGTGCGCTCTAAAACTCCGTCGATAAACTCAAACGCCCCCTCTTCGGCGAAGAACTCATCGAAAGCCCCCATGTCCATGTCGGTAAGCGGATGATAATAATAAAGCAGCCCCGCTTTTTCTCCCGAGGTCATCAGGTCCATCGGAGTGATCTGCAGGCCCCCGGTCTGTTCGGACAAGAGGATGAGGTAACGCTCGGAGAGCAGGTAACTTGCCTGGACAAGGAACTCCTGGTACTCCCGGTTTTCATCCGGCGGCCAGAAACGCACGCCGTTGAAATAGCAGCGGCCGCGCGGGTACAGCGGCGAAGGATAGCTGGTGGGGTACAGATACGGCAGATCGAACGGGCTCAAGGACCCGGCAAAAAAGGCGCTGTCCAGACCAAAGAGGCCGCCGACGTCCACCACCAAAATGCCGCCGCCGATTTCCACATAAAGCGGCGCGCCGATGCCGATCGTTCCCTGCGGCACGCTCAGGAACGCATCGCCCGCCGAAACCAGATGCGGCCCGGCCCCGGCAGCGTAGAGCGAGCCTGCGTCGACATACAGATACACGCTCCCGGCGAGCGAACGGACCGTACCCTTGAGCGTCGCGTCCCCGGAAGTCACCTGGATATAAATACGGCCCGATCCGGTTATAGCGCCGAAGCTCGAAGAGCCGTTCGCAGACAACAAAATCTCCCCCGCCGCAGTGACCGTTTCAAAAAAAGCGCCGCTGTTCTCGCTCAGGTAAATACCCCCGCCTGCGGCCGAAGCGCTCACGCTGGCAGTTTCTATATCCAATGCTCCCCCGGAGGCCGCTGATCCGATCGCCAGCGCCGAAGACAAAATGAGCGTCGAAGCGGAGATCCGGTTAGTCTCGTCCGCATCGTCCTGGATCCCTCCGGTGAGGCTCGTCAGCTGGACACGGCCGCCGTTGACGAGGCCGACGGTCAAAGTACCTCCGGCGGTAAGCGTCAGGTCGCCGCCATTGGTCGTAATGCCGCCGAGACCCTCAACGTCAGAAACCGTCAGATCGTCGGCGTCACGGAAAGTAAAGGCCATCCGGCCGCTTCCGCTTGCCGCAGCCGCCAGGTTCGAAACATCATGGTTGGCATTATCGAGGATCACGGCGTCATCCTGACTGCCGCCGCAGGCAAAGACCGCCAGATTTCCGGCAAGGATCCTTCCGCCCGAACCGTCATCGATGCCGTCCGCGGAGATAAGCCTGATCGTCAGGGCGGTGAGGATCTGAGAAAACCCGATCCCGGCAGCAACGGCCTCGGCCGATTCTGCGGTCTGAAGCGTCAAGGTCTCCATGCCGGCATTGATCTGCTCGGTCACGGAAAGCGCCCCGTCAAGACAGATAATCGTAATATCCCCCGAACGGGTGCTGATGCCCCTGCCTCCCTGCACCTTGCCGATCGTCAGGCTCTCCGCGTCGGTATACGAAAAACTCCCGGCAGGCACGATCTTGCCGCAGAGCGTATCCACATCGTTGGAGGTCCCGGTCAGCACGATATCCCCCTGCGCCTCAACGCGCAGGCCTGCCGCGATGATCGATCCGGCGCTCTGCGTAATCGACGTGCCTGACTTCAGGAACGCGTCCTGCGGGGTCGCGATAGATGCCGCCAGCAGAAGCGCGGTGCCGGATTTGAGCGTTATCAGCTGCTGGGCGCTTAAACCGGCGCCCCCCACCGACAGCCCTGCAGTCGAGGTCACGGACAGAGCACCTGCCGAAGAGACCGAAATAAGGGTAATAGACGCGCCTGAAATGGTGATCGAACCGGAAGAGATGGTCTGGATCGAGCCGCTGTTCTGCAGGAAATCGCCTGCGCCGTCGCCGTCGGCATCGGCGGTCAGGGTGATCGAACCGTCGGTGACCGAAATAGCGGCATTGACGGTGATCCCGTCATTGGAGAGAAGGGTATAATCAACGCCTACGAGGATGATATCGCCGTTTATGACCTGCGGGTCAAAGAGGACAAAACCGCGCTGATACCCGGGAGGAGCCCTGCCGTTGATAACCCCGTAAAACCCGATCTGGTCAAATGCGCTCACTTCCGCAAAACCGCCGTTGCCGCCGACGCTTCCGGCGGAGACATCAATCCGTGCGTTGGCTCTGACAAACGTATTCCCGTTCGGGGACACAACCGTCACCCTGCCGCCGTTTCCGGCCAGGCCCGGCGCGCACGCTTCGGTGCGGCTGTGTTCGTCAAGGATGACCTGCGACCATCCGACAATATCGATTGTCCCCGCATCCCCTGCCTCATACGCATTGGCGCTTATAAGCCCGGCCTGGATAACCCTACCGGCTTCCAGGGATATCCATCCGCCCGCAGGCATCCAAAGAGTGCCGTCTGCCCGTATCTTACCTATATTAGTGTTGAGAATCGTCTCAAGCGGCGCAGCCTTGATCAGGACCCGGTCCGCCGAAAGGGTGCCGCTGTTCTCGATATCGCCCCCCTCGGCCAACAATTCAACGACGCCTTCCCGGGTGCCCATGTGTGCCGCCTCTATGACACCGCTGTTATTGATCGCCTGGTCAAAAAGACCTTTGAGCACGCAGGCGTTCAAAATCACTTTGCCGCCTTCGGCGCAGATCGTTGCGGCATTGTTGATCGCCGCTTCCATCTGCGTCCCGTCCGGGCCGAGCACCTGCGCACGCACCGGCTCTTCAACCATAACCGAAATTGCATTCCGGTCATCCAAGGCAACCGTCATCCGCTCCCCTGCCGCCAGGACAACCGTCCCCAGCGCCGCCTCGATCGAGCCGCGGTTGTCGATCCCCGCGCCCAAAAGAACAATGTAGCCTCCCGGCTGCGCGCGCAAAAATCCTTCGTTGACGATGCCTGAGCCGCTGCCCGCGAAACGGTACTGCCCGCTCAGGAAATCGGCATCCGCGATATCAAGCGTTGAGGCGACCAAACCGGCGACATCCAGGCGCGCGCCGGCGCCGAAAAGGATACCGTTAGGATTCACCAGCCACACCTGGCCGTTGGAGCTGAGCTGCCCCAGGATATGCGAAGGATCCCCTCCCACCACGCGGTTGAGAATACAGGAACTCGCTGCCGGAAGCGCAAAATAAACGGATTCCTGCGCGCCGATACTGAAGCTGCTGTAATTGACGACGGTACGGTCGCTGCCGGCCGTGACGCTCAGGATACCGCAGGTGCCGCGGTCAAACCTCGCCTCCCCGGCCGCAACCTGCTCGCCTTCGGGAAGGGCAAACAAAAAAACCGGACAGCCCAGGAGCAGAAACGCCCCCACTGCTGTCCGGACCATAAATTTTTTTGTTCCCCAAAACGACATTGTATTTATTCAGGCGTAAAACATCTTGCGCTTAAAGGACTAAGCGAACACAACGAAGAGAGTATGCCACAAGAGGTGCCCGGCGTCAAGGCAGCCCGGCGCCCCTTAAAATTCCTTCGTCACCTGAATCCAGGGATGGAAGTGGTTCCCGTCGGAAGGAGTGCGGTCGATCGGCCAGGCAAAATCAGCCCGGAGCGAAAAGTTTTCGGGCAAATAGAAACGCAGGCCGCAGCCGTAGGCGGAGAGGGTTTCATGCTCCTCTTCCCCCGCCAAAGGCCGGTTCAGCTGGACGGTCCCGAAATCGTAGAAGCCGACAAAGCGCAGCGCATCATAAAAAGTCGCTTTGGACAGAGGCACCTTCCAGCCTTTCCTGAGAAAATACGGGGGCACCGACCATTCAAGGGTCATCGCATACCCGGCGTCACCAACGACCTCGCCGGCGGGGTAGCCGCGGACATTGGAGATACCGCCGAGCTGGAATTGCCCCGAAGCGGTGAGGATGTTCGGCGAAAACTGCGCCTGGTTCTTCCACAAGAGCATCGTCGACCAGGGCATACTCTGCAAACGGATCAGGTTGACGGTGCTCTTGACGAACTTGCCGCCGGAACCGCTGCGCGAGGCGCGGGGGTCTTTGGTCTCCAGACCGCCCATGATACTGGAAATCCCGAAATCGAACTCGGGGGAAAGAATGGTCCTGCCTCCCCAACGGTCGGCATAGTCGACGTCGACGCCCACTTTCGCGATCCTGAGGCGGTCGCGGCTCTGCTCGTCGGTCAGCTGAAAGTTAAAGACATCCAGATAATCGAACCCGGCGTTCAAAGAAACGGTCAGGTCCTGCTTGCCGACGAGCTCATGTATGGCGTAGAGGCTGTAATAACGGCTCTTGCCGCGGGCCATGACATCCTTGTATTCTTTGCCGAGCGCCAGCTTCGAGCGCGAGGCGTAAAATCCGAGCTTGGTCTTGTTGTTCTTCAGGGGAAAAAGGTAGCGCGTCGAGAGGAGCTGGTAATCCTGGGCGTCGGCAAGCTGGTACTGGAAGGTCATGATGTCGTCGAAGCCGAGGAGGTTATTGTGCTTCAGCAGGACGCTGTAGCGGTCTTTGCGCAGGTACCGCGAGCCGAAGTTATCCCAGAGAAAACCGATATGCATCGGCAGCCGGTCGGTCACCTCCAGTACCACATCGGTCGTCCCCGGCTCTTTCCCGGGCACCAGAACCGCGCGGACCGAACGGTCGGGATGCTCGTTGAGCTTGGAGAGATTGGCGCGCAGGTCATTGTAGTTGAACGCCTCGCCCTTGAGGAGCTCAACGCCCCTCCTGATCAGCGAGGTGCGAAAAAAACGGTTGCCCTTTATTTCGATGTCTCCGGTCAAGCCTTCAACCACCCTGATCTCAAGCACCCCCTCGAGGATCTTCTGGGGAGGCAGGTAGGCACGGCTCGTGACGTACCCCTTGAGACGGTATGCCTCGGTAATAAGATCGGCGACTTTTTGTATTTCCGCAAGACTGAGCTCTTTGCCTTCGTATTCCGCGACGATCGAGCTGACCTCATCCTGCGTAAGGATCGTGGCGCCGGAGACCTTGATCGATTTGATCAGGACCTTTTCGGCGGCAGGGGCGCCCGGTTGGACAGGTTCTTGCTTTTGCTCTATTTGGGGGGATTCCTTTTCTTTTTCCAGGCGCTGCCGCAAAAGGCGCTCTTGCTCGAATTGGCGCTCGGTCTGTAACGTCTTTCCGGTCTCCTGGGCGCTCGCCCCGACTATCCCGAAAAAGGAGATCGAGAGCACGAAGGCAAAAAATTTACGCAGCATAATTCGCTCCTCTCTGCGAATAACGGTATCGGAAAAATGCCCGGTTTATAATAGGTATTATTCTACTGTATTCGCAATGGGTTGCAAGCTTTTTTTGCGGTTTCCTTACTTACGGGGCGGAGATATGACAGGTAGGCTTAATGCCTTTCTTGGCGAAATACTTTTGGTGATACTCTTCTGCCGCGTAAAAAACGCCGGAAGGCACGATCTCGGTAACGATCGGGCGGGGGAATTTCCCTGCTGCCTGCAACCGCTCCTTCATCTGCAGGGCCGCGCGCTGCTGTTCGGGGGAATGGAAGAAAATAACGGAGCGGTACTGGGGCCCCACATCCGGCCCCTGCCGGTTGGGCGTCGTCGGATCGTGGATGCTCCAGAACACCTGCAACAACCGCTCGTAGGAAACCCTGGTCGGGTCAAAGACGACCTGAACCGACTCCGCATGGCCGCTCGTGCCGGTCGAAACAGCCTCATACCGCGGATTCTCAAGCGAACCCCCGGCATAACCGGCGCTCGTCAGATAGACGCCCTCGAGCTGGTCAAACGCAGCCTGCACTCCCCAGAAACAACCGGCGCCGAAGGTGGCGATCCCGCGGTACTGGCCGTACCCGGCTTTTTCCAGATCCTGGACCGGGATAAACCGCAGGGCCGCAGAGTTAATGCAGTAGCGCTCCCCCGCCGGTTTCGGCCCATCGGGAAAAACATGACCGAGGTGCGCATCCCCCGTGCGGGACCGGACCTCGGTGCGCTCCATGCCTGCGGAATGGTCCTGCCGCTTAACGAGGGCTTCCGGAGAGAGCGAACGGGTGAAACTCGGCCAGCCGGTGCCCGAATCGAACTTATCAAGGGACGAAAAAAGCGCTTCGCCGCTTATCAGATCGACGTAAATTCCCGGCTTCTTGTTGTCCCAGTATTCGTTCTCAAACGCCGGCTCGGTGCCCTGTTCCAGGGTAACCCAGCACTGCATCGGCGTCAGGCGCTTGCGCGCGGCATCTTTATCAGACATCAGGCCATCCCCCGGCTGGGCAGCAGCCGCGCCCGGCACAACCCAGAGCGCCACGATAAACGGCAGTAGACGTTTGTGCATACCATTGCCTATCGGTACTCGTGAAACCCGGGCAGACGCTCGTTCTTGGCGCGCTGAAAACGCTCATCATCCACGCTCATCATCGCCTTGACGAAAACCCAGGGGATGAAGATATGGGTCTTGACCTTTTCCTTCACCTGCTTGTTCGGAGGAATAAGCTCCCCGTTTTGGTCCCACCAGACCCCCAGCTCGTAAGCGGGATTCTCGATCCAGACCCCCAAATCGTCGACGCCGCTCACCTGCGCCCAGACTTCATCCTTGTAGATCTGGAACAACGGCAGATCCGCGCGCAGCCCCTCGTGGAATTTAAAGAGGACCAAGCGCCCTTTCAGCTCTTCTATCTGCATGCGTGCCTCCCGTGGCGAACGTGCGCCTCTTAGTTACCCGATGCCGCCGGCTCTTTGGTGGCCTCCGCCGGCGCAACGACGCTCTTCTCGACGGTGCCGATGGTCTCCGTGAAGGCGGTGACCGCCTGCGAGAGGGCCTCCTGCGCCTGGCTTTGGACCTCCTCTTTCTTCTGCTGGACCGCCCCGGCCGCCTGGTCTTTCGCCCCTTCGACCGCACCCAGCATCTTCGTCGCCGTCTCCTGCGCCACCTCCTCGAAATACCCCTTTAAGGCCTCGGCATTGCCTTTGAGCAGGTTCGGAACGCCCAGGCGGTCGAATATCCGCTGCATGAGCTGCTGCAAGACGGTCTTGGGCTCGGTAACATCCTTCCATTGCTCGTCGAGGTTCAAGGCGAGCGCCACCGGCGGCACCATCCCCCCCAGGAGCGCATTGCGGTAGCGCACGGTCCCGATAATGACCCTCAGGGAATCGATCGTGACCGGCATCGGCTTCTTTCCCGACGCAGGAGGCAGCAAAAGGGCGAGGGAGTTGAAATTGAATTTCATCTCCGCGTCCTGGGCCAGGACCAGCTCTTTGACGTTGATGCGCAACTCCTTCAGGTGCACCTTCCCCCCGAACAAAGCCCCCAGATCGAGATTAACGAAGAGCTCGGGGATCTCGGCCATCAGCGGCTCGCTGAAACCCGCGGGGTTGCCGATACGCACGTTCCAGAGCCCGACGCTGAAATCCTTCAGCCCGATGGCGGTCTTTTCAACCGTGACCGGCAAGCCGGCAGCCGCCTTCAGGCCGCGCTCGATGACGATTTTGAGTATCATATTCTTGGCAAGGACCAGACCGACCACGAGAACCGCCGCCACCACCAACACCACCAGCACCTTTTTCATGTGCCCTCCCTTTTGTCCGCTCAAGACGCGGTTGCCCAAAGAACTGTTGACCGGCGCTTCATCTATCCAGCAGCGGCTTGACGAAATCAAGATACACCGCCCACACCAGGACCAAACCTGAAGAGAAAAAGATGAAGAAATAATTCCAGGTGTCTTTCTTGGACCGGAGCCGGCAGAAAACCGCCTGCAGGAACTGGATCTGTTCGCAGGAAAGCGCCTCTGCGGCGGAAAGCGATTCACTTATCCGGCTGCGCGCCAGCTCCTGCTGCAGGGCGCGGTCCTGCCTGACCTTATAGAGGAAATACACGGTGAAACCGGCGACGCCGACGTACCAGGAAAACTTCGGCCAGAACGGCCCCAGATGCAGGAGCAGATTGACCATCCGGATCGCGATGGTCGCGGCCAGCCCGATCGCGAAAAAGAACCACGAGGCCGCGCTCTCCCGGCAGGCGGAAGAAACGCGGCAGCGCTCACAAACTGCCGCAGGAGTGTCTTGGACCATGCCTCTTAGAGCTTCAGGCTCCCGACAATCTGGTCTATCCGCTCGACGAGTTCCTTGCCGGCAACCGGCTTCTGGATGAAGAAACACCCGCCGTTCCTGCCGACCCGTTCTTTAAGAGCGTCGTTATCCACGATCGAAGCCAGAAACGCCATCGGGATCGCCACTGCCGTCAGAAAGACGATCGGGATGGCCCGGGTCGCCTCATCCTCACCCAGACGGCGGGCTACCTCCGCCCCGTCCAGCTCAGGCATCAGGACATCCAGGATGATCAGCTGGGGCCGCAGGGTACGCGCCAGCGCAAGCCCCTGAAGGGCGCTGGTCGTCGCCGTAACCGCATAGCGGCCGGTATGGCCCAGGAGATCCTGCAAGAGGCGGCAGATCTCCGGTTCGTCGTCGATAACCAAGAGCGTTTTCTTTTCAGCCACTTCGACCTCCTTTGACCCCGCAAAAAACGCGTCCTTAGGGGACCATCCATGAAATATCGGGACCGCCTTCGTCGATGAGCTTCTTGATCAGCGCCCGGATTTTTTCTTTATCCGCATCGGATATCTCTTGGAACTCCAAGCCGACTTCGAAGGGGAACCGCACGTCACCCCGGCGCCGCAGCCAGACCACCTTACCGAGCGCAATGATCGGCTTCTGCATGTTCAGAGCGCTCAGCTCTACCTCCAGGAGGGTCCCCACTTCCAGGTTCTGGTCTACGGGAAGACAGATACCTTCCGAGGAGATATTGAGATTGCGGGAACCGCTCTTCTTGACCGACTTGACCCGCTGATACGATACACACAGCGATTTGGCGATACGCAGTGCCCGGCGTCTCTCCTGCATCATGCCTCCTGCCGATCGGTGTCATCTGCGCAGCCGCCAGTCCCTGCGCAACGCTGTGGCGGCGACGCAGCTGTCTTTCTGTACGGCGCGGACCGCAGCCACCGGAACCCGACCTGCGTCGTCCTGCCGCTGAAGCGATAACGGATTTGAAAAGACCTCCCGCAGACGGGAGTAAAGACAAACGGCCAGTTAAACGAATCCTCGGTGCCGATAATGCGCTCACCGGCGTGCTCGATCGCCATGCCCAGCGCCAGGATCTCGCCGTGGCCTTTCAGGCGGAACCGGCGGGAGAGGAACGATAGCCCCCGCTTGAAGGTCCAGCGCAAAACCGGCGACGGCCGGCGGAAACGGAAACGCAGGAAAAGATCCGAAACCAAGACTCCCTCGAGCCGCCGCAGGAGGAACCGGTTTATCGTCGGATCGCGCAGGGAAGCCAACTCCACCCGCTCCGCCAGCAGCACCCCGCCGTCCGGCAGAACCGTCCCGGGATCAAACCGGATCCGCTGCAAGGCCAGCAGGCTTTCGTCCAGCAGCAGCGGCCCATACAACTCCTGCAACAGGAAATCGATCCGGCGCCGCGGAGAAAACGATTGGAGCCGCTCATGGACCACGGTAACGCGCCGGTCACCACGGAACCGCTGCCGCAGAAAAGCGACGCAGTGCGCGTTCTCCTCGACGGCATACACCCTGCGGGCCCCGGCATCGAGAAGCATCCGGGTCGTTTCTCCCAACCCCGCGCCTGCCTCCACCCCCGTACGATCCGCAATCGAAAGGCGCCGGGAGCGGATGAGCCGCCGGTACGCGGCCGTGCGCCGCCGGTCTTCGTAAATCCCCAAAAACGCCAGGTAATCGTCCGCCGCCAGGAACCGCCGCGCGGGAAGGCTGTTACAGACCTCCATCATCGCTTATCCCTTTCGTGGCAGCCGGCGCGCACCGCTTATCGCGAACTGCCGTAGCGGGAGCGAAAAAGCGATTCGTTCACGTTGATCCGGGAGGAACGGTGCAACCCCTTTACCCATTCGTGCACCGTTTCGTAGGCGCGGGCCTTTTTAAGCTCCTGTTCGATCGAATCGCGCTCCTGTTCATAGGATTTTCCCGAGGAGCCGGCACTTTGAATCTGCTCGAAATTGCGGCGGACCTCTTCTTCCGGGATAACGATCGCCTCGGCGGCCTCCGCCTCTTTTCTATCGACGGCGAACTTGATAAGCGCCGCTTCGCTGAAAGTACCGGCCTCGCTCAGGAAAGCCGGATCTTTATCCCAGCCTTGCGCAAGGGCATACTGCAGGACCAGCTTCTGGTTGATCAGGTTGTTCAGGAAATCGCGCCGGGACTGGGGGCTGTCGTCCCCGGCGTACGAAGAAGCATTGAATTGCGCATCGAAATCAGCGGAATTTACCGCCGTATCGTCGATAGTCACGATCACGTCTGTCTGGGCAAAGACTAAGGCGATGCCCGAAGCCAGGACCGCACACAAAACCAGAACCGTTCTCTTCATGCCCATCCCCTCCTGTCGTTTATCCGCACGCGACTCTTATCTTATTCTGAAATTTGCAGTTACGCATTTTACAGGCCCGGGTATCATTGTACTGCGCGGCAGAAGCGAATGCAACAGAAAGTGGGCTCAGAAGCCTTTGTGCGCATCCGCGGTGTTGTCGATGACCGCAAGCATCTGCCGGTGGATATATTTGTTTGAAGCGACGACGAAAGCCGGGGAGAGGGCAGAAATATCCTCGCCCTTCTTGCCGGTAACCAGCCCTCCGGCTTCGCGCACCAGGAGCATCCCCGCGGCAAAATCCCAGGGGCTCAGAAGATATTCCCAATAACCGCTGGAGCGGCCGCAGGAGACCGCGCACAGGTCAAGCGCCGCCGCGCCGAAGCGGCGTATCCCCAAAATGCCCTTGCGGTAAAAACGCCCCATCGCGGCCAGCGCCTCATCGACCTGCGGGCCGCGCTTATAATAGAACCCCGTGATGAGCAGCGCCGCGCGCAACGAGCGTTTTGCGTTGACCCGTATCGGCTTGCCGTTCAGGAAAGCCCCCCCTCCCCGGCATGCCCAGAAGAGCTCGCGGTGAACGCTGTCATAGAGCGCCCCCAGGATGACATCCCCCTCGTAGGCCAGGGCGACGGAGGAACAGAAGATCGGGATGCCGCAGCTGAAGTTGTTCGTCCCGTCGAGCGGATCGATGATCCAGGTAAAGGCGCTGGCGGTGCGCGGATACCGGTTCTCCTCGGCAAGGATGTTGTGCTGCGCACAGGACCGCCGGATGATCCGGACCGCGGCGCGTTCGGCCTCTTTGTCCGCCTGCGTCACCAGGTCAAAGTGCGCCGATTTCTTCTGCACCGAAAAACGTTTGCGGAAATACTTCAGATGCACCGCGCCCGCCGCCTGCGCTGCCTCAAGGGCAAGAGGCAGGTAATGACGCGCCTGTAGCGTATCCATTCTTTTTGCCGTGGGAAACCCGCTCGATCGCGAAAACCGCGGGGAAAACTGCTCTCTCTATTACCCCTGACCATCCTGGGGGTACAAACAGGGGCCTGCCTTTTTTGCGGCATCGCAGATCCCGCCGCGAAGCTCCTCCCCGGGCTGCTGCATGACGACGAACATACTGGCTTGGGTCTTGTTTTTCAGGGTACGTTGTGCGGCTGTTTTTTCTATTGTACTGCGGCGGGGGGCGCGGCGCAATGTTTCTTTAGGAGACCAGCGCGGCGACGGTACGGGCCAACGACAAGGATGCGGTCAATCCGGGAGATTCGATGCCGATGAGATCGATCAAGCCGGGAACGCCGTTTCCGCTCTCCTCCTGCACGAGGAAATCGCGAAACAACTCCCCCGGCCCTTGCAGTTTCGGACGGATCCCGGCCGTGTCCGGGCTCAGGTCAGAAAGCGTGATAAAAGGAAGGAAACGCCGCACGCTCTCGCAGAAAGCAGATGCCTTTCTTGGGTCGACGTCATAGGAGATCGCCTTGACGTACCCGTCATCCGGGCCTAAGCGGACCTGGCCGGCCAGATCCGGGGTGGCGTGAATGCCCAGGCCCGCCCCTTTGCGCTGGGGGACCGGATACACCGGATGCCGCACGCAGCCTGCCTTGCGCGGGTTGAGCCGGAAGTAATCGCCTTTATTGTAGTGCAGACGGTACTGCGGCTTTGCCAGGCCTGCCAGGGCGGCAACGCGGTCGCTGCTGAGGCCGGCGCAGTTGACGAGCGTACGGCAGGAAAAAACGTACTCTTCCCCCGACGGCTCCCGGACGCACAGCTGCAGTCCGTCCCCGCTTTTTTCCATCCGGATGAGCTGGCTTCGGTAGGCAATGGAGCCGCCCCGGGCGAGCGTCATATCCGCAAGCTTTTTCATGAATGCGTGCGTATCGAGGATCCCGGTTGCCGCGGAGAAGAGCGCGCAATCGGCCTCAACCTGAGGCTCGATCTTTTTGATCTCATCCCGCGACAGGAACGTCAAATCCTCGACCCCGTTGTTGAGCGCGTTCTGGTAGAGCGCCTGCAGGTCGGCGGTCTCCTCAGGGCCGGTTGCCACGATAAGCTTGCCGATACGCTGATGGGGAATGCCGTGGCGGGCGCAGAAGGCGTAGAGAAGCCGCCGCCCTTCGATGCAGGAACGGGCTTTCAGGGAATCCTTCGGATAGTAGATCCCGGCATGGATGACCTCGCTGTTGCGGGAGCTGGTCTCGCTGCCGAAGCGGTCGTTGCGCTCCAAAACAAGAACCTCTTTGCCGGCCCCGGTCAGTTCACGGGCAACCGCCAAGCCCACGACCCCGGCGCCGACCACCACGATCTCGATACGGTCCATCTGCGACCTCCGTTGCGCTGTATTATAACAGAAGCGGCCGGATATTGCGAGAAGGACAAAAAAACCCGCTCACCCTTTTTTAAAAAAGAGTGAGCGGGTTTTGAAGTGCCGCGAAAACTGCTGCGCTTACGCTTTCTTGCGGAAACGCCTGACCATCAACGCCGCTGCGCCCAGGCCGAAGAGCGTCATTGACATCGGCTCGGGGACAGAAGTGGGTATCGAACCTTCGAACATGATCGCGTCATTACCACAGGACTGGGTCCAGTGAAGCGCCAGGCTGACATCCTTGCTCCAATCAACGCCCTGGATCGCATTCAACGGAAAACAGTACTCCATGATATAGCGATCGAAGACATCCGCGGTCTTCACGTAAGCCAGAGTACCGGAAAAGAGCGGCGAGAGATCAGTCACGCTTTTGATCGATGCCGGATTGCTCTCCTGATAATACGAAGAAAAACTGGTTCCTTCGTTTGACGTTGACCAGGTCGAGACCCGCCACAGATCACCCGGAGTTCCGCCCATGATACCGTTCTGGGGGACCGCATCGCTGCTGGTCTGGATGCCGTATTCATAAACATCTTTCATCCCATCAAAACTCATGGCGATATCGCCGGCATAGATCCAGCCGTTAGGCGCATAACGGGAATCTGCGCGGCCAGCCTGGGGGAAACCGGTCACGATCGCAATGTACCCATTGGATGCATCACGGGTGAAATACAGGGCTTCTGCGTCATATCCCTGTCCGCCATAACCAGGACCAACCTCCCCGTTTGACCCCACATAATCTTCATCTATGCCATAAACACCGGCCGGTTTGGTAAAATCGGGAAGATTAATCCCCCAATCGCTCAAATCACCGTCAACCGTTATCCCCGCCCAAGCCTGCGCGGTCACTGCGAATGAAACCATCACTGCCACTGCCAACACCGCTAACCATTTCTTCATACCCGCCCCCAGTTCCTTTTTTCTACCCCTTTATCCGTACAATCACGCCCAATCTATAGACAAAAAAACCACAACTGACCCCTTGGAACAGTCAGTTGTGGCGTAAACGCCACGAATCTTCCCCCTCCAAGAAAGACTACAAAAGTATACCCTTATACAAACCTGCTGTCAAGCAATTTCTAAACAACTTTTGCAAACGGATCAACCCCGAAACTCACCGGCGCCGAAACCGGCCCCTCAAGGTTTTTGCGCCACGCACAGGATATGCGCGCCGCTTAAGCCCTGCCGGTCTTCCTTCCTGCGGATACGGTTCAGAAGGGAGAACATCCGCTCTTTCTGCCGGCGGACCAAAGGAATGCCGCGCATCTTGGCCCAGATCCCCTTTAACGCCGACTGCTGCCGCAGGGCGGTCTGCATCTGGTCGCCGAAGGGTTCCGGCTCGGTCGTCGTCAGGAAACGCACGCTCATCCCGCTGCCGCAGAGCAGCGAAGAGAGCACCTGCGGCTCGAAGAACTGCACGTGTTCGGAAATCCCCTGGATATCTTCGCAGGCGGCGCCGTAGAGCTTATGGATGAGAAAATTCGGCGTTGAAACCACCAGGTACCCGCCCGGTTTCAGCAGGGCCGCCGCGGCTTGCAGGAAAGGACGCGGCTGCGTTACATGCTCGATGAGCTCGAACATAAAAACGGCGTCAAAAGAGCCGTTGCGGATCAGCCCGCGGGCGCCGGCTTCTTCGAGCGTAGCGTTCAGGAGCGAAATACCGTAATGCTCCTTTGCCAGGCGGACCGCTTCGCGGCTGGGCTCCAGCCCCGTGGCGTCGGCTCCCTGGCGGAGGCACTCAAGGAGGAACCTGCCGACGCCGCAGCCGATATCGATGGTCTTCTTGCCGCCGATGCCGCCGGCGTTCTCCCCGAACCAGCGCAGCGTCGTCTGATACGTGTTCGTCGGGCT
>CAZOGI010000013.1:54091-68972 GCA_964579435.1 uncultured Planctomycetales bacterium
CTTAACCCACTCCTCGCATTTGGCGAGCCACTCCTGAGTGTTGAGGGAATGGAAATACTCCTGCCGGTAGAGCGTCTCGGTCTCCCCGGCTGCGGGCATTGCAGCCAGGAAGACATGCCTGCAGCCGCGGCAGCGCACCAGAAGGTCGCGGTTGAACCGGCGCGCGACTGAACGCACACGGCCCTTCCCGCATAACGGACACTGTATCCTGTTCACGCACCCTCTCCTCTCGCCGTGCCCCTGCGCCTCAACGCGCCTCCAGGGTAACGATTATATCATACCCCAGATGCACCGTCACAGCGTCCCGGAAATACCAGCTGCTCAAGCGCTCATCAATTTCGGCTCCGCGCGAAAGCGCAAACGGCATGACCGGGGTGGAGCAAATCCCCGCCAACCGGAAACCTGCCCGCCCAGCCAGGCGTTTCAGCCGGTTTATCCCGACGAACTCAAAAACGGCGCTCTCCGGCAGAACGCGCAGCGCGCACACCTGCCTGAAAGCGCCGGTGCGCAACAGGCGTTTGAGCTCAAACCATTTCACGAACCAATGGTTGAGCAGATCGAACGAGAAGATCCCCCCTTTTTTAAGCACGCGGCGCGCCTCGCGCAGGCCCGGCTCCGGACTAACGTAGCGCATCGCATACAGCCCCGAGATGAGCGTGTCGAAACAGCCGTCGCGCAAAGGCAGGTTCTCCGCCCGCGCGCGGACGATGCGTTGCGTACGGCCCTGAAGAGAGGCGTAGCGCAGGAAAGAAAGGGACGGGTCGATCCCGAAATAGCGCGCCTGAGGGACCCTCTCGACCGAAGCGGCAAGCCGGCACGTCCCGCAGCCGATCTCCAGGACATCCCCGCTCACCTGCCGCAGCATCGGCCGGTCGACGCGGCGAAAACGGTACGGTTTGATGACGGCGGCAAACTGCTCTTCGTAGCGGGCACCGTCCATCTCCCAGGGGCCCTTTCCGGCGGGGCCGAGAAAATCGGGAATACCTTCCGCGGCGGACACCACCCTGCCGCAGTGCGTACAGGCAAGCTCCCCGCCGCGTTCCCCGAACGCGCCGCGCCTGCACCAGAGGCATTGCAGTTTCTCCAGCAGATGCGGCGCAATCACCCGGCCTCCGGAAACCCCAACAGCCCCACACGCAAAACCCGCATACGCTTACGCGAACGCCTCCCTGATCTTGACGAGGATATCCTCAAAAAGAACCGGCTTCTGCACATAATCGACCCGCTCCAGCCCCTCGAAGCGCCGTTCGATCTGCGCATAATCGAAATCCTTGCCGGTAATGAAAATGACCGGCGTTTTCTTCAAAAGCTTCTGCCGCTCCAACTCCTCCAACAGGCTGAATCCATCGGTATCGGAAAGGGCTATATCCAGAAGGATCAGGTCCGGCGTATCCAGCGCGCACTCGCTGAGCGCCTCTTTCCCCGAAGCGGCGGTAGCGACCACAAAATGCTGCTGCTGCAGACGGCGGGCGAGTATCTCGCGGGCATCCTGTTCGTCATCGACAATAAGGATCTTTTTCTTCATCGCTTCCCTCCTTTTCCCCTTCCTGCAGCACTGGCGTTACGCGCCCACAGCCACATCTTACGGGACAGGCGCGGTTCCTTCAGATACCCGTTCTTGAACTGCCATTCCAGGAACGGATTGTTGTACACATAATGACGCCAACGCTCGTACGGGGGAGTAAACGGATTATAGTAGCGCTCCCAGTCAACCCCGGCAGGAATGCCGAAACGCAGCGTCCCGTCGAAACGGTGCAGGAGGCTGCTCTGCACCACGTAATCCTCCCAGTTCGCGGAGTACAGGTACGGCCAGTCATACCCGCCGCGCGCGCGATTCTCCAGGCGAGTGCGCACCCGCAGTTGTATCTGTTCGGGAGAACGGTGCTGATAGTGGCGGTTCAAAAGGCGCTGCGATGCGGTCCGCTCATCCGACTCCGGGGGGATCGAAAGGATCCCCTCAAAGAGCCCGGGATCGGGGCTGAACCGGAAAAAACGCGGCTCGCTCCAGGAGATAAGATAATATTTGCGCCGCTCAAAGATCGGCACAGACCGGTCCTGCGCAGGATATCCCCGCAGATCCTCGGCGGTGAACTGGAATTCCGCCTGGTAGGTCATGACCCGGCATGCCCCTTCTTTCTCTGCCGCGGCGATACACGCAAGCGGATCGCCGAAATAGAACTCGTCGCAGTCGACGATCGCAAACCAATCCCCCGCCCGGCAGCAGGCGCTGTGCTGCATGATCAATCTCTTGCGCAGCGCATGCGAGAACGGCTCGCTGATCGTTTGGGGCTCGCAGAGCAACCCATCGAACCGCCGGGCCCGGCGCAACGTATCGTCGCTTGAGCCCAGGTCGTAAAAAAAGATCTTCTCGTATATCCCGAGGCGCTGCAGGAAACGCAGGACATCATCGATGATATCGCTCTCGTTGCGCGCCAGCATCAAACCGTACAGCTTCATCCGCACCTTCCCTGCTTTCCCGGACCGGCCATCCTGCCGCTGTAGTGGTAGTATAACACTGTTTTTTCTTCATGCGCAAGCCCCGCGCATATCCGCAAGCCGTGCGCGCATAAAAAAAGGCGCTGCGCGCCTGCGCAGCACCTTTGTGCCCACCGCCCTGAGGCTTTTAACCCGGGGCTTACTGAAGGCCAACTCCGGTAATCCGGTCCCTGGCCAACCGGTATGCCCCGGGGACATACGCGTCGATATCCGGCGCTTTCATCTTTTCGACCGGCACATAATGGACATTATCGTAGAGTTGTGTCCCGATAAGCACGCAAGGATGCGTCAGCAAAGTGCCGAACAACATCCTCTCGGAAACCGTCTCTTCGCTGTACTGGCACAGCGCCAGAAGCCGGTAATGAGCAAGCAGCACGTTGAGCTGGCGCTCGTAATCCAGCACCCGGGCCGAGCGCGGCGAATATTCGGTGACCGAGCTCAGATCGCCGCTGCCGCGCAGCCCCTGGAAACCGTCCCGCAGCGCCCCATAGTGAGCCTCCTGGATGAGTTCCAGCATCCGCAGCGGAGAAAAGAATCCGTCCCGCAGATAGGTCTCCTCGATCGTCGGAAAGAGCAGTTGCTGGCGGGCACGGCAACTCCCCACATCAACCCCCCGCTCCCGCAAACCGGCGGAAACATTCTGCTGCGCCTGTTGGTCGGCGATGTAGAGACAGCGCTCGTTGCGTTCGATCCCCTGCGCCAAAAAAGAGACGATAACCGCAGACTGCTCCTGGTGATCATGATAGATATTGCAGATGTGCGCGCCGTAGGAGACCTTTTGCAGCTGATCGTCCCAGAGAGAACCGGAATGCTCATTCATACTGCCCCCTGCTCAAACATTTTTCGGTTTTGTAAGCACGGATGGGGGAAACAAAAAGACGTTCCCGCGAAGCTTAAGCAGAAACGCCGTACTTACCGCAACAACTCCTCCTTTTACCTATTAATTATGAAGGTATTATATCACACTTTGGCAAACGCACAATGATTTTCTTCCCATTTTTTGTGCCGCAGGCAGGAAAAACCAATGCGTTACGGGACTGCAGTTATTACCGAAACCGCCGGCGAGCCGCCTTTCCATCCTGCGTCATTAAAAGAGCTCACCCGGTATTCATATCGGGCGTTCGGCACCACAGCCTTGTCAATATACCCGGTCGCGTTGGCTGCGGTAACGGCGATCTTTTGAAAGAGCACCTCTCCCTCTTTGCGCCGTTCGATCCTAAACCCCTTTTCGTTCGAAGAGACATCGGCCCATTGCAGGCGGACTCCCGCAAGCGCCGATTCAAATACAGCCTGCAGACCGGACGGCGCCGCGGGGACATTGTCCATATCGAGCGCTCCCGCAATATTGGAATAAGCCGAATAGCTTCCAGCGCAGTAAGCGCACACCCGGTATTCGCCTGCTCCGCCGCTTACGGGTGCGGTATCAAGAAAGTAGTTGGTATTTGCCCCAACCAAACGCAGCCTGGTGAAAACCGTTTCTCCCCAAGCGCGCCGTTCGACCACGAATCCCGTTTCGCAGCTGGTCCGGTCCTGCCATTGCAGCAATACCTGCTTATTCGCCTGGAGAGTGGCCGTTAATGAGGCAGGCGCAGGCCCTAACGCTCCGGGAGCGGCTACCTCTATGCTCACCGGATCGCAAGACGCGGTAAAGGTCTTGCCGTCCGGCAACCGTAAGACGACATGGGCGGTCAAGACGTACGTCCCCGCAGGATATACCGCGTTGGCCGGCGACACCCAGGTTTTCGCGCTGCCCGCGGCCAACGTCACGGGACCCAACGAATAGGCGCGCTGAGTGGTTACATTCGTGAGAATGACCGAACAAGACGTCATCGTATAATCCGCTCGGCCGCCGGTCACCTCCACCTCCATCGGAATAGTAACGAGCGTGTTTTGCGATGGTTTAGAGATGCGCGGTATGCCCGAAACACTGTTGCCAATCTGCACGACCAGAGGGTTTGAATCGAACGCGCTGCTGGCGGCATTATTGCGTATCCAATAAGCCCTGGCCACAAACGTGGTCAACCCGTTTGCGAGCAAAGACGTATCGACGTTGAAAGAGTAGGGAGAAGCGCTGGCAGTGGCTATACAACGGTCGTTTGCGTACAAACTGACCCGGCAGGATGCCTCCGGGACAGGATTATTTTCAAGCCCGCTGAAGATGACCTGAAGCGCAAAGACGCCGGATACGGCGCGTTCACCGTTGGCATCAACGGGGACGGCGGTATCCAATCGGACGCCGGGCTGAATAACCGTCACCCGAGGCAGCGTCATCGAGGCAGCAGGCAAAACGGTAGCGCCGAACGCTCCCTTGGCTTCAAACGTGATCGTATGTTTCCCCGGCTTGACCAGCCGGCTCGATACCAAAAGTCCGGTTCCCAGCGTCCCCTGCAGATCGGACAACCAAACCCCCGAATTCGCAGCGGCCGTATACGCCTGGAACGTCACGTACTCCCCGGAGATGACCGTCGCCGCAGATGCTCCCACAGACGTGATCTGCGGTTGAACGGGGATGAACTCCGCATCCGCCCTGCGCAGGTATCCATCGTCGAAACGCAGCGATCCGGTGCCGGAGACAGCGATCTCCAACTGAGCCGACCGGATCGATTTGGTGCTGCGATAGCTCGAATCGATCCTGCGCCATGCCAGATCAAACGGCGCCGGTTCGATTGCCTCACGCATCTCTGCCGAACCGTCGCTATACGTCAGATACAGGCGCAGGCGTACGACTAAATGGTTTGCAAGCGCGCTCCATTCCTCTACCGGAAGGGCCCCGCCGCTCAAACCGGGGTAATACGGATGGGGATCCATGCGGTAACTGATGCCAAATTCTATTGCCCGGGGCGCACCCGCGCTAAAAACAACCGCATCATTACGGACTATCGTCTCGCCCGAAGCCGCGCTCAAGAGCATACAACGCGCGAAGGAGTGCGCACCATCCGCGGGCAAAATCGAAGTGGACGCTTCCCGTTTCAACACTTGCCAATTATTGAACCCGCCATTGTAGAATTCAAAACTCGGATTTTTATTCTCGCTGCGGAAACTGTCCGACTCGATCCCCTCTTTCAACTGCAGCGCCAGAGGGTCTTGCGCGGCAAACCGCTCCAGAAGCAAGGTATTCGACCATACCTGGCTATCCGCGGTATTCTGGCGCCGCAGATCCTGCAACGCCCACTCCCGAACGGCACTGTTGGCGTGGACTAAAGCAGTGCGGTACAAAGCCAGGCCCTGCTGTGAAGCACAGAGGGAATGTATTGTGAGCGTATCATTTATCAATAGAGACATCGCCGGGTGAGTCTGAAAATAGCGGTCACGGATGGACGTCAAAGGAGCCCGGCACGAGAGCAGCTTCAATTCCCTGATCTTCTCTATGATCAGCGTCAGCCCGTCCCCCTCACCCGCATCGGCGCCCGGGACGTATGCGGACAGGAAAGACAGTAAATATGCCTCTTTATCCGGCGCCTGAAGATACCCGCTGGTGGCCGGCGTCAAAACCTTCTCCAAAACATCAAAAACCGCGTTCTCCGCCGACTGCGCATATACCGCCTTTGCCAGACAGAGCACCCCGACCCCGATGCCCCAAACAACCCGCCGTATATTCCATTTTTTGTATGCTTTCATCAAACCTCGCTGCCTCCTAATACGCACAGCCGGTACTCAGGATCGTTCCCCACATCTCGCAGAAATTACTGGTTGAATCATTCGTCAGGTACGAGGCATCGTACTCTTCGACGGCATGCGGCATAACCTCATGATACCGCACCTGTACCTCAGGCACGCCGCGCAGCAACGTAATGCCTTGCGCGGAAAACGTGATCTCGATAAACGGCACCGCCTTCCACTGCAGGAAACCGCCCCAATCGAAATTGTTATAGAGCGCGACTGCCTCATAGGCATAGCGTTTTTCCCACGAATAGTGCAGCCCTTCTCTCAGGAGGCGCTTCTTGCCTTCCTGGACAAAGAACACTTGATCGACCGACGCCCGGTTAACCGGACGCTCAATCGGTTTCCCGTTCGGAAGGAAGAACGCGGTGCGCGGCGTTGCGGACGAAAGTTCCGTCGACTGAAGGATGATCCGTTGTTTCTTCTCCCCGAATTTCGTATCGGCGAAGATATCAGGATCCTCATGATAATACGGGGTCAACTTCAGGAACTGGGCGTAAAATCCTTCACCGGCGTTCCCGTACAGTTTGACCGTCTTTTGGTACACCTTTCTCCTGCCGCGCGCAGCATCAGCGACACTACTGCCGCCGTACGTAATCCCCAGGCCCGTATCCTGAGGGCCGTAGAAATTAGCGGGGCTGTCCCAGGAGAACGCCAATTGCTCCCTCAGGGACGCATTCCCGGAATACGCCAGAAAATCCGCGTCCGGGTCAGGCCCGGCGGGTGCCCCGCGCCGGGAAACCAAACCCAGCCAATACCAGGCATGATGCGCCAGATGAGGAACCGCGGTCTGGAACGTATCCACGCACGCGTAACCATACGGATTAATGTGCCCCTTATTATACCGCACGTAAGAACTATACGGATTCAACGCAATCTCCCGGTATCCCGGCACATAATCTCCCAATCCCCAGCGGGTCACTTTGATCCTCTCCACGTACGGTAAATAATCCGAAGCGAAATCCATTACATTCTGAGCCGCTTCCTGTTCCAACCAATCGGGTACCCCGTTGGCACCCGGCCGTTTTGCGAACGCCTCTCCATATTTGACGGTTGTCTGGTTAGGAATTTGCGAATGGTGATCGTTTATCCAAGCGCAGTTGTCCACCCACTGCCGTATGGAATACGTGCCGCTGAGCGGGCTGGTTTTTGAGGAACGCACAATCCTCAATGCGTAGGGAGAGTCTGGTCCGGCAAGGACCAGCTCGGCGATATTCTGATCAAGCACCGTCACTGCAATCGGCACGGAACCAGGCCCGGCAGCAGCCGATGCAAGCTCAATCGTGCCAAGCGTTCTATAATAGACGGCCGGATTGAGAGCTCCTTCACGCGTCTCAGACACCAGGTCAATTGAATTGTATTTGCCGTCATACGATCCCGCAACAAATGCCGAGGCGGACGAGCGTTTCATTTTGAACACAAACCCCGTCTGGGGTGCTGTATACGAGGCTGCATCAACCGGCCTGCCCTCGTCGTCATAGTTCGAGAAAACCCCTGCCTTCTCCTGCGCCACCTCAAGCGGAAATTCAAATGATTTGCCTGCATAGTATTCCCGCCAACTGATCGCCTGAGGGTCATTCGTATAGTACGGCCTGAATCCGAAGCGCGTCTTGGCCTGCTTATCATTGGTGATGCTCGTTCTGCGCGTGATCGTCTCCCGGTCGTCGTGGGAGATCCAAAGAACCGTACGTATGAATTTGAGGTCAACCGGGACGCTATTGGAGATACCCGATGCAGCATTGGTAACTATAAGCGTCAACTGCCAGTCGCCGGCCAGGTCAGGCTTGAAGGTCACTGGGGCGCTGCGTGAGACGGTCTGGAACGGCATGTATTTGACCGAGCGGGCGTTTTGCGTATTCGGGACCGACGTTACCACCCAGCGGTATTGCACATTGACCCCGGCGGATGAGGGCAACCGCGCATCCCCCAGGGACTTGCCGGCATCCAGCTTGAAATAATCCGGGGCCGTCACCGGCGCATACGCGCCCGGTACAGGCTGCGGAAAGATCGTCACCGGCGTTTCCTGCCGCGGAAGGTACCAAACGGCATACCTGGTGTAATTGGGCCATTGCACATTCCCCTCAAACGGCGCGAATTGCTCGGTAATCGCTCCCGGCACATACGGGAACTCACCCTTGTACTGCTCCAAGAGCGCAGTAAGCTCATTGAGAAAACGCTTATTCTCCTGATAATAAGCCTGATACATGCTGTTCTGAAACGCATACCACTGCATTTTGTTGCCTCGCACCACGGTCAACGCTTCCCGGATCTTGTCTATCACCGCATCTGTATCCTGCACGCCATCGAGCACCTGCTGCATCCTCGCGTTCTCAATCGGAGTGATCTTATCAAGGTAATAGTACAATTCCCCCGCAGGGGTTTCGGAATAGGACGTAGTCTTGCTGCGCCAGGCAGACAGGTAATTCCATTGCGCATCGCGCCATTGGACATACGTATGGGTGATCCGCTGAGAAGGAATGTCCAGTGCGTCCCAGCGGATGCGCTGTGCCCCGGAGAGTTTCGACTCAACCCATTCCGGAGGCCAGTAAACGCCGGAGGCTATAAAATGGGAGGCGTTGCCGGTTATATCGGCCTGCTTTGAGTAATGCGACACGAATATATCGTATATCCTCTGCAGCCGCAGGTAGAATCTCTTGACATACCCCGGACGCACGTCGCTGAGCCGGGAGACGATCGAATACAGGTGAGCGACCCGAGCCGATCCCACCGCGAGCTTTTCGGGAGGAGCGGGTTTGGTTGAGGTCCAATTAAGGTCTTTGGCAGTTTCCGCCTCCAATGAATCAAGGTAAAGCATGAACGCAGCGATCGTTTCGTTCACCAGATCCTCTTTTGCCGTCAGAAAAGCGATATCGACGCTGCGATCGCGGGGGTAAAATCTGCCTAAGGCATCCGGACCGGCAAGGGGAAAAGGCGATGCCGCCATTTTGCGCAGGATAAAAAGGGCGTTTGAATAATACTTCTGCAGTGCGGGATGTGAATACGGCAATCCCGGCAGCCACTCCGGACGGTATGCCAGTTCAGAGGCTGCCAGGTTCCACATCACATCGGCAGACGGCAAAGTCTCGGTTCTGGAGCGGTATTTCTGATCAAGGGAATTTAATGCCTTCTGGAATGCCTGAAACGAACTCTTCCCGTACGCAGAAGTGACCGGGAGGGTGCGATACGACATCAAAGACAAGGCCATGAGCTCTCGGCCGTAATCATCCGCGTCCTTGATGATGGCCTTGGCTTCTGCAACATACCCATGGATGATGTTTATGCAGAGCAGGAGGCGGTCCCGGTCCTTGCTGCCGGCCGAAACCACGGTCTCGGCCCTGAGGGAAGCAAAGAACCAGCCCGGGAGCAGAATACTGGCGCAGACGACGCAGACAGCGTGAACAATCGGTTTGGGAATGCGCATTATCCTCGGCTGAAAAAAAACCCGCGGGTCAAAATACGCGGGTTAGATCCTCCCTATCGATATCCTGCAAGACAGTACGCCCAGCCGGCAGCTGACCTGACCCGGGCCAACCGTTTAGCCGTGCATGACAAGTATAGTATATAGAGGTAAGGAAACCAGCCGCTGGGGGAAGATTGTGAAAACGCTTTCTTGGCGCTTAGAAGGGAAAGGCCATACAGGTAGGTTTAGAGCGAATGATTGCGAAGCGAAGGCGTTGGGAGCTGGGAGCTTGGGGTTAGGAGTTTTGAGGTTTTGCATTTACTCCAAACCCCGCACTCCCCACTCCAAACTTCACAGGTGACCTAGTGTCCTGGTGACTTAGTGTCCTAAAATAAAGATCGCATTAGTGCGTGAATTTTATGACCCTGCCCTCGATCGACTCAGCGCACTTCTGCTTGATCTGAACGGGAGTGCTTTCAATCGTGGAAACTTCCTTGCGAGCGCTCTGTTGGTCCGATTGAGCGTTGGATTGGGAAACAACCACGTCGGTTCGAGCGGGCGTAATAGTCACTTCGTCACAAGTCTTGAGCAATTGCCACACCACCGCATCCCCTCCCATTGCCGCGGCCTGCTTCTTAAGAGCGAGTTCATCGTCTTTGGTTAGGTACCCGCGTGACAAATGCGTCTCTCCGATGACCTCAAAGGCACGCGGCGGGTCGTTGCGGTAGATCTGGATATGAGACGGGTCGGTCGGAGGGTATTTGCCTTCAGGGTAATAATTCGCGGATTGAAACGTTGCGCAACCGGACAAAAAAATCAAAAACATGACCACTGCTGCCAATGACCTCATTGCCTACTCCTCTCGGTTGTGTTTTACGCTCAAACAACTGCGCCTTTACTCTATTAGACAGCACGCAACGACGCAAAGTTCCCTAACCGGAGAGGACATAGACCAGTCGGGAGCCTTAAGGTTTTGCATTTACTCCGGACTCCGGGTTTTACCTGTGACTTGCGACATCTTGTGTCTGGTGTCATGTGCCTTGTGTGCCTGACAAAAAAATGCCCCGCTCATCTCTTCGACAAGCGGGGCACATTTAAAGGAGCGCCGACCTGCTCTCACGTCGCGAAAGAAATGCTTCAGTTGATGATCGCTCCCCATGGGGAAACCCAATGGTTTCCCCTCTGGCGCTCCCTGCATGTGGCAGGTCGCTGTCACCCCTTCCTTTAGCAACTAACCAACTATCCTTGGGGGAAAACGGTCTTTTCCCCCAACCCCTTTTTGGGTGAGAGTAGGTCGATGAAGCTTTCAATGTGCCTGACAAAAAAATGCCCCGCTCATCTCTTCGACAAGCGGGGCACATTTAAAGGAGCGCCGACCTACTCTCACATAGCCTTACGACTACACTACCATCGGCCCTGAGGGGCTTAACGGCCGTATTCGGAATGGGAACGGGTGTATCCCCCTCGGTATGAGCACTCCAATTTTAGAGCGAAGCAGACAGATGTCCCCTTTGGTCTACGTTTTTGTCTTTAGGTAGCGGGACTTTTTAGACTTTTACTTCGCAAAAATTACCAACTGATATTGGCAACAAGGTAATCCGATCTTCTCGTCCACGTATCGAACGAAGAGACGTGTTAAAAAGGCTAAGCCTATTGGCTGATTAGTACGCGTTGGCTGAAACCCTTGCGGGTCTTACACCGTGCGCCTATCGAGGTCGTAGTCTACGACCTGCCTTCAGAGTCTTGCGACTCAGGGATACCTAATCTTGAGGTGGGTTTGGCACTTAGATGCTTTCAGCGCTTATCCCGTCCGAACATAGCTACCCGGCCTTTGCCCTTGGCAGGACAACCGGAACACCAGAGGTTCGTTTCTCTAGGTCCTCTCGTACTGAAGAGAACTCCTCTTCAAGTATCCTTGCGCCCACATCAGATAGAGACCGAACTGTCTCACGACGTTCTGAACCCAGCTCGCGTACCCTTTTAACCGGCGAACAGCCGGACCCTTGGGACCTTATACAGCCCCAGGATAGGATGAGCCGACATCGAGGTGCCAAACCGGACTGTCGATGTGAACTCTCGAGTCCGATAAGCCTGTTATCCCCAGAGTACCTATTATCCGTTGAGCGATGGCAATTCCACATTCAACCACCGGATCACTAGCCCCTACTTTCGTATCTGCTTGTCCTGTCGGACTCGCAGTTAAGCTGGCTTGTGCGCTTGCACTCCACAGACGATTGCCGACCGTCCTGAGCCAACCTTTGGGCCCCTTTGTTATCCTTTAGAAGGGAACCGCCCCAGTCAAACTGCCCGCCTGCCACTGTCCCCCGCCCGGATTCACGGGTCGAGGTTAGAAACTTAGAGCAATCAGGGTGGTATTTCACATTGCGGCTCTGCCGAAGCTAGCGCCCCGGCCTCGAAGCCTCCCACCTATGCTACACAGAGTGATCCAAATTTCAATAACAGGTTACAGTGAAGGTTCTGGGGTCTTTTCGTCTTGATGCGGGTAGACGGCATCTTCACCGCCACTACAGTTTCGCCGAGTCCCTCGTTGAGACAGCGCTCAGGTTGTTACACCATTCGTGCGCGTGGGAACTTACCCCACAAGGAATTTCGCTACCTTAGGACCGTTATAGTTACGGCCGCCGTTTACTGGGGCTTCGGTTCAGGGCTTCGCGAATCTTGCGACCCACTAACCCCTTGCCTTAACCTTCCAGCACCGGGCAGGTGTCAGTCCCTATACTTCCTCTTTCGAGTTTGCAGAGACATGTGTTTTTGCTAAACAGTCACCCGAGCCACTTTACTGAGATCCTTGGGTTATTCACCCAAGGACACCCCTTGTTGCGAACGTACGGGGCTATTTTGCCGAGTTCCTTAACGAGGGTTATCTCGAGCGCCTTACCATATTCTGGAAGTCTACCTGTGTCGGGTTGCGGTACGATTAGCAAAGTGACTCAGTTGCACGGTTTTCTCGGCAGCAGGTTTAAAAACACTTCCCCCGCGCTTGCGCTTGGGGTCCCCTCCGCGGCTTTCGCCGCAAAGAACGCAGACATCCAACACTGCGCCGCCTCCAACCCGCCGCGTCACGTGCAACCTGATAACGCCACTAAGCTAGTTGCCGAATATTAACGGCATATCCATCGCCTACGCCATGCGGCCTCGGCTTAGGATCGACTGACCCTGGGTGGATTAGCCTTCCCCAGGAAACCTTGGACTTTCGGCGTGCCTGTTTCTCGCAGGCATTTTCGCTACTCGTTCCGACATAATCACTACGTTAACGTCCAGCGCTCCTCACGGTACGCCTTCGCTCGTTAACGTACGCTCCCCTACCGCTTAACTGTCCGTAGACAGATAAACCCATGGCTTCGGTGATAAGCTTGAGCCCCGCTCATTTTCGGCGCAACTTCACTCGACCAGTGAGCTGTTACGCACTCTTTAAATGGTGGCTGCCTCTGAGCCAACATCCTGGTTGTCAGTGTGAAATCACATCCTTTACCACTTAGCTTATCCTTAGGGACCTTAGCCGATGGTCTGGGCTGATACCCTTTGGACGACGGAGCTTGGCCCCCGTCGTCTTACTCCCGGGATACGGTAAACGGTATTCGGAGTTTGGTTGGGCTCAGCATCCCGGTAAGGACCCGTAGCCCATTCAGCACTCTACCCCCGTTTACTATTACCCGAGGCGAACCCTAGAATTGTTTCGGGGAGAACCAGCAATTTCTGAGTTTGTTTAGCCTTTCACTCCAACCCACAGCTCATCCCATAGTTTTTCAACGCTAACGGGTTCAAGCCTCCATCCCGGTTTCCCGGGACTTCACTCTGGCCATGGGTAGATCACTCAGCTTCGGGTCTACTATACGGTACTGATTCGCCCAGTTAGGACTCGCTTTCGCTACGCCTTCCCGAGACGCTTTCGCGCCGCGGTTAAGCTCGCACCGCACAGTAACTCGTCGGACCATTATGCAAAAGGTACGCGGTCAGCCATCCACACCCTTGCGGGTATGTATAGGCCTCCCACCGCTTGTAGGTCTGTGATTTTAGGTTCTATTTCACTCCCCTCACCGGGGTTCTTTTCAACTTTCCCTCACGGTACTAGTCCACTATCGGTCTGGGTGTAGTGTTTAGCCTTGGACCGTGGTCGGCCCGGATTCCCACAGGATTTCCCGTGTCCCGTGGTACTTGGGATACCTCTAGGGCGCCTTACAATTTCGCGTACGGGGCTTTCACCCTCTTTGGCGCGCCTTCCCAGGCGCTTCCGCTATCGCTCGGCATCCCACGTCGAGGTCCCGCAACCTCCTGCCAACTTGCGTTGACAGGATTTAGGCTCTTCCCTTTTCGCTCGCCGCTACTGGGGGAATCTCTTCGATTTCTTTTCCTCAGGGTACTTAGATGTTTCACTTCCCCTGGTTTCGCTTCCCCACTCCTATGTATTCGAAGCGGGGATATCCCGGTATTACCCGGGATGGGTTGCCCCATTCGGAGACCCCCGGATCAAAGCCTGTTGCGGCTCCCCGAGGAATATCGCTGCTTACCGCGTCCTTCATCGCCTCACCCAACCAAGTCATCCTTCACAGACCCTTAGTAGCTTAACCAAAATAACCGGTTCTCGTTCGGTCGTATACTGTGTGACGACAAGATCGAATTGACCTTGTTACCAATATCAGTTGTCAAAGAGCGTATGATCCCGCTTCGAAGAGCGGGAAACAAGTCTACGCTGCATGAACGGGAAGTGGTGGAGCTGAGGGGGATCGAACCCCTGACCCCCTGCTTGCAAAGCAGGTGCTCTCCCAGCTGAGCTACAGCCCCGCACAGTAAGTGCGCACTTGCCCAATTCCACATAAGGGCAAGGTGCAAGGTGCGTACCGGCCCCTACCTATGGCCGGCTTTCTGATAATGGTGGGCCCAAGTGGATTCGAACCACTGACCCCAGTCTTATCAGGGCTGTGCTCTAACCATCTGAGCTATGGGCCCGAATTTAAAGTGTACCTGAGTCGGTGCTGCGTGTAATGCCCCTGATACATTACACCCAAACATACCTCACATACACTCTCAAATCAGGAGCCCGCCGCTCAAAATACGAAGAGACGACTCCCGTTCATGAATCTCCGGGGTGCACTCAAACGTGAGTGCACCCCGGAGGAAATTTAGATAGCCAAGGAATTTGTGCGCCCCTAACGCACAGTCACTTGCGCATCGCGTCGGCCGATACGATCGAACGTTTCAGCCAACTGCAGGCCAAGTGATCTAAAATCCCCTGTCACAGCAGGGTTATTTTAGAAAGGAGGTGATCCAGCCGCACCTTCCGGTACGGCTACCTTGTTACGACTT
>CAZOGI010000014.1:0-54810 GCA_964579435.1 uncultured Planctomycetales bacterium
GGGGGAGTGAATGAGTCTCAAGGCAGGGCGCGTTTCATGCTATAATAATCCCACTATGGGCGCGCGTGCGCTTGCGGGGTTCACCCTGATCGAACTGGTTATCGTGCTGTTGATCGTCGGGATCGTCGCGGCGGTGACGGTGACCGACCTGGCTTCATCCCGCGCCCGCGTGGCACTGCAGGGTGCCCGGCTGAAATTGGTCGGTGACCTGCGCTATGCCCAGAGCCTTGCCGTTTCCCGCCAGTTGCGCCACGGTATAGTCTTTACTCCCTCCCAGGACCGTTACGCCGTTTATTGCATCAATACGACCGATATCGTGACCGATCCGCTCAGCGGAAAGCCGCTGACGGTTGCGTATACGGCTGATGCGCTGTATCAGGGGGTGGATCTGGTCGCGACGGCGATCGGTTCCGGGACGAGCAACCAGGTCGAGTTCGACCTCTGGGGGAGGCCGTACGCCAACGCCACCGCCGCGCTCGCCGCGAATGCGACCGTGACGCTCGCCTGCGATGCGGAGACGGCGACGGTGACCGTGACGCCCGAAACCGGAAAGGTGCGCTAGATGGGCAGGAGACCGGCAGCACAGACCGGCCCCGGCTTTACGCTCGTCGAAACGGTCCTGGCGATGGTGGTCCTGGCGATCGTGCTGGTGCCGTTCAGCGCGCTCCTGGTGACGGTCGTCAAAGAGCATGCCCGCGCCCAGGCCTGGCTGACGGCAACCGGCCTGGCCGAGGCTCGTCTGGAGGAGCTGCTGGGCAGCCGCTACGCCAACGTCCAGAATCAGACGGCAACCTCTTGTGCGGCGCCCTTCTCGGCCTATTCAGCGGCGGTCCTGGTGGAGGCGGTGAATGCCAGCGACCCGAATTTTCCCGTTGGGGCAGAAACCGGTTACCGCCGGGTCGTGGTAACGGTGGCGCATCCGCTCTCGGGGGACGTGACCGTAACGAGCCTGGTAACCGATGAATAAGAACGCGCACAGATCGTACACGCTGGTTGAGCTGGTGATGGTCCTGGCTATTGTCGGCGTGGTGGCGGCGGTCGGGGTGCCGATGATGCTTGAGACCGCGGGGGCGTTCAGCTTCTCCAGCCAGCTGCAGCATAACGCCGTGAGCTCCTCCCTGGTGGCGATGAGCCGCATGTCGCGCGAGATCCGCAGGATGCGGGACGGTTTTGCCGTCCAGACGGCCGGCGCCAACACGCTGGTCTTTACCGATGTCTCCGGCGCCAGCATTAGCTATTCCCTCGCCGGATCGAGCCTGCAGCGCAACGCCGACGGCCTGCTCGATGAAATCAGTGCCCTGACCTTCACGTATTATGACCAGAACGGTCAGGTCCTGGTCGCGCCGCAGGTGGCGCCGCTGCGCACGGATATACGGCTGATCCGGGTGCGTTTCAGCGTCCAGGCCGGAAGCAATACCGTGTCGTTCCAATTCCAGGTATACCCTCCCAATGTGGCGGCAGGATATGCGCACTTTTCGTAGGCTCGCCCGGCGCCGGGGCGCCGGATTGGTCGGTGCCGTCGCGATCATGCTGATCGCCGCAACAATGACCGCGGTCCTGGCATCCCTCCTCGGGGTCGGGGCGCGTTCCAGCGTCGATACCCTGTCCTCATTACGCGCGTATGCCATCGCCCAGGGCGGGTTGAACTGGCAGGCCAGGATCTTAGGCCAGAGCGCAAATTGGAGCGCACTCTCCAATCAGACCGATATTCCTCTGGGAACGGGAACGTTCTCGGTGTGGCTTTCCAATCAGAGCGTCCCTGCCGAAGGCGGCGGCGCAACGAGCGTCGAGGTCACGGTGACCGGGACTGTTTCGGCTGCGCAGAACAACGTGACCCGCACGGTTTCGCAGCGTTTCTTGAAAGTCCCGGCTGCGGCGACCTTCGCCCTTTTCTGGGGACGCCGGACCGGTTCAACCGCTTCTTTCTCCAGCGTCTCGGTCAGCGGCGACTACTGGTCTCAGGGCACCACCAACATACCGTCCGGCTCAGGCGTTTCCAACGGCACGGCGTACCGGCCGGATACCGAGGATATAACCGGCGCCGGCACCTACGCCGAGAGCAACGTCACCTACCCTTATTTCGGCAACCTCTCCGGGACCAACGCGACATATTCGATGCCTCCTTTCGACGCCTCCGCCTACCTTGCCCTGATGAACAGCTACAACGCAACCATCGGCAGTTGTATCAGCGGCGCGACTATTAACCAGAACGCCAATCTGGTCCTCAACGGCACGACCGTCTGTTGCCAGACGTTCAACACCAATACCGTTTCCGGCAGCAGCGTGACGATCAGCGGCACCGGGGTGATCGTCGCCAACCGCGACGTCACGCTCTGCACCGCGGGCGGCAGCGGCAGGCGCCTGACCATCATGCCCGTCGGCGGGCCGATCGTTATTTTGGCGGGAAGGTCTCTTTCGGTCAATTCCTCCGGAGGGGCCAATCAGGTTGCCGTCGCTGCGGGAGGGTACTTCTATGCCCGCAGCTCCACCAATACCGCACAGCTGCTGCAGGTCAACAACGCGCAGACCGCCATAGACGGGGCGCTGCTTTTGGGATACCGACGCGTCGCCGTCGGTTCGGGCGCGGTTGTCACCGACAGCACGCTTTTCGTGAACCGGGCCAGCAGCAGCACCAATAATGCCCTGACCATCACCGGAACGGCAACGACGGTCGGGACCGCCGCCGCCCCCTGCAGCGTGATTTCTTTCGGCAGGGCCGACCCGGCGCTGGATATCCTCAATACGGCTTCGGTCACGGGGTTGGTCTATCAGAACGAATTCTCCAACAGCGGTACTGCGCGTCTCGTTGGGCAGACTGGAGCCAACCGCATCTCTTTGCGCGGCAGCGTGATCGTCAACCAATTCCGCAGCGCTGCCGTATCGAACGCGAACTTCGTGTATGATCCGGCGTCGCTGCCCGTGCCGCCTCCCGCCGGTTTCCCGGGGAGCGCGACGCCCCAGGCGGGGACCTGGGACGGAAATTAGTGTGGGCAAAAACCGTTTGTGCTATACTAGCCTTGTATGAAGAGCCTTATGCGCGGTTTCCGGGAAAGTGCAGGCAGGCTTAAAGCGCGCGTCGCTGCCGGCGCTCCCGCTTTTTCCCTCGTGGTCGTCGAGGAGAACGCGCGCCTGGTGTTTCTCCTCTACCGAAGCGGTGCCCCTGCGTTGTTGCAGGCGGCAGCCGAGTATCCCTGCGCGTGCGTTACAGTTGAAAGTCTCGGCGCGGCGCTGCAGGATTTCAGCCGCCGTTATCGGTTAGAAATTAAAAGCATCATCTTCTGCCCTCCGCTCTCCTGTTTCACCGTCAAACGTCTTGAGCTGACCGCTCTGCCCGAACAGGAGCTGGCGCAGGCCCTGCGCTGGCGTCTTAAGACAGAGGTCTCGGTTGATCTGTCCAAAACGGTCCTCTCCTGGCAGGTGCTCTCCCGGCGGCAGCGCGAGAGCGGCGAGCCGCTGATGGATATCCTCTGTATTCTGGCCCCCGAGACAGTCCTGTGCGAACGGATCCGTCTCTTTGAGCGCTGCGGGTATGCGGTCCGGGAGGTGGCTTTTCTGCCCCGGGGCATGGCCGCGGTCTTGCGGGAACGCGTCCCGTCAGGCTGCGTTGCCGCGCTTCTGGTTTCCTGGGAAGAGACGGCGTTGATCTTTGCCGCCGAAGGCAAGCTGCGTTATTATCGTCAGCTCCCGGTCTCTTTCGCCAAGTTGCGCGAGGCAGTGCAGGATACGGTGGTGACGCAGGCAGGTAAAGTGTCGCTCGACGCCCGGGAAGCAGACGAGCTCCTGGCGCAGTTCGGCGTACCGGTCGGTTCCTTCGTTTTCAAGGACAAGATGAGTTCGTCTCAGGTCCTGGCGCTCCTGCGTCCGCACCTGGAACGGCTGGTCCAGGAAGTGAACCGTTCGAGCGCCTATTACGAGCAGGAATTACACGAAAGTCAGCCGAAGGAACTCGTCCTGGGCAGCGGCGCCGGGCTTCTAAAAAATTTGGATATCTATCTGAAGCGGGAGTTGGGGATGCCGGTTTCTGTTTTCGCGCGGTCTGACGCTTCGTCCGTGCCGGTTGAGCTGCGCGGTTTCGCAGAGGCTGCCGGAGGGCTTTTTCAGGATCCGCAGCGGGGGGGGTCTCTTCTGCCGGCGCAGTTGCGGACAAACGATTTCGAGAAAACGCAACGGCTTTCGTTGCTTTGGGGGGCTGCGGCTCTGGCCGGGGTTCTGGTAACAGCTTCGCTCTTCTTGCAGGCGGGAGGGCGCGTCCGGGAGCGGCAGCTGCTGGCGCTGCGTGCGCAGATGAAGGATTTCTCCGCCCTTTCCCGGGTGTATACGCAGACCCAGGGGCTGGCGGGATTTGTCGAAACGGTTCGGGCCGGGGAGGCGGATACCTATGTCCTGCTGCGGGCGTTGAGCGCCCTGGTCCCTGCGGAGCTGTCTTTTAGCCGTTTTTCTCTCGACGGGAACGAAAAAAAGGCGCGGATAGAAGGCACGGTCAAGCCGGCAAGCCAGGAGCCGGGAGTGGTAGTGGCGGGTTTTATCAAAGCCCTGAAAGAGAGCGGGGTCGTGCGGGAGGCAACGATTGATTCGTTGCAACAGGAAGGCGCGCAGCAGGAGGCGCATACGGTTTTTCGCCTCAGCGTTACTTTGCCATGAAAGAGCTAAGCCATAGCCAGAAGACCCTCGGGCTTTTCGCGTGCGGCGCGTTTATCTTGCTCACCCTGCTTTTCGTGGGGGGGTATCTTCCGGGATACCGGCGGTTTCTGCGGGCAGACCGGCAGCTGAAAGCGGCGCAGGAGGAGCGCGCGCAGGCTGCGCGTTTCCTCGCCGGACGCAGTATCGACGCGGCGTTCGGGCAGGAGACCGAACGCAATCAAGCGCTGCTGCGCCTTTTTCCCTCGAGCGCGGAGGATGTTATCCGCATCCTCTCCGACGAGGCTCGGGTCCATAAGGTCCTATTGCGTTCACTCGCTGCCTCAGAAAAGGCAACGCTCGGGGCATCGCCGGCAGGATACCGCATCGCCGAATTACCCCTAGTCTGTTCTTTCAGCGCCGAATATCGTTCCCTCGCGCAATACCTGCAGGCCCTGCGTACGCGCCTGCCGGTGCTGGTGGCGGTGCGTGCGTTGTCGCTTGAGTCGGCAGCGGGCAGCTGCACCCTCAACGGAGAGCTGCGTTTCTGCGCGTATGTGCTGAGCCCTGAGGAGGGGCGGTGATGGAGCGGAAAGAGCGGATAGAATTGGGGGTGACTGCGGGGCTCATCGTCATCCTGGTTCTCTCCTGGCTGCGCGGGTGCGCGCTCATGCGCAAGAGGGCCGCCGGCAAACAGGTTGTCGCCTCTGCCGCAGGCGGCTATCAGCCGGAGCCTTCCCGGATGCCCGGCGAACCGACGGATGCGCCGGCGGTGTCTTTTGCCTGGGGGAGATGTCCGTTCTGCGCCAAAGGGTATTCCGCGGCCCAGGAGGTCTCGGGGCTGGCTCTTTCGGGGATCGTCTGGGATCCGGTCTCTCCGCAGGCGATCGTCAATGACGCCATAGTCGGTGTCGGCGACCGGATAGGCGATTATACGGTTTCAGCGATCGAACCCGCGGCAGTCGCTCTCGAACGGGAAGGGGAGCGGTTCCGCATCGAACTGAAATAGGGCCCTATGGCGTCCAAACGGATCGCGATCATCGGCGCCGGCGTAGGCGGTCTTTCCGCCGCGGCGCGTCTTGGCCACCGCGGGAATCGGGTGGTCGTCTTTGAAAAGCTTCCCCGCTGCGGCGGTCGCGCCAATATCATCGAAGACGCAGGGTATAAGTTCGATACCGGTCCGTCGTTCGTTCTGATGCCTCCTTTTTTCGAGGAGGCTTTTTCTTCCTGCGGCAGGGATATCCGGCAGTATCTTTCGCTGCGGCAACTCCCCGTCCATTACACCCTTTTCTTCGCCGATGGCCAGACCCTGACGGTTTCCGGCGACCGGCAGGAGACTGCCCGCCAGCTTGAGCGGTTTGAGCCGGGCGGGGCTGCGGCGTTTGAGGCGTTTCTTGCCGAGACCGGCCGATTCTACCGCAAGGTCGAAAATCTTTTGTACCGTTCTTTTACCGTCAAGGATCTTGCGCATCCGCGCTATTGGCCGCTGCTTTTTGCGCTGCGGCCCTGGGAAAGCTTCTGGCATCTGGCGCGGCGGTTTTTCCGCAGCGAGAAGCTGCTCTTTGCCTTTACCTTCGAGTCGATGTTCATGGGGGTTTCCCCCCTGCAGGCCCCCGCATTTTACAGCATCATCACCTACGCCGATCATGTCCAGAAGGTTTTTCACCCGATGGGGGGCATGTATGAGATCCCCCGGCAGCTGCAGCGTCTCGCCGGCGAGTTCAAGGTCCAGATGCGTTACGGCTGTCCGGTTGAGCGTCTCTGTCCCGGGAAGGATGAGGTGCGTGTCGCCTTCGCAGGCCAAGAGGAGGGTTTCGACGCGGCGCTCGTCAATGCCGATTATGCCTACTCCCAGCGCGCGCTGCTGGGACGCACTCTGCCGCAGTACCGCTACTCCTGCTCGGTCTTCCTGATCTATCTGGGGATACGCCGTCCGATACCGAACCTGGCGCATCACAATCTGTTCTTCGCCCGCGACCTCTTCCGGAATCTAACGGAGATTTTCCAGGGCTCCCAGGCTCCGCAGGACCCTTCGTTTTACGTGCATGTGCCGACGCGTACCGATCCTTCGCTCTGCCCGCCGGGGAAAGAAATACTCTATATTCTGGTGCCGGTGCCGAATCTGAAGCAAGGCCCGGAGATTCCAAAGGCTCAGCTGCGGCGGTTGCGGGATCTGACCCTGGAGCGCATCAGCGAGAAGGCTGGTTTTCGCGTCCAGGAACAGATCGAGGTGGAGCATACGTTCCTGCCGCAGGATTTTGTCAGTCGCTATAATATCGAATACGGGGCAACCTTCGGCCTGGCGCACAACCTCATGCAGAGCGCATTCCTGCGGCCCGCGAACCGCGACCGCCGTTTTCCCAATCTCTATTACGTGGGGGCCAGCACGCAGCCCGGCGGCGGGCTGCCGGTGGTACTGGCCAGCGCCCGGATCGTCTGCGATCTCATCGCCGGCGCCGCCGGCGGGAATTGACCGTTTTATCCGATCTTGCGGATTGCCGAGACGACCTCGGCGGTGATCCAGTCCGGGGTCGAAGCTCCGGAGGTTATGCCGACGCTGCGCGCCCCTTTGAAAAACCGGGAGCGCAGTTCTTTTTTGGACTGGATCCAGTGGCTTCGGGGGTTGAGGGATTTGGAGATCTCGTAGAGGCGGCGGGTATTGGCGCTTGAGCGGGAACCGATGACGATCATCACGTCGACCCGCAGGGGCAGCGAGCGGATCTCTTCTTGTTTCAGCCGGGTCGGGCGGCAGATGGTGTTGAAAAACCGTACTGCGGGCACGCGTGCCTGCAGTGCCGAGACGATCGCCTCGACCTTCTCCCTGTTCTGCGTCGATTGCGCGACGACGCACAGATCGTGAGTCCGCCCGATGCGTTTCCAGGGGATGTGCCGCGTGGAGTGCAGGATGAGCGGTTTCTGCTTCAGCTGTCCGGCGATGCCCCGGACTTCGTCGTGGTCGTGGTCGCCGATGACCACGAGGCGGCACCCTTTCTGTTCCATGCGGCGCACGATCGCATGGATCTCCTTGACCATTGGACAGGTCGCGTCAACCACGATGTAGCCGTGCTGCCGCGCATTGCGGTAGGTCGCTTCTGCGGCACCGTGGGCACGGATAAGCAGCCGTTTGTCGGTTCCGCAGCCCAGGCGGGATATCTTGCGTATACCGGCCTGCGCGATCTGCCGTACGACGTCTTCGTTGTGGACAATATCGCCGAGCATAACGATATTCTTTTCCTTCGCGGCCAGGTCCAGCGCCATCGAGATGGCGCGTTTTACCCCGAAGCAGAAACCGGCGGAACGGGCAAGCGTGATTTTCATGAGGGGAAGCCTCCGACGAAGAAGGTGCGGGTGGCCAGAAGTATCTTGCGCGCGCCGCTGACGTGCGCGCGGCGGCTGAAGACATCGTAATCTGCGCGTTCGATCTCCTCGAGGATCCCGGCGTAGAGGCGCGCCATGGTCCGGGCGGTGAGGCGGCAGCGTTTGTCCGGGATGCGCCCGAAGCCGGGTACGCTGCCGCGGTAATAGTCGCGGGCGCGCGCGATCTGAAAAGTCAACAGCGAGCGCAGCGGCCCGGTGACGGCGCCCCGCGCGAGCATTTCCTCGGTGACGCCGAATCGCGCGCATTCATCCTGCGGCAGATAAATGCGGCCGAGAGCCAGGTCTTCTTTGAGGTCGCGCAGTATATTGGTCAATTGCATCGCCACCCCCAGTTGTACAGCCGGTTCCTGCGCCGCCGGATCGCGTACGCGGAAGATACGCAGCATGATCAGCCCCACGATGCCGGCGACGCGGTAGCAATACCGGTAGAGGCGCGCAAAATCGGGATACCGCGTCTCGGTCAGGTCCATGCGCATGCCCGCGATGAGCTCGGCGAAGAGATCCCGGGGGATGTCGTATTCCCGGAGCGTTTCGCGGAAGGCCTGCAGGAGCGGGTCGGCGATCATGCCTGCGGCGTATGCCTGGGCGATGCGCTCTTCGATGAGCGCGAGGCGCTGCGCCGCCTGCGGCCGGTGCGCGTCCACGGTGTCGTCACTTTGGCGGCAGAGCGCATAGATGCAATAGGCGGCATCCTGCGCGCGGCGGGGCAGGAAGTGCGATGCGAAATAAAAGGTGCGTGCATGGCGCCGGGTGACGGCGCGGGCGATGCGTATGCCTTCGCGTATACTGCTGTTCATGTGCCTATTGTAGCACAGAGCCCCGTGTGCCTGAAGGCATAGTTTTTGGTTGCGCGCGGCGGGAGGCTTGATTACAATATTTCTATGTCACGCTATGCCTGGATATTGGCCTGGTCGTTGGTGTTCCCGCTTGCCCTGAGTTTCTGGCCGGGCCTGCGGTTTTACCGGAACCTGCGCGCGCTCCTGCTCAGTATCGCGACGGTGACCGCGGTGTTCGGTGCCTGGGATGTTGCCGCGGTCAGGCGGGGACATTGGTCTTTCGACCCCGTTCAGGTGTGGCCAACTCGCCTCGCCGGCCTCCCCCTCGAGGAGATTCTCTTCTTTATCGTGATCCCCTTCTGCTGCATTTTTACCTGGGAAGTCGTGCTGTATTTTCGCGCCGGAGGAAGGCATGCCTGAATATACGTTGTGGGCCCTTCTGGCCGCGGCCGGCACCGTCCTGTTGGATCGTTTCAGCGATGTTCGGCTTCTTTGCCGGCGTTCGTACTATCTGTTTCTTGCGATTATTTTCGGCATGAAGCTGCTGGTGAACGGGGCGCTTACCGCAGGAGGCATTGTCCGCTACGACGCCCGTTTTTTCCTCGGCCTGCGTCTTTTCTCCATCCCGCTGGAAGATTTTCTTTTCGGTTTCAGCATGATCACCGTGACGCTCCTGCTCTGGGAGCGCTCTAAACAATGAGACGATTCCGCTTATCGTGCCTGCGAAACGCATTCCTGCTCGGCGTCGTGCTGGCCGGGGGAGCGCTGCGCGCCGGTGCCGCCGAGTCCTGGCAGCAGCTGCACGCCCGCGCCGAGCGGCTGACGCTGCAGGAGGCTCAATCCGCAGCCTTAGCCGGCGCCGACAGGGACGGGCTGTATGTCCTGGGGGTCAAATACCTCTGTCTGTTTGAGGCGCAGAAAGCGAAGGACATCTTCGCGCAGTTGCTTGCCCGCGAAGCGTCTGATCAGCACGCGCGCTGGGGACTGGCGGAGGCGCTTCGTTTTCTGCACGAGGACGCCGAAAGCGCCGTTCTCCTTGATCAGGTTGTGGCCGCAGAGCCGGATTTCGCGCCGGCGCTCATCAGCCTCGGGTATGTGCGTTATCGCGCGATGGATTTCGACGCGGCGCTGCGGTATCTGGTGCGCGTCCTTAAGCGCGGGCAGGAAGGAGCCGGGAAAGAATCGTACGTGCGGGCATTGTGCGTTTACGCCGGGGTCAAAGGGATGCTGGCGCATTACGGCGGGCCGCTCTCCAAGACCCTGAACGGTCCGGCGGTGCTTCCGGCGCTGCGCAAAGCAGAGCGGCTTTCCCCGCAATCGCCCGAGGTGCTCTTTGGCCTGGGGAGCTATTATCTGTTGACCCCGGAGGTCTTCGGGAGGGACGCGGATAAGGCACGGGAGTATCTGGAGCGCGCGCGCGAACGCGCGCCGCTCTTCGCCGACGTCTGCGTCCGCCTGGCGCAGGTTTTTCTTTTGAAGGGCGATGCCGGGATGTTCAATAAATATCTTGCCGAGGCGCGTTCCCTCGATCCGCAGAACGAACTCGCGCGCGATATAGAGAGCGGCGCCTGCCGGTTTATCTGTGTGGGGAAAACGGGTGGGTCAGACGCGCAGCACCTGAGCGCTGAAGTCGCGCAGGAATGATTTGCAGGCAGGGCGCATCGAGGTTTTTTCCAGGAGCTTCTGGGCGCGGCTGCGGAGTAGGGCGATCTCGGCTTTTGCCCCCTGGAGCGCGCCGCTGGAGGTGACGATGCCGCGTATGGTCATCAGATCGGCGCGCGTGACCCGTGTCTTGCTGAGGATACGCCGGATATGCTGTTGAGCCGGCCTCGGGCTCTTGCGGTAGGCGGTCCATAAGAGCAGCGTTTTCTTTGCTTCCTGCAGGTCGGAGAGAATGGATTTGCCGATCTCTTCCTCTTCGCTGAACATGCCGATGATGTCGTCTTTTATCTGAAAGGCCCTGCCCAGATAGATCCCGAAAGAGCCCAGGCGCCGCAGTTCGTTGCGGCGGGCGCCTCCCAGCACCGCTCCCATCATCAGCGGGTAGGCGAAGGTGTAGTAGGCAGTCTTGAAATCATACACCGCTTCGATGTCCTTGCGGCGCACCGCGGCGATGTCGCGGGCGCCGCTGATGAGCTCGATGAATTCCCCGCTGCCGGTGCGCAGGGCCGCTTCGAAGAGCAGCTTGAGCGCTTCCTCTTTGCGCTGCGGCGCTTCCCGGATCGCAAGGAAACTGTGCAGTGCCATGGCGAAGAGTACGTCGCCGGCGATGATCGCCAGATCGGTGCCGTTGAATTTGATGCCGCGGTAGCGCTTCAGGTGCTGCTGGAATATCCGGTGCAACGCCGGCTTGCCCCGCCTCAAATCGGATTTGTCGATAATATCGTCGTGCACGAGCATGAAATCGTGGAGCAGCTCCAGGGAGAGGGCGCTGGTCAGCAGCCCCCGGGCGCAGCGGCGGCAGTAGCCGCGGTAGCCGACGACAAAGAGGGTGGGGCGGACGCGTTTGCCTTCGCGCAGCGCGAATTCCCTGAGTGCCGAAAACAGCAGCGGGGAAGTTGTTTTAAGCCGGTGATGGCGCTGCAGCGTCCGGAAGTAGTCTTTGAGCCTGCGTTCCAATTGGCCGCGCACGGAAGTCATCATGGCACCTATCATAACACGCCGGCCGGCCGAGGGCAAGCGCCGAGAATCGCCGCATTAAGGGTTTGATGCGGTTTTTTTTGTGGTACAATACGCTGTATGAAAAAAGTCGTGATCATCGGAGGCGGGTTTGCCGGAAGAGCGGCGGCGCGGATCCTGCGCGCGGCCGCTGGGCAGGTGCGGGTGACGCTCATCGACCGCAGCCCGGTCGCTTCCTTTCAGCCGCTGCTGCCGGATTGCATCGGCCGGGGGGTGCGCCCGCAGGATCTGACGGTCTCCCTGGAGGGCTGCGCCGCGCGTCTGCGCTCTTCGTTCGTGTGCGCCGAGGTAACGGCGGTTGACCCCGTCGCGCGGACCGTTTTGGCGGGGACAGATTCGTATACGTACGATTATCTGCTTCTGGCCTGCGGATCGGTGACGAGTTTTTACGGCAACGACCAGGTCCGCCGCTCGGCCTTGAAGCTCGATGACGCCGAGGACGCCCGCGCGGCTGCCGCCGCGGTCCGGGCGCACGAGGGGCCGTTTGTCATCGTCGGGGGCGGGTATACCGGCATCGAGATCGCGACCAATATCCGGCGCCTGCTTGAACGGTGCGGCCGCCACGACGCGCGGATCACGATCGTCGAGCGCGCCCCCGCGCTCCTGGGACCGCTGCCGCAATGGATGAAGGAGTACGTCGGCTGCCAGCTGCGAAAGATGGAGATAGAGGTTTTGTTCAATACCCAGCTGGAGGAGGTCTCGCGGGACGCGCTGCGCCTTTGCGGCGGCCAAACGATCGAGCGGCCGCTCCTGGTGTGGGCGGCAGGGGTAGAGGCGCCGGCGTTCCTGCGTACGCTGAAGCTGCCGCACAATCCACAGGGCCGTTTGGCGGTCGATACGGCGCTGCGGGCGCAGGAGCGGATTTACGTTGCCGGTGATGCCGCGTGTTTCCCGGCGGGAGGAGCCTGCCTGCGCATGGGAGTGCAGTTCTCGCTCGTGCAGGGCAGCTGCGCCGCCGCACATATCCTGCGCGATATCCGCGGCAGGCCGATGCGAATCTTCAAGCCGCAGGATAAAGGATACGTCGTGCCGCTGGCCAACAGCCGCTCCTGCGGGGTCGTTTTGGGGATGCCGGTGCGCGGGAGGCTGGCGACGGCGCTGCATTATTTCATGTGCGTATTGCGCCTTCATTCCTGGGGCGCGCGTTGGGGCGTCCTGCGGGCGCTGGCGTTCTCGAAACGGGAAAGGAACGCATGAAGAAGCCGGCGGTGATCTATGTCCCCATTCCTCCCGCGGCATCCGGCTTCAGCCGTTTGCTCAGCGGCGCGCCGCAGACGTGCGGCATGAAATCAGGGGCTCTTGTTCTTCAGCCTGAGGAGTCGGTCGGGGCGCACTCGACGCACGAGCGGGAAGAGGCGATCGTTTTGCTTGAGGGCAACGCCGCGCTCATCATCGCCGGGCAAGAGGCGATGCGCTGCGGCGCCCCGGGTATCGTCTATATTCCGCCGCGGACCGAGCATGACCTGCGTAACGTCGGGGCAGGGCCGTTGCGCTACGTCTATGTTGTCTCACCCGTCGCGGATACCGTTGCCGGGAGTGAACATGGGTCTGGGTAGGCGATTGCAGCAGAAGCTCATCGGTCTGTGCGCGCTCGCCTGCGCGCTGACGGCAGCTCCGGCGGCCGGGGCAGCCGCCGAGGCGCTGCCCTTGGGCGAAGGCGTCTGGATCAGCGTTTTCTCCGAACGCAAGATCCTTTACTCCCGCGCCGCGGCAGAGGAGTTCATCGCCTTCTGCAAGAAGAACGGCTTGTCGCGGATCTATCTGCAGGTCTATCAGTCGGGCCGCGCCTACTACGATACGAAGCTGGGGGACCGTTCTAAATATGAGGCCATGCGCGAGCGCGCCGGCGGCGATCCGATCGATCTTTTCCTCAAGCGCGCCGCGGAGAACGGGATCCGGGTGTATGCCTGGATGAACATCTTAAGCCTCGGCCAGAATCGTCAGGCAGATATCCTCAAGCGCTACGGCAACGGCGTCCTGACCCGCGACCGCACCGGGGATATCTCCCTGCGCGACGATACGGCGGCGCAACCGTCGGCGGCGTTCGTGCGCGAAGAGTTCCTTTTCCTGGAGCCCGCCGACCCGCGGGTAAGCGCCTACCTGGTCTCGGTGGTGGGAGAGCTCCTGAAGCGCTATCCGCTCTTGAGCGGCGTGCACCTTGACTACATCCGCTACCCCTGTCCGGTGCCGTTCGTGCCGGGGGCGCGCTTCGAGAAATTCGGATTGCTCTACGGGTTCGGCCAGGAGAGCGTCGAACGGTTTCGCACGAAGACCGGGCTCAATCCGTACGCGCTCAAAAACGATGCCGAATGCCTGCGCTGGGACAATTGGCGGCGAGCACAGGTGACCGCGCTCGTCCAGAAGATCGCCGCGCATGTCAAGACGCATCTGCCGCGTGCCCGGGTTTCCTGCGCCGTCATCGCCTATCCCGAGCGCGCCTATTCCAGCGCCTTCCAGGATTGGCCTTCGTGGCTGGCAAACGCGACCGTCGATGAAGTGGTGATCATGGCCTACACCCGCGACCACCGCCTCGCGGAGCAGACGGCGCGCGCCGCCCTTGCCCTGCGGGGCGCCGGCAGGGTTCAGGTCGGGCTGGGGGCGTTTTTGTTCCGCAGCGATCCGGCGCAGTTGCAACAGCAGTATCGTCGGATCCGCGCCTTGCGTCCCGACGGCATAGTCTTTTTCGCGGCCGACCATATCGACGAGAAGCTGCTGGGCCTGCTGCGTCAGGAACGTTGATCCCGGCAGGCCGAATCGTATTGTCTGCGTCGGCCGGGTGTGCTAGTATAGAGCATATTCTATACGAGAAGGGAGTGCGCGTGGCGTATCTGTGGGCAGTGGCGGCAAGCAGTGCGGTGAGCCTGATCTCCTTTGCCGGGATTTTCGCCTTCCTTTTGCAGGAACGTCTGTTGCGGCGGGTTCTGGTGCTGCTGATCGGTTTCTCGGCAGGCGCCCTGATCGGGGGCGCGTTTTTGCATATCCTGCCCGAGGCGATCGAGCAGGCCCCGGAGCATTCGGTCTTCAGCTTTGTTCTGGGCGGATTCGTCCTCTTCTTTATCTTGGAACGTTTCATCCACTGGCGGCACTGCCACGAAGGCCACTGCGATATCCATGCCTTCACTTATCTGAACCTGATCGGCGATGGCCTGCATAATCTGGTCGACGGCCTGGTCATCGGCGCCAGCTTTACCGTCGATATCCGCTTCGGCGCGATCACCTCGCTGGTGATCATGTTCCATGAGCTGCCGCAGGAGATCGGGGACATGGGGGTGTTGCTCTACGGCGGTTTTTCCAAGTCCAAGGCCCTGGTCTTCAATTTCCTCTCGGCCCTCACCTGCATCCTGGGAACGTTGATCGGGTATCCGTTGGCCTCCCGGCTTCAGGGGTTTACGACCGTGCTCCTGCCGGTCGTCGCGGGAGGGTTCATCTATATCGCCGCCTCCGATCTTATCCCTGAACTGCACAAGCAGGCGGACCGGCGGCGCAGCATGCTTTCGATCGTGGCGTTTCTCTGCGGGATCGCATTCATCCTTTCCACGCACCTGTTGCATGCCCATTAACCGCGGTTAACCTTTCTTAAGACTCCGCCCCATGCATTCAATCGCGCTCAGCAGCACAAAAGTCGGTAAGCGCAGCAGGGTCGTGGAATTGCGGGGAGGCGAGGCTTTTGTGACCAAGATGATGAGCCTGGGGATCTACCCAGGCAGGGAGTTGACGAAACTCAGCGCTTTTGCCCTGCGCGGACCGGTGACCGTCAAGGTCGGCCGTTCGGTCCTGGCGCTGGGGCACGGGGTTGCCGCCAAGATCATCGTGGAGCCGGTATGATCCGTACCATCCTGTTGATCGGCAATCCCAATGTGGGAAAGAGCGTGATCTTTTCGCGCCTGACTGGCGTACGCGTCATCTCCTCCAATTATCCTGGCACGACGGTTGAGTTCAGCAAGGGGTTCATGCGCCGGGGAGGGGAAGTAGTGACGGTGGTCGATCTGCCGGGCACGTACTCGCTGCAGCCTTCCTCCCGGGGCGAAGAGGTGGCGGTTTCTCTCCTGAAGGAGACCCCGGTCGAGGAGTCGGTGGTGGTCAATGTCCTGGATGCCACCAACCTTGAACGTAATCTCTATCTTACATTACAGCTGCTGGAGCAGGGGTATCGTCTCATCGTCTGCCTCAACATGTGCGACGATACCGCGCACCGGGGTATCTCCATCGACGATAAGAAGCTCCAGGAGCTCCTGGGCGTTGAGGTTGTCCCGCTGTGCGCCGTCACCGGCGCCGGGATGCGTCATCTGATCGAGCAACTCGAGGCGGAGCCCGGGATCAAACGCATCCCGGCGGAAACGTCCCGGGAACGTTGGCAGCGTATCGGCACGCTGGTGGAGAGCGTCCAGCGTCTGACCCATCGCCATCATACCCTGCGCGAGCGATTGGAAGACGCTTCGGTGCGTCCCTGGAGCGGCCTGCTTATGTCTCTGGGAGTGGTGTATGCAGCCTTCAGGACCGTGCGGTTTTTGGGAGAGTCGCTCATTACCTATGTCGCCGAGCCGATCTTTGCGCGTTTCTACGCGCCGTTCATCAACTGGCTCGACCGTTTCCTGGGAGGATCGGGGTTTCTGCACCATCTCCTGATCGGCCAGCGCATCGCCGGGGAGATCGATTTCAAACAGTCGCTGGGGGTCCTGACCACTGCCCCGTATATCGAGTTCGCGATGGTCTTGCCCTACGTGATCGCTTTTTACCTGGTTTTAAGCGTCCTGGAGGATAGCGGGTACCTTCCGCGGCTGGCGATACTCCTGGATTCGCTCCTGCACCGGCTGGGGCTGCACGGGTTCGCGATCATCCCGGTCCTTTTGGGGTTCGGCTGCAACGTCCCCGGGATCCTGGCGACGCGGGTTTTGGAGTCCCGGCGCGAACGTTTTATCGCCGCGACGCTCATCTCCATCGGCGTGCCGTGCGTGCCGCTCCAGGCGATGATCGTCGGATTGCTCGGGTCGTTCTCCGGCTTCTACGTCGCCGGCGTCTACGGCGTGCTGGCGGCGGTGTCTTTGGTGACCGGAGGGATCCTGAACCGGCTTATGGGAGGTTACAGCCAGGAATTCCTCATGGAGATCCCGCCGTACCGTTTTCCGCCGCTGCGGATGGTTGCGGGTAAACTTTTCCTGCGCCTGAAAGGGTTTGTTCTGGAGGCCGTGCCGGTGGTGCTTTTGGGGGTGCTCTGCGTGAACCTCATGCTGTACCTGGGTCTTTTTGCGGCAGCCAGCCGTTTTTTCGCCCCGCTCTTTCAGGGGCTTTTTGGTCTGCCTCCCGAAGCCGCGATCGCCTTCATCATCGGTTTCGTGCGCAAAGACGTGGCTGCGGGCATGCTTTTGCCGCTGGGGCTCTCGGTTAAACAGCTCTTTATCTCGACGACCCTCTTGGCGATGACCTTTCCCTGTATCGCCACGTTCGCCGTATTCCTCAAGGAGCTGGGCTGGCGCGCGCTGGGATTGTCGGTCCTGCTCATGTGCGCGCTCAGCGCCGCGGTAGGGATAGTTTTGAATCTGTTCATGCGCGGATGAAAGCCCTGGTCCTTTTTTCCGGCGGGCTGGACAGTCTCCTGGCTGCCGCGGTGCTGCAGCGGCAGGGGATCACGGTCGTGCCGGTTTATTTCCACACCCCTTTTTCCCGCGCCGAGAAGCTGCAGCGCATCGGTGCGTTCGCGCGGGAGTTGGGGGAGGTAAAGCTGTGCGTGCGGGAACTGAAAGAGGAGTTCCTTGATCTCATCCGCCGGCCGAGCCACGGGTTCGGCTCGCAGATGAATCCCTGCATCGACTGCAAGATCCTCATGCTGCGCCGCACCAAAGAGCTCTTGAGCGAAGAGGAGGCTTCTTTCGTCGTCACCGGGGAGGTTTTGGGTCAGCGGCCGATGTCGCAGAACCGGCAAGCCCTGGCGTTGATCGAGAAGGAGTCCGGGCTCCAGGGATTTCTGCTGCGGCCGCTCTGCGCGCAGCTGCTGGAGGAGACAATCCCCGAGAAGAACCGCTGGGTGCGCCGGGAAGAGCTGTACGCGTTTTCCGGCAGGGGCCGGAACCAGCAGTTTGAGCTGGCGCATCGCCTCGGTATCCGGGAATACGCGCAGCCGGCAGGAGGCTGTCTTCTTACCGAAGAGGGGTTCTCCCGCCGGCTCAGGGATCTGGTCGATCAGGATGAGCTGACGCTGGAGCGCGCGCAGCTGCTTCTGGTGGGGAGGCATTTTTGTCTCGGGCCGAAGGTCAGGTTGATCGTCGGCCGCGACGAGCGCGAGAACGATACGCTGCTCTCTGCCGTTTCTCGGGCGTCGTTTGTTTTCATGCCGCCTGCGGATGCGGCGGGACCGGTCGGCCTGGGGTTCGGGCAGTTCTCTGAAACGCAGGAGGCGCTTGCCGCTTCGATCGTCGCCCGGTACTGCGATCATGCGGCCGGCTCGCCGGTTCCGGTGCAGATGCGCCGGGCAGAGACTGATCCCTGGCAGAGCCGGCTCTGCATCCCCGCGACCGAGGAGCTCCTGGCCCGGATACGGATATGACCGAAGCGATCCTGTACGAGAAACTCTCCGGAACGCGCGTGCGCTGTTATTTGTGCGCGCACGGTTGCGTGATCGGGGAGGGGCACTTCGGCATTTGCGGGGTCAGACAGAACCAGGGCGGTCTGCTGCGCACGCTCGTCTACGGGATGCCGGTGGCGCTGCATGCGGATCCGGTCGAGAAAAAACCGCTCTACCATTTTCTGCCCGGCGCCCGCAGTTTTTCCCTGGCGACGATCGGTTGCAATTTCCGTTGCGGATTCTGCCAAAACTGGCAGATCTCCCAGGCGCGCCTGGAGGGCGGGGTTTTTCCCGGAGAGCCAATTCCTCCCGAGGCGATCGTTGCGCGCGCACAAAAAGAACGCTGCGCGACGATTGCCTATACCTATACCGAGCCCACGATTTTCTTCGAATACGCGCGGGATATCGGCCGGCTCGCCCATGAGGAAGGGCTGAAGAATATCTTCGTTACCAACGGCTTCCTGAGCCGGGAGTGCCGGCAGGAGGCGTACGGCTGGCTTGATGCGGCCAACGTCGATTTGAAATTCTTCAGCGATGAGGCCTACCGGCGGGTGTGCGGCGCCCGGTTGGAGCCGGTCCTGGAGACGATCCGCGAACTGAAGGCGCACGGGGTTTGGGTCGAGGTAACGACGCTCCTGGTGCCGGGAGAGAACGATGCGCAAGAGGATCTTGCGGCCATGGCGCGATTTATTGCCGGAGTTGACCGGGATATGCCCTGGCACCTCTCGCGGTTCTTCCCGGATTTCGAGTATGGCGACCGTCCGGCAACCCCGGAGCAGACCGTCAAGCGTGCGCTCGCCCTGGCGCAGGAAGCGGGAGTGCGGTACGTGTATGCAGGCAATGTCACGGGATGGGGAGGCGATACCGTCTGCCCCGCCTGCCGATCGACGCTTATCCGCCGCGACGGTTTTCAGGTGAAGGAGAACAAAATCGTTGCCGGCCGCTGCGGTTGCTGCGCCGCTGCGGTGCCCGGTATCTTCAAATCAACGGTTTCTGAAGGAGCGTAAGCGATGAATCTGGACGAGGTGGTTATTTCCCGGGCGATTATCGATTCATACCGCCAAAAACTTCTCTCGGCGCTGGAGGTCGATGTGGCGATCGTTGGCGCCGGACCGTCGGGATTGGTGTGCGGGTACTACCTGGCGCGTGCCGGGATCAACGTTGTGCTCTTTGAGCGAAAGCTCTCGGTCGGCGGCGGGATGTGGGGTGGCGGGATCATGTTCAACGAGATCGTCGTGCAGGAGGAGGCGCGCGGCATCCTCGAGGCATTCGGGGTCCGCACGCGCCGTTACCAGCCGGGGTATTACCTGGCTGATTCGGTCGAATGTGTTTCGACGATCTGCTCCCGGGCGGTGCAGGCGGGCCTGCGTATTTTTAATCTGATGAGCGCGGAGGATGTTTTGGTGCGCTCCCGCCGCGTCTGCGGGTTGGTCTTGAACTGGACGGCCGTGGAAATGGGGGGATTGCATGTCGATCCGATCAGCATGCGCGCGCGCTTCGTGGTTGACGCGACCGGCCATCCGGCGGAGGTGGCGCGCATCGTCGAGAAGAAATCGGGCATCCGCCTGAGGACCAAGAGCGGCGTGACGATGGGGGAACGTTCGATGTGGGCCCAGGTCGCCGAGCGCACGATCGTGCGCAATTCGCGCCAGGTCTGCGACGGGCTCTATGTCTGCGGGATGTGCGCCAACGCCGTCTTCGGGGGGATGCGCATGGGGCCGATCTTCGGGGGGATGCTCCTGGCGGGCAGGCATGTCGCCGGCCAGCTCCTGAAACGCCTGCCGAAGCGTTCCGCACGAAAACGCAAGGAGTGACGGGCATGGCCAGCTATTTTACCTTAGCGGTCTTCATACTTGCGTATATCCTTTTTGTCTTCCTGCCCCAGAAGCGGACCCTGGTTGCGCTGGGGGGCAGCGCGGCGCTGCTGGCGGGCGGGGCGCTGTCGCTTCAACAGGCAGGCAGCGTCATCAACTGGAACGTCATGGGTATCTTCGTCGGGACGCTCATCGTGGCGGATGTCTTTATGGAGTCGCGGGTGCCGGCCTTTCTGGCCGAAGTGATCGTCGAGCGCGCGCGCAGCACCGCCTGGGCTATCCTGCTCATCTGCGCCCTCGCCGGCTTTATTTCGGCGTTCGTCGAGAACGTGGCGACGGTGCTCATCGTCGCTCCGATTGCCCTCTCCCTGGCCAAAAAGCTCAAAATCAATCCCACGAACATGATGATCGCCATCGCGATCTCAAGCAATCTACAGGGGACCGCGACCCTGATCGGCGACCCGCCGAGCATGCTCCTGGGCGGTTACGCCAAAATGAATTTCATGGATTTTTTCTTTTATAAAGGGCGTCCAAGCATCTTCTTTGCGGTCGAATTAGGGGCCCTGGCTTCTTTTGCCGTGCTCTTTTTCTTTTTCCGCCATCACCGGCAAAAGGTCTGCCTGGAACGGGTCGAGAAGGTGTGCTCCTGGGTGCCGACGGCTATCCTGGTCGCGACGATCGTTCTGCTTGCCGGGTCTTCTTTCTTCGATCCCGGTTTCAGCGGCGCTGCCGGATGGATCTGCATGGGGGCAGGGGTTCTGTGTCTCTTCTGGTCGCGGCTGCGGGGCAGCTGCGGGGTATGGCAGGGATTGCGGAAGCTGGATTGGGATACGACCTTTTTCCTGCTGGGGGTCTTTATCCTGGTCGGCGCGCTCACCGAAAACGGTTGGATCGCGGTCGTTGCCGAGAAGCTCTCGGCCCTGGCCAGGGGCAGCAGCGGCGTTGCCTATCTGCTCTTGGTGGTGCTGGCGGTGGTGCTCTCGGCGTTCGTCGATAACGTGCCTTTTTTGGCGGCGATGCTTCCGGTTGCGATGACCATGGCCGATACCCTGGGGGTGGCGCCGCAGCTCTTGCTCTTTGGTTTACTCATCGGCGCAAGCCTCGGCGGCAACATCACGCCCATCGGGGCTTCGGCCAACATCGTTGCCTGCGGCTTGCTCAAGAAAGAGGGGCATCCTGTCGGTTTTCCGGCGTTCATGCGTTTGGGAGTTCCCTTTACGCTGGTCGCGGTAAGCGTCTCGGCGTTCTTTATCTGGTGCATATGGAGAATCTGAACGGCTCTTCACCGGTAACCGAGCAGTTCGTCATCGCCGGCATGCATTGCGCCTCCTGCGCGGCGCATGTCCAGGAGGCCCTGCGTGCGCTCGCAGGGGTGCGTGCGGCGAGCGTCAACTTCGCGCTCGAGCGCTCAATCGTGACTTTTGATCCGGCACAGGTCAGCCGGGAGCTCCTGAAGGAGACGGTCCGTTCCTGCGGCTACCGCATTGCCTCTTTTGTCAGCGATACGGCCAATCCCGCCGAGCAGCTGGTGCGGGAGGACGAGGCGCGGCTGCGGGAGGTCGCGGATTACCGGTTCCGTTTTTTTGCCGCAGCCGTTTTTTCGCTGCCCCTGGTGTTTCTGACGATGGTCTGGCACCTTTCGTTTCCGCTGAGCCCCTTTATCCTCGAGCATCTGGCGGCTATCGAGCTGTTGCTGTCGGTGCCGGTCCTGGTCATGGGGATGCCTTTTTTCCGGCGCGGGATCGGCGGGTTGCTGCGGAGCCGGCGGGCGAATATGGATACGCTGGTGACCCTCGGGGTAGGATCGGCATTTTGCTACAGCCTGAGCGTTTCCCTCTCGATCTGGTTGGGGCGCATCCGTATCACGCACGCGGCGCTCTATTACGAAACCGCTGCCCTGCTCATTACGTTTATCCTGCTGGGCCGGATGCTGGAGGCGGCGGCGAAGGGCAAGACGCACGAGGCGGTCCGGCGCCTGGTAGGGTTGCAGCCGAAATACGCCACCCTCATACGTGACGGCAAGGAGGAGCGCGTGGCGATCACGGCAGTGGTCCCCGGAGATGTGATTTTGGTGAGGCCGGGTGAGCGCATCCCGACCGACGGGGTCGTGATTGACGGCCGCTCTTCGGTCGACGAATCGATGATCACGGGGGAGAGCATGCCGGTCGAAAAGCGGGTGGGGCATGCGGTGATCGGTTCCACCGTCAACAAGACGGGCAGCTTCACCTTCCAGGCGAGCGCCGTGGGCGCCAATACCTTTCTGGCGCAGATCGTGCGGCTGGTACAGCATGCCCAGAACTCCAAGGCCCCGATCCAGGAGCTGGCGGACACGATATCGGCGTATTTCGTCCCCGCGGTCCTGGGGGTGGCGCTCCTGGCCTTGGTCGTGTGGTTCCTGCTGGGCAAGGGGATCCTGTTTGCCCTTTCGGTTTTCATCGCGGTCCTGATCATCGCCTGCCCTTGCGCGCTGGGATTGGCGACGCCGACGGCGATCATGATGGGCATGGGCGTTGCCGCCGCCAAAGGGGTGCTCATCAAGAGCGCCCGCAGCCTGCAGCTGGCCCATGAAGTGACGACCGTGGTCTTTGACAAGACCGGGACCCTGACGATGGGTAAGCCCGCGGTCACGGATATCTTGTGCGTGACGAGTTACGGCCGCGGAGACGTCTTGCGTTTCGCCGCTATCGCCGAGCGGCGCTCCGAGCACCCGTTGGCCGAGGCGATCCTCTCGGCGGCGCAGCGGGAAGGCATCGAGGTGCCGGAACCGTCTTTCTTCAATTCCCTGACCGGCCGCGGCGTCATCGCGCGCTTCAAGGACGAGGTGATTCTGCTGGGCAACCGCAAGCTCTTCGCCGAGCGCGGCATGAATACCCACATGACCGAAGAGTCCGTTTCGCTCCTGGAATCCCAGGGCAAGACCGTCATGCTCGTCGGTTACCGCAGCGAGGTCATCGGCGTCATCGCGGTTGCCGATACCCTGAAGGATACGGCGGTCTCGGCGGTCTTCGCGCTCAAGCGGCTGGGGATGCGCGTGGTGATGATCACCGGGGACCACCGGGCGACGGCGCAGGCAATTGCCCGGCACCTGGATATGGACACGGTCCTGGCGGAGGTGTTGCCGCAGGAGAAGGCGGCGCGGATCAAGGAGCTGCAAGTCGGCGGGCAGGTCGTGGCGATGGTCGGCGACGGGATCAACGACGCCCCGGCGCTGGCTCAGGCGGATATCGGCATCGCCGTAGGGGCGGGCACGGACATCGCGGTTGAATCGGCGGAGGTGGTTTTGGTCAAGGACAGCCTCCTGGACGTGGCGGTGCTCTTTGACGTTTCGCGTTTTTCGATGCGCAAGATCCGCCAGAATCTTTTCTGGGCATTTTTCTATAATCTGGTCAGCATCCCCGTCGCTGCCGGGCTCCTGTACCCGTTCACCGGCTATCTCCTGAGCCCGGTCTTGGGCAGCGTGGCGATGACCCTCAGCTCCCTTTCGGTCACGGCTAATTCGCTGCTGATGCGGCGCTACCGCGGGCCGCAATGAAAAAATTTTCTTGACAAATGATACTTAAATGGTATCATTACTGCTGAGGCACTTGGTATTGCCCCTGAGGAGACGATGAAGCTACTGACCCGGGATACCGATTATGCGGTCCGCGCGCTCGGCCTGATGGCCGCCCAGCCCATCCGGATATGGACCGTGCATGAACTCTCCCGCGCCAGCGGGATCCCGTGGCCGTTTTTGCGCCGGATACTGCAGCGCCTGCACCGCGGCGGGTTTTTGGGCTCGTTTAAGGGCTCGCGCGGCGGGTTTCGCCTCCAGCGGGAGGCAAAGCGCATATCGTTGCTTGATCTGGTTGAGACGTTCCAGGGTCCGTTCTGCCTGAATGAATGTTCGTTCAAGAGAAGCCGCTGTCCCCGGACCGCAGCGTGTCTGTTGCGCAAGCGGCTGGCGCGTTTGGAGAAAAAGGTGCAGCAGGAGTTACGGGGGCTTTCGTTGCAGAGTCTTATGGGGTCAGGAGCAAAACATGGCTAAGAGGAGTATAATACGCATTGATGAGGGTGCCTGCAACGGGTGCGGGGAGTGTATCCCCAATTGTCCCGAAGGAGCGCTGCAGGTCATTGACGGCAAAGCGCGGCTGATCAGCGATCTTTTCTGCGACGGGCTCGGCGCCTGCATCGGCCATTGTCCCCGGGGGGCGATAACCGTGGAAGAGCGTGAGGCAGAGCCGTATGACGAGGAGCGGGTTATGGAGAATATCGTCCGCCAGGGGCCAGCGGTCATCAAGGCGCACCTGGAACACCTCAGCGAACACGGCGAGAGCGTTCTGCTTCAGAAGGCGCGTGCCGTCCTCAAGAAAAACGGTATTGCCGACCCCTTCGGGGCCGGCAGGAGCTGCCCCTCCAGCCACGGCGGCAGCGTTTCCGGCGGCTGTCCGGGAGCGGCGGTGCGCGATCTGCGCACCGCAGGAGAGCGTTCCCGCTTTGGCGTTGCCTCTGCTCACAATATAGGTAAAGGCGAAACGGCGCTGCGCCAGTGGCCGGTGCAGCTGTCCTTAGTGCCCGCCCTGGCGCCGTACCTGGAGGGCGCCGACCTTTTGATCGCCGCGGATTGCGTGCCGTTTGCCTATCCTGATTTTCACCGCGATTTTTTGCAGGGGCGCATCGTCCTGGTCGGCTGTCCGAAACTGGACGATACCCAGGCCTATGCCGAGAAGCTTCAGCAGATCTTCACCCACAACGGCCTGCGCTCGATCACCTATGTCCATATGGAAGTCCCCTGTTGCGGCGGCTTGATCGGGATCATCCGTTCGGCCCTGCAGCGTTCGGGAAAAGACATACCGTTTCAGACCGTTACCGTGCGTATAAACGGGGAGGCGGCGGTCGATGGATAAGTGTCCCGGGCAGGACAGGCGTAACGTTAGCGTCGAGAATATCCGCTGTCCGGGCTGCGGATACGAGCTGGAGATTTTTTCGGATGAGGTCGCGGTGCGGTGTCCCCGCTGCAAAGAGCGGGTATGCCGCCAACGCCTGCCTTCCTGCGTAGACTGGTGCAAGGCGGCGCGCGAGTGTATCGGGGAAGAACGGTACCGGCAGCTTAAAAAAGGAGGGTAGTCCATGTTTTGTTATCAATGCGAACAGACGGCAGGCGGCAGCGGGTGCACGAAGGTGGGCGTGTGCGGCAAGAACGAGGATATCCAGAGCCTGCAGGATACGCTTTTGTACGGATTGAAGGGGGTCGCCGCGTATGCCTTCCACGCGCGGGAGTTGGGCGCGCGTGACGAAGAGGTCGACGCCTTCATGCACGAGGCGCTCTTTAAAACCGTCACCAACGTCAGCTTCGATCTCCAGCAGCATATTGACCTGGCCTTGCGCTGCGGGCTGGTGAACCTGCGCACGATGAAGCTCCTCGACGAGGCGCACGTCAAGCGTTTCGGCGCGCCCGTCCCGACGTACGTTGAGACCGGCACCAAGGCTGGCCCCGCGATCCTGATCACCGGGCACGATCTCCTCGATCTTTACGAGTTGCTCCGGCAGAGCCAGAACAGCGGCGTCAACGTCTATACGCACAGCGAGATGCTTCCGGCTCATGCGTACCCGCAGCTCAAGCAATTCAAGAATCTCGTCGGCAATTACGGCGGCGCCTGGCAGGAGCAGAAGAAGGAGTTTAACGCCTTCCCCGGCCCGATCGTCGCCACGACCAACTGCGTGCTTCTGCCGCCGGCGGATTCCTATCTGGGCAGGCTCTATACCATCGGCATCACCGGCGTTCCCGGGGCGACGCATTTGCGCTCCCGCGATTTCAGCGAGGTGATCGAGAAGGCCCGTTCGCTGCCGTCGCTCCCGGAGCTGCCCGGGAAGAAGATCATGACCGGGTTCCACCATACGGCGATCCTGGGATTGGCGGATAAGATCGTGGCCGCGGTCAAGGCGGGCAAGATCCGGCATTTCTTCCTGATCGGCGGCTGCGACGGGGCCAAGCCCGGCCGCAATTACTATACGGAGCTCGCCGAGCGCGTCCCGAAGGACTGCGTCATCCTGACCTTGGCCTGCGGGAAATACCGGTTCAACAAGCTTGATTTCGGCGAGATCGACGGTATCCCGCGCCTGATCGACGTGGGACAGTGTAACAACGCCTATTCCGCGATCGAGGTCGCTCTGGCCTTGGCAAAGGCATTCAACTGCGGCGTCAACGATCTGCCGCTGTCCCTGGTCCTGTCGTGGTTCGAGCAGAAGGCGGTTGCCATCCTCTTGACGCTCCTGGCCTTGGGGATCAAGGGCATCCGCGTCGGGCCGACCCCTCCGGCCTTCATCTCGGCCGGGGTCTTTAAGGTCCTGCAGGATGCCTTTGACCTGAAGCTGATCACGACCCCTGAAAAGGACCTGGCGGATATACTCAAAAAAAGGCTGTAAGAGAGCTTTGGGCGGGGGTATAATAGAGCCGTAGCTCCTTCCATAAAAGCAGCACTTTCCTCTTTTTGAGGAGCGTTGAATATGCTTGAACTCAAAGGGGTAGGGGTTTCTGTCGCCGGTAAGCCTATCCTGGAGGATATAAACCTCTGCGTCAAGAGCGGCGAAGTGATGGTGCTCTTCGGGCCTAACGGCAGCGGCAAGAGTACCCTGCTGAAGGCGATCATGGGGTTTGAGGGGTATGATCTGGTCCGCGGAACCGTTTCTTTCAAGGGCACGGTATTAAACAATCTGCCGATTGAGCAGCGGGTACGCCAGGGATTGGGGATAATGTACCAGCATCCTCCCCGCATCCGGGGCGTGCGCCTCGGGCAGATGGCTTCGTTCCTGAATACCGATGAGCGGCGCGTCGAGGAGGCGGCCCGGCAGCTGTCCCTGGCGGATTTCCTCTCCCGCGACCTCAACCTCGGTTTTTCGGGAGGGGAGATGAAGCGCAGCGAACTCTTTCAGCTGCTGCTGCAGAACCCGGATCTGCTGTTGCTGGACGAACCGGAATCCGGGGTTGACCTTGAGAACATCTCGATCATGGGCCAGGTCCTCAACTCCTTTCTGAGCCAGCCCGGCAAGTCCGCTTTCGTCATTACCCATACCGGCTATATCCTGGATTACCTGCAGGCGAAGACCGGTTGCGTGATGATCAAGGGCAGATTCTGGTGCGTCGGAGACCCGCGGGATATGTTCCGCGAGATCCGTGCGGCAGGTTATGAAAAGTGCAGGGATTGTTATGTCAGGAACGCCGTTTAGAGACGCTTTGTCCGACGAGGACGTTTCGGCCGTATCCTCCGCGGGGTTGGATGTGACTGAAAAGACCCGGGCAGGCAGTTTCCTGCAGCAGGATGAGCACGTCTCGTTCGTCCCGGGGGCGCAGCAAGGTTTTGATATCCTCGGTATCGAAGAGGCGCTGCGCACGCTTCCCGAGGCCGCGGAGTATTACGGGAAGAATTTCCGCGACCTGAACCGGGAGTTCCCCGCCGATACGCGCGGCGGGTATTTTATCCGCGTGCGCAAGGGAGTAAACCTGGCGCTGCCCCTGCAGGCGTGTCTATTCCTGAAGAAGCAGGGGTTCCGGCAGCGGGTGCATAATGTCGTCGTCGTCGAGGAAGGGGCGCGGGTCTCTCTGATCACCGGCTGTTCCGCCGCGCATGCGGCGCAGGAAGGGTTTCATCTGGGAGTCTCCGAATTTTTCGTCAAAGAAGGCGGCTATCTCAATTTCACGATGATCCATTCCTGGCAGAAGGATACCGCGGTCAAGCCGATGAGCATCGCCACCGTCGATTCGGGCGGGACGTTCGTCTCCAATTACCTCTGCCTGCGCCCGGTGAAAGAGATCTCGATGTATCCGACCGCGGTGCTCGCCGGAGAGGGGGCGCGTGCCAGCTTCAATTCGTTGATGTTCGCGCATCCCGGCTCAATGCAGGATATCGGCTCGCGCGTCATCCTGCGCGGGCAGGATACCCAGGCCGAGATCGTTTCGCGCGCCGTCAGCCGGGGCGGGACGGTCATCGCGCGCGGGCACATCAAGGCCGAGGCCCCCGGGACCAAGGGGCATTTGGAATGCCGGGGGTTGCTCCTCACCGAACGCGGGACCATTCAGGCGATCCCCGAGATGGAGACGGATTTCCGGGAGGTCGATCTCTCCCATGAGGCGGCGATCGGCAAGGTGAGCAAAGAGGAGATCGAGTATCTCTGCAGCAGGGGGTTCTCCCGCGACGAGGCGCAGTCGGTCATCGTGCGCGGGTTCATGGATGTCAATATCCTGGCTCTTCCCGATATGCTCAAGCAAGAGGTTGCCAAACTGGAAGAGGCGCTGTTGGGGGCGAACCTGTAAGGGGCGAGAGATGAGCGGCGTGGTGCAGGCGGCATTCCTGGAGCGTATTCAGCGTACGCCTACGGTGGCGAGTTTCCGTTTCCGCTGCAGCGGTCCTTTGGATTTCATCCCGGGGCAGTTTCTGCAGGTCCTTTTTGACCCCAAAGATCCCGGCAACCGCGAGCTGAACAAGTACCTTTCGTTTTCCTGCGCCCCGGGCAAGGGGTATCTTGAGGTGACCAAGCGGCTCAGCGGCAGCGCGTTCTCCCGGCGTCTTGCGGGTCTGGTCCCGGGGGAGGGGATCGTCTTAAAGGCGCCGATGGGTAATTGTATACTGCGGCCCGAGCAGAAAAAGATCGGATTCTTGATCGGCGGCATCGGCATCACCCCGGTTATCTCGATGCTGGAGTATGCGACCGAGCGCCAGCTTGATCACGAATTCTGCCTTGTCTATGCCAACCGGACCGACGAGGAGATCGCCTTCAAGGAGCAGCTGGATGCCTGGCGCAGCCGCAATGAACGGCTCAGTATCACCTATCTGGTCAGCGACTGCCGGCCGAAGGATGCGAGCTGTCTCTTCGGCACGATCGACGAAGAGACGGTGCGCAAGGCGATCTGCGATATCGCCGGCCGGGTTTTTTTCATCTTCGGCCCGCCCCGGATGGTGGAGGCGATGCAGCGGCTTTGCCGGTCGCTGGGCTGTGCGCCGCAGGATGTCCTCATCGAGAATTTTATCGGTTACGAGAGCGTTTAACCGCAAAAGGAGGCAGGTATGTCTTCGGCAAACCAACTGTTGCAGAGCGCTGACTGGAAGAAGGAAAAACATGTCCCGGTGATCGAGTGCGCCGCGAGGCTGGCGAAGGGTGAAGCCTTGGCCGTCACGGTGAGCGTCGGCAAGGAGATTGCTCACCCGAACACGACCGAGCACCACATTGCCTGGATCAATCTGTATTTCCAGCCTCAGGGGGAGAAGTTCCCCTATCAGGTCGGGAAATTCGAATTCGTCGCGCACGGCGCTTCGGTCCAGGGGCCCAACACCAGCACGGTCTATACGCATCCGCAGGCCGGCTGCGTCCTCAAGACCGAAAAATCCGGGACGCTGATGGCGATCTCGTACTGCAACATCCACGGGTTGTGGGAATCAAGCATCGAAATAACCGTCTCATAACGGAGGGGATATGGACAAAAAACTGCAGAAGGCATTCAACGATCAGATCAAGAACGAGATTTATTCGGCGTACCTGTACCTGGCGATGGCGGCGTACTGCGAGGCGCGCAACCTCCCGGGTTTCGCCCATTGGCTGAAGGTCCAGTATCAGGAGGAGCTCGGCCACGCGATGAAGATGTTCGCGTTCCTCAACGACCGGGGCGCGCGGGTGATCCTCCAGGAGATCCCCCAGCCGCCGGCGGAGTTCGAGTCGCCGGTAGCTATCTTTGCCGAGACGCTCAAGCATGAACAGAAGGTGACCGCCCTGATCCAGGAGCTCTACCTGCTGGCAAAGGCAGTCAAGGATTCCGCTGCGGAGGTTTTCCTCCAGTGGTTCGTCACCGAGCAGGTCGAAGAAGAGAAGAACGCCACCGCAATACTGGAAACGCTTAAAGCCATCAAGGCCGAAGGCCCAGCGCTGATCATGCTTGACCGGGAACTGGCCAGGCGGGGGGGATAGCCGCGGCGTTGGTTTTCTGCAGCGCAGGCACCGATTCGGGCTCCAGAAAAAAGATGACAGGAAGGTGGTAAACGCATGTTTAAGGCACAGGAGATCAAGAAAGGGATCTACTGGGTGGGGGCGGTGGATTGGAATGTGCGTTCCTTCCACGGGCACACCTATACGACGCAGCGCGGTACCACCTATAACGCGTACCTGATCGTCGACGAAAAAGTGGCGGTGGTGGATGCGGTCTACGGCCCGTTTGCCGATGAGTTAAAGGCGCGCATCGCTTCGATCGTGCCGCTGGAGCGCGTCGATTACGTGATCGTCAATCATATTGAGGTCGACCACTCCGGGGCCCTGCCGGCGCTGAGAGCGGCCTGCCCCCAGGCGCGCCTGTACGGGACGGCAAAGTGCAAAGAAGGGCTGCAGCGGATGTACCACGCGGACTGGAATGTTCAGACCGTCAAAAGCGGCGATATCCTGTCGCTGGGAAAGCGCACGCTGCGTTTCATCGAAGCGCCGATGATCCACTGGCCGGACAGCATGTTCACCTATTGTCCGCAGGAAGAGTTGCTGCTGTCCAACGACGCCTTCGGCCAGCACCTCGCCTCCAGCGGCCGGTTCGACGACGAGGTCCCGGACTGCGCGCTCAGGGAAGAGGCGGCGAAATACTATGCCAATATACTCTGGCCGCTGGGCGGATTGATCGAAAAAAAGATCAAAGAGATCGTCGATCTGAAGATCCCGATTTCGATGATCGCCCCCAGCCACGGGGTTATCTGGCGGCGCGATCCCGGCTCGATCATCGAAGCGTACCTGCGTTGGGCGCGCAACAGCTGCGCAGCGCAGGTGGTTATCGCCTATGAGACGATGTGGGGGTCGACCGCCCGGATGGCGCGCGCGATCGCCGAAGGGGTCTCCTCCTGCGGCGTTCCCGTCCGCCTCTTCGATATCGCCGAGAGCGACCGCACGGCGGTGGTAACGGCGATGCTGGAGGCGCGCGGTTTTCTCTTCGGCTCTTCTACCCACGATAACGCTATGCTCCCGACTATGGCCGGATTCATGGATTTCGTCAAGGGACTCAAGCCCCGGGGACGGCTTACAGCGGCATTCGGTTCCTACGGCTGGGCAGGGGGAGCGGTCGCGGAGTTGGAGGCGCAGCTGAAAGCCGCCGGTTTGACGGTGTCGCAGCCGGCGGTAACGGTGCAGTCTGTGCCGGATGAGGGAATGCTTACACAGTGTTTTGCATGGGGCCAGGAGTTCGCCCGTGCCGTCGCAAAGGGGTAACGATTCATAACAGAGGAGGTGGGTATGGGATGCGGTTGTTGCGCGCCGAAGCCGAAGAAGGCCAAGAAGAAAACGGCGAAGAAAAAGAAATAATGCGTGTGCGCCTGCGCCGCGGCAGCCTCGGTGACCGCTGCCGCGGCTCGCAGCGCCTGCAACACGGGGAGGGTGTACATGGGGCCGATCGAAGCGTTGCGCCTTGCCTTAGGCAAGGAAAAAGAGGCACGCGCGCTGTATGAGCGTCTGGCAAACGAAATCCCTTCTGCCCGCGAGGTCTTTATCTTCCTGACCAATGAAGAGGAGAAGCATCAGAAGCTCATTGAGCGGCGGATTGCCGAGTTGAGCGGCGCATAAACAAGTCCGGGAGGGTGCGATGGCACAATATAAATGCAGCGTCTGCGGGTATATCTATAATCCGGCAAAAGGCGATCCCGAGCACGGGGTCAAGCCCGGCACGCCCTTCGAAAGCCTGCCTGCGGACTGGGTATGTCCCGAGTGCGGGGTGGGCAAGGATATGTTTGAAAAGCTGTAACGGTGCGCATGGAAACCTTGAGCGGCGACATTGTCGCGTTTCTGCGGGCCCAGAGTTACGTCGTTGTCTCTTCGGTCGGGGAGGACGGCGCGATCCATAATGCCTGCAAGGGGATCTTGCGCGTCGATCCTCCCGGGCGGCTCTTTCTGTTGGATGTCTTCGTCGGCAGGACATTCGCCAACCTGCGCCGCGATCCGCGGATCAGCATCACCGCCGTCGACGAGCATCACTTTCGCGGGTATTCTCTCTCGGGAACCGCCCGGTTGCTCTCGGGGGAAGATCTGACCCCCGAGCTGCTGCGGGTCTGGGAGGATGCGCTCACCGAGCGGCTGACGAAGCGGGTCCTGAAGAACCTCTCCGGCACGCGGGGGCATCCCCGGCATCCGGAGTTGCTCTTGCCGAAACCCAAGTATCTGATCGAGATGACGGTCGGCAGCGTCGTCGATCTGACGCCGCCGCATATGAAATAAGGAGCGATACGTATGGGCACTGTCTTTCGTGCGCAGGAGGTTATAAGCTTAGGCATACGCATCGAAGAGAACGGGCGCGATTTTTACCGGACGCTCTGCGCTCGTTATATGCAGAAAGAGGCGCAGGAGCTTTTTTCGTTCCTGGCGCGGGAAGAGGAGCGGCATATCGCGACGTTCAACGCCATCGGCGCTGGCGCCGAGGAGTATGTCCCGCCGGAGTCGTATCCGGGGGAGGCTGCCGCCTACTTGAAGGATCTGGCGGCGCGGCATATCTTTACGAAAGAGCGCTCCGGGGAGTTGCTCGCCCAGATGGTCCAGAGCGTCGCGGAGGCCCTGGACCGGAGCATCGTTTTCGAGGAGGATTCGGTGGCGCTCTATACGGGGATAAGACGGCTGGTGCCGACGCATGAGCAGAAGGTGGTTGATGAGCTCATCGCGCAGGAACGCAGCCATGTCCAGCTTCTGATGCGGCTCAAGGAGAGCCTCTAGCTCGGAAAGGAGCAAGCCATGCAATCGGTACGTGTTTACAGCACCCCGACGTGTCCCTACTGCGTGCGGGCCAAGCAGTTTCTCAAAGAGCAGAACATCCCTTTCGAGGATATCGACGTCTCCACCAACGAAGCGGCTGCCGAAGAGATGATCCGCAAGTCCGGTCAGATGGGCGTGCCGGTGATCGAAGTGGGCAGCGAGATCGTCGTCGGGTTCGACAAGCCGCGCCTTCAGGCCGCCTTGGGCCTGTAGGGGGAGCGCCGTCTCCATGCATGATCTGATTATCGTCGGCGCCGGGCCGGCCGGGATAACCGCCAGCGTTTATGCCGCGCGCAAGAAACTCGATTTCCTGGTCGCCTCCGAGGATGTGGGCGGACAGACGGCCTGGAGCGGCAACATCGAGAACTATACCGGCTACCAGTTCGTGACCGGGCCGGAGCTGACGGCGAAATTCGAGGAACATATGCGCGCATTCGCGATCCCGCTGCGGGAGGCCGAATCGGTCCAGGAGATCCGTACCGACGGCCGTGTGGCGACGGTACGCACGCAGAAAGAAACGTATACGGCGCGCACGGTGATCGTTGCTTCGGGCAAGCGCGCGCGCGAGCTGGGGGTGCCGGGGGAGCGGGAGTTCAAGAACCGCGGGTTGACCTATTGTGCCACCTGCGACGGTCCTCTGTTCGCCGGTAAGGACGTGGCGGTCATCGGGGGGGGGAATTCCGCCCTCGATGCGGCGATCCAGATGCTGCGCATCGCCCGCAGCGTGCATCTGGTGTATGAGCGGCCGGAATTGACCGGGGATGAGATCATGCAGGAGCGGGTCATCAAGGCGCCTGCGGTGCGCCTGCATCCCCGTTCCCGGGTGACGCGTATCGCGGGAGAGAAGATGGTCGGCGCGATGACGATCCTGGAAGAGGGGCAGGAGCGGGAGATCGCCGTTCAGGGGGTGTTCGTCGAGATCGGGCTTATCCCGAATTCCCGGTGCCTGCCGCAGGCCGAGAAGAACGATCTGGGCGAGATCAAGGTCAACTGCCGCAACGAGACAAACCTCCCCGGGATCTTCGCCGCAGGCGACGTAACCGACGTGCCGGAGAAGCAGATCATCATCGCCGCCGGCGAAGGCGCGAAAGCCGCATTAAGTGCGTTCCGCTATCTGGTCCGCTTCCGGGAATGAGCTTCCCGCTGGCCCGAGTTGAAAAAGAGTTGACAAGGCCAAGGATTATTTGTATACTCTCTCTCGAATAAAACGGGAGAGTCGGAATCGAAAAGAAATTCGCAAGGTGAAAGCGCTCTGAGGTGCCCTTGCGTATTTTTTTTGCTCATCCCGCGCGGGAGACACTGTTACCGGAAGGAGGGTGGTCCGTAATGTCAAAGGGTAAAGTGAAGTGGTTCAACAACCAGAAGGGATACGGCTTCATTACGCCGGAGTCCGGGACCGGAGATGTGTTCGTGCACCATACGGCGATCCTGGGGGATGGGTATCGGACATTGAACGAAGGCCAGGAGGTCGAGTTCGATGTCGAAAAAGGCCCTAAAGGAGATCAGGCAAAGAACGTTAAAAAGCTCTCTGCCTAACCATAGCTGGTGAAAGGGGGCGGTTTTTTCGCGGGCGCGCGCAAAAGGGCCTGATGAAAAAACCGCCCTTTTCTATGAAAAGAAAAACGCTCTTTCCCGAGCTCAAAGAGCTCTTCCGGATCCTGCAGGGGCCGCGCGGCTGTCTGTGGGACAGGCGTCAGACGCATGAAAGTCTGTTGAAATACCTGCGGGAGGAGTCCGCCGAGTTCATTCAGGCCGTGCGCTCCGGCGATGCCGGGCATATGCGGGAAGAGCTGGGTGATATCCTCCTGCAGGTGATGTTCCATGCCCAGATCGCCTCCCGGCAGGGGCGTTTTGACATCGAAGATGTGATGAGGACCCTGATCCGGAAATTAAAGCGGCGACATCCCCACGTCTTCGGCGGTTTGAAGGTTTCGGGGGAGAAAGAGATCGTGCGGAACTGGCACCGCATCAAGGCGGCGGAGCGCATTCCTCCGGCGCAGAGAAAACGGTTGTCAAGGACAAAGGGGGTGGTATAATACTGGCGTAGAGCAGAGGAGCGAGTGTCGAGCCCGTTGAAACGTAACGAGATGCCTCTTATGTGCGCGGTCCAAGCCCGGGAGTATCCTTATCCCGGACTTTTTGTTTTGGGGAGGGGTGCGGCTTTTTAACGCCTATGTCGGAGTTTTCGCTCAAAGAGCTCATCCAGGGATTGCTGCAGGAGTTCAACAAGGCACTCAATAAGTGCGCCTTTTATAACCGCGAACATCCGCTTTTCGCCAAGGCGGTGGAGGATTTCAAGGTCTCCACCGACCAGGCGCTGGAAATGGTCCCGGTCATCTCCGTTTCGATCGGCGCCGATTCGCTGCTCGTCGGCGGGCAGGAATTCAGCGGCAAGCAATACGGCGAGTTCGCCCGCCGTTCCCACCGGCGTAAGATCAAATCGATCACCCTCAAGCAGGGAATCAGCCGGGAGGAACTGGCGGCTTTCTTGAGCATCATGGCCGTGCCGCTCAAAGAGTACCTGCAGCAGGGAGGGGTGGGGCGTTTTCTCGACCGGTCGGTCATGACGCATCTGCAGATTGAAGAGCTTGATTACCTGGAGTTGCTCAAGAGCGACTCCGGGGAATACCGCGATGTCTGGATGTACCTGCTCGGCGAGGTCGCCGCCTCCGGCGATGCCCAGAAGATGGAGCAGTTCGTCGCGCATTTCCCGCGGATGCTGCGCAGCTTCACCGCGGCGGAGTTCATCCGCGACCAGGATTTCCGCAAGAGCGTCCTGCAGTTCCTGCAGCGTTTGCGCGAGAGCCGTTCGCAGGACGCTGCGCGCTGCATCCGGGAGCTGGCCCGGTTCATCTGCCATGTGCGCAATACCTTCGAAGGCCAGGAGTACGAACATGCCCGCGAGCTTTTCGAGCGGATGAGCGACGCCGAGTGCGCCTCCTGTATCGTCGATGAACTGCTCTTCGACGAGGCGTACGAACATTTCCATTACGAGCTGTTCTTCCGGCTCGTCTCGGGCAAGAACCGTCCCGGGCTCCTGCAGGGGTGTATCACGGAGATGGAACAGTCTTTCCTGGCCGATCGGCAGAACGTCAAGGTGCGTTTTAACCGGGTTCGCGGGCTCTGCAAGGCTTCGGAGCTGTTGGCTGATTTTTGTCAGGGGCTGTCCGTCTTCATCGATTCCTTTTCCGCGCGCACGGTTTTTCTCTTCGAACGCCGGCAAGTCGATGAGCAGGTCGGTGCGCTGATCCTGGAGTTGCTCGCGGCGTCCGGGGATGCGCAGGCACAGGAGCTGGCGGCGCGAGTGGTGAACCGGGAGTTCTCCCGGCTGGCTGAATTCCCGGGGCCGGAGTTCCTGCGCTCTCTCTGGGAGGTCCCGGTCGTGCAGGCGGCACAGAGCGGTAAGGGAACGCAAGAGCTGCTCCGCCTGGCGGTGCAGCTGAGCACCTACGTCGAACGCAGCCTCTGGCAGGAAGAACCGCCGCCGGCGATCATGCGCATGGCGCAGCTCCTGCCGCGGGTGAGCCTGCAGGCCGAGACGATGCTGGGCCGGATGTTCCGGGACGGGTACTTTAATGCCGCTGCCCTGAGCGTGTTCCTGCGTTTCTTTCCCGGCTCGCTCGGCGAATTTTGCGCGCAGCTGCAACGGCGCACGGACGATATCGCTCTGATGGAAAAGATCATCCGCGGGGTCGCCGGGCTCGCGAAAGAGCAGATGCAGCTTATCCTCGAGGCGATCTACTCTTCCTCCAACGCCTACATCCGCAAGGAGATCCTCGAGCGGCTCTGCGAGACCGGGACGGTCAACCGCGCGTTCCTGCTGGGGGTTTTGCGCGATAAGGACGTTTTTCTGCGCCGGCTTGCCCTGCGCGTGCTGATGCAGGATAAAGAGGCGCTGCGGGAAGGCTTGACGATCCTGCTGCGCGAGGATCCCCAGCGCGGCGCAACCGCCGCCTTCGTCCTGGAGAATGTGCGCATCGTCGGGTCGCTGGATATCCGGGAGGCGCGGGAGTATTTGACGGTTTTCAGCAACCGGTTCTTTCTGTGGAACTGGGGCCTGCGTCAGGCTGCGCGACAGGTATTGCGCCAATGGAAATCATAGACCAGGTAAAACAATTTATCGCCCGGCTTATCACGTGCCTGCAGATGGCGCGGCTCTATTCCGTGGAGCACCGCATCTTCCGGGAGTCGGTCTCCGAGGCCTTCCAGGGGTTGCAGCTCATTCTGCAGACCAAGAGCGAGCTGATCCTGGGGGTCGTCAACGGCGAACTGGCATTCGAACGGGAGATCTTTTTCGAGCTCTCAGGCCTGGAGCTGGCGCGCAAGATCATCTCCTTCCTGCAGGAGCGCGGGGTGGAACGGATCACCTTCGCCTCCGCGACGACGGAGATGGAGCTGCGCCAGTTCGTCGCGCTCCTGGTGCAGAACCCGCGGGACAGGCAGGCGATGAATATGCAGGAGGTGCTGGCGATCGCCGGCGTGCGGAATATCTCCGCCGGCAAGATACTGGCGGACCTGCAGACCCCCCAGCAGATCCTCGATGAGAAACGGGGGTCGCAGGGCGCCTACGGGCAGTTCTCGCAGCGGGCGCGGCTCTTCCTGGACAGCTGCATTCACGGCGGCCCAACCGATTTTCCCGAATTTAAGTCGGCAGCATTCCTCTTCCTGGATGCGCTGGACCAGCGTCCCCAGGAGTTCGTGCGCATCGCGCTCTCCAATGTGGACGCGAGCCTGCCTTTTGCCCACGCGGTGCATACGGCGGTCCTGAGCGTTTTTTTTGCCTCTAAACTGCAGTTGAACCGCGGCGATATGCTTGATATCCTGATCGCCGGGTTGCTGCATGATGCCGGTCGGTTGGGGGCCTGGGGAGAGGATTGTATCCCCGCCGGGACCCTCAGCCATACGGCGCGCGGCGCGCGGCTGCTTCTGGCCATCAGCGAAACAGTCGGCTTTTTGCCCGCACTCGTCGCCTGGGAGCATCACGCGCGGTTCGATAAGACCGGTTTCTGGCGGCTGCCGCCGGGATGCGCGATGCACCTGTCGGCGCAGATCGTGGCGCTCTGCGATGCGTACGATCTGTTGATCCAGCGTCGCAGCGAGCGCAACGGTTATTTGCCGGAGCAGATCTATGCCGGATTCTCGAAACGCCAGGGCACCCGTTTTTCTCCCGAGCTGACCGAAGCATTTTTCCGGGTGCTCGGCATTTGGCCCGTCGGTTCCGTGGTTGAGCTGACCGACGGCCGCATCGCCGTGGTGCGCCAGCAGAACGAGGATGCGCCGCGCCTACCGCAGGTGCAGATCGTCTCGGCTGCCGGCGCCGGCGAGAGCGTCGATCTCAAGCAGTCGGCGATGCCGGGGCTCTCGATCAAACGCGGCCTTAACCCGTTGACCGAGGCGGCGGCATACCTGCGGGTGCTCTGAGCGGCTCTGCTGCGCTCTGGGCTCGCTCAAGAGCGCAGCGGCTTTGGAGGGATGGGAGGACGGAACCGGTGACCCAAACGAATATGTTCGTGCGCAGCCTCGCGGCGCTGCGCCGGGCCTTTGCCAGCTTCCGCGTGCGCGTGACCCTGGTGCTGGTCGGCCTGCTCCTGGGCCTGATGGCGGCAAGCGATCTGATGATCTACCAGTTCGCGATGGAGAACCACTTCCAGCAGCTGCGCCGCCAGATGCAGGTGCTGGCTTCGACCGCCGCCCTGATGATCGACGCCGAGACCTTCCAGCAGATACCGCTCAACAAAGGGGGCGTCTCCAGCGCCGCGTATCAGGCGGTCCTGCGGCAGCTGCAGGCCCTGAAGGCGGCGCATCCTTCGATCAAATACGTCTACACGATGCGCAAGACCGCCGACCCGAAGGTGCTTCAGTTCGTAGTCGACCCGCAACCGGTGCTGCGTCACGGCAAGCGGACGATCGCGACGGCTTTCCCGGGGGATTCCTATGACGCCTCGCGTTTTCCCGACATGCTGCAGGCATTCGAGGCCCCTACGGCGGATCAGTTCCTGGCGGTTGACGAATGGGGGGCGGCGCTCTCCGGGTATGCGCCGATACGGGCCCGCACCGGCGCGGTGGTAGGCATCCTGGGGATGGATATGGCCGCCGAGCAGGTCTATCAGCTGCAGCAGCGCCTGCATAAACGCATTATCGCCATCGTGCTCGTCAGCCTCGGCGTAGCCGTCGTCCTGGGGATCTTCATCTCCGGCCGCATCACCGACCGTATCGAACAGCTGGTCGAAGGCACGCGCCATCTGGCGGCGGATGAGCTGGATTATACCGTCCAGCTCAAGGGGCATGACGAGATAAGCGAGCTGGCCGGTTCTTTCAACAAGATGGCCCAATCGCTTTGCGAATCCCGCCGCCGGATGAACGACTATTTTTACCGCGCGGTCCAGTCGCTGGTCCGGATACTGGAGGCCAAAGACCAGTATACCAAAGGCCACTCCGAACGGGTCGCCGAGATCGCCGCGCGCATGGGCGATCGCCTCGGCCTGGGCGCGACGCGGGTCCAGATGCTCAAGAAAACGGCGGAGTTGCATGATATCGGCAAATTGGTCATCCCGGAAACGATCCTGAATAAGCCGGGCAAGCTGACCGAGGAAGAGTGGCAAATCATCCGCGACCATCCGGTTATCGGCGAGGAGGTTTTGCAGCCGGTGCTCATCGACGAGGAGCTGCTGGATGTGGTGCGGGGCCACCATGAGCGCTACGACGGCACCGGTTACCCCGACCGGCTCAAGGGAGAGGCGATCCGGCTTTTTTCCCAGATCATCGCGGTTGCCGACGCCTACGACGCGATGACCTCGCCCCGGGCATACCGGCCGGCGATGACGCATGACGTGGCGGTGGTGGAATTGAAGACGCACGCCGGATCGCAATTCAGCCCGCGCATGGTCGAGGTCTTCCTGGCGCTCTTCGACCGTAGATCCTGAAAGGGCGGCCGACTTCTTTGCTTGACCGCGGGCCGCTCCTGCTATATAGTATCACGCAGTCTTTAAAAAAGGCGATTTCGGGCACCCACGTGCCAAGGGGGGGGTATGGATGAACTGCTGAAAATCCTGGAAAAAGACGCGCGCCTGACGATCGCGGAGGTCGCCCGGATGCTCAAAAAGAAAGTTTCCGCCGTGAAGGCGTCGGTCCAGAAGTACGAGAAAGAGGGCGTGATCCTCGGCTATAAGGCGATCATCAACAAAGAGCTGCTGCAGTCCGCGCCCAGCCGGGTACGCGCGCTCATCGAGGTCAATATCGTCCCCCAGAAAGACGTGGGGTTTGACCGTGTCGCCGAGCGGATTTATTCGTTCCCCGAAGTTTCTTCCTGTTACCTTATTTCGGGGACGTATGACCTGCTCCTGATCGTCGAGGGTAAGGATCTGCATACCGTCTCCCGGTTTGTCGCGGAAAAACTTTCGCCGATGGAGAACGTGCGGGGGACGGTGACGCATTTTCTGCTCAAGAAATACAAAGAGGACGGGGTGACGCTTAAGCACAAGGAAGAGAACAGGCGGATCCCGATCTCCTATTGAAACGGGTAGTGCCCCGGGAGGGGATGCGGTGAAAAAGATCGTCTGCGAAAAAGTCGAGAAGATGCAGCCTTCGGGGATCCGGGTGTTCTTTGACCTGGTCCTGGGGATGAAGGACGTGATCTCGCTGGGAGTGGGGGAACCGGATTTCGTCACCCCGTGGCCGATCCGCGAGGCGGGGATCTATTCGCTCGAACAGGGCTTCACTTCCTATACTTCGAATAAGGGGTTATTGAAGCTGCGGCTGGGCCTGCAGCGGCATCTGAAGAGCCGCTTCGGGCTCTCGTATTCCGCAGAGGAGGAGATCCTTATAACCGTGGGGGTCAGCGAGGCGTACGACCTGGCGGTGCGCGCGATCCTGAATCCCGGCGACAAAGTCATCGTCCCGATCCCCAGTTACGTTTGCTACGGTCCGCTGGTGGAACTGGCGGGCGGGGTTGCGGTCCCGTTGGATACCACCCGTACCGGCTGCAAACTGACCCCCGCCGCGCTCGAGCGTGCCCTCGATGAGCGTACCAAGGCGGTGGTGCTGAATTATCCTTCCAACCCGACGGGCGTTTCCTATACCCGGAAGGAACTGGTGCGCCTGGCGGCGGTCATCAGGAAACACTCGCTCGTGGCGCTCTGCGACGAAGTGTATGACGAGCTGACCTATGATTTTGAGCATACTCCTTTGGCCGGTCTCCCGGGGATGCGCCGGCACTGCATCTATTTGAACGGTTTTTCCAAGGCGTATGCGATGACCGGATGGCGCGTCGGCTATGCCTGCGGGCCGCGGGAGATCATCGCGGCGATGACTAAGATCCATCAGTACGCGATCATGTGCGTTTCGATCACCAGTCAGATGGCGGCGTGCGAAGCCCTGGTGAGCGGTCGGGAGGCGGTGGAGGAGATGAAGCAGGAGTACCGCCGCCGCCGCGAGTTCGTGGTTGACGGTCTCAACCGCCTGGGGCTTTCCTGCGCGCGGCCGCAGGGGGCGTTTTACGCCTTTCCTTCGGTCCGCTCAACCGGACTCTCCTCGATGGAATTCTCGCGCCGGCTCCTGGAGGCGGAAAAAGTGGCGGTCGTGCCGGGCACGGCGTTCGGGTCCGCGGGCGAAGGGTACGTGCGTATCTCCTACGCCTCCAGCATGGACAATCTCCGGGAAGCGCTGGGTCGTATCGGGCGGTTCCTGAGAAGGAGGGCCTGATGGCGCATAAGACCGGGCGCGATATCATGAAGCTGGTCAAGGAGCATCGCGTCAAGTTCATCCGTCTCTGGTTCAGCGATGTCCTGGGGTTCCTGAAGGGGTTCGCGATCACCGCCGAGGAGTTGGAGCGGGCCTTTGAGGACGGCATGGGTTTTGACGGCTCTTCGATCGAGGGATTCGCGCGCATCGAGGAATCTGACATGGTGGCCCGCCCCGATCCCGACACCTTCGCGATCCTGCCCTGGCGGACTGCCGGGGAGCATACGGTGGCGCGTATGTTCTGCGATATCTACGAATCCGGCGGCAAGCCGTTTGCAGGGGATCCGCGGTTCATCCTCAAGCAGCAGGTGGGGCGCGCCCGGGCGCTGGGGTATACCTACTACGTCGGGCCGGAGCTGGAGTATTTTTATTTCGCCAATGCCCAGGCGCCGCAGCCGCTGGACCAGGGCGGCTACTTCGACCAGGTGCCGCTTGACGTGGCCCAGGACCTGCGCCGCGATACGATCCTGACGCTGCAGGCCCTGGGGGTGCGGGTCGAATACAGCCACCACGAGGTCGCGCACAGCCAGCACGAGATAGACCTGCGCTACACCGACGCATTGACCATGGCGGATAACGTGATGACCTACCGGCTCGTGGTTAAGGAGATCGCCCGCCAGCACGGGGTATACGCCACCTTCATGCCCAAGCCGATCTTCGGGATCAACGGTTCGGGGATGCATGTCCACCAGTCGCTCTTTAAAGGAGACAAGAACGCGTTTTTCGACGCCAAAGGGCAGTACCATCTCTCGGAGCTGGGCAAGGCTTACACCGCCGGGTTGCTCAGGCACGCCCCGGAGATAACCGCGATCACCAGCCAGTGGGTCAATTCGTACAAACGCCTCGTCCCCGGCTATGAAGCGCCGGTGTACATCTGCTGGGCGCAGATGAACCGCTCGGCGCTCATCCGTATCCCGATGTATAAACCGGGGAAGGAAAAAGCGACCCGCATCGAATATCGCTCTCCGGATCCGGCCTGCAATCCGTATCTGGCGTTCTCGGTCATGCTGGCGGCGGGGTTGGAAGGGATCAAGAGCAAGTACCGTCTCGCGGCGCCGGCCAACGACAATATTTACCACATGAGCGAGGAGGAGCGCGCGCTGGCCGGGATACGTTCGCTTCCCGAAGATCTCTTCGAGGCGATCCGGATAACCGAAAAAAGCCAGTTGGTGCGTTCCTGCCTGGGGGAAAAGCTCTTCGGTTACTTTATCCGCAACAAGAAGCTTGAGTGGGACGAATACAAGGCCCAGGTGACCCAGTTCGAGATCAATAAGTACCTTCCTATACTCTAAAGAGGAGCGCGATGGCCCGTAAAGGCAAGAGTTTCGAGCCGTACCTGAAGCAGATCGAGGCGCTCTCCAAGGTCGCCAATCTCATTACCTCGGGGCTGTATCTGGAGGAGCTCCTGCGGCTGGTCGTGCAGGTGACCGCCGAGACCATGCAGTCCAAGATCTGTTCGCTTATGCTGCTGGACCCGGAGCGCAAAGAGCTGGTCGTGCGGGCGACGCAGTCGATCTCGGAGCGCTACAACAAGAAACCCAATGTCCCCTTGGGCAAAGGGGTTGCCGGCCGGGTCGCCGTCGAGAACAAGCCGTTGTGTATCCTGGACGTGCGCAAGGATGAGCGCTATCTCAACCATGACATCGCCGCGCAGGAGGGGCTCTTCTCCCTGGCGAGCGTGCCGCTGGCGGTGAAGGGAAGGGTCATCGGGGTGCTGAATTGTTATACCTCCAAGAAGCACGTCTTTTCCAAGGCCGAACTGGATCTCTTGAGCGCCGTGGCCAGTCAGGCCGCGGTCGCGATCGAGAACGCGGAGCTGGACCTGCGGGCGCGCAGCGCCGAAGAGGCGCTCGCCACGCGCAAGGTGGTGGAGCGCGCCAAGGATATCCTCGCCCAGGAGGCGCATATCGTGCCCTCGGAGGCGTTCCGGCTCATCCAGAAGCAGAGCATGGATTCGCGCAAATCGATGCGCGAGATCGCCGAGGCGATTATCCTGGCGCAGGACCTGAAGCAGAAAAGCCCGAAATAGTCCTTGACAGTGTTTCCTGCCGCAGTATAATCAAACAACACTTACAGTGGAGTAAGCAATAAGCGGCGTTCGCTCCTAAGGCGAACGTCTTTTTCTTTTTCTCGTATGCGGGGTGCGCGTATGCATGCCGAACCGTTGACCATAGTCTCTGCGGTTTCCTCACTCCTCGCTCCGGAGAGCGCTCTCGCGCGATTCCTGCGCGCCTGGGGGGATGTCCTTTTCTCCCTGTTTGCCGCCAGCGCGATCTCTGTTTTGAGCGTTGCGGCCGCGCGGCGCCTGAGGCGCGTTCCGGGAAGAACGCAGGTGCTCCTGGAGCTTATCGTGCAGGGGATCGAGCGGTTCATCCGCGGCGTCCTGGGGCCGCGGGGCAGGGGATTCGTGCCGTTTTTGGGGACGCTGTTCGTGTATATCCTGGTCTCCAATCTGATGGGCCTGGTGCCGCTCTTAAAATCCCCGACGAGCAGCCTCTCCATGACGCTGGCCCTGGCCCTGATCGTTTTCGCGGGCGTGCTGGCGGTGGGGGTGCGCGAACACGGGATCCGCGGCTACCTGGACCATTTGGCGGGAAAACCGCGCGGCGTCATCGCGCTTTCGGTCGTGATTCCGGCTATCATGCTCTTCGTGCATGTCGTGACCGAGTGTGTGCGGCCCCTCACCCTCTCGATGCGTTTGCGCAACAACATCTGGGGAGACGAGGTCCTCCTGGGGGTTTTGGATAGTTTCGGGCTCGCCGGAGTGCCGCTGGTGCTCTTTAGCATGCTGCTGGCCGTGCTCAATGCGTTTGTGCAGGCAATGGTTTTTTGTCTCTTATCCACCATTTACTTCGCGCTTCTGCTGGACCACGGGGATGCCGGGCACAACAGCGGCGTGTCGGAAACGAAAGGAGCGTAATATGGATTATCGGGCATTATTGGCTTTGGCGACGCCGATCGGGTTGGGCATCGCGGCATTCGGTTCGGCGATCGGCCTGGGCAGGGCGGTTGCCGCGGCGATGGATGCGACCAGCAGGCAGCCCGAGGCATCGACGAAGATCCTGATCAACATGGCCACCGGCTGTGCCCTCATCGAGGGGATCACGATCTTCGTGTTGATCTTTGCCTTTGTCGTCGCCGGGAAGTTCTAAGAACGGTTTTACGGACGGCCTTATGGAACTGCTGCATTTAATCAGCGCGCGCGAAATCATCGTTCAGGCCCTTGCCTTCCTGATCCTTTTTTTCGTCATGAAGGCATTCGTCTGGAAGCCGGTTTTGGCGTTTCTGGACGCGCGCGGGGAGTCGGTCGCGGCTGAGCTGCGCACGATCGATGAGACGCGCCATGCGGTTGAGCGCCTGAAGGCCGAATACGCCGATCGGATGGAGCGCGTCGAGGACGAGGCGCGCCAGCGGATCAAGGAGGCGCTCCTGGAAGGGCAGAAGGAAGCGGCCCGTATCCGGCAGGACGCTCACCGTCAGGCGCAGCGGATCATCGAGCGGGCGCGGGAGGAGATCCGTTTCGAGCTCGCCGAGGCAAAAGAAGAGCTTAAGGAGCGGATCGTCGAGCTGACGATCGATGCCGCCGGGCATGTTATCCAGGAGAAGCTGACCGAGGAAGAGGATAAGCGCCTCATCCGGTCGTTCCTGGAGCGGATCGGAGAGAAGACGTGAAGGAAAAGGTGATCGCCAAGCGTTATGTCGAGGCTTTCCTGGCGTTCTGCCGTCCGGGTATCGGCAAGGAGAAAGCGGTGGAGGAGCTGCGCGCTTTCAAGATGCTGATGCATACCGCCCCCGCGTTGCGTGAGCTGCTCTTCAGTATGGAGATAACCTTTCCCGAGAAGAGAACGCTCGTCGAGCGGATTCTGCATGCGTATTTTTCGGAGGAGTTCCGCCATTTCCTGATCCTGCTGATTGAAAAAGAGCGTATCCGTCTTATCGAGGAGATGTGCGATTACGCCCGGCACACCTACGCGCACGGCGGCGCGCAGGAGGCGTTGCTCTCTTCAAGCTATCCCCTGGACCTGGCGTTGCTGGAAGAGATCAAGGGGACGCTGGAGAGGGTGTTGCGCAAAAAACTCAGTTTCTATCTGCAGCTTGAACCGCAGCTCCTGGGAGGGCTGACGATCCGTATCGGCAATACCCTCCTTGACGGATCGGTCCGCCGCCGCCTGGAGGATCTGCGGGAGAAGCTGCGCAGTGTCGCCGCATAAAAGGCATACGCCATGGACATTCGTCCCGATGAAATAACCTCGATCATCAAGAAAGAGCTGGAGCACTACAAGACCCGGCTGCGCGTGGAATCGGTCGGCCATGTCATCCAGCTGGGGGATGCGATCGCGCGCATCTACGGTTTGGACGATGCGATGATGGGAGAGCTGGTCGATTTCTCCAACGGGATCCTGGGGATCGTCCTGAACCTTGAAGAGGATAACGTCGGGGTCGCGGTCTTCGGGCCGGACAACCCCGACCGTAACATCAAGGAAGGCGATCTCGTGAAGCGCACCGGCAAGATCGCCCAGATCCCGGTCGGCGAGGAGCTTTTGGGCCGGGTCGTCAATGCCCTGGGCCTGCCGATCGACGGCAAGGGGCCGCTGAAAGCGACCCGTTCGCGTCCGCTGGAGGCTGCGGCGCCCAACGTCATGCAGCGCCAACCGGTCACCGAACCGCTGGAGACCGGGATCAAGGCAGTGGATGCGATGATCCCCATCGGCAGGGGGCAGCGGGAGCTGATCATCGGCGACCGCCAGACCGGAAAGACCGCCCTGGCATTGGATACGATCATCAACCAGAAGGGCAAAGGCGTTTACTGCGTCTATGTGGCGATCGGGCAGAAGATCTCCAACGTCGTTGCCGTTGCCGAGACCCTCGAAAAATACGGCGCCCTTTCCTATACGACGATCGTCTGCGCCTCTTCACGCGCCTCCGCCTCGCAGCAGTACCTTGCCCCCTACGCCGGCTGCGCCATCGGCGAGGAATTCATGTATGCGGGCAAGCATGCCCTGGTCATATACGACGACCTTTCCAAACACGCGCAGGCCTACCGGCAGCTTTCGCTCCTTTTGCGCCGTCCGCCGGGCCGCGAGGCGTATCCCGGCGACGTTTTTTACCTGCACGCGCGGCTCCTTGAGCGCGCCGCCAAGATGAACGACGCCCTCGGCGGCGGATCGTTGACCGCCCTGCCGATACTGGAGACGCAGGCCGGCGATATCACCAGTTATATCCCGACGAACGTCATCTCGATTACCGACGGCCAGATATATCTGGAGGCGGATTTGTTCTATGCCGGGGTGCGTCCGGCGATCAACGTCGGTCTCTCCGTTTCCCGCGTCGGAGGCAAGGCCCAAACCAAAGCCATGAGACAGGTCGCCGCGAAGCTGCGTCTGGACCTGGCGCAGTACCGGGAGTTGGCGACGTTCACGCAGTTCGGCGCGCAGATCGAGAGGAACATGCAGGCGCAGCTGGTGCGCGGGGAGCGGATGGTGGAGGCCCTCAAGCAGCAGCAGTTCCAGCCGCTGCCGCTGGCCAGGCAGGTCATGGTCCTGTTTGCCGGCAACAGCGGGTTCTTCGACGACCTCACCCTCGATGAGGTCCGTCGTTTTGAAGAGCGGTTTTTCGTTTTCATGGCAAAAGAATACCCTGACCTTGAGGGGCAGATACAATCCCGTGCCGCCCTCGATGCGGCGATGCAGGAACAGCTTCAGGCGGCGCTGTCTCGTTTCAAGACGGGATCGGGCGGCACCAAAGAAGGATAGGGCGCATGGAACCGTCCCTGCGGCAGCTGCGGCAACGCATCAAAAGCACCGAGAATGCCCGGAAACTGACGCGGGCGATGGAGATGGTTTCCGTCGTGAAGTTGCGTCAGCATCAGACGCGCCTGGAGCAGTTGAGGCGTTTTTCCGCGGATCTGGAGGCGCTCCTGAAACATGCCTGCGTCTGTGCCCCGCGGCTCGAAAACCCGCTGACCGCAGCGAATACGCAGACGCAGACGATCGGCCTCTGCGTGATCGCCTCGGATACGGGGCTTTGCAGCCTCTACAATCACGGGGTGCTTTATGCGGCGGAGGCGTTCCTGCGTTCCCGGTCCTTGGAGAGCGTCCAGGTCGTGGCGGTCGGCCGCAAGGCGTTCACTCATTATCAGCGTTCGGGCTATCGCATCCACGCCTCTTTTGTCGGGTCCAACAGCCGCTATAGCGATGCCTTGGCGGATGAGGTGGGCGAGGCGCTGGTGGAATTGTACGTCTCAAAAGCGGTGAGCGCGGTCTACCTTGCCGCGACCGGTTTGGGGGAACGCTTGAGTTACCGGCCCGCGGTCATCCCGTTCCTGCCGCTTTCTTTCGCGACGGCGACAGAGACGCCGTGCCTGTGGGAGCCCGGTCCGCAGCAGCTCTTGGGGGAGCTTTTGCCGTTCTCTGCCCGGATATTCATGCGGCGCATCCTGCTGGAGTCTTTTACCGCCGAACATCAGGCGCGCGCCGTTTCGATGGGAACGGCGACGCGCAACGCCGCCGAGCTTTTAGAAACGCTGATCCTGGCGCGCAACAAGGCCCGGCAGGCGCTCATTACCAGGGAGATCATCGAGGTCGTTTCCGCCTCAGAGGCATTACGGAGCTAATCTATGGCACAGGGAGAGGTTATCCAGGTTATCGGTCCCAGCGTCGACATACGTTTTCCCGAAGGGGAAGTCCCGCAGCTCTTGAGCGCCGTCAGGATCGTCGATGAGCAGAAGGGGATACGCCTGACGCTGGAGGTCGCGCAGATCCTCGGCAACAGCACGGTACGCTGTATCGCTCTCTCCTCGACCGAAGGGCTCAGCCGCGGGATGCGCGCGCAGAACGGGGAAGCCGCCATTACGGTCCCGATCGGCACGCAGACCCTGGGGCGTATCTTTAATGTTTTGGGTGAGGCGATCGACGGGCAAGGGCCCTTGCCCGAGCCGGCGCAGCGCGAGCAGATACACCGCGAATCCCCGACGTTCCGCGAGCAGCTGCCGATCGCCTCGGTGCTGGAGACGGGCCTGAAGGTCATTGACCTGCTCGCCCCGTTCCCCCGGGGCGGCAAGATCGGGCTCTTCGGCGGCGCCGGCGTGGGCAAGACGGTTGTCGTCATGGAGCTCATCCGCAACATCGCCCAGGAGCTGGGCGGGGTTTCGGTCTTCGCCGGGATCGGCGAACGCACGCGCGAGGGCAACGAGCTCTGGCACGAGCTCAACGCCTCGGGCGTCGCCGGCAAAACGGCCCTCGTCTTCGGGCAGATGAACGAGCCGCCGGGGGCCCGTCTGCGCGTGGGGCTCTCCGCCCTGACCATGGCGGAGTATTTCCGCGATCAGGAGCACCGGGATGTGCTGCTTTTTATCGATAACATCTACCGCTATATCCAGGCGGGTTCGGAGGTTTCCACGCTCCTGGGCCGGATGCCGTCGGCGGTCGGCTACCAGCCGAATCTGGCGACGGAGGTGGCCCAACTGGAGGAGCGTATTGCCTCGACCCGTAAAGGCGCCATCACCTCGGTCCAGGCGGTGTACGTGCCGGCCGACGATCTGACCGATCCGGCGGTGGTGGTGACCTTCGCGCACCTTGACGCCAAGATCGTGCTTTCCCGCCAGATCGCCGAGCTGGGGATCTACCCGGCGGTCGATCCGCTAGATTCGACCTCCCGGGTCATGGATCCCCGTTTCATCGGCGCGGAGCATTACGCGGTCGCGCTGGGCGTGCAGAAGGTCCTGCAGCGCTACAAGGAGCTGCGGGATATCATTTCCATCCTGGGGATCGAGGAGCTTGCCGAGGAAGACCGCCGTATCGTCGGGCGCGCGCGCAAACTGCAGCGGTTTTTCTCCCAGCCCTTTTTCGTGGCCGAGAATTTCACCGGCCTGCAGGGCCGCTACGTCAAGTTGACCGAGACGATCAAAGGGTTTAAAATGATCATTGACGGGGCGCTGGATGAGCTGCCGGAGCAGGCGTTCTATATGGTGGGCACGATCGAGGAAGCGATGGAGAAGGCCGCTCGCTTGAAACGCGAGAGCGCCTGACACGGGAGCGAAGATTTGTTCAACCTGTCGATCGAGTATCCGGGGGGAGTGCTTTTCCGGGGAGAGGCGCAGTCGCTGGTCGTGCCCTGCGTTGACGGTTTGTTGGGTATTTTGCGGGACCATGCGCCGCTGATCGCCCTGGTCGTCCCCGGTCCCTGTACCGTCAAGAGCGGGGGAGAGACCCGGCGTTTTTCGTTCGCCAGCGGCGGGTTTCTGGATGTGCGCGACAATTCCGTGACGGTTCTGCTCAAAGAAGGCTAACCTATGCCGCACCGAGAGACGTTGCGAATCAGCCTTGCCCAGATCAACTGCACGGTCGGCGATATCGCCGGCAACTGCAGTCGGATCGAGGAGTTCGGCCGCCGGGCGCGCCTTGCCGGGGCGGATATCGCGCTCTTTCCCGAATTGAGCGTCACCGGATATCCGCCGGAAGACCTTTTGCTCAAGCCCGATTTTGTCCGGCAGCAGTATGCCGCGACGAAGGCGCTGGCGCGTTCGCTTCAAGGCCTCGTCGCCGTCGTCGGTTTTATCGATGCCCGCGGGGGCCAGCTCTTCAACGCCGCGGCGGTCATGGCGGGAGGCCGCATCCGGGGCATTTACCACAAACAGCATCTGCCGAACTACGGGGTCTTTGACGAGAAACGGTATTTTTCCGCCGGGGCAGGGCCGCTGTTGGTCCGTTGGGGCGCTCTGGTTTTCGGCGTGAACATCTGCGAGGATATCTGGGCGCGCCCGGCGCCCGAGCCGCTGCGGCGGCAGCTTTCCCCGGCGTCGCTGCTCTTGACGATCAACGCCTCGCCGTATCACACCGGCAAGATCATCGAGCGGCAACGCATCATCCGCTCCCAGGCCCGGCATCTGAAAGCGCCGATCGCCTATGTCAATCTGGTCGGCGGCCAGGATGAACTGGTTTTCGACGGCCAGAGCATGGTGGTTGACGCCGGCGGCAAGATCCTGGCGCGCGCCGCCGCTTTCCGGGAGGACCTCCTGAGCGTTGATATCGGTCTTTCTCTCCCGCGAGGTTCCCGTTCGTCCAAACCGTCGCTGGTCATTCCCGGTTCTTTCAACTCCGTCGCACGTCCGGCCCTGCCGCCTGCGCCGGCGGTTTCGCTCTCTCCCGAGGAGGAGGTCTACCAGGCCCTTCTCCTGGGGTTGCGCGATTATGTTTCCAAGAACGGATTCAGCAAGGTCGTCGTCGGCTTAAGCGGCGGCATCGATTCGGCTCTGGTCGCTGTCTTGGCGGTCGACGCACTGGGGCGAAAGAACGTTACGGCCGTCTTTATGCCCTCGCGCTATTCATCGGCACAGTCGCAGTGCGACGCCCAGGCCGTTGCGCAGAATCTGGGTATCGCCTGCATCCAGCTGTCGATCGAGCCGATCTATAAGGTGTACCTGATCGTGCTGGAGCAGCATTTCGCCGGTTTCAAGCGGGACAGCGCCGAAGAGAATCTGCAGGCGCGCATCCGCGGGAATCTCCTCATGGCCCTCTCCAATAAATTCGGCTGGCTCGTTTTAACGACGGGGAATAAATCCGAGATGAGCACCGGGTATGCGACGCTCTACGGGGACATGGCGGGAGGTTTTGCCGTCATCAAGGACGTGCCGAAGATGCTCGTCTACCGGCTGGCTCGCTACCGAAACGGCATCGGCGCGGTCATCCCCGAGACGGTGCTGACCAAGGCCCCGACGGCGGAGTTGAAACCCCACCAGAGGGACAGCGATACGCTGCCGCCCTACGAGCTTCTGGATGAGATATTGCAGGCGTACATCGAGAAAGACCGGGAGCTTCAGCAGATCGTCGGCGCCGGCTTTGACCGCGCCGTCGTCTCCCGCGTGCTTTCAATGGTCGACCGCAGCGAATACAAACGCCGCCAGGCGCCTCCCGGCATCAAGATTACTCCGAAGGCATTCGGCAGGGATCGGCGCATGCCGATCACCAACCGTTACCGCAGCTATTAAGAACAGGGACGGTTCTTGAACACGCGAAGGGCGTCTTTTTTTAGACACTCCCCCTCTGTTGCCAGAACCGTCTTCGCTTTATTTAAGATATTTGAGTATGAGGAATCCGCCGACAAGCAGGGCCAGGAAGATGAGCGAGAAGAGGTCGAAATAGCGTTCGATCGTGTCCTGGATCTTTTTGCCGAAGAGGCGCAGGGAAAGCGCGACGAGGAAGAAACGGCCGGCGCGGCCGATGATCGAGGCGACGGTCAGCACCGAGAGCGGGATTTTGAAGAGTCCGGCGGCAATGGTGATGACTTTGTAGGGGATCGGGGTAAAAGCGGCGGTGAAGACCGTGAGGAAGGCGTTTTCGGCGTACTTGCGGCCGACCAGTTCCATCATCTTCTCCAGATGGTACGTGGAAACGATGAGCTTGCCGACGCTTTCGTAGAGCCCCCAGCCGATGGCGTATCCCAGGAAGGCCCCGCAGACCGAGCCGGCGGTGCAGATCGTCGCGTACCAGAACCAGCGCTTGCGGTGCGCGACGACCATGGCGATCAACAGGACGTCCGGCGGCACGGGGAAGAAGGAGCTCTCAATGAAGGCGATCAAGAAGAGGGCATACGGCGCCGCCGGCGTCTGTGCCCAGTGCAGGGTCCAGTCGTAGAGGCCGCGCAGCATGCGCATTGGTGTTTTCAAGAACGGGGGAATCGTAGGCATCGGCAAAAGGTGTTGCGCTCTATTATAACGTCGCGGGCTGCGGCGTCCAGCGCTTTTTTCCCCGCGCATCGCAGCCCGGCGGGAGAAAGTGAAATTGTCCTTGACTTTCGCGCGGGACGTGGTATAGTTTTTACGTAATAGAAAGACAATGACGTCTTTTGGCGACGACTGCCAAAAGACTTTTTTTTGCCTGCGTCCTTTGAAGCGCGCAGGCTGAGGACAAAAGCGTCCTTTATCCGATCAGTGTTGGATGAAGGGCGCTTTTTTTGCGCCTTTCGATCAGTTCCCGGCAACGGGAAGGAGAGGAGGGCTTTGATGGATTTCGAGAAAACTCTGAAACGGCTCGACCCGACATTGCGCCGCATCGTCTGGCGGGTCAAGGGTTCGGGGAGCGGCTTTGACGCGGACGACCTCTATCAGGAAGCGCTGGTGCATCTGTGGCAGGCCTGCGGCTGCGGCGTTCTGGAGGACAAGACCGATTCCTATATCCTGCAGGGTTGCTATTTCCACCTGAAGAATTTTCTGCGCACCCACGCAGAGAAACTGCGGCTGGTGCGCGGGATGGGTGTTTCCTGCGACGCCGACGGCGCCGACGTGGTTTCTGCGGTTCCCGATCCGGTCGATGTGCGGGAGGAGGTTCACTGTTCGGCACTGATCGAGCGGGTCCGCAACAACGGCCTTACCTCCCGGGAGAAAGAGGTTTTCAATTTTTGCCTGCAGGGGATGACCACGCGTCAGATCGGCGCGCGTATGGGTATTTCGCACGTGCGGGTCGTGAAGCTGGCACAGGCGATGCGCCGCAAGTGCCGGGCGCATCTGGATGCGTAACCATCCCGCGTTACCAAAAGCGTTCAGGTTTTACTTGTAGTGCTGTAGGCGCAAAGAACGCGCCGCACAAACACAAAGGCGTTTTCCTCCAAAAAAGGGAACGCCTTTTTTGTTGAAAAATGCGCAAGGAGGAAGGTGATGACAAAGAGGACGTGGTGGAAAGCGGGGCTGGCGGCAGTCGTGTCTGTGTTCCTGGTTGGTTTTGCCTCGGCGGAAGAAGAGGGGGTGTTGGACGGGGTGCTCGAGGCGCTTAAACTTGAGGCCTCGGGAGACCTTTCTTTCTCTTCGGTCTATATGTGGCGGGGGATCATGCTTGACGGAGATCCGGTGGTGCAGCCGGGACTGTACGTGAGCACGAGGGATGCGAAATGGGGGAAGCTGAAGGTTGGGTTTTGGGCGAGCCGTGACCTTACCAACCGCGACGCCCTGCGGTCGGCAGAGACCGATGTCCTGCTTGATTATACCTACCAGATGGATAAGGTTTCCTTCTCGGCCGGGCACACCTACTACGATTTCCCCGATGCGGCGCCGGCGGACGGCGCTGCCAAAGCTTTCAGCCGAGAGGTCTACGCGGGGATCGGTCTTGCCTCCTGGTTTTTGAGCCCGTCAGTGTATTATTACTACGACTACGGACGCAAAGAGGACGGCGGCGGAGCGGGCAGCTATACGGTCCTTAACCTGTCGCACAGCGTTCCTTTTAGCGTCAAGAAGCTTTCCTGCAGCCTTGATCTCTCCGGCCACGTGGGGCACAACAACAAACAGTACTACCGCGGCAAGGGAGGCGATGCGGGGATTTCGGCCGGCGTTTCGATCCCCCTGACCAAGAAAGCGTCGATTAAGCCGACGGTCAATTATTCCGTTCCCTGGGGGAACCTGAGCGATAAAGGAAACGGTAATCAAGAGGACCGTTTTTTCACGGGGCTGTATATCAGCTGGACGTTGTGATCGCTGTTCTTTCCGGAGGCGTAAAAGGAGGGCTCAAATGGATTCGAAAGTAATGCTGGATACGATCTGGGTATTAATGACGGCAAAGCTGGTTTTTTTCATGAACCTGGGCTTTGCCATGGTGGAGGCGGGATTCGCGCGCATGAAGAACTGCGTCAATATCCTTTCAAAAAACTTCATCGTCTTTGCTGTTTCCTCAATCGGGTTCCTCGTCTTGGGGTGGGGGTTGATGTTCGGCGACGGCACGCCTTTTGTCGGTCTCCGGGGGCTCTTCATGGTCTCGGGCGCGGATAATTCTCCGGCGGTGGGCGAGGCCTATCGCGGGGTGTATTCGGCGATCTCCTGGACCGGGGTACCGCTCTGGGCAAAGTTCTTCTTTCAACTGGTTTTCTGCGGCACCGCGGCGACGATCGTCTCCGGTGCGGTCGCCGAACGGATCAAATATGTGTCTTTCATCGTTTTTTCTTTGTTCCTGGCTACATTCATCTATCCGATCGTCGGCCATTGGGTGTGGGGCGGCGGTTGGTTGCAGGCAAAGGGGATGTTCGATTTTGCCGGCTCAACGGTCGTCCATTCCGTGGGTGGCTGGGCGGCGCTCGCCGGGATCCTTGTGCTCGGGCCCCGTTTCGGCAAATATCAGAACGGCTCCGTCAAGCCGATTCTCGGCCATAATCTTTCTCTGGCCACACTGGGTACCTTTGTTCTCTGGTTCGGGTGGTTCGGGTTCAATCCGGGATCGACGATGACCGCGGATCCGATGGCGATCAGTCACGTCGCCATCACGACGAATATGGCGGCAGCGGCGGCGATCATGAGCTCGACCGTCCTTTCCTGGCTGCTTCTGGGTAAGCCCGACCTGGGGATGACCCTGAACGGCTGTCTTGCCGGCCTGGTGGCAATAACCGCGCCGTGCGCCTTCGTCAGCGTCAACAGCGCCCTGTTGATCGGTCTGATCGCCGGCGTGCTGGTGGTCCTGGCGGTTATCGGGTTTGACCGTCTCCGGATCGATGATCCGGTGGGAGCACTTTCGGTGCATCTGGTAAATGGCGTTTTCGGCAC
>CAZOGI010000014.1:54820-55143 GCA_964579435.1 uncultured Planctomycetales bacterium
TCTTGCGGTCGGGCTTTTTTCCCAGGACAAGATAACGGGAACTGCGACCGGCAACGGCTTTTTCTTTGGCGGCGGTACCGTTTTGCTTAAGGCACAGGCCCTGGGGGTCGCCAGCGTCGCCGGTTTCACGTTTGTCTCTGCGTTGTTGCTCTGGGCGATCCTGAAGGCGACCGTAGGTATCCGCGTTTCGCTGCACGAAGAGATCGAAGGATTGGATATTGGCGAGCACGGCAATAGCGCGTATCCGGAATTCCTTGGGCTTTAGCCCGCTCTTTCCTTCATCAACGTGGTCCCGCAAGACCAGGAGCGGTGTTCCTGAAAAG
>CAZOGI010000015.1:0-46007 GCA_964579435.1 uncultured Planctomycetales bacterium
CCTTTGACCGGTATGCCGTAGAGCCGCCTCAGGTTCGGATCGATGTCGATGATCGCCTCGATCGCGTATTCGGTGCCCGAGGAGATCGCGTCGATCAGTACCTTTGCGTGTCCCCCGCCGCCGAGCAAGATGATCGGTTTTTTCATTGCGAGAAGTACTCCTTGATCGTTACAGCAACCGTATGGATCTGTTCGCGGCTCAATCCGACGCTGCAGGGGATATTGATGCAGGTGTCGTAGGCCTCGCGGGCGACGCGGATGCGGTGGCGCTGGGCTCTTCGGTACGCAGGCAAATCGACCATCAGCTTCCAGATCGGCCGCACCTGGATCTGTTTTCGGGTAAGGAAACGGATCAGCGGGTTTTTGTGTTGTTTCTTCACCTTGAGCGTATAAAACCAGAAGTTGCTGCGTGCCCACGGCATCTGGCCGTAGAGGCAGACCTGAGGGATTCCCTCAAGCAGCTCCCGGTAGAGCGCGAGGTTCCGGCGCTTGATGCGGATGAATTCATCCAGCTGCTCCAGCTGGGCCAACCCCAGCGCCGCCTGGAGGTTGGAAAGGCGGTAATTATAGCCGATCGCGTCGTGGTCGTATTCGATGCCGGGCTTTTTTGCCTGCGTCGTCAGGTGCCGGATGCGCCGGATGAGCGATTCGTCATCGCTGACCACCATGCCTCCTCCCCCGGCGGTGATGATCTTGTTGCCGTTAAAGGAAAAACAGCCGCAGGCGCCGAAGGTCCCGGTTTGTTTGCCGCGGTAGGTGGAGCCGATGCTCTCGGTCGCGTCTTCGATCAACGTAATACGGTGCTCGCGGCAGAAGGATACCAGCGGCTCCATATCCGCCGGGTGGCCGAAGACGTGCACGGGGATGAGCGCGGCGATCCGTTTTTTTGTTTTGCGGTTGTAGACCGAGCCGTCCCTCTTGCGCACGCATGCGCGCTTTACGAAATCGGCGCACTGCGCGGGGTCGATGCCGAGGGTAAGCGGGTCGCAGTCGATGAAAACCGGCTCTGCCCCGCAGTAGCGGACCGTGTTTGCCGGCGCCACGAAGGTCAGCGCCGGAACCAGGACCTCTTCCTGCGCCCCGATGCCGGATGCCTTCAGGCTGATATGCAGGGCGGCGGTGCCGTTTACTACGGCGGCGGCATGCGCGGATCCGGTATAGGCGGCAACCGCCTTTTCAAACGCGGTTACGTAGGATCCCAGATACGATACCCACCCGGTATCGATACATTCTTTTACATACTTCCATTCATGTGCGCCAATGCGAGGTTCCGAAAGGGGTATCATTATTTCCTCATTGAGCCGGGACAATACCATTCCCAGGTCTTTCGCAGTCCCTGCTGTAGGGGGACTTGCGGTTTGAAGCCGACGGCGCGCGCGATCTTTCCGGTGTCCGGACAGCGTCTCCGGGGCGAGCCGGGCTGGTCGGCGAGCGGTCTGATCTTGAGCTTCGGGTTGACCAGGCGCACGATCATGCGCGCCAGCTCGATGATGCGGATCTCCTGGCAACCGTTGCCGATATGGAAGAGTTCGCCTTCCGTCCGGGGGGAGGCCGCGATGCGCAGCGTGGCGGTGACGGCGTCGGAAACATAGCAGAAGGCGCGGGTGTGACCCGGTGAGTACACCCCGATTTCCCTGCGGGCCTGCGCCGCTTTCGACAGCAGCTGCGGGATCACGTGGTCGCACCCCATGCGCGGTCCGTAGACATTGTGATAGCGCACGATCGAAACCGGCACGCCGTAGAGGCGCCGGTAGTTGTAGCAGGCCGCTTCTCCGACGATCTTGCTGAGTGCGTAGGTCGTACGGGGGTTCTTGAGGTCGTCCAGGCAGAGGCTGACAGATTCGTCGGTCGGGACTCGGATGCGGCAGGTGCGCATCGATCCGGCATAGGCCTCGCTCGTCGACACAAAAACGAACCTTTTGAGGCGCTCGTTCTTTTCCGCCGCCCAGTCCAGCAGCTGCAGGGTTGCGACGATGTTGGTCTGAAGGGTTTTGTCCGGATGCTCCTGGACGTTGCGCACTCCGACGATAGCCGCCAGGTGATAGATGTAGTCGAACGGCCCGGCGAGTTTCCGGTAGGACGACGGATCCAGGAGGTCGCATTTGATAAAACGCACGTTTTTCCGTCCGCACAGCCGCTTGAGCGCGGCATCGTGTGCGCCCCGAGAGAGGTTATCGGCCAGGACAAGCCGGTTCCGCGCGTCCGCGGCAAGCCGGGTGGCCAGATGAAATCCGATAAAACCTGCCGCGCCGGTTATGAGGATCGTATTTTCGCCCATCGGTGTGTCCGGTTCTGTTCCCAGTGCCCTTTGCCGACTCCCCTGACGGTATAACCCTGCCGCGTCAGTGCAGCCGCGGTGCGCTCGTCCACGCAATTGCAGCAGTCCAGGACCAGTGCCCTTGGTTTTAGGAAGCGGCTTATCGCCGCGGCCGAGAGGCTTTCGTAGTGCGGATGGTTGACCGCGAATATGAGCGCGTCGGCAAAGGTGCCTTTGAGCGCCGAGAGATTCCTCCATACCCGTATCCCTGCTTCCGGCCAGAAGGCGACGAAGGGATCGCAGGCGGTTACCCGGGCGCCGGAAGCGCGGCAGGCGCGGTAGAAAAGCTCGCTGGGCGAAAAACGCGTGTCCCCGATTTCTTTGCGGTAGGAGACGCCCAGGAGAAGAAGGTGTTTCCCGCGCAGGCGCTTCAGGTTTTCCTTGAGGAGCCTGAAAGAATACAGTGGCATCCGGTCGTTTATCCGCACGGACTCCACAGACATCGTTAAGGGAGCGTTGCTGCCGCAGAGACGTTTGCGCGACCAGTCGGCCAGCAGCGGGTCTTTGGTCAGGCAGTAGCCGCCGACGCCGAATCCCGGTGCCATGATGTTCTTATGCGTTTCTCTCCTTCGGATCGCTTCCACGACCTCGAAAAGGTTTACTTCCGCCTTCTGGGCGAATTCCGTCCATTCCTGGATAAGCGCGATATTGGCCGCGCGGAAGGAATTCTCCAGAACTTTTGCCATCTCGGAGGCGGTGGTGGTCTCCAGGCAGGTCAAGGGGAAGGTCTGCGTATCGATGAAACTCTCCAGAAATCTGCGGCAGCGCCGTTTTGACTCTGTATTGACGCCCGAGTAGACGCGAAAAAAAGAGGTGATGCTTTTAAGGTAATCCTTCCCCGGCATCACCCGTTCGTAGGAGTGCGCCAGAAGAACCTGATCTGGATTGAGCCGGCGCCGGGTGAATTCCTTCTGCAGCAGCGGCAGGAGGAGCTTTTGGCAGGTGCCGGGAGGAACCGTTGATTCGATCAAGACCAGACACGAGGGCTTGATCAGGCGGGCGAGCTGGCGCATGCTCTGCAGGAACGGCGTCAGGCTGGCTACGGCGTCTTTTTCCGCGCGGCCGTTCTTGCGCACGTCCAGGTTGATGTCGACGACCAGGATATCCGCGCAGGCAAACGCACACGGGTCTGTTGTCGCGAAAATCCTGTCCCGGGAAAATGCGTTTTTGAATGCTGCGCCGAGGATCCGGTCGCTCGAAGAAACGGGAAGTTTTCCCCGATTGATGGAAAGGACCTTTTCGGCGTCCCGATCGACGCCGATCACCCGGTAGGCAGCACGGGAGTCGCGGCCGGCGGCGTTTGCCAGGGCCGTGAGCATGGCGGAGCCGACGAATCCCAGTCCCTGTACCACAACGACCGGGCGCGCCTCGTGGCGGCGCAGGTACGTGTCGATCGGGTTCTGTTTCAGGCGATCAGGCTGACGCACGAGCCATCCTTTTTGTACTTTTTCGCGCAGGCGGCGCAGGTCGTCTTGCCGTCGCGAAAAGAGATCTTTTCCCCGCAGGCGCAGATCCAGCCGCGCAGGGAAGCCGGGTTGCCGTACACGAGCGCGAAATCCGGCACGTCCCTGGTCACGACCGCACCGGCACCGATAAAGGCGTGAACGCCGATGGTGACGCCGCAGACGATGGTCGCGTTCGCCCCGATGCTCGCCCCCCGCTTGACCAAAGTCGGGCGCAGCTCCTCCATCCGCGGGACGCAGGAGCGCGGGTTGAAGACGTTGGTGAAGACGCAGGAAGGGCCGCAGAAGACATCGTCCTCCAGGGTGACGCCTTTATAGACGCAGACGTTGTTCTGGATCTTGCAGTTGGAGCCGACCGATACATCGGGGCCGATGACCACATTCTGACCGATCTTGCAGCGTTCCCCGATGACCGAGCCTTTGAGGATGTGGCAGAAGTGCCAGACGGCGCTCTCCCTGCCGATACGCACCCCCGGATCGATAAAGGAGCTGGGATGGACGAAAAAGTCTTTTTTCATGTTTGTCTGACGCGCTGCGGGCGTCCGTTGTGCTCGAGGGATTTTTGGGCGGCCGCCAGGACGGAAAGCACCTGGAGCCCGTTTAAACCGTCGGTGAGCGGATGCGTGCCGCTCTTGATGCACTCGATGAAATGAAGGCACTCTTTTTTGAGCGGCTCCACGAAATCGATCTGCGGGATATGGATGTCCCCCTGGCGGACCGAGAGGAAGGCGTCGAAACTATCGACGTTTTTTTTCCAGTCGACCCCTTTGTCGTAGATGCGGATCTTCTCGGTCGGGTTCATGTCGTCGAAAACGGCCATCTTCTTGGTGCCGACGACCGTGAAGGTGCGGAATTTGTGCGGGTCCAGCCAGGAGGCATGCACATGGGCCATCAGGTTGCCGGGATAGGAAAGCGAGACAAAGGCCACGTCTTGGACGAATTCGCGCAGGTAACAGCGGCCGGTCGCCGAGACCTCAATCGGGGTTTTCTTGAGGAAAAAATTGGCGACCGAGATGTCGTGGGCGGTCAGGCTCCAGAGGGCGTTCTCTTCGGCGCGTACCTGGCCGAGGTTGACGCGCGTCGAATACATGTAGCGGATGTCGCCGAGGGAGCCGTCCTCGATCAGCGATTTGATCTTCAGCACCGCCGGATGGTAAAGGAGCAGGTGCCCGACCATGAGGATCCTTTTTGCCCGCCGCGCCTCTTCGACCATTTTGAGCCCGTCGGCAACGGTCAGGGCGAGCGGTTTCTCGACGAAGACATGTTTGCCCGCGCGCAGGGCCTTGAGGGTCAGGGCCGCGTGGGTGTGCGAAGGGGTGGTGATGATGACTGCCTCAACCGCCTTGTCTTTGAGGATATCCGCGAAGCGGGAGGTTAGTTTGGTCCCGGCGGGGACGATGCGGGCCGCTTTCTTGAGCGCTTCCGGATGCTGGTCACAGCAGATCCTGACCGCGCATTCCGGCAAAGAAGCGAAAACGCGAAGATGGTTTTGTCCCCACATGCCTATCCCGGCCTGAGCAATAGTTATCATCGCGGCTCCTTGGTTGACAAAGAAAGGTATCGGATGACGGCGTCCCTGACCCGCAGGATGTGGGCGCTCTTCATGCGGGTGTGCAGGGGTACGGCGATCCCGTGCGTGTGGGCATGCCAGGAGTATTTCAGGTCGCCGGGCCGGTACCCGTACTTCTTGCGGTAATACGGGTGGGCGTGCAGGCTGGTATTGCTGATCGTCGCTTCTATCCCCTGCTTGGCAAGGAAAGCGAGGGCTTCGGGGACCGCACGGTCACCGTCAAAGAGCAGAATGAGCGATTGAAAGACGCATACATCCCCTTTGCGGCGCGGGAACTCAGGCGCCAGGCGCACGCCGGGTACGTTCCCGAACGCTTCATAATAGTCGCGGGCGAGACAGGTCCGTTGCCGCAGGAGCCGGTCGAGCTTCTGTATTTGCTCGATGCCGAGACAGGCGCTGAGTTCCGGGAGCCGGTAGTTGTACCCGGGCAGGATCACCTGCCGCTCTCCTTTTGCGGCACAGATGCCGTGGTCGCGCCAGACCCGGCATTTTTCGGCGAGCGTTCTGTTGCGGGTGACGATCAATCCGCCCTCGCCGGTCGAGATGATCTTGCGCGGATGAAAACTGAAGCATCCGATGTCCGAAAGCGTGCCCAGCGGCCGGTTGCCGTATCTGCCGCCGAGTGCGCAGGCTGCGTCTTCGATGAGGCGCAGCTTGAGCGTGCGGCACAGGGCTCTGATCCGCGACAGGGCGCAGGGGGAGCCGAATTGATGCACGGCAATAACCGCTCTGGTGCGCCGGGTCTTAAGGCGCAGGATCTCCCGCGGGTCAAGATTGAGCGTCAAAGGATCGATGTCGGCCAGTACCGCGTCGGCGCCGCATACCTCCACCATGTTCGCGGTCGCGGCAAAGGTGAAGTCGGGAACGATGACTTCATCCCCCCTGCCGATGCCCAGCGCCGCAAGGCTTGCGTGCAGGGCCGCAGTGCCGGAGTTGACCGCGATCGCATACGGCACGCCCAGGTACCGGGCGCAGAGCCCTTCAAAGCGTTCCAGTACCGGTCCTTTGGTCAGCCAGCCGGATTTGAGGATTGCGCTGAGGCGCGGCATCAGGGTGCGATCTTGGATGTCCGGGTACGAGAGCCGTATAGTCATCGGTTTCTTAAGCAGTCTGTTCCATCTCCTTGCGGTACTCTTCGAGCTCCTTCTTGAGCTGTTCAAACTGCTGCGATTTCCAGGCAAAGAACTTTCGGGTAAGGTCCCACTTCATCTTCATCCCGGAAGGAGTCAGAAGGTACATATAGGCGAGCTTATTTTTGGCGTTTTTGAAGTTCTTGGCTTCGATAACGCCTTTTTCCAGGAGGGACTGGATAAGGAAATTGATCTTGCCCAGGCTTACCTCAAGCTTGCCGGCGAGGTGGCGCTGGGTTATCTGCGGATTGATTTCGATCTCCTTGAGGATGCTGAGGGTATGTTCCGATTCCAGGATATCCGGTTTGCCGTTCATGGGTATATTTTAGGGCGTAGTAAGGCTCTGGGGGCTATGTGTTCAACAGTTGAACATATTCTAGTAGGAGCGCAGTTGCTTGTCAAGCAATTAGTTAGAGATGAAACAGCCTTCGCACGTTACAGCCGCTCTGATCTAGAACTGTTTAACCGGAATCTGGTGGAGGGTGTCGTGCAGAAAGGTCCAAAGAGGAACCGGCAAGAGAGTCCCTACAGGTCTGTTCAACCTGAGTGCGCGCGTTGCGCTTTATACCATTCGATCGTGTTGCGCAATCCCACCTGCAGGGGCGTGTGCGCTTTGAAGCCGAAGAACGTCATGGCCCTGCCGGTGTCCACCATCCGTCTCGGTTGGCCGTCCGGTTTGGCGTTGTCCCAGACGATAGATCCCCGGAAGCCCGTACATTCGGCGATCAGGCAGGCCAGTTCGCGGATCGATATCTCGGATCCGGAGCCGATGTTAACCGGTTCCGGGCCGTTGTATTGCTCGGTTGCGCACAGGAGCGCCTCCGCGCAGTCATCGACATAAAGGAATTCCCGGGTCGCGGCGCCGCTGCCCCAGACGACGATTTCGTTCCGTCCGGCATCGAGGGCATCGAGACATTTCTTGATCAAAGCGGGGATGACATGCGAGGAGCCCGGATCGAAATTATCGCCGGGTCCGTAGAGATTAACGGGTACCAGATAAATGGCGTTGAATCCGTACTGCCTGCGGTATGCCTGTGCCTGCACCAGGAGCATCTTCTTCGCCAGCCCGTACGGGGCGTTGGTCTCTTCGGGATAGCCGTTCCAGAAGTCCTCTTCTTTAAAAGGTACCGGAGTCAGCTTCGGGTAACTGCAGACCGTCCCCACGGCTACGAATTTCTGCAAGCCCCGCTGCCGGCTCAACTCCATCAACTGCGTTCCCATGGCCAGGTTTTCGTAAAAGAAGCTCCCGGGAAAAGCGCTGTTGGCTTCGATACCGCCTACCTTTGCCGCCAAATGGATGAGGATGTCGGGCGCTGCTTTCTCAAGCATCAGCTGCGCTGCCTCGGGGCGCGTGAGATCGTAGTCACGGTGCAGAGGAACGAAAATCTCCCTGCATCCGCGCTGGGTCAGTTGGGCGACGACACGCGATCCCAGGAATCCCCTCCCCCCGGTCACGGCGACGCGCTTATTCTCCCAGAAAGACATGAGGTCCTCCTTTATACGTCGAAGCGGCGCTTGAGGAACGATTTAAATCCGTTTATTGCGTTCGGGTATCGCTTGCCCACCGAAGAAGCGATGATCCGGCGATAGATCCCCCCCAGAATGTGCCGTTTGAGGAAGATATTTCCGTACCGGGCAAAATTTCTTTCAGTTTCGATTTGGCGCTCTCGCGCGAACTGCGGCGAATTCGATTTTCCCTGGGGGTTCTCGTAATAGACGCTGTAAACACCGGGGATTTTCATGAAAACTGCCCCGCGGGAGACGGCGCGCAGCCACATCTCGAAATCTCCGAGATGCCGGTACGATTCGTCGAACAGGCCGAAACGCTCATGTAAATTTTTGCGCCACAGGGGACAGCAGCCCGGAAGGCAGGCGTTCATATTCTGCCGCTTGAAAACGCGCTGCCAGGAAGAGAGGTAGTTATGCTCCGCGCTGAGTTCGTAGCGTTCGTTCGGCACGCTGGTCATGTAGCTTTGCGCGTATACCAAATCGACATCGGGAAAGTCGTTGAGGTAGCGGGCGTGCACTTCGATGTGCATCGGGTCCCTGCGGTCATCGACGTTGGCGTTGGTGATATAGGTCCCTGAAGCGCAGGCAACGGCGATGTTCCAGGCCCCGAAGATCCCGGGATCCGGTGAAATTCTCTTATAGATGATGTTGGGGTAGCGTCTGCGGTATTCCTGTATTAAGGTCTTCTCGGTATCCAAAGGATCGCAATCGACGATGATCAGTTCGCATTGTGAAAAGACCGACTGTCGCACGATATTCCCGAGAAATCCTTCGATGAACTCTCCTCCTCGGTAGAGGGAGGCGATGATTGAGACTTTCGGCACCGGCGCGTGTGGTTGATGCAGCGCCCTGCCCAGAATGGCTTCGAAGCCGGGATTCGGCGTCTCGTGCTCGTCGAATACCTGGCCGACGAATTCAAGGCCGTTGCGTGCGGTAGGGAAAGGTTTCTGTTCAAAAAATTCGTCGTGCACGACGGCATTGCCGTGCGCCCGAGGAGCGACGAGACTGTTGAGGAAGTCTTGGTCTGTTTGGTAGCGGTTGGCCTTTTTGAAACCGTCGATCAGGGAGCGGATATCCGGCAGGCAGCCGGTTTTCGCTCCCCACATGCCTCCGAGGATGATCCGCGCGTTGCCGAGCAGATAATGCTCGGGGTGATCGCGCATTATATGGAACCCGTGCGGGCTGCGCATCCAATCTTCAACCGCAGCTCGCTCCCGCAAACTCAACCGGGAATCCGTATCCCTGGAGATAAAGGCTTCGACCTCCGCCTCTGCAGCCGGCAGGAACCTCCAGAACAGGGATTCCCAATTGCCCGGTCGGCCCATGGCCACGATCTCGACATTATCCATGCGCCTCAGAGTATCTATGACCGCGGCGGGGACTGACGTTGCGGTGTAGTACCTGCATTTCCAGCCCGGATAGATCTGTTGTGCCAGCTGTGCGTTTTGCAGGGCACCGTGCAGGTATTTGGGGTGAGTCCCCCACAGGCTGAAAGAAATAATTTTCATAAATCTTTCGTTTGGTCGGTTGTCGGCTGAGGCGCCGGCTTCGGGCAGCTATCGGGAGCCGGTAAGGTTGTATACGGTGAGGCCGTTCTTTGCTGAAATGGGGTGGGCACGAAAGGTTGTTAGCGGGCGTAAACCCGTTTCCAGTAACGCTGCAGAAAAACCCGTTTTGATTCGAGCCATTTGAAGTGGTTCTGGTACCATTCCACGGTCATGCGCATGCCGGTTTCGAAGTCGATAAGCGGTTTGTACCCGAGCCCGCGCAGCTTCGAGAAATCGACCTGGTAGCGGATGTCGTGGCCGGGGCGGTCTTTGACGAATTCGATGAGGGATTCGGGTTTGCCGAGGGTTTTGAGGAGGAAACGGGCGGTTTGTATGTTTTTGCGCTCAAAGCCGCTGCCGATGTTGTAAGCCTCTCCTATCCTGCCTCTTTCAAGGACCGTCCAGATCCCGCGGCAGCAGTCCGTGACATGCAGCCATTCGCGCATGTTTTCGCCTTTTGCATAGACCGGAACGCGTTCTCCGGTCAGCGCCTTGTAAATGATGACCGGGATGAATTTCTCCGGGTATTGCCAGGGTCCGTAGTTGTTCGACGGCCGCACGATGAGCGCCGGGAAGCCGTAGGTGCGAATGTAGGAGCGCACCAAATGATCCGCGGCGGCCTTGGAAGCCGCGTAGGGAGAATTGGGGCGCAGGGGCGATTCTTCCCGGAACGAACCCCGCGCAATCTCGCCGTATACTTCGTCGGTTGAAACATGCAGGAACCGCTTAATCCCGGCCGCACGCGCTTCTTCCAGAAGGGCGTGCGTTCCGAGGATATTGGTCTTCAGGAAAATTGAGGCGTTGAGGATGCTGCGGTCGACATGGGTTTCCGCGGCAAAGTGAAGGATGGCCGACGGTTTTTCGGCGCGCAGGATCCGGCGCAGAACCGCTCGGTCGCATACCGACGCGCGGTAGAGCCGGATCTTGTCTTTGGCCTGCGCGAAGCGCGCCCGGTCGCCGGCGTAGCTGAAGGAATCGATGATCGAGACCCGTATCCCCCGGTGAAACGCCTGGCGGACGAATTCGCTGCCGATGAACCCGGCGCCGCCGGTTACGAGAAGCTTAGGTATTCGCGTACGCATTCTTCGAGTACCTCATGGATGTCGCGAACGGCAAAGCCGCTCCGCGCTAATTTTTCCGTCGAAAGGATAAGGTTGGTGCGCACCGCGTTGAGCGCGGCGTAGTCCAGGAGTGAATATTCGAACCCGGGCCGCAGACGCCGGTAGGCGTCCATCAATTCCGGGTATATGAGGCTGCCGCTGTTGACGACGTTGTAGATGCCGCAGGCGTCCCGGTCGATCAGGTGGCGCAGCGCCCGCAGGAAATCGGGGATGTAGGTGATGGAGTTGGGGATGGAGATGACCTTTTGCGCCGCGATGAGCTTGGTAAGGATGTTCTTGGGGTGCGGCTGGTTATCGAGGGGGATGCGCACGCGCGCGATAAGCGTGCGGAAACGCCGGCAGAAAGGCAGCAGCGCTTCTTCGGCGTATATCTTCGTGCGGCTGTAATAGAGCTCGAAAAAATCCGGCACCGTCTCCTCGCTCAAGGGTTTGTCTTTGGCGTAGTCGTAGTGGTAGATGCAGCCGCTGCTGATCTGGACCAGCTTCACGGCGCTGCGCATGCATGCCTCCGCCAGGAAGAGCGGGACGATGGCGTTGGCAAAAAGCGTTTTCTCCTTGTCTTTTTCGCAATCGTCGACGTTACGCTGGCCGGTAAAACCGATCGCGTTGATCGCGGCGGCGGGCCGGTGCGCCGCCAGTTCCTGCATCGCGTCTTCCAGGCAGGTGATCCTGCGCGCGGAGACCGGACAGCCGAATGCCCCGCTGATGCGCGAGCCGAGAAACCCGTTGCCGAACACCAGAATGGATTTATTCATTGCTCAGTTGCGTGAGGTACTCTCCGTAGGAGGTCTGGAAAGAGGCGCCGAGCCGCGCCAGCTGCGCGCGGTCGATGAACCCTTTGCGGAATGCGACTTCTTCGATACAGCCGATCTTGAGGCCCTGGCGGTCCTCGATGGTCTTGATGAAGATCGAGGCGTCGATAAGGGAGTTGTAGGTGCCGGTATCGAGCCAGGCATATCCGCGGTCAAGGAGCTTGACCTTGAGCGTGCCTTCCCGCAGGTATGTCTTGTTCAGATCGGTTATCTCCAGCTCCCCCCTGCCCGAAGGTTTAAGGAGCGCGGCCCTCTCTGGCGCGGTTGCGTCATAGAAGTACAGGCCGGTGACGACCCAGTTGCTCTTGGGGGCAAGGGGTTTTTCTTCAAGAGCGGTAACCCGGCAGTTCCCGTCAAACTCAAGGACGCCGTAGCGTTCGGGGTCTCTGACATAGTAGCCGAATACCGTCGCGCCGCACGCGGCGCTCTCCCGGGCTTCCTGGAGCAGCTCGGTCATGTTATGGCCGTAAAAGATATTGTCTCCCAGCACCAGGCAGCAGGGTTTTCCCTCCAGGAATCCGGCGCCGATGATCAGGCTCTCGGCGATGCCGCGGGGCGCATCCTGAACTGCGTATTGCAGGCGTACCCCGATGTCGCTTCCGTCGCCGAGAAGATCCTTAATGCGCGGCGTGTCTTTGGCGGTGGAGATGATCAGGATGTCCCGTATCCCGGCGAGCATGACCACCGAGAGCGGGTAGTAGATCATCGGTTTGTCATACACCGGCAGGAGCTGCTTGCAGACTCCTTTGGTGATCGGGTAGAGCCGGGTTGCTTTTCCACCGGCGAGAATGATGCCTTTCATCGGGTTTCCTCCGTTTGTGGCTCTATTCTACCGCAAGCGCGGCGCGGTTGCAAGCGATTCGGCATTCCTCTCCCCTGCGTACTTCGCACGATTAACTCCCCAACGGTATTTTGCCTGCAAAAAAGGCACTGCCGTGCCTCAATCGGCGCCGGCAGTGCCCTTTTCCTGTCTCGCGAAACGGTTATAAACCTTTCTTCACCATCAGCTCCGCTAGATCGACGACGCGGTTGGAATAGCCCCACTCGTTGTCGTACCAGGCAAGCACCTTGACGAAATCATCCTGGATGAGCTTGGTGCTCTTGGCATCGACGATCGAGCTGAGGACGCAGTGGTTGAAATCCACCGAAACAACCGGGTCTTCGGTGTAGCCGAGAATGCCCTTGAGAGCGCCTTCGGCGGCATCCTTTAGGGCGGCGTTGATCTCCTCGGCGCTCGCTTTTTTGCCGAGGGCGCAGGTCAGGTCCACGACCGAGACGTTGGGCACCGGGACGCGGATGGCGAACCCGTCAAGCTTGCCTTTGAGCTCGGGGATGACCAGGGAGATGGCCTTTGCGGCGCCGGTTGAGGTCGGGATCATCGAAACCGCGGCGGCGCGCGCCCGGCGCAGGTCCGAGTGGGCCATGTCCTGCACCCGCTGGTCGTTGGTATAGGCGTGGATGGTGGTCATCAGCCCCTTGACGATGCCGTAACGGTCCTGCAGGATCTTGGCGACGGGCGCCAGGCAGTTAGTGGTGCAGGAGGCGTTGGAGACGACGTGATGGGCCTTCGGGTCGTACTTGGCGTCGTTGACGCCCATGACCACCGTGATATCCTCGCCTTCGGCGGGCGCCGAGATGATCACCTTTTTGGCGCCGCCCTTGGTGATGTGGTTTTCCGCCCCGCGGACCTCTTTGCCCTTCTTATTGATCCCGTCTTTTTTGACGGTGAAGAGCCCGGTTGACTCAACGACTATATCGACGCCCATTTCTTTCCAGGGAAGCTCCGCCGGGTCTTTCTTGGCGAGCACCTTGACCATCTTGCCGTTGACGGATATCGTGTCCTCGCCGGCAACCTTGACCTCGCCGGGGAAGCGCCCGTGCACCGAATCGTACTGGAACAGGTACGCGTTGGATTTGGCATCGGTCAGGTCGTTGACCGCCACCAGTTGCAGGGGGGTATCTTTGCGCTCCAGTATCGCGCGGGCGACGAGCCGGCCGATGCGTCCGAATCCGTTGATGCCTACTTTTACCGCCATGTCTTCCTCCTTTGTTTTGTCTCTTTTTCGACGGGTGAAACGGTTAAACCGATACGTCCTTGAGGTACTGTGCGGCGCGCTCCGGAGGGGTTGCCACGAGGTAGAAACCCGAGCCCCACTCAAACCCTGCCACGCGGGTCAACTTCGGCATGAACTCGATGTGCCAATGGTAGCCTTCGATGCTCGTTTCGCTGTTGACGGGAGAGGAGTGCAGGATATAGTTGTAGCAAATATTGGGAAAGATCTTTTTGAGCTTGGCGACCGTTTCCTTCAATATCTGCGCCAGTGCGGGGATTTCGTCCGACTGCATGTGACAGAAGTATGCGGAGTGTTTTTTGGGCATGATCCAGATCTCGAAAGGGAAGCGCGAAACCACCGGACAGAAGGAGATGAAGAACCGGTTCTCGCTGACGATGCGCTCTTTCTCCTCGGTCTCCTGGCGGATGATGTCGCAGAAGATGCAGCGCTCGCGGAATTCGAAATAATTCTGGGCGCCCTTGATCTCCTCGGCGACGCTCTTGGGGACCATCGGCAGGGCGATGAGCTGGGTGTGCGGGTGCTCCAGGGATGCGCCTGCCGATACCCCGAAATTCTTGAAGACCATGATATATTTGAAGCGCCGGTCGCGGGTCAGGTCGAGCGCCCGGCTGCAGGAAAGGCTCAGGTACTGCTCGATCTCGTGGTTCTGCAGTTCGTGGATGTCTTTGTGATGGTGGGGCGATTCGATGAGCACCTCGTGGGCGCCGATGCCGCTGGACATGTCGTAGATACCCATCCCCTGTTTTTCCAGGTCCCCTTCGATCTGCAGGGCGGGGAATTTGTTCGGCACCACCCGCGCGTACCATCCGGGTCCGTTGGCATGGGAACCGGGTTCGCGCAGCGCCTCGATCTCGGGAGGGGTCATGTGCTCGTTGCCGACGCAGAACGGGCAGGTCCCTCCCCGGAACGTATGCTGGTCGTAGAGGTAGTCCGCGGGGGAATTGGGGTGGTCGGTGTCGACGATGACCCAGCGGCCGGTTATCGGATCGCGGCGAAGCTCAGACATGTGCCTCCACGTGTATCGAGCGCAGGAATGCGGCAGCCTCTTCGGGCACGAGGGGACAGATATAGAAGCCGGTCCCCCACTCGAACCCGGCGATGCGCGTCGTGCGCGGGATGATCTCGATGTGCCAATGGAAATCGTAGTCGATGCTCTTCCAGTACCCCAGCTTCGGCCGGCGGAAGGGCGCGGTATGCAGGACGTAATTGTAGGGCGGGTCGTTGAGCCCGATCTTGAGTTTTAGGAGCACTTCCTTGAGGATCCGCGCCAGGTTTGCGCGGCTATCGTCCTGCAGGTTGACGAAATCGCAGGAGTGTTTCTTCGGCAGTATCCAGGTCTCGAAGGGGAAGCGCGAGGCGAACGGCGTGATCGCGACGAACCCGTCGATATCGGCGACGAGGCGTTTTTGCGAGGCGAGCTCCTGCTTGATGAGATCGCAGAAGACGCAGCGCTCGTGGTAGTCGTAGTACCGGCGCGCCCCGGCCAGTTCCTCCTTGACCCGTTTGGGATTGACCGGCGTGGCGATGAGCTGCGAGCGGCTGTGGCGGATCCTTCCCGAACCGGCTGACCAGCCGTAGTTCTTGAAGAGCAGCACGTATTTGAAGCGGCTGTCGCGTTCCAGGTCGGTCATGCGCTGGATATAGCAGGAGAGCACTTTTTCGATCTGCTCGATGTTTAAGTCAGCGAGGTTGGCGACGTGGCGGTTGGTCTCGATGATGATCTCGTGGGCCCCGATGCCGCTCATGATGTCGTAGAGGCCCTTGCCGCGGCGGTCCAGCTCCCCTTCGGTCTGCAGGAACGGCGCGATGCTGGGGACGACTCTTACCTCCCAGCCCGGTTTATTCGGTTGGGAACCGTGGGAACGCAAAGCCGTGATCTCCGGAGGGGTCTTTGATTCGTTGCCTTCGCAGAAGGGACAGGGAGTCTCCGCCGGCTCGGTGCGGGTGGAATCGAACTGATCCGGGCGTTTCTGACGCTCGGTGGCGATGATCACCCATCTGCCCAGGATCGGGTCTTTTCTGAGTTCTGGCATCGGCGCCTTTGTTGAGTAGGGATGCGGTGAAAATACCCTAAAATTATAGCATCTTCGTCGCTCTATGCAACTACTTTTTCCCCAGGCGCGTTCCGGGGACGATCCGGTGGCCGCAGAGGAATTCCTCCGCCCCCATCCTGCGCTTACCGGAGGGTTGCAGCTGGCGTATAAGGAGCGAGCCGGAACCGGTTTGGACCAGGATGCCCTCCCTGCCGGCGCAGACCACCGTACCGGGCGCGCTCCGGTCGGCCTCTTCCCGGCCGCCCTGAGGCCGGGCATCGGATATCTTCAGCATGGTTCCCCGGAAATAGGTGAAGGCGCCGGGCCAGTCGCTGACGCCGCGCAGGTGGTTGTATATCTGCGCGGCGCTCATCGTCCAGTCGATCAGGCCGTCGTCTTTATGCAGTTTGGGGGCGTACGAGGCTTCTTGATCCTGCTGGGGCACGGCTTGTTCCCGCGATTCCCCCATGTCCCTTAAAACACGCAGCAGGAGAGGAACTGCCGCTACCGAGAGCCGCCGCTCTAGCTGGCTGGCGGTCTCGTCCGCGCCTATATCCAGCCGTTCCCGCCCCAGGATTGCTCCCGCGTCCATTTTACGCACCATCCGCATGATCGTTATCCCTGTCTGCGTTTCTGCGCGGATGATCGCCCAGTTGATCGGGGCGGCTCCGCGGTATTTGGGCAGCAGCGATGCGTGCACGTTCAGGCATCCCCGCGGCGGTATGTCCAGTACCTCCTGCGAAAGGATCTGGCCGTACGCGATGACGACGTACGCATCCGCCTGCGCCGAACGCAGCGCCGCGATGGCTTCGGGAGCGTTTATGTTGGCGGGTTTGAATATCCGCACGCCCTTTTCCTGCGCGTAGTCGCCGATCGCCGTTGAGTGGGTCGAGAGTTTTCTGCCTTTGGGCCGGTCGGGCTGCGTGACGATCCCACGCACCGTCAGGCCGCTCTCGGCGAGAGCCTGCAGGCAGGGAAGGCCGAAACTTGAACTGCCGAAAAAAAGTATGTTCATGCGCGATCGGGTCCTTGGCTAGCGGGGGTCAACGTCCGCGGTCACTATTATACCGTATCGTTTCCATCCGTGCAGCAGGGATTTGACGGCCTGGCCCTGCGTCCGTGCGGACGGGTATTTAAGCAGTATGCGGGCGATGTATTTGGTGCGCAGGCGGCTGATCCCGAAACGCTCCGGTTCGACGAGGGAGATCTTTGTTCCCGCGAGAGATTGCTTCAGCGCGCCGAAGAGTTGCGCCGCCGCGTTGCGGACACGCTCCTCGTTCATCCCCTTGATGCTGAGCGCACAAAACGTCTTGAAGGGAGGATAGCCCAAGTCCCGTCGCTGCGAAAGTTCGGTGCGGTAGAAAAGCTGCGGGTCTCGCTGTTCGATGGCGCGGAAACAGTGATGTTGAGGGATGAGGGTCTGAATGACCAGCTCTGCGGGGCAGAGCGCCTCGAGCTGGCGGATGGTTTGGAAGACCCGTTCCGCCGACCGGAAATCGAAGCGCTGGATCGCCGCGTCTATGGAGAGTATGCCGACCAGGGAAAAGGGCGTCTGGTCCGCGCGGGCCGAATCGAAAAAGAGGGCGTGCTGACGAAAGATCAGCGAGGTGGCGATGACGATCTGGGCGTCTGCGGCAGCATCCTGTCCGCCTTCTTCCAGCCGAACGATGCGCGCCTGCGGGAAGGTGCGGTTCAGCTCGCTTTCGACTTTTTCCGTGCCGTATCCCGAATACCGCAGGGTCGCGTTCGAGCATCTGGGGCAGGTAGAGGGAGCGGGCTGGGTATGGTTACAGAGCGGACAGACGAGGCTGCGGGTCTGGAAATGGAAGACGAGCCGGGCGCTGCAGCGGGGGCAGGAGATGATCGTCGCGCAGGCAGGGCACTGCGCGGTGGTGGCGAAGCCGCGCCGGTTGATGAAAAGGAGCGCGCGCTTGCCGCGCGAGAGGTTCGTGCGCAGGGTATCCTCCAGGTATTTCGTGAGGAGGAGCCCTCCCTGCTGTTTGCCCCCTCCTGCCCGGGAGAGGTCGATTATCTGGGTGCGGGTCGGGAGGCTGGGCGCCGTTGCGGCATCGCTGCGCTGGTACCGTGCGCGCTGCGCCGCGTAATACGATTCCAGGCTTGGCGCGCAGCTGCCCAGGATCAGCCGGCAGCCGCATCGCCCGGCCCTCATGAGCGCGACGGTTCGCGCATGGTAATGCGGGACCTGGTCCTGTTTGTACGAATCGTTCTCTTCCTCTTCCATACAGATCATCCCCAGGCGCGGCAGCGGCGCAAAAACCGCCGAGCGGGTGCCGACGATGACCCGGTGTTGTCCCGATGCACAGTCGAGCCAGGCGCGCATTTCCTGCGGTTGGCCCCGGTAGAGCGCAGCAGAAGCGATCCCCTGTTGCGTCAGGAGGCGCACCGCCAGCTGTGCTGCCGCGACATCGGGCATGAGCAGTATGCTGCTCTTGCCCTCGGCCTGGCGCAGCCGCATCTCGGTGAGGTAATACTCCCACCGTTGCGAAAAGGTAGGGAGGGTGAGCAAAACCGGTTTCTCGGCGGAAACGGTTGTTTGCTCGTCCGTTTGCGGCAAGACGGGCACGCGCGCGCGATCTTTGCCGGGGAAACGCACGCCGCTGCGCAGCGGCAGGGGCAGGGCCGTTTCCAGCGCCTCCCCCCAGCTGCACCAGTAGTAACGCGCCACCTCATGCGTCAGATCAAGGAGCTCCTGCGGGATGAGCGGCTCTTCGTCGATGAGCGAGAGGATCTCTTTGACCGGGTCTACCCGGGTGCTCCTGGCGAGGGAGACGACGTAGCCGACGCTCGTGCGGGAGCCGAAGGGAACGACGACCCGGCACCCCGGCCTGATCGACGCCCGGATCGCAACGGGGACGGCGTAATCAAACGGCCCGGGAACGGGCAATCCCAGAATAATATGAGCGTAACGCATCGCAGATCGTTTTGGCAGGATCCGGCTTGGAGACGCTGGCAAGACCGGCGCGCAGTTCCTCAAGCAGGGTCGGGTCTTGCTGGTACTGGGCGATCGCGCTGAGCAGTTCGGCGGCGTCCGGCAGCCATCTGCCGGCGTGATGGACGGCCATGAAACGGGCGTTCTCCTCTTCCTGTCCGGGGATCGCGCAGACAAATAGCGGCGGCAGGCGCAGGGCAATGCATTCGCAGATGGTCAGCCCACCGGGCTTGGCGATGATACAGTCCGCAGCCGCCATGAGCTCATGCATATTGTCGACGAACCCGAAGAGGCGTACGTTGTCCAGATCAGCCTTTTTAAGCGCGGCGTAGAGTTGTTGGTTATGCGCGCAGACGACCAGAAGCTGTGTGTTTTTGCCGAGGGAGCGCGAAAGCGAGCCCAGCGGCCCGATGCCGAAAGATCCGGTGCTGATCAGCACCGTGAATCGACCGGGATCGATGCCGATTTTTCGGGCGGCACGCTGGCGCTGCGGGGCCTGCATGAAACGCGCCGAGACGGGTATCCCCCACTCCCGTATCCGTTCGGGTTCCGCTCCCCAGGCACGCGCCTGCTCGGCGGTTGAAGCGGACGCGCAAACATACCAGTCGGTGTGGGGGTGGATCCAGCAGGGGTGAACGCCGAAATCGGTGACGACGGTCACCAGGAAACTGCCGAGAGCACGTCTGCTTTTGAGGCGGGCGGCTATTTCGCTCGTAAAGAAATGGGTCGAGAGTATGCAGTCATAGGATGATTCCCGAAGGAGCGCGGCGAAGCGCCTGGTGAAGAAGAAGCTGCAGGCATGCGAGAAGCAGCGGTAAAAGGCAAGAAGCGGTTTGGTCTGGGTAAGGTTGAAGATGAATTTCCAGAGCCCGGGCATGCGGCTGACGAGGAAGCGGTATCCGTCGCTGTAGATGCCGCGGAAAAAAGGTCCGGTTGTCTGCAGGAGGTCGAGGCAGTCGATTGAATCGGCGGGCCAGGCCTGTTTCCAGTATTCGACGAGGGCTTCTGCGGCTTTACGATGGCCGATCCCGGCAGAAGCGTAACAGATGAGTACCTTCATATCCGCTCACCGGCTCCTTTGACACCGGCAAGGCGCGGGATGATCCGTGCTGCCTCGTGCAGCGAATCGACCGTGCGCTCTGGCAGGATGGCGGCAGGCTCCTCAAGAGGATGAGAGCGCACCAGAACCGTATGCATCCCGGCGCGCCTGCCTGCCAGGATATCCCGCTGCGAGTCCCCGACGAAATAACTGGATTTCAGGCTCAGCCTGATCCCTTCAGCTGCTGCCCGGCGCACTGCTGCGCGGATGAGGCCGGTGCGGGGCTTGCGGCAACGGCAGTTGTCGCTCGAACGGTGCGTGCAGTAGAATATCCCGTCCAGACGGGCGCCTGCGGCGCCGAGACGGCGGGTCATGACGTGCGTTATCTCTTCGAGGGTTTGCCGGGAGTAACGCTTTTTGGCGACCCCCGCCTGATTGGAGACGACGTAGAGGCGGTATCCTTTGCGGCGCAGTTCCTTGAGTGCGGCGGCGACGCGCGGCAGGAGCCTGAATTCCCCGGGACGGGTCACGTACCGGCCTTTTCCGGGGAAGACGTTGATTACTCCATCGCGGTCCAGGAAAACTGCGGCGTTCATGTGCGCTGGAGCGAGCGCTCCAGGGCGCGTTCGTTGTTGCGTGTCCACTCCAGCAGATCGCTAAAGAGCGTTTCGGCTGTTTTGCGCGGCCGCCACGAGAATTCCTTCTGGGCGCGGCGGGCGTCGGTTATGAAAAGGGCGACGTCGCCGTAACGGGTCTTCGTCTCTCGCCCGATCGCGACGCGGTTGCCGCTGATGCGTTGGCACCAGTGGGTTGCTTCGCGCAGGGAAAGGCTTTGCGCCATACCTCCGCCGACGGAATAAACCGGCAGCGCGGTGCGCAGGCGCCGCTGCAGCTGTATCGCGATAAGCTCGCAGAGGTCGTCGATATGCAGGAAGTCGCGTACCTGCAGGCCCGAGCCGCCGAAGCCGATATAGTTCAGCGGCCGCTTGAAGTAATGGTTGAGGAACCAGTAGGAGAATATCCCCTGGTCGGTCTTGCCGAACTGCCAGGGGCCGGCAACGACCCCGCAGCGGTTGATGAGTGCGCGGATACCGTATTGGTCCGCATATTCGCGGATGAGGTGTTCGGCGCAGAGTTTCGTCGCCCCGTAGAGGGATTTTGGCCCGTCGGTGGTGAAGGATTCGCTGATCCCCTGTTTTGACCAGCCCGTCTCCCCTTTCCCGGCGCACCACTGGAAGCGATCGGCGCCCCTGCGGTAGCGGATGCGGTTGAGCGCTTCGAACGGATAGACCCGGCTGGTCGAGAGGAAGAGCAGGTCGGCGCGGTGTTTCCTGCACAGTTCAAGGCAATTGACCGTTCCGGCGAGATTGGTGTTGATGAGGTAGGACGGGTTGTCTCCGGTCCCCGCCAGGACCGAAGGTTCCGCGGAGCACTCGATGACCAGGTCGATGTGCCGGGCCAGGACCAGGTCTTCGGGATTGCGGATATCGGCGTGCACGAAAGGGATGCCGTGCTCAGCCAGGCGCGGCAGGTTCAGTTCGCTTCCGCGCCGCTTCAGGCTGTCCAGGGCAATGAGGTGCGCGCGGGGGAAGCGTTTTTTCAGGAAAACACAAATATTGGAGCCGATGAATCCTGCGCCGCCGGTGACCAGAATCGTCGAGTTGTTCATGCCGTGCTCCTTGGCAGACGCGCTCTCTCTGCCTCTATGATCTCGGTTATCGTGCGTTCGATGGTATAGGTGAGGCGCCATGAAGGAAAGTGCTGCTGGAATTTCCGCAACCCGCTTATGTACCAGAGGTGGTCACCTTTCCTGTTCTGGGGGACGTATTCGGTCCTCATCTTCGTTGCGGCGAGGGATTCCGCCGTCCGCATTGCTTCGGTGATCGAGCAATTGGCGAACCGGCCGCCCCCCATATTGTACACCTCCCCCGGCCGCGGCGCCTGGAAGAAGGCGAAGAACGCTTCCACCAGGTCGTGGGCATGGATGTTGTCGCGAACCTGTTTTGCCTTGTAGCCGTAGATCCGGTAGACCCGGCCGCTCAGGAGACATTTGACCAGATAGGAAAGGAATCCGTGTTGCTCGGCGCCTGAGTGCGCCGGTCCGGTCAGGCATCCGCCGCGGAAGATCCCGGTCTTGAGGCCGAAATACCTGCCGTATTCCTGCGCCATAAGGTCCGCGGCAGCCTTCGATGCGCCGAAGAGGCTGTGCAGGCAGGTGTCGATGCTCATCGATTCGTCAATTCCCTCCCGGTAGGGGTGGTTTTCGGGTATCTCGTAGCGCGTTTCCAGCTCCTGCAGGGGGAGTTCGTTCGGCCGGTCGCCGTAGACTTTGTTGGTGGAGGTGAAGATAAAGACGGCCTTGGGGCAGAAGCGCCTGCAGGCCTCCAGGAGCAGGAGCGTGCCGTTGGCGTTGACGGTAAAATCGGTCAGCGGCTCGCGCGCCGCCCAGTCGTGCGAGGGCTGGGCAGCGGTGTGAACGATCAGCTCGACGTCGGCGCCGTAGCGTTTCAGGAGCCTGTTGACGGCGGTCTCATTGCGGATATCGAACGCGGCGTGGCGGTAGTGTTTGCCCAGGTCTTTCTGCAGCCGCAGCCGGTTGGCCGTTACATCGCCGTCAGGGCCGAAAAATGCCTTGCGCATGTTATTGTCGATGCCGACGATCTCAAAGCCCTTTGCGGAGAAAAACCGCGCGGTTTCCGACCCGATGAGCCCGCAGGAACCGGTGACTATGGCTACCGACATAGGGGATCCTTCGTTGTTGGGGGTGTGTCGTTGGCGCGAACGATCTCGCGGTACTTCAGGTAACTCAGGAACTGGTAGAGGCCGGCAAAGTACGCGGTCACGAAGCCCCAGAAGCCTTCCCGGTATCCCTGCCTGCCGAAATACGAGCGCATGAAACGATCGTAGCTGCGCCAGAGAAAACGTCCCAGCCGCATCGGTTTATTCTGCGCGTGCCATTTGCGCGCTTCCCAACTGGTCTGGCGGTTGAGCTTTGCGACGAAATCTTCGATGTCGCGGTAGGAATAATGCAGCAGGTCTGCGGAAAGCCTTCCGCAGGGATCGTCCATAAAGGCGCGCGGGTGCACCGCGACTTCTTCGTACCGGAACTTGTCCTTGCGGAAGAGCTTCAGTTGCGGGCTGGGGTACCAGCCTCCGTAACGGATCCAGTGCGGCCCGATGAAATTCCGGCGCGGGATGGTAAATCCGTTTTCGGCAGGATCGACGGCAAGGGTCTGCTTGATCTGTTCGCGCAGCTCGGGGGTCACGACTTCGTCGGCGTCGACGCTCAATATCCAGGGGTGGCGCGCCTGGGCGTAGGCCCAGTTGCGGTGCGTTCCCTCGATTTCCATCTTGCGCACGTATACCGTCGCGCCGCATTCCCGGGCGATCGCTGCCGTCGTATCGGTGCTTTCGTCGTCCACCACTACGATTTCGTCGGCCCAGCGGACCGCCTCCAGGCAGCGGCGGATACGTTTTTCCTCGTTTTTCGCCAGGATCACGGCGGAGAGTTTGGCCATCGTCTCTCAGACTGCCTTTCTAAAAAAATCGCAGATCGATTCGATTATATACTCCTGATCCTGCCGGTTTAAGCCCGGATACACCGGAAGCGCAAGGCTGGTGCGCGATGCTCTTTCGGAGGCCGGGAAGTCTCCCCGGCGGTACCCCAACGCACGGAAGCAGGGCTGCAGGTGGCAGGGCAGCGGGTAATAAACGCGCACGTCGATGCCCCGTTCGCGCAGGAATGCCGCCAGGGGTTTATTGGTACCCGAGCGCACGCGGATAACGTATTGGTGATAGATATGGGTCGAGCCGGGGACCAGGCGCGGCGTCTCCAGCGGCAAATCGCAGAGCCGGCTGTCATAAACGCGGGCATTCTCCTGGCGTTGCCGGTTCCACTCATCCAGGTGCGGCAGCTTTACGCGCAGGAGCGCGGCTTGCACCGTATCCATGCGGTGGTTGTGCCCCAGGACCGTATGGTGGTATTTTTTTTCGTTTCCTTGGTTGCGCATGAGCCGCAGGAGACGCCCGGTTTTGGCGCGTTTGGCCAGGACCATACCGGCGTCACCCGCGGCGCCGAGGTTCTTCCCGGGGAAGAAACTTATCGCGGCTGCGTCGGCCCAGGTGCCGGCTTTAATGCCCTTGTAGTCGGCGCCAAAGGCCTGCGCCGTGTCTTCGATCACCGGGATCCCCGCGTCTTTGGCGATACGGCCTATCCGGTCCATCGGCGCGCACTGGCCGAAGAGGTGGACGGCGATCAGGGCACGGATACGCTGTTTTCGGATCAGAACCTCGAGGCCGTCGAGGGAAAGGGTAAAGGTTGCCGGATCGATATCGAGGAAAACCGGGACGCAGCCGATGCTGGCGATGGCTCCTGCGGTCGCGTAATAGGTGAAGGACGGGCAGGCGACCCTCTGGCCTTTCTCGAGGCCGAGAGAGAGCAATGCCAGGCGCAGCGCGTCGGTCCCGTTGGAAACGGCTACGGCATGGCGACGGTTGTTGCAGTAGGCGCGCACCTCTTCCTCCAGCAGCTTGACGTCTCTTCCCAGAATGAAGGCGCAGGAATCGAGCACCTGGGAGAATGCGCCGAGAAGCTGCGGCTTGAGGGAGGCGGTTTGGCCTTTGAGGTCCTGGATCGGTATATGCCTAAGCGGTTCCATGATTCTCTCCGATAAGTGCGCTGACCTGTTGCCGTATCTCATCGACCCCGACCGAGAGGATGCATTCGCGCTCTCTGGCGCAACGAAGCAGTTTGAAGCTGCGGTAACAGGGCCGGCATTCCAGAGGCGCGCTGACGACGCGGTGCCGGCCCGAGGGCGGGTACGGTCCGTAGACCGCCGGATCAACCGGCCCGAAGACCGATACCGTCGCGCAACCGGCAGCGACCCCCAGGTGCAGGATCCCGCCGTCGTTGGTCACCAAAACACTCAGGCGCGAAAGGACCGCCGCCAGTTCCGAAAGGGTGGTCTTTCCGACCAGATCGATCGGTCGCCGGGTCATCGAACAGCGGATGACGTCGGCGATCGGCACTTCGGCGGGGCTTCCCAGAAGCACGATGCTGCAGCCAGTCGTATCGATCAGCTCCTGCGCCAACTGGGCAAAGCGCAGCGCCGGCCAGTGTTTCAGGGATGCGTTTTTGCCCCAGCTCTCTCCCGCCCCGGCGGCGATGCCGACGATCGTGTTGTTTCCCGCCGTCGCCCGCGCAAGGAGGATCGCCGCTTTCGCGCGCGCGGCGTCGCTGAAAGCGACCGAAAGCGTTTTTTGTGCGGGCTCGATCCCGATGAATCGCAAAAGATCGAGATAATATTCTACCACATGTTTATCGTTATACCCATCGATATCTATCCTGTCGGTCAGGAACCGTCCCCGGTTTCTATAATTGAAGCCGATGCGACGGGGTATCTTGAGGAGTTTGCAGACGAAACCGTAGCGGTGGTCGAGGGAGAAATCGAATACCGCGTCATAGCGTTTCCGCCGCAGCCAGCGCAGGAGCGAAAAGACCTGCCGCATCCCCTGCGTCCATGAGCGGCCAAAGGTCTTTTTCAGGTCTCCGCGCGAGCATCCGATAACCGAGGAGAGACGCTTGTCCGGGCGCAGCAGCTCGGCGACGCGCTGGTTGCACCAGTAGTCGATGGTAGAGCCGGGGAAAGCGGTTTTGAGCGAGCCGATAAGGGGGGTCGTGAAAAGGCAGTCGCCGATGCCGAAGGGGTTGATAATGAGGATGTGCTTCATCGTTGAGCCGGCCGGTTAAGATCCGCAAGCATTTCGTTGGCTTTACGCAAAACCGAAGAGACGCGGATGTCCTCTATGCGCTGCATGCCGATAACCGCGGTCTGCGGGCCGCGCGGCCCCCACCGCAGCGGACCTTTGGCCGCCAGGGCGGTCGAGAAGAGCGCAAGGACGGGTGTCCCGACGGCGCAGGCAAGATGGACCGGCCCGCTGTCACCCGAAATGAGCAGGCGGCAGCGTTTGAGGATGCCGGCCAGCTGCGGGAGCGTCGTTTTGCCGACCAGGTCCAGAACCGGGGCGCCGAGTCCGTCGAAGAATCCGTCTTTGCGTTTTGCTTCTTCCGGCCCTCCGATAACGAGTATTTTTCTGTTATGTCCCGCGGCAAGCTGATCGCAGAGCTGCCTGAAGTGCTGCAGGGGCCACTCTTTCGCCGGATCGCTCGTCCAGGGATGGAGCGCGATCCAGCTCTCGTGCGCAGCTGCCTGTGCCTTGAGGAAGGGCTCTGCCTGCGCCTCGTTGACCGTGATCGAGAGGTCATCCGAAAGGTTCTGCGGGGCGCATCCGGCGAGACGGGCAAGCTGGAGGTTGGCGTCGATCTCATGCCTGTCCCCGCGGTATTTCAGGTCGGGGAGTGACTCGGTCAGCAGGATGCCCGCTTTTCGGCGGTATCCCACCCGGCGCGGGATCCCGGCGAAAAATGAGGCGAGGTGCGCTTCTTTCGTGGGATTGAAGATAACGCACAGGTCATAGCGCTCGCGGCGAAGGCGTTGGATGAGTTCCAGGAGCGCGCGCAGGCCGTGCGGCCGTGCTTCCCAGACGAATGAGCGGTCGATCGCGGGAATGGTCTCGATGAGGCTCTGGGTCGCAGCAGCGCAGGCGACGCAGAGCTGCGCATCCGGATACTGCATTTTAAGGGATACGAACGCAGGCGCCGTCAGGAGGAATTCCCCGAGTCGGTCGTTTCTGAAAGCGAGTATCCTGGTTACGCTCATCCTGTCTTTCCTCGCGCGTCCTGCGGCAGCAGAAACCCGCAACCGAGCCCCAGCAGGATCCAGAACAGAGGCGAGACCCGGGAATAATAGAGGCTGCTTTCGGTGAGCCCGTTGATGAGGAATGCCGTGAACGCGACGAGCACGGATTCCAAGAGTATGCGCTCATTTTTGTCCGCGAGGATCCTGCGGCGGTGGAGGCAGGCACGGTAGAAAATCGCCAGGAGCCCCGCGAAGAGCGCCAGCCCGATCAGCCCGATCTCCCCCGCCAGGTGCAGGAAATTGTTGTGTGCCTTCATCTCGGCAAGGGTAACGACCCCGCGATACTCCTGCTGGTTTTTGTAATAACGGTAGCTGGACATGAAGGTCCCTGCCCCGACACCGACCCAGGGATGGGCTTTGATCATATTGAGGGAATTGAGGTATACCGCGATCCGGTCGTCGTTGCACATGAGTCGGACCGGATTGTACTGGAGCTGGCGTGCCCACTCCTTGACCGAACGCGGCATGAGCAAGGGCGACAGGAGCGTTACCGCCAGGAGCAGTGCGGTCAGGACCCGGCTTCTGCGAAAGGCGGCGAATACCCAAAGGGCGCAGTAGGCAGCCAGGAGTGACGGCCGGGAATAGGTAACGGCAATGCCTGCGAAAATAACGGCGCTCAGAGCGGCCCAGAGGAATTTCGACTTTCTCGATTGTGCCATGAAATAGAGCCCCACCCCCAGCGGCCAGAGGGCGCTCAGGTAAATACCCAGCATGTTGGCGTCCTTAAAGGAAGCGGTGGCGCGAAACAGCCCGATATTTTCGATCAGACCGTAGCCGCGTATGAAGTCCGTGCCGCTGGCGAGCTGCCAGAATGCGTCAAGCGAGGCGAGCGTCGCGCCGCAGAGGGCGAAGACACAGAAGATAAGGAGCCGCTTCCCGGGACGGACGGTCAACGCACAGGCGCAGGCGAGGAATATCCCGTGAATCCATTTGCCCAGTTCGCTCATCGATTCCCAGAAGTCGATCGAATTGAAAGCGGACAGATAGGTTACGGCCAGCAGCAGGATGAGGAACGGCCGCACGGGCAGCTTCAGCAGCGGATGCCCGCGGCGCAGGAGCCGCGAGGCTAAATAAGCGGCGGCACAGATCCCCATAAAGATATTCATCGGCGCCGGAGCGATTGCCATGAAAAAAACCGTCAGGCAGGCCGTCCAGAATTGGGTCGTTTCCAGGATGCTCGTTGTCCGGTCTTTCATGGGGTCCTTTCCCTAAGAAGATGCGTTTGTCCGCGGTGTGCTTGACAAGGCGACGCTGAGGCCCGCGATGAGCCAGAAGAGAAACGCAACGCGCGGATAATAAAGGCTTGTTTCGGTGAGGCCGTTGATGAGGAATGCCGCCAGCGAGGCGATTGCCGCCGCGTGTACGGCGCGCTCTTGGGGGTTGGTGTTTTTGCGGTAGGCGCGCGCGCCGGCCCGGAATACGGTGAGGATGAACCAGAGGAACGCTCCCAGTCCGGCGAGCCCGATCTCCCCTCCCATGTGCAGAAAATTGTTGTGGGCGTAGGAGGCCTGGCTGGTGAGGGCATGGCTGGGTTCGGCCAGCTTATAGCGTCCGTAATTGAGCGAAAAGGTGTTGACCCCCACGCCTACCACCGGGTGGTGCGCGATCATATTGGAAGCGTTACGGAACATGCTGATGCGGTCGTCGTTGAGCAGGAAGCGCAGCGGGTCATACCGGACGCTGGCGGCCCAGGAGCGGACCGTGCCGCTCATGCAGAAGGGAAAAAGGAGCGCCGCCGCGAGGATGGCTGCGGGAAGGATGCGGTTGCGCTGCATGAGGCAGAGGATGATCACGCCGATGCCGGCGCCGATGATCGCGCCCCGGGAATAGGTCAGCAGCAGTCCGGCGCCGACAACCAGGGCCCCGGCTCCCGCCGCGATCCGGCGCCGTCCTTTTTGCACGAAAAGGGATTCCGCGACGGCAAAACAGAAAAGGGCGCTCAGATAAACCCCCAGGATATTGGTATGCGGGAAGGCGGCGGTTGCGCGCATGATGCCGATATACTCCATGGGCGGATTGCCGCGGATAAAATCATGGCCGCTGTAAAGCTGCCAGAGCGCGTTTATCGAGGAAAGGAGCGCTCCCGCAAGAATCCCCCAGACGAGACGCCTGCGGGTGACGGCGTCACGGGCCTCTTCTGCGACGATCAGGAAGACGAATGCGTTGAGGACGAATTTCCCAACCCCCTGGAAACTGGCGCGCAGATCGATGGTGTTAGCGAAGGAGAGCAGGATTGCCAGAAAAAGCAATCCCAGCGGGATGAGGCTGGCTTGAGGCTCAAAGGGTTTTCGTCGCAGAAGGGCCTTCTTGCAGAGGAACAGAAAGATGCTCCAGCCCAGCACGATATTGGTCGGCGCCGGCCCCAGGGAAGCGGTAAACGGCAGGATGACGATAAGCCAGCGCAGGATGCCGTGTAGGTGTTTCATCCCAGTTTCACCTTGGCAAACCGGTACGCGAAGAGCCGGGCGATGGCGAAGATGCCGTCTGCCCAGCGGATCTTTTTGCCCTGCGCATAGGAGCGCGGCTGGTACGAGACCGGGATTTCGACGATGCGCAAACGCAAACGCAGCGCCTTGCAGACGATCTCGATCTCCAGGTCGAATCTGCGGGCGTGCAGCCTGAGGCGGCGCAGGGTGTCGGTGCGCAGGAGCTTGTAACAGGTCATGCAGTCGTTTATGCGTGCCCCGAAGAGAAGGTTGAGCAGCATGGTCAGGAGCCGGTTGCCGAAACGCGGCACCAGCAGCCCGTGGTAGCCCTTGGTGAAGCGCGCGCCCATGACGATATCCGCCTCACCCCGGCGCATGATCTCCAGGAGCTTGAGGTAGTCGGCGGGGTCGTACTCGAGGTCGCCGTCCTGGATGATCGAGTAGGTGCCGCTGGCCTTGGAGAGGGCGGTCGCGATCGCCTCACCCTTGCCGCGGTTGGAGATGTGGTGGATGACGTGCATCCGGGGCATGTGCAGCTCGCGCAGGATCTTTTCCGACCCGTCGCTGGAGCCGTCGTTGACGATGATGATCTCCAGGTCCAGCGGCAGCGCAAGGATCTTTTCGACGATCTCCCGGATCGTCCGGTTCTCGTTGTACACGGGCATCAGTACCGATAATTCGGGCATAGTGCGGGCCTCACGAAGAAAAGGTGTGCGTCCGTATCCGGTAGACACGTATCGTGTCGTTGCTAAAAATGGGCTCGAAGATCCCGGGCTGCGCGCGCGCCCATTCGTCTTCAAAGGGGAAGATCGTTTGGTCGACCTGGTGGAGCGAGTAGACAAAAAGGATATCCGCTTTGCGCCGGGCGAGGTTGCGCAGCCATGTCTGCATGCGGGCGTTTCCGCGGTAATTCCCGTCTTTCTCGAAACTGCGCTGTTCGCTCAGGAAATCATGCCAGGAGTAGGAACTTCCCGGAAAATAGTGGAGCTTGGCGGGATCGACAGAATTGACCGAGACATAGAAGACGCTGTTGGCAAAACCCCTGCCGTAGAGAGGCAGGGTAACCGGCCTGCCGACATAGGCGATACGCAAACCCGTCGGCTGAGTGTCCAGCCACTCCCAGGCTTCGGTCGCATCGGGCCAGAATCCCGAGTAGTCGGTCATCAGCCGGTAGCGACTGAATTCGTTGCGCGCGTACCAGTCCTCCAGGGGTAATAAGGCGACCCACAGCAGCGTCAGGAGGCAGATCGCGCTTCCCGTCAGCAGGCGCGGGCGGTGTTTCAGGAGATTTCCCAGGGCAGGCAACAGGAAAAAGATGCCGGCGCTTAAACAGAGGGCGACGATCAATTCGGTGTGATTGGCGATCTCGGCTGCCGAGGAGAGAATGCAAAGGACAACGAAGGCAGAGACCGCTTTTGCCGGCGGCTGAAGCCGGCTGATACAGTAAAAGGCGGCTGCCAGGCCGATGCCGAGGGCAGGATACAGGTATCGGGTGTTCCCCAGCGGGATGAGGAAGCGGTAGGCCAGAAAGATGAGCGCGGGCAACAGCAGCGCCGCCGTCCTGACGAGCCGGTCCCGTCCCCTCTCCCGGAGCGCCGCGATGAGGGGGGCGATGAAAAAGGCGGGCAGGACCAGCAGCGTCGTCTGGGCGCCGAGGCCTTCGCGGAAGAGTATTTTGCCGAGGTGGTAATTGCCCGCGGGAACATGCGCCCGGTAGGTCACCGGGTCAACCACGCCTTTGAGGAGACGTATGCCCAACGCCGCGTAGTCGAAAGGATACAGGGGGTTCCCGGTTTGGATCCAGTTGCGCACGTAGGAAAAACCGCCGAAGATCAGGATGATCCCCGCGGCCTCCAGGAGGATGGTTGCAAAGAGCGCTTTACGGCTGTGCGGGATGCTCAGCAGGAAAAGCGGCGCCAGGGTCGCCGCATAGACCAGGCCGATGGTCTTGGTCCCGACCAGGAGCCCGACGGAAAGCGCGAAGAATGCGGCGATGCTGCGGCTGCGTTCTTCGCGCAGCCGCAGGGAGAAATAGACCGCGCACAGATAGAGCGCCCCGACCATCAGGTCGACGTAGGAGACTTCCAGCTGCTTGCAGAGGTTGGGGATGAGTCCGTACAGGCAGGCGCAGAGGATCGCCAGACGTCGTTCGATATTCAGGGTGCGGCAGATCCCGTAGACCGCGGCCATCCCCAGGAAGAAGAACGGGACCTGTCCGAGGTCCGGAAGCAGCGTGGAGCGGAACGGCCACAGGAGCCAGAGAAAGACGAGGGAGCCGTTTATCGGGTAGTAGGTCGGCGCCGGGTCGTCGTTGATGGTGATCGGCGTCACCAGGGATGCGTTTTTAGACCACTCGGCCGGGAACACGAGATGGTAGTTCAGGGAATCCCAGCCCAGCGGCGGATTGACCAGGTTCAATCCGATCTTGACCGCGGCAAACGCGGCGACGAAAGCGACGGCAATACGGACCGTTCGCTCGGCGAGGGCTTGCTCAAGTGTCGGGAGGATGCCGCTGGTGTTGCGCGCAGGAAGATGCCGCAGGAAGAGCCACGCAGCGGCCGAAATGCAGAGAGAGACGCTGATCACGGCACTGTCCCTCAGCGCCCCGCAGGCGCCCAGCGCCGTCTGGATCAGCACGATCTGTGCGAGGCACAGGAGGCCGATGCCGATCCCCTGCTGCGGCAGCGCAGCAGCGGGCATCAAACGGCTGACCAGCATGCGCGCGGTCGAGGCAACGCTCAGGGTGAGGATAAGCAGGATCAGCAGTGGCATGAACGTCAGGCCGGGCCGGCGGCTGACAAGGTCGCGGTCAGGAAAAACCCGCTCGCGAAGACCTTGATGACGACGGGGATATTTTCGTGCCGGTCCAAAAAGACAATGCTGACGCGTGAACGGTGATAACGGTTCTTGTCTCTGCGGAAGATAGAGGCATCCGCCCGGTAAAGGCCGATTTTCCCTTCGTCGCGGGGCATCTTTTCCAGCGTGCCCGCCACGGCATAGTTTTTCTGGTTCGTGTTGAGCGTAAAGTCAAAGGATCTGTTCGAATCCATGTCCATCGTGCGGAAGCGCCGCAGGAGCGAGAGCGGATCGTGGGTATCCTGCGGGATGGTGCGCGTGACCGCGCCGATGCGCATCGTGCCCGCTTCCTGGTCGTAGAAAACTTCCTTGGTCGCGTCGGGTTTGGAACGCATCCGGACCGTTTGGCGGAAGACCAGGGGCGCGAGCCGCTCACGCTCTACGTAGGACTCCAGTTGCGCCGAAAAAGCGAATATCCTATCCAGCGCCGGAAGGTTTTGGGCGGCCGCCGTCAGCTTCAGGCAGTCCCTGCCCGCGTACGATGCCGCGGTCTCGCGGAAGAAGGTGACCGTGCCGGCGGGGATGACGCCGAAGAGGCGCAGGGTATACCGGTACCAGGAAGCGGTCTCCTGTTCGGGCAGGTGCAAGCGCTTGAGCGTCCGGCGCGGCGACGTGCTTGCGTGCAGGGTTGCGGCCGAAAGGGCCAAGAGGAGCGCGACGAGCGCCAGAAAGATTCTTTTACGCAACGGTCCCCTCCTTCAAAAAAGCGTATAGATGAACGGAGCCACCGGCGAGCTCTGGGTGAAGAAGATCAATGCCCCCATAAGCAGCATCATGATGATGATCGGCGTCAGCCACCATTTTTTGCGCACCCGCAGGAACTGCCAGAATTCTTTGAGGATTGCAAGTTTGCTCATCCATCCTCCCGGTTAAAATTGGTGTTCGTACCTCTTGGGGTCAAACGGCGTTTTTTCTTTCCGGTGCCAATAGGAAGCGCGGCGGGTGAATTTCCGGTCGATCAGGTCTTTGCGCAGCAGGCGCAAGAGCAGCCCGACCGGGGTAAAGACCAGAACGAACAAAAGCAGGAGCAGCAGCCGGGTGTTGACCCATGCCAGGGCAAAGGCCAGTCCCATCCAGGCGCCGTACACCGGTTTCAGCAGGAGCGGCACGAGCGCGCCGGCGATGAAGAAAAAAAGCGCGAGTCCGTAGGGAACGTGCCAGTACGGCTTGTGCCTCAGGAAAAAGAGGACGGCGAAGACCAAAAACGCAATCCCCATCGTGTAGCCGAATCCCCGGAGCGTTTTTTTGTCGTAGGTTAAGGGTTCCATAGCGTATAGCTTAGGGACATGCCACCAGGCGCCGGTTACCGCGACGATTCTTTCCGCGTCGTCAGGCATTTACCAATGTCATGTGTCTGGTGTCTGTTGCCCTGTGTCGTGTTCAATCCAGCTCAAACGCCTCCTGCCACCGTATATCGTGATCAAGCGGTTTCTGGCTCTTCTTGTCCAGCAGGTACGGTCCGATGACGAGATAATCCATCTCGGTGCGCATGAAACAGGTATAGGCATCGCGCGGAGAGCAGACAAGCGGCTCCCCCCTGACGTTGAAAGATGTGTTGATGATAACCGGGCACCCGGTTTTCTCCTCGAATTTCCTGATCAGCTCGTAATAGAGCGGATTGTGCGCGCGCTCGATGGTCTGGATGCGCGCCGAATAATCGACGTGGGTCACTGCCGGGATCTGCGAACGTTCGACCTGGAGTTTCTCGAAACCGGGCGCATCCTTCAGGCGCTCATCGTTACGAATAAGCTTATCCTCTTTGACGTTCGCCACCAGGAGCATGTAGGGGCTTTCCCGGTCTAGTTCAAACCAGTCAGAGACCCTTTCGCGCAGCACGGTCGGCGCAAAGGGACGGAAGGATTCCCGGAACTTGATCTTCAGGTTCATGCGTGACTGCATCTCTTTGCTGCGCGCATCCCCGATAATGCTGCGGCCTCCCAGTGCGCGCGGCCCGAATTCGAGCGCGCCCTGGAACCAGCCGATTACGTTCTGCTGGGCGATCAGCTCGGCAACGGCCTCCGGTATCTCTTCGAAGGGGAGCGTCCGGTAAACAGCGCCCGCCCCTTTCAGGAAGTCCTCTATTTCTTTGGGAGTATACTGCGGCCCCAGGAACGAACCCCGTTGGGCGTCCGTATGCCCGTCGACGCTGCGGGCGTTGCCCAGATACTGGTACCAGACCAGAAGTGCCGCCCCCAGGGCGCCTCCCGCGTCTCCGCTTGCCGGCTGTATCCATATTTCCTTGAACGGGCCTTCGCGCAGGAGCCTGCCGTTGCCGACGCAGTTCAAGGAAACCCCGCCTGCCAGGCAAAGCTTGTCTTTTCCGGTGATGGCATGCACGTGACGGGCCATGCGCAGCATGATCTCTTCGGTTACCTGCTGTATGGAGGCGGCGATGTCCATCTCCCGCTGCGTGATCTTGGTTTCAGGCTTGCGCGCAGGACCGCCGAAGAGTTTTTCGAAACGGCTGTTGGTCATGCGCAGGCCGTTGCCGTATCCGAAAAAGCGCATGTTCAGTTTGAAGGAGCCGTCTTCCTTAAGATCCAGCAGCTCCCTCAGGATGAGCGGCGCATACTTGGGTTCGCCGTAGGGCGCCAGGCCCATGAGCTTATACTCCCCGGAGTTGACCTTGAATCCCGTGAAATAGGTGAAGGCCGAATAGAGCAATCCCAGGGAATGAGGGAATTTGAGATACTGCTCGATGGAGAGGGTATTGCCGGAGCCGATCCCGAAGCTGGCGGTTTCCCACTCGCCTACCCCGTCCATAGTCAGGAATGCCGCTTCCGTGAACGGCGAAGGCAAAAACGCGCTGGCCGCATGGGACTCGTGGTGTTCGCTGAAGAGTATCTTGGCTTCGGTGTCCAGCTGCGCGCGGATGATCTCGGGGATCCAGAGCTTCTGCTTCAGCCAAAGCGGCATTGCCTGGATAAATTGGCGAAAACCCGTCGGGGCGTAGGAAAGGGACGTTTCGAGTATCCGCTCGAATTTGACGAAGGGTTTGTCGTAGAAGACGACGTAATCCAGGTCTTTGGCTTCGATAGAGGCGCTCGCGAGGCACCAGGAGATGGCGTTGCGCGGGAAGTTGAAGTCGTGTTTTTTGCGGGTGAAGCGTTCTTCCTGCGCTGCAGCGACGATAACGCCGTCGCGCACCAGGCAGGCCGCGCTGTCGTGATAGAAGGCTGATATGCCGAGTATATGGATGGGTTTCACCGGCGGTTACGGTTTGGGCGTTTCGATTTCGTACACGTCTACGGCACCGATCTCTCGAAGACATATTATAGAGGAATCTGCGCATTTTTCCATAGGAAAGCTCACGCGCAGGCGCAACGCCCCGTTGCCGGGGATCAGGCGCAATTCCTCTTCGTCTTCAAGGAGGCCGGTGGCGCGGTATCCGTCCCGATGGACCAGGATATAGCGCACCCCCAGGCGCGCGAGGGCGAGTGGGGTTTCCTCTTTCGAGAGAGCGGATAATCCTTGAGCCTCCTGGTACGCCGCCGTACCGGGAAGCCTGCCGTTGATTATTTTTTTACGGTGTACGGTCTGGAAAAATTTATATTTTTCGTTCGGTGAACGGGTATCGAGCGGATATTCCGCGATGGTCAGGTCGCCGGGCTGGTCTCTGAGCCAGGCATAGACCGCGGCAGGCGGTGCGGTCTCGATCACCTTGAACGGCGGATAGGTCCAGAATTCGAAGAGAATGAGCGCCATGAAAAATACTGCAATCGCGCTTTTCATCCAACGGTCCTTTTTCCTGCGCAAGAGCAGTTGCACTCCCGCTGCCGCCCAAAGGGATGTCGAGAGCATAACAACTATGCCGATACGGCAGTACGCCCGGAACATCGGAAAGAAACGGTACAGCAGGCCGCTGGGCATCGGTATGCTCAAGGGGCCGATCTTCCAGAAAGGAGGTTGTGAAATGAGCCACGCGGATAACGCCAGGAGCGCAAAGAAGAAAAGACCCGTATGTCTGCGCGCCTCTGCCGGGGCGTCCCCGAGCACGGCCTCCCCTCTTTTTCGCCACGCGTAGAACGCAAGGATCAGCGGTATCCATCCCAGGAAAAGCACGTGTTCGGTCATGCTCTCCCCGTACAGATTGGTGCCGAGGAACGGTTCGCTGAGCCCTGAGAAGAGCGGATGCGCGGCCGGCGGCAGGATATAGCTGAGCGGGCGCGCAGACTGGCTGAACAGGTCTTCGTACGGTTTTTTAATGCCCCAGGCGGATTCCGGTGAGTCGGCATATCCGGAAGCGATCTTCTTCATGCTGGGGAGCATGACCGCGCCGGCGTAAAGGCCGGCGATGAGCACGATGGGAATGAGGGATTTGAAGAGTATCGTCCCGGCGTTCTTGACCCGCGCCGCAAAGAGATAGACCGCATAGACCGCGGTTGAGAGAAACATGAAATAAAGATAATAGAAGTCGAAAGCCGCGACCGCGCACAGCGCCGCAGCGGCCAGCAGCGTGTCGCGCAGGCGCGCCCTCCGGGTCAGGCGTATAAGCGCCAGAAGATACAACGGCATGAATTCGGTATGGGCCAGGCCGATGTGCTGCCAGGCGCGGGCAAAGTGGTACGGGCAGTAAGCGTAGATGAGCGCCGCAAGCACCGCCGGGAGGCGATCGCGCAGCAGGGAACGGGCGAGTGCGTACATGGCAAGCGCCGCAAGGATAAAGCCGGCCATGATCTGCAGTGAATACGCCGCGACCGGCCCGGTCGCGGCAACCATCGCGTTGGTGAGGGATGTCCAGAGCGGATAGATGGAACGCGGGAATTGAATGCCGGCGGGAGCGGCGATAAGCTGACAGTCGAGCGGATCGAGGCCGTTGGCGCGCGCATGCTGCATCCACCACCAGTGCCAGATAACCCCGTAGGGCTCGTCGGTTGATGAAAAGCCGGGGATGCTTCCGGAGAGGTTGCGGGCGAGCGGATAGGTCGCGGCGACGGTCAGGACCGTAAAAAAAGCCAGGAGTGCGAACCATCCCGTCGTTGAGCGCAGTGTTTTAGGCATGGGCGAGTGTCCGTTCGATGCGCTCTGCCGAGTCTTCCCATCTGAACGAGCGGGCGTAATCGAGCGCTTCCCCGGCGAGCCTGCGAAAGCGCGTCCCCGATTCAAGCAAATCCAGTGTGGCTTTGGCAAAAGCGTCTGTGTCCGGGTAGGCGACCAGATCGATGCCGCGGCAGAACTTTCTCGTCGCCGGGATATCGAATGCGACGACCGGCAGCCCGCAGCCCATCGCTTCGGCGATGACGATCCCCCAGCTCTCGTACGAGCTGGTAAAGAGAAAGATCCTGCTCTCTTTGAGCGCCCGGTATTTATCCTCGTTGTCGAGGAATCCGAGGAAATGAACGTTGCCTTCGAGCCCCCGGGCGCGGACCAGCTCCCTGATCTGCGCGCACTGTTTCTGTTCGCCCCAGCCGATTATCGCCAGTTGCGCCCGGGGTATCTTTTTGGTTACCTTGGCCCAGATATCGATCAAAAGCGGAAGGCCTTTTTGCTCATGGAACCTTCCCAGGAAGCAGCCGTCGAAACGTTTAAGCGGCATTTCCGTCTTTTCGATCGCCTCCCGGTCGATCCCTCCCGCGATGACGGTGACGCGGCGTTCGCAGATACCGAAACGCGCGAGAAATTCCCTGTCCTGGGCGCAGAGGACGATGACCGAATCGGCGAAAAGCCGCATGAGCAGGATGCCGAGGCGTTGCATGAGCCAATAAGCGCTGCCGCGCAGGGTGCGCGCCGGGGGGCATATGAACGGCGATCGGGCGATCAGAAAGAGCCCGGCGCACCAGCGCATACGGGGAGAGCGGATCTTCTGCCAGAGCGCGCAGATGAGGTCGGGATAGAAGTCCGACGAAGAATAGATGATCCCCTCTTGTGCCAGGACCGGGACGCATAAAGCCGAAAGCGTCCGCTGGGTGTATGCCCGGGCTAGTCCGAGGCGCTCAACGTCGTACGAGGATATCTGCCTGAAAAGAGCGCCGATACCGCTGCGGCGGCACATCTGTCCTGTTTCGGCGCATCCCCAGACCGTCACCGCACGCCCCTGGCGCTGCCACACGCGCGCCAGTTCGATGAATATCTTGTCGCTGCCTCCCATGCTGCGGAAGGATACGGAGGCGTTGGCGATAATGTGCACCGCGTTTTTGCCGGTCATCGGGTATTCCGGGGCGTGGCCCTGACGATCAACGATTTTCCCCATGTCGGCAGCAGTTTCGCCGGCCACACGCAAAAGAGGTTTCCCCGGTTGTTGAAATTGATGACGTCTGAGGTGAAGTCGGTGATGGTGAAACCGTGCGCGTTCAGGAGGGTAAAGAGCGATTCCTTCACGAAATACCGGATATGCCCGGCAGCGTCGCCCCTGCAAGAGACTTCGATAAGAGGATTCTTCCCCATCAGCAGCATGAGCCGTCTGCCGAGCGTTGCCAGGTTCGGCGTCGTCAGGACGAGTGCTCCTGCCGGGGCGAGGTATTCCTTCACCCGCTCCAGGAAGGCGTCGGTGTCAAAGAGGTGTTCGATGACTTCCGCGGCAACGATCGCTTCAAAGGAGTGTCTGGGGAACGGAAGCGGATTCTTCTCGATATCGGCTTCATAGGCGTCGATGCCTTTTGCTCTGGCCCGCCGGACCGCATCGCTGGAGAGGTCGATCGCCGAGACGCGGTTGTTGCGTTGCGCGAGGCGCTCGGAGATGAGGCCGCTATAGCAGCCGATATCCAGCACCCTCCTGCCGGAGCCGACCAGACGCACAATGGCGTCGATACGCGGCAGGTCCGAGCGGTACGGCGACCACTCGTCTGCGTACCGCTCGTCTGCCGCCGCCTTTCTGTCCTGTCCGGAATGATCCATGGCCCCCCTCACAGGTTGATGCGCAAACGCATCTTCAGCAAAAAGAAATTAAGGGTCCGTTTAACCCATTCGACGCGGATGAGCGAAAATAGAACCGCGTTCAGCGGCGTTTCATACAGGAGCCAGGAGAGGATCCGGGCGTAGGGTTTGCCGCCGAGTTTACGCTCAAGATCCCGGCGCTTGATGCGCAGGTTCAACCGGTATCCCTCCTTGAGCGCCGCTATGCGTTCATCGACGCTGAAGTCAGGCGTCGCGAAGACCGGTACGAACTCCAGGTGCGCGATATGGTTCAGGTAATCCTGCGGCTTTCTGAGGAAAAGGCCGTTTGCGCTGACCCAGTCGAAGAGCTCGGTCCCGGGGAACGGGATCGGGTTGTAATAGATCGTCCCCGAAACCGGATAGCGTTCGGCGAACGAGAGCGACTCTTTGAAGCTCTGCGCCGTCTCACCCGGAAGCCCTGCGATAAAGAAGAGCGAAACCTCCAGCCCCGCCTCGAGTGCCAGGGAAACCGCGCGTTCGATCTGGGCGCGGGTCTCGCCTTTCTTGATGTTCTTCAGTACCGTGTCGTTGGCGGATTCGACCCCGAAAGCGATTGCGCGAAAACCCACCTCGCGCATCGCGGCGAAGAGCTCCGGGCTTGCCAGGTCGGCACGGATGCCGTTGCCGCACTGCATAAAGAGGTCTTTCATCCCCGCTCTTTTGATGAGTTCAAAGAGGAGGAAAACCCGCTCTTTGTCGAGCGTGAAATTATCGTCCTGGAAATCGAAGTCGCGATAGCCGCGCCGGTACCAGTATTCGATCTCGGAGAAGACGTGGCGGGCGGAGCGTATCCGGTATCCCCTGCCCATGGAGGTGGCGATCGTGCAGAAGGTGCACTGGCAGGGGCATCCGCGCGAAGAGATGATCGGGATGCGCTTTCGCCCGTAGAGAGGCAGGGCTACGTCATCGTAGGTGGGAAAGGGCAGCTCATCCAGCGTCCGGGTGAGCGCCGGCGGGTTCTCGCGCAGCTCGCCGCGGTGCCGGTAGATGAGACCGGGAATCGTTTCCGCGGGATCCCCATGGCAGAAAGAAGCGAGCGCTTTTTCCGCCTCCATCCTGAATCCGAACGCGGCGCCGCATTCCTCTACGGCGCTGATGCCCAGGGTAGAGATATGCGGGCCGCCGGCCGCTACCGGTACGCCGTACGGCTGCAGAAAACGCACAATGTCGTATGCGAGCCGGTGGTAATACGTCATCATCGTTACCCCGCAGAGATCGGGGCGGAAACGCTTCATTTCCTGTTTGAGGCGGCGCAAGCCGTGGCCGAGCCTGAAATCGACGACTGCCGTCTCGATGCCGCGCTCGTTCAAGAAACGGGAGAGATACCCGATCCCGGTGTGCGGATGAGTGGGCTGTCCGTACCTATTGGGAAAGGGCGGAACGCAAAAAAGGACTTTTTTGTACGACATCGTCTCCTCGGACGCACAGCAGATTCGCGCAGTTATCCTTTTCGGCCGTATAGGCTGCCAAAACGGTCTCGGCGGTTTCTGCGCGCAGACAGCGTTTCTCTTCGTGCATGCTGTAGAACACAAATCCCAGCTCTTGGAGGGCGCGGATGTATTCGCAAGGGTCCTTGCCGCTCTTGCGGATCCCGGCAGGCCAGAATTCGGTGGCGATGACCATCGAGCGGCCGGTGCCGATGGTCCGCTTCATCCCTTCGAAAGCAAGGGCTTCGGCTCCCTGAACGTCTATCTTTAGAAAATCGACCGCAGGGGCACGGTCTTTGAGGTAGTCATCCAGACGCAGCGCTTTTATCTCTACGCTCATCCTGCGGTCTCCGGAATCGTACATACGGTGGTCGCCCTTGTTGTGGCCGCACAGGTAGAGGCGCAGGACCCCGGGCTGATCAGACAGTGCCGCCTGTTCGGCGGTGACATTGGCATAGCCGTTGAGCTGGAGGTTTTTGCGCAGAAGGGAAAAATTAGCCGGCTCCGGCTCAAAGGCAAAAACGTGCCCCCGCGGGCCGACCGCGCGTGCCATGAGCAACGTATAATAGCCGATATTGGCTCCGATATCGACGACAACCGAGTTTTCTTTAAGGCACTCCTTTATGGCTGCGGTCTCCAGGGGTTCATGCAGGCCGTGTATCGACAGGCGCAGGGAATCCTGCTGATCAAGCGCCAGGGTATGTCCGTCGATGGTTACCTGTGAGGATTTAAGGAGCTTGACGATAAGATGGTCCAGGAGAATGACCGGATAGAATCTACCGATACCGCTCCCCCGCAGGAGGCGCACGCACCGGTCATAAAAACGCGCAAGGGGCTTCTTCATGTCTTGGTGTTGCGTCCTTTGCTCGCCGCCCGCACATAATGGGCTTCATACAGAGTGGCCTGTTTTTCCCAGTCGAACCGTTCCGCTCGCACAAGCGATCTGCGCCCTCTATCCGCACGCCGCTGTGCGTCACGGGCGAGTTCCCGTATCCGCTCGGCGAGGGATGCGTCGTTGCCTCTTTCAAAAAATATGCCGCAGTCTCCGAGCACCTCAGGCGCCGCGTCCACATTGGTGGCGATGACCGGCAACCCGGCGGCCATCGCTTCGATATAGACGATGCCGAACCACTCTTCCCTGCTGGTCAGGACGAAGATATCGGCCGCCTTGTAATAGAAGGGCAGTTTCTCGTCGTCGACATAGCCGGCCAGCCGAACGCAGTTGCCCAGATTCCTTCGTGTTAATTCTTCCCTGAGTGCCGGTCCGGAAATCCCTTCGCCGACGATCACGAACCTGATGTGCGGTTGCGTCTCACGCAGGCGTTCGGCTGCCCGCAACAGGGTGCTGAGGTCCTTTCGGGGTTCGAGCCTGCAGACGGTCAGGACCAGGATCTCTTTGCCGGATACGAATTTCGCGCGCAGGTCTGCGGCTTTCGCGGCCTCGATGCCGAATCGGGCACGGTCAACGCCGATATGCACGACTGCCGCCTCCACGCCGTGCACATCCCGGTATTGAGCGGCTTCAAAATCTGAGATGGCGATCCGCGCGTCTGCGGCAGCTGCGGTCTTTGCCTCAAGGGGGGTGTATCCCTCCAGGACAAAGAGAAAGGGCGTTTTGCTGATCCAGCGGAAGATCCGCGCAACGAGCGCTTCGGTCGCAAAGTGCACGGAGATGACGTCAAAACGCTCCCGGTGCGCGTGCAGGATCAGGAGACGCACAAGGGATTTGAGCGCAAACAGCGCCGTATGCAGATACACCAGCAAGTTCTCGTAGGAGTGGTCCGATTCCCCGGGATTACGGCTTATTCGGATAACCCGGATGCGTTTATCCAGGTCCTGCAATCGCCTCCCCTGTCTCGTCAGGATAGCGACGTCGTGTCCGCGCTGTGAAAACCGCCGCGCCAGTTCCAGGAGGTGTGTTTCTGTCCCTCCCCCGTGTACGCCGACCCAACGGTGAAAAAAAAGGATTTTCATGCACCGCTCTCCCGCTGCCGGTTCTTGCCGCTGAAAGAGCACAACAGGACTTTCAGGAAACGGTATATATTATACCGTATTGCGACAAAGTGAAAAGAGGCGCTTCGGTTTTTGATGTTCAACACGGTTTTGACCAGGGGCATCAGCTGCAGAGGGATCTTCTTGACCGCGCGCAGCAAAGCGGCGTCAGAGAGTATCCGTTCCACGCACGAGCGCGGCAGGAGCGGGATAAGGGCAAAGAGCAGCGCATACTCATGGTAGAGTTTGCCCAGGACGTTGTAGATTCCTCCCTGATGCATCCCCTCGAAGGTTCCCTCCTCGATGGCCTCGATATCCTGCGGCTGCAGGAGGTGTTCAGTGACGGCCGTTTCCAGGATCCTGGCCTTGGGGAAATAGACAAGGCAATAACTGTCGATGATATGCGGGCGCACCCGGTTATAGAAACGCGCCGACTCCAGGGTATCCTGCGGGCTGTCGGTCGGCGCATCGAATATATGGTTGAAGGAGAATGCCAGCTTCTCTTCATGGCAGCCCCGCGCGAACGCGGCGATCTCTTCGTTGGTCTCGCGCCGCAGGAAGATATCGCGCCTGAGCCGCTCGGATCCCGACTGTATCCCGACGATCGCCAGGCGGCATCCGCCCTCTTTCAGGAGCTCGATAGTCCGGCGGCTCATGACCTTCGGGTGAGTCAGGCAGGTGAAGGGAAGGCCGAGGCGCCGGCGGAATTCCGGGATGAACCGTTGGAGCCAGGCACTGTTAGAGGCAAACAGGTCGTCCTGGAAATGGATGGTCTTGATGCCGTAGCGCCGCTTCAGGTCAAGGCATTCCTCGATCACCTTTTCCGGCGCGCGCAGGCGCAGTATCTTTCCCTTGCCGCGATAGATCTCGTTGAACGCGGCGTTGCCGCAATAGCTGCAGCTGAACGGGCAGCCGCGGCTTGCCAGGACAAAGCCGATCTCTTTCTTCCAGAATGCGGGGAAATGGCGGAAGAAGAGGTCCCGGTCGGGGAAGTCGAGCGCGTCGAGGTTCTCGTTAAGCGGCCGCAGTCCGTTGCGGACCACTCCGGAGCCGTCTTTAAACCAGATATTGCGGATTCCCCGGTACGAAGAACCGCGCTGCATCGAATCCAGGAGTTCGGTGAATGCCTCTTCTCCTTCCCCCAGGCAGATCATGTCGACTTCAGGGTTGGCGATGCAGCGCTCCGGCAGAAGCGTCGGATGGTAACCGCCGAAGATGATCGGGGTCCTGACGTGCGCCTTGATGAGCCGCGACTGTGCGAGTGCCCACTGATAATCGGCGGTATTGACCGAAAAGGCGACGATGTCGGGTTTGTAGGCGTCGATCGTGGCGAGCGGCTCGTCCATGCGCCGCTCGACCTCTTCCAGGCGGGGAATGCGCACGTACATGTTGGAGAAGGTATTGTGGACCATATGGAGCGCTGCGTCGTGCCCGTGGCGCTTGATGGCGCTGGAGAGATAGCCGATGCCCAAACTGACCCCTTCTTTATAGATAAAGAGAACGCGCATGGCTTCAGTAGTCCAGGTTGGGATGATATTTGCTGAAGAGCCGCTTTTCGAACAGGAACCGGTACAGACCGAGACGATGACGCATCTTGCCCAGAGACGCAAGGAGAAGCAGGACAACAGCCCCGGGATAGCGGAAATACCACTTCTGTTTGGTCATCCGGCAGAAATCGCAAAAGAGGCGGTATATCCCCAAGAAAGGCACCGAAACGGTGTAGGTATAAAAGTGAGCGAAATTGGTGAAATACGGATCCCGGATCCAGGGAAGCCGGTGCGGGTCCGGAACGCGCGAAAAGTCGTCTTCGATCTTGCGGCTCCAGGCGGCGTTGTCCCGGGGTTCCTGCCAACCCTTCTTTAGGCATTCGGTGTAGAGTTTCGATCCGGGATACGGCCGGTACAGGATCGGGCCGCTTATACCGGCGGTCCCGGTGATGCGCACGATCTCTCCCATGAGATCGAGCGTTTGGCTCATGTCCTGGCGGGTTTCGCCCGGAACGCCGATCATGAAGGAACAGGTAAGCCGGATGCCCGCCCGGGCGCAGGCGCGGGCCGCCGCCTTTACCTCATCGACGGTGATGTCCTTCTGCAGATAATCCAGGATGCGTTGCGAGCCGGATTCGATGCCGAGACCGAACCGGGTGAAACCGCAACCCTTGAGCCGGCTCAGGAGCACATCGTCCAGATACCCTTCCTTGAAATAGTTCGCTCTTCCTTCCGACCAGGCATCGATGCGCAGGTCTTTCGATTCGATGAGGGTGAGGATCGATTGCAGCCTGCGTTTGTCGGTGAAGAAATTCTCGTCCCAGAACCAGATCTTGGAAAATCCCAGGGAGCGGATGCGCTCTATCTCCGAAACGCAGCGTTCGGCGCCGAAGGCGCGCCAGCGGGTATTGCGGGTGACGACGTTAATGCAGAAGGCGCAGCGGTACGGGCATCCCCTGCTGGTCAGGAGCGGAAAGTACGTATTGCTTCTGCGGTAGGCGTCGATGACGCCGGGAGCGATCAGCCCGTAATCGAAAGGAGGCATGTGCGCATACTCGAACGGCTCAAGGGGCTGATTGACGCGTGGTTCTCCTCTCTCGTCTTTAAAGGCAATGCCCGGTATTCTTTCGATCTCCTTGTGCATGCCGTTTTCCAGCGCGCGCAAAAGCAGGGTCAGGGATACCTCTCCTTCCGAGATCACGCAGTAGTCGACATGCGCATCCTGCACGACCTGGAGCGGGTACAGCGTCGGATGCACGCCGCCGAAGATGACCGGGGTCTGCGGCCGTCGCGATTTGACCAGTTCGGCGATGCGCAATGCATGGGGAAGTTGCGTCGTCATGCACGAGATGCCGACCCCTGCGATATCGTCGAGTCCCTCGGCGACCTTCCGCAGCGGGTCCTCCTCCATCGTGCAGTCGATGATCCTCACCGCAAACCTTTGGCTCTGCAGGTAGGTCCCCAGGTGCAGGAGGTTCAGAGGGATATTGAGGCTGATCGAGGCGGGGAAACGCGGATAGATGAGCAGTACGGTGCGCATGCTTTAGCCGCCGCGCAGGAGGTAGTCAAGGATGCCTTTGCCGAAACCGGTTATCCCTTTGAGCTGGCGCGGGTCTTTTTCCGCGAGGCTGCGGTAGAGCCAGAAGGCGTTGATGAAAACGCAGTTGACCAGCAATCCGAACCAGCCGTTCAGGGAACGGGGCCGGATGTCCTTGAGGAGAAAATACGCCGTGTCGCGACCGACGATAAACGGGTAGCGCGAAGGTCCCATGCGGTTGTAATGAAAGGCGAGCATCCGCGGGCAGTAAATGATCCGGGCGCCGGTTTTACGCAGGCGCACGAAGAGATCGCCGTCCGCATGGTTGAAGAGGAATGATTCGTCGAATCCGCCGACCTCTTCGAGGGCGCAACGGCGGATGATCATGCCGCTGGTCGTTGCCAAATCGACCTCCCGCTCCTGGCTGAAAGACGGCCTGAAGCCCTGCCCAAGGCTGTAGCCGCCGCTCTCACAGAGGACGCAGGGCTCGAAGGTCTTATTCTCCAGAACGACGGTTTCATAGAAGTCCGCCGCCAAACGCAGGATGGGGTTTTTGCGGGATCGCTCGTGAAGCGCGTGCATCTGCCCGGTGAAGGCCGCGGGCGATACGAGCGGGCCGGTCACCACCGCTGCCTCCGGCCGACGTTCCAGAGAGGCCAGCCCTTCCGCAAGCCAGTCAGGCTCTATCTTGACGTCATCGGCCAGGTAGGCGATGAGATCGGTATGCAGGTGTTTCCAGCCGAGGTTGAAGAGATAGGAGAGTTTTTTGGTGCCGTCTTTTATGACGCGGCAGCCGCAGGAAGCAAGGAGCGCGTCGGTCGCCGGATCGGTCCCGTTATCGACCACCAACAGCTCCCATGAGGTGTGCGTCTGCGCCTTGATCGAATCGAGGCACCGCTTCAGGTCATCCGGCCGGTTACAGGTAAAGACCAGGATTCCTACGCGGCCGGGCATCGTCTGGCTTTCTGCTGGTCCAGGAGGTATTTGCATGCGCCCAGTGCCGCTGCTGCGGCCTTGACGAAATAGACGTAAAAAAGCCCCAGGAAGAGCACCGGATTCCTGAGGGCGCGGGGATGGAAATACGTG
>CAZOGI010000016.1:0-38871 GCA_964579435.1 uncultured Planctomycetales bacterium
CCGCCGTGGAGGCCGGGGTCGCGCCAGCCACATAGAGGCGCAGGACGTACTTTTCCCGCCCCCCCTTCTTCAGGGCGGCTTCCAGCGGCTGCGCGGATCCGCCGATGTCTCCTCCCTTGCGGGCGGCGTATGGGAGGCTCTGGTCACGACCGCCTTTGGCCTGATGGTGGCGATCCCGGCAATGGCCTTCTACCACTATTTTGAGGCGCGCATCAACGGCCTTCTTGATGCGATCAAGGAGGCGGTCGGGGATATCGCCGAAGAAGACGCATTCTCGGCGGCCCGGGGAGAGTAAGGATGGACTTCGTCAGGAAGCGGCCGGCGGTGCAGTTGACTATCGCTCCGCTCATCGACATAATCTTCAACCTTCTGCTCTTCTTTATGCTTACCTACCAGGTTTCGGCGCGCTCCGGATTGCCGGTGGAGCTGGCACCGGCGCGTACCGCCTCGGCACAACCCCGGACCGGGCTGACGATTACCGTCACCGCTTCTCAGGAGATACTGGTGGGTGAGCGGTTTGTGCGCCTGGACGATCTGCCCCGGGAGCTGGCGCGATTGGCCGCCGAGGTCCTGCAGGGGCCGGTCCAGGTCCGCGCCGATGAAAAAGCCGCGGTCGGAGTTGTGGTGCGCGTGATGGATTGCGCGCGCGAGGCAGGGATCAAGACGATCAGTATCGAAACGAGGCCCGCGAATGCTGCTCGCTGACCGGGTTTCAGCCGGCGCATTCATTTTTTCCCTCGCCGCCCACGCCCTGTTTTTAGGGGCATTTCCCCGGGGGGAGTCTTTGGTGGCGGTCCCGCCGCCCCGGCTGGTGGTCGAGATGCCGCTTGAGTTGCGGCAGGAGATCCCCGACATCCGCGCCTTCGGCGAGCGTCTCCAGACCCCGGCGCCTGCCGCTGAGCCGGCCCGGTCAGAAACGCTTGATCCGAGTCCGGTGCCGCTGTCGGCGCCGGACCTTGGGGCAGAGGCGTTCCTGCGCTATCAGGATGCGGTTAAGCGCGCGCTGCAGCAGTCGCGGCGTTATCCGGCATGGGCAAAAAAACAGGGATATGCGGGGACGGTTCTGTTGCGGTTCCTCGTCTATCGCTCGGGAGCGGTAGAGGGGGTGCGTATTTCCCGCAGCAGCGGTTATAGGATACTCGACGAAGAGGCGTCGGCGACGGTGGCGCGCGCTGCGCCTTTTGCCCCGGCGCCGGCGGCGCTCTCCGGTGATCGCTGGGAGATGCGCGTGGCGATCGTTTTTTCTCTCGACTGATCGCGCGCCGCACGTCTTGTCCCGCAAAATAAGTCTTGACAGGATCCGAAATATATCGTATTATTACAATATATGGATAAAGTGATTGATTATGCGAAAGACGGCGATTTCCTGAAAGCCCTTGCCCATCCGGTACGGCTGCGCATGGTCGAAGGAATCCTCGTGCACGGCTGCAATGTCAGCAAGATCGTCGAGAAACTCCGCCTCCCCCAATCGACCGTATCGCAGCATCTGGCGATCCTGCGCCAGCAGGGGATCGTGGCCGCGCAGAAAGAAGGCGTCAAAACCTGTTACCGGATCGCCGATCCGCGCATCAAGGATCTTTTAACCGCCCTGAAAGGCAAACGTACGTAGGAGGGAGTATATGCTGCAAGCCCTGATCCGCTTCGCGCTGCAAAAACCCAAGCTCGTTTTTGTCCTGACCGCGCTTTTGACGGCGGTGTCTCTGGCGCAGTTCCTGCGGGTCAAGATCGACACCGACCCCGAGAACATGCTGCCGGAGAAGGAGTTCGTGCGCGTCTTCAACCACGAGGTCAAGCGGGAATTCGCGCTCTATGATTACATCGTGCTGGGCGTGGTCAACGAGAAAGACCCGGCAGGGGTCTTTACCCCGGAGACGCTAAAGAAGATCCATGCGATAACCGGCCAGGTCCGGGAAATCGACGGGGTCATTGCCTACGAGCTGATGAGCCTGGCCAACAAAGACGATATCGAGCAGGCAGGGCCGGGGGTGATCAGCTTTCGCTGGCTGATGGGGGAGCCGCCGTACAGCGCCGCAGATGCGGCGCGCATCAAGGAGCGCGCCCTGGCCAATCCGCTCTTTTACGACACCCTCATTTCGCAGGACGGCAAAGCGCTGTGCATCTATGTCCCGATCAAAGAGAAGAAGCTGAGCTACCGCATCGCCAAGGACATACAAAAGATCATCGCGCGGTATCCGGGGGATGAGCAGTACCATCTTACCGGCCTGCCGTTGGCCGAGGACGCCTTCGGGGTCGAGATGTTCTGGCAGATGGGGATCTCGGCGCCGCTGGCGGTGCTGGTGATCTTTTTGCTCATGTGGTGGTTCTTCAAGCATGTGGCGCTGGTGCTGATGCCGCTGGTCATGGCGATCATCGTCGTTATCTGGACCATGGGGGCCCTGGTCGGGCTCGGGTTCCCGATCCATATCATGAGTTCGATGATCCCGATCTTCCTTCTGCCGATTTCGGTGCTGGACTCGATCCATATCTTGAGCGAATTTTTCGAAAAATACCCGCAGTTCAAGGATAAGAACAAGACCATTACCTTCGTGCTCAACGATCTCTACCGGCCGAATCTTTTTACGTCGCTGACCACCGTCGCCGGGTTCTTCTCGCTCTCCTTCACCCCGATCCCCCCGGTGCAGGTCTTCGGCATCGCGGTCGCCTTCGGGGTCTCCCTGGCATGGGTCCTGACGGTGGTGCTTATTCCCGCCTACATCGCGCTCCTGAACGAAAAGAAGATGGGATCCTTCGGAGCGACGGAAGAGCATCACAGCGGCCTCTTGAGCACTTTCCTGGCGCGCTGGGGTTCCTTTACCGTCCGTCGCTGGAAGGCCGTGCTCGTCGGGGCAGTGGCGGTGGTCGGGCTGGCGATATACGGCATTTCGCATATCGAGATAAACGATAACCCCACCAAGTGGTTCAACAAAAAACACCCGATCCGCGTCGCGGACGTGGTCCTCAACAGCCATTTCGGCGGCACCTATAGCGCCTACCTGGTGCTTGAGGCCGCCGACAAATCGGCGGAGATGTTCCAGGACCCGGCGGCCCTTACCTATATTGAGGCCCTGCAGGCGTATCTGCTGAAAACCGGCTATGTCGGCAAGTCCACCTCACTGGCGGATGTCACCAAAAAGGTGTACTATGAGCTGATGGGGGGGGACCAAAAGGATTCGGTCATCCCCGCCACGCGCCAGGCAGTCGCCCAGTCGCTGATCTCCTTCGAGAATTCCCACAAGCCCGACGACCTCTGGCATTTCGTCACTCCCGATTATTCGAAGCTGAACCTGTGGCTGCAGCTGCGCTCCGGCGACAACAAGGATATGGCCGCGCTCCTCCGGCAGGTGGAGCGTTACCTTGCGCAGCATCCCTTCCCGGGGAAAATCCAGCACCACTGGGCAGGCCTGACCTATATCAATATGGTCTGGCAGGACAAGATGGTCGGCGGGATGCTGGTGAACTTTCTGGGAAGCTTTTTTATCGTGCTGTGGATGATGGTGGTGCTCTTTCGCTCTCCGGTCACCGGCCTCATCTCGATGATCCCGCTGACGGTGACGATCCTGGTAATCTACGGCTCGCTGGGTTTTACCGGTAAAGAGTACGATATGCCGGTGGCGGTCCTCTCGGCGCTGACCCTGGGCCTGGCGGTCGACTTTGCCATCCATTTTATCGAGCGCTCGCGCCAGCTCTACGCCCAGAACCAGAGCTGGCCGCAGACCGCTCAACTGATGTTCCAGTCTCCCGCCCGCGCCCTTTTCAAGAACGCCCTGGTGATCTCGATCGGCTTCCTGCCGCTCTTTGCCTCGCCGCTGGTGCCCTATAACACCGTCGGGTTTTTTATGTTCATGATCATGCTGGTGGCCAGCGTCTCGACGCTGATGATCCTGCCGGCGCTTATCAGCGGCTTCCCCTGGATGGCGTTCAGCGAATCCAAGACCAAGACCGTCTGCGCCTGCGGCAGGTGCGTGCTGGTCTCCGTGCTGATCGCCGCGACGCTCGCCTACGTCCTGCTCGGGTATGAGCTGGCGAAGGTCAGGGCGACAACATTCATCAGCGTCGGGCTTATCGCGTTGCTGGGCGGAGTCTGTTCGTTTGTTTCCCGGCGCAAGATGTGCAAACAATAACGGAGGTGGGTATGAAAAAGTTGCTGTTGGTCGCGCCGCTGCTGTTGTGGGCAACGGCTGTCGGTGCCCAGGAGCCGACGGTCGATGAGATAGTCGCCAAGGCCAATAACCGTTCGTATTACCAGGGCGCCGACGGCAGCGCCCAGGCCACGATGACCGTGACCGATGCCCAGGGCCGCACCCGCCTGAGGCAGCTTTCGATCCTGAAGCTCAATGTCAAAGAGGGGGGCGACCAGAAGTACTACGTCTATTTCCACAAGCCGACGGATGTGCGGGGGATGAGCTATATCGTCTGGAAGCATGCGGGTAAGGACGACGACCGTTGGCTGTACCTGCCGGCGATGGACCTGGTGCGCCGCATCGCCGCCAGCGACAAGCGCTCCAGTTTCGCCGGGACGACGTTCCTCTATGAGGACATCTCCGGCCGTTCGGTCGATCTGGACACGCACGAACTCCTGAACAGCGACGGGTCGTACTATGTCCTCAAGAACACCCCCAAGGATGCCGGGGCGGTGGAGTTCTCGTATTTCACCGTTTCCGTCGACAAGCAGAATTTCGTCCCGATGAAGGCGGAGTATTTCGACAAGGCGGGAAAGCTTTACCGCATCATCGAAGCCCTGGAGGTTGCGGATATTCAGGGATACCCGACCGTGACGAAGATGAAGGCCAGCGACTTGAACGCCAACGCCAACACCGTCACCGCGTTCTCCGCGATCAAGTACGATATCGGGCTCAAGGACGAGATTTTCACCGAACGGTTCCTGCGGACGCCGCCGCAGCAGTGGCTTAAGGAATAAGCGATGAAGTCGCTTCTTTGTTCACTGGCGTTTTGCGTCGGGTTTCAGGCGTCTCTGGCCGCTGCCTTTGCCCTGGAGCCGCCGGCAGTGCACGGGTTCCTCGAGGCGGCGTATGGCGCCCGCATCAGCCGGGACCGTCTCACCAAACACCAGGACTACAATCTTCTCGAGCAGCGCCTGCAACTGAAGACCCGTTATGGGGTGACTGGTCAGAACCGTCTGGCTGAATGGGCAACGGTGTTTTCCTTCAAGGGGGATCTCCTCCTCGATGAGTATTTTGAGACGACGTTCGATGCAGAGGTACGGGAGCTGGCGGTTTCCTTCCGGCCCATGAGATTGATGGACGTGAAGCTGGGCAGACAGGTGCTCACCTGGGGAACCGGGGATTATCTGTTTATCAACGACCTCTTCCCCAAAAATTATGTTTCCTTTTATGCGGGCCGTGACGACGAATATCTCAAAAAGCCATCCGACGCGCTGCGCGTATCCCTGTTTCCCGAATGGTGCAATATTGATTTCGTCGCGATCGGCCATTTTACGCCCAACGTGATGCCCGACGGCGACCGGCTCTCGTTCTTCGACAGTTTCCAAGGCGGCATTGCCGGACGCTCGAGCGAGCGTGCCCTGGTTGAGCCGGCTCGCCAGGCAGAGAATCTCCAGTATGCGCTGCGGCTCTACCGCACCTTCGGCAGCACCGAGTACGCGCTCTATTATTTCCGGGGCTTCGACCCGGCGCCGCGCAGCTATCTGAGCGAGGCGGACCGCGAGCTTTTCTATGAGCGGCTGGATGCCTACGGGTTAAGCGTCCGGGGCAGCCTTCTCGGCGGGATCGGGGCGCTGGAGGCCGGGTACTACCGCTCTGCCCAGGACGATGCCGGGGATAACCGGCTCATCCAGAATAGCCGTTTCCGCAGCCTCATCGGGTACGAAAAAGACCTTGGCCAGGACTGGAAGCTCGGTCTCCAATATCAGTACGAACAGACACTTGATTATGCGGCGTATACGCGTGCGCTTGTGCCGATGGATTTCGTCTGGGACCGGGAGCGGCATCTCCTGACGCAGCGGCTCACCAAGCTCTTCAAAAACCAAACCGTCCAGGCCGGCCTGTTCAATTTTTATTCTCCCTCGGACCGGGACGGCTACGCGCGCCTCTTTGTCTCTTACGACGTAACCGACCAGTGGAAGGCGACCTGCGGGGTGAACCTGCCCTGGGGCGAGGATATGCTGACCGATTTCGGGATGATGCGGAAGAACAAGAATGTGTTCGTGCGCGTGCGCTACACCTTTTAAAGGAGAGAGCGATGTCGGCAACAAAAGCGGTGGAACATTTCACGGGTAAAAACGATACGGCCCGCTTAAACTGCGCCCAGGCTGTCGCCGCGGCTTTTGAGACGGTCCTGGCGCTCCCCGAGCAGCAGCGTCGGGCCCTTGCTTCCTGCGGCGGCGGAGGGGCCCCCGGCGGGCTCTGCGGAAGCCTGCACGCGGCGCTGGAGATCCTGGCGCACCACTACCCGCAGCAGCGTACGGCCTGCCATGCCCGTTTCGTCGGGCGCTCCGGTGCCCCCGATTGCCGCGGGATCCGTTCGCTGCGGCGCCTCAGCTGTGTCGACTGTGTCCGGACCGCGGCGACCTTTCTCGAAGAGACGCTGGGCTCCTGCGGAACCGTGGAGGCGCAGACGAGAAAAACCTAAGATTTTTATTGCGCATTCCTTCAAAATGCGTTAATGTTATGTAATAGTGTTTTCCGTTCGTCACGCTGTTTTGACCGCGAAGGTACAATAAAGGTGAGTATGCGTGCCGTCGCGCCGATACAGATGAAAAGATCCTGTAAATTAAGCGAACCTTATTCGTTCCACGTCATCGCCGATTTTGAAAGCCCGCGAGTTATCGAGGATCCCGCGCAGATTAAGCGTATACTCTGGACGGCGGCGCAAGAGGCCAACAGTACGCCCCTGAAAAGCTCGGTGCATAAATTCCCGGTCCAGGGGGTCACGGGGATCGTGCTCCTGGCCGAATCGCACATCTCCATACACTCCTGGCCCGAACACAACTATCTGGCGCTGGATATTTTCACCTGCGGCCGCAAGACCAAGCCGTATAAGGCGCTGCGCTACCTCAAGGATGTCTTTAAGCCGCGCCGGGTAAAAGTCCTGCGCATCTACCGCGGAAAATCATGAGCACAACGATTACGTTCCCCGCACGCGAATGGTTCCTGGAAACCTCTTTCCCCGGCGTGCGCCGCTGCAAGGCCGATGCCTTCCGCATCAGGCGCCGGATCTATAAGGGCAAAACCGCCTTCCAGGACATCGAGATATTCGAGAGCCCCGGGTTCGGGGTGATGCTGGCTTTGGACGGCATTATCCAGCTTTCGCAATCCGACGAGTTCATCTATCACGAGGTGATCACCCACACGCCCCTGCTGGCGCATCCGGATCCCCGGAGGATGCTGGTGGTGGGAGGCGGAGACGGCGGGGTGCTGCGCGAAGCAAGAAAGCATCCGCTGAAGGAGATCGTTTTCGTCGATATCGACCGGCAGGTCGTGGAGATTTGCCGCAAGCACCTTGCGTTCATATCCAAGGGGGCGTTTCGCGACCCGCGGGTCAAGGTTTTCTTCGAAGACGGCATACAGCTTATCCGCCGCTACGCGCGCTCCTTCGACGTGGTGGTGGTCGATTCGACCGACCCGGTCGGTCCGGGCAAGGTACTCTTTGCCCTCGATTTTTACCGGCTGGTCAAACAGTCCCTGAAGCCCGGGGGGATGGCGATCTTCCAGCTCGGCCCGTTTTTGGACTTCGACCTCATCATCCGCCCCACGGCGCAGAAGCTCAGAAAGCTCTTCCGCTTTGTCCATCCGGTGCGCCTGTGCATGCCTTCCTACAGTTGCGGCTGCGAGTACTGTTTCATGATCGCCTCCTCCACGGTTGACCCCGCACGCATTCCCGTCCCGGTGTTGGCCAGGCGGCTCAAGGCGCGGCTGGGCCCAGAAGCGCAGCGGCTGCGCTATCTGACGCCCCAGACGCTCGCCGCGAGCATGGCCATGCCGAAGGTATGGCAGGTCTAAAAAGCCCCTCACGCTCATCGGTCCTTATTCTCGGTGACGGCCGTATTGCCCGGGCCGTTGCCGCTCTCGTTCGCTCCCTTTCCTGCGTCAGGCGCGTCGCGTTCTTTTCCCCGTCGCAGCACGTGGGGGATTTCGATCTTTTGATCGGGGCCTTGCCGGGGGAGCTGGGGCAGCAGGGAGTGCGGCTGGCCCTGGAATTCGGCAAGGATCTTTTGGATATATCCGACGTCGATCCGCCGTTTTATCTGCGTCACCGCCGGGCGATAGACAAGGCCGGCATCACCGTTATCCCCGGCTGCGGTTTCAGCCCGGGGCTGGTCAACGCGCTGCTGGGGTATGAATTGAGCCGGCAGGCGGCGGTGAAAAGCGTCGAAATAAAAGCCGGTTCTCTCTCGCGCACGAAAGACTATTTTCCCTTTTTGTGGTGTTTTGAGGATTTGGTCCTGGAGCATCGCATCCCGTCGTGGCAGCTGGTTGACGGGAAGCAGAAACGTTTCCGCGCCTTTGCCGGCTGGCAGGGAGAGCGGTTTTTGGGGATCCCCGCCGAGAGTTACTATTGCGCCAGCGGGTTCGAGAATCTGTTGAAGAAGTTCCCGCTGCGTACCTTTACGACCCGGGTGATCAGGCCGCGCGGGTTCCGCGCCTTTTTCGCGTATCTGAACAATTACGGGTTTTTCTCAAAGGCCCGGCTTCCTGAAACGAAACGCGTCCTTGAGGCGGTGCGGCGGGATAATTATACGCTGGCGACCGTCTCGCTGCGGGGCCGGGAGGGCCAGACCTGCTGGTCCCTGCAAAGCTTTTCCCGGCGGCAGGAACCGCTCAATTCGATGCAGAAGATGACCGCCGCCCTTCCGACGGTGATCGCCGAGATGGTGCTGAGCGGTGCCCTGCGCCGGCAGGGGCTCCTCTTCATGGATGAAGTAGCGCTCCTTCCCGGCCTGCTGCCGCGCCTCCTGAGCGGGGTGCGCCGCAGGGGCGTGAGCCTCAAGAGGCAGAAACGATGCTGAAACATTCCTATGTCACGCCGAAAGTCAGGGTCGGCCGTTCGGGGATAAACCGGCGCGGCATCTTTGCGCTGAAGCCGCTCAAAAAGGACGAGGTGATCGCCGTTTGGGGGGGCTATATCATCACCCAGGCGGAATTCGACCGTCTCTCGCGCGCCGCCTTTCCCGACATCGACCATTACGCCACCAAGATCGCCGACGGCTTTTATTTGGTCTCCTGTAAGAAGGGGGGGCTGGAGGATGACGATTTCTTCAACCACAGCTGCGCCCCCAACGCCGGCATCAAAGGCCATATCATGATGGTGGCGCTTCGAGCGATCCGCGCCGGGGAAGAGGTCACCTACGATTACTGTATGACCGACGCGGATTTCAACTACCGGTTCCGCTGCAGCTGCGGCGCGCGCCTTTGCCGCCGTGTGATCACCACCCGCGACTGGCGCCTTCCGGGCCTGCAGCGTCGCTACCGCGGGTACTTTTCCTGGTACGTGCAGGATAAAATCGACCGGCTTCGCATGCGGCTTCGCATGCGGCTTCGCCGCAAACGCGCAGGGTGATCGCGGCGATGAATCAGCGGCGCTGCGGTTTTATCGGTATCGTCGGCCGCCCGAATGCCGGCAAGTCGACCCTGCTCAACGCCCTGCTCGGCGAAAAGGTCAGTATCGTCTCGCCCGTCCCGCAAACCACCCGTCACCGCATCCGCGGGATCCTCACCCGTCCCCCGGCACAGTTCATCTTCGTCGATACCCCCGGGGTGCATTCCATAGAGAAGCCGCTGGCTTCCCGGTTGAATGCGGTCGCGCGCGGGGCATGGGGGGATGCGGATGCGCTCGTCTATGTCGTCGACGTATCCCGCCTGCCGAAGGATGAAGAGGAACGGCTCATGCGGGAACTGGTGAAGGCAAGCCGCCCGATCGTGATGGCGCTTAACAAGATCGACGGGGGAATGCGCCACGGGGGGGCGTATATCCAGCTGTGGCAACGCCTCGTTGCCGAAAAGAGTCCCGCCGCCGGTTTGATGCGCTCGTTCCTGCCGCTCTCGGCGCGCACCGGCCAAAACCTTCCGGAGCTGCTGGCGGCGTTGGAGGAGTTTTTGCCCCGGCAGGATTTCTTGTATGAGCCGGGAACGGTGACGGATTTTCCGCTTTCGTTGCGCATTGCCGACATCATCCGCGAGCAGCTCTGCCTTCGCCTGCGGGATGAGCTGCCGCACGAGACCGCCGTGGTGGTCAAGCAGATGCGCCCGCGAGGCGGTTTTCATCAGATCGAGGCGCAGATTTACGTGGCGCGGCCTTCGCAGAAGGCGATCGTGCTGGGCCTGAAGGGGAGCGCTATCAAGGAGTTCGGTTCCCGCGCCCGGCAGGAGATGGGGAAACTGCTCAAGGGCAGGGTTTTCCTGAAACTAGAGGTTGCGGTCAAACGCGACTGGCAGGAGAGCCGCCGCATACTGCAGGAGCTGGGTTTCGAAGGGTAAAAGCGCTTGCAATTTGGGGGGGGCAAGCTTATAATAGGGCTGCTTTAAACGGCCATCATTACGCGAGGATGGCGGAATGGCAGACGCGACAGTTTGAGGGGCTGTTGGCCGCAAGGCTGTGAGGGTTCAACTCCCTCTCCTCGCATTAAAATAAAAGCGGGCGGTTTCGTCGAAGACGGAGCCGCCCGCTCTTTTTTTATCGGCCGTTGTGCCGCAGGTCCTTGACGTAATTGCTCTTTTCCAGGCTCTTGGCGTGGGCCTTGAGCTCCGCGCCGATCTCCCCGATCTGCGCGACGTGGGTGATGTCGCGGTGGGAGTTATCGACGACGCCGATGGAGACGGATAAGAGCGGGATGCGTTTTTCGTTGCCCAGGCGGTCGCGGGAGAGGATATAGCCGTTCTTGCGGTCCCGTTCGTTATAGAAGGTGGGGGATATTTCGTCGAACTGGGCGATGATCTCCTCGCAGAGGGCGTCGGCTTTGTCGATCGTGGTGACGACGACGTAATCGTCGCCGCCGATATGCCCGATGAAATCGTCCGGGCTGCCGCATTTCTGCACGGTGCGGATGAGGATACGCGCCGTCTCGCGGATGACCTCGTCCCCGTGCTCAAAACCGTATTTGTCGTTGTAGGATTTGAACTTGTCCAGGTCGACGTAGAGGACGGCGAAGGACTCCGTGTCTTCCAGCCGCTTCCCCAGCTCGTTGAGGATCGAGACGTTGCCCGGCAACCGGGTCAGCGGGTTGGCCTCCAGATCCCGTTGGGTCCGGCGCAGGACCATGCGGATGCGCGCCAGGAGCTCTTTGGGCTCGAACGGTTTCACGACATAATCGTCGGCGCCGGCGTCCAGGCCGCCGACCTTATCGTTGATGTCCCCTTTGCCGGTCACCATGATGATGGGCATGTGGCGCAGGAGCAGGTCTTTCTTGATCCGCCGGCAGACCTCGCGGCCGTCCATTTTAGGGATCTTGTAGTCCAGGAGCACCAGGTCCGGGGTCTTGGAGTTGATCGTGCGCAGCGCGACCTCTCCGTCTTCGGCCTCCAGCACCTCGTAATTCTCCTCGGCCAGGGTCAGTTTCAGGACGTCCCGGATATCCGGATCGTCGTCGACAATAAGGATCTTGGTGGGCATGCGGTCTCCTCGTTACGGGGCAAGCGGTACGGTGAAGTGAAAGGTCGTGCCTTTGTCCGGGACGCTGGTGGCCCAGATCGTGCCGCCGTGTGCTTCAACGATCTGTTTGACCAGGGACAGCCCCAGGCCGGTGCCTTTGACCGTCTCGTTTATCTGGTTGTCGACCCGGTAAAATTCCTCGAATATCGTCTCCAGCGATTCCTTGGGGATGCCGCAGCCGGTATCGCTGATGGCGATCTCGGCGGTCTTCTCGTCCCGCCGACTACTGGTGACGCTGATCGAGCCGTGCGCCGGGGTGAACTTGATGGCGTTGCCGATGATATTGATGAAGACGCGGTTGATCTGGCCGGCATCGGCGAAGATGCGCGCGGCATCGGCGGGGAAGGAGGAGCTGAAGCGCAGCTCTTTGTCCTTGAGCTGTCCACCCAAAAGGTCATAGACCTGCGTCATGAGGTCGGCGAGGTTCAGGGGCACCTGTTTCATCTCCACCCGGCCCGACTCGATGCGCGAGATATCCAAAAGGTCGTTGACCAGCCTCGTCAGCTCGTCGCTGTGCCGGTTGATCTTGTCCAGGCGCAGGCGTACTTCTTCGGGGATATCCCCGAGCTTTCCCGCCAGGAGTATCGAGGCGTATCCTTTGATCGACGTGAGGGGGGTGCGCAGCTCGTGGGAGACCGCCGAGATAAAGTCGTTCTTGCGTTTGCTGATGCGCTTGACCTCCTCCAGGGCCAGGGTCAGCGCATGCGTGCGCTCTTCGACCTTGCGCTCCAGGTCCTGGTGCGCCTTCCAGGTCTTTTCGAAGAGCCGCGCGTTCTCCAGCGCCTGGCCGATCTGGTTGGTGAGGACGGCGATCAGTTCCTCGTCGCCTTCGGTGATCGTGGAGTCGGCATTTTCGGTCCCGGCGAAGAAGAATCCCTTGTCTCCTTCTTTGGGCAGGAGGGGGGCGATGATGAAGGAATGTACCCCGAAGGTCTCCTTGACGCGCGCCTGCCATTCGGGCGCCTCCGCGGAAAAGGAGGAGAGCGGTTTTTCTTTTTGGAAGCAAGCGCGGAAGTCGTCGCGCCGGCTGTTGACGAAGAGCCGCAGCGCCTCCAGCTCTTCCGTCGAGTAATTGATCGCCAGGCGCGGCTGGAAGAGCTGCTCGTGCTCGTTCCAGAGGAAACAGGCGGTCCGCTCGAACCCCAGCTCCTCCAGCAGCGACGGAGAGATGCGCTGGAAAACCTGGTTTTCCTCGAGGGTGGTGGAGATCGTGCGGCTGAGCCGTTGCAGGGCAAAGAGTCCGGTGACCTTCTTGTCCAGCTCCTCCTGGATTTTGTTGAGCTCCATGTCGGTGCGCACGATGAGCTTTGCCTGCTCGTCCATCTCCTGTAGGGATTGGCGCAGGCGCTGTATCTCGGCGGAGAGCAGTTGCACGCGCTCCATCTTGAAGGAGAGGGTGACGGCGAGGGAGACGATGGCGATGACACTGGCCATACCGAGAATGTAGAGAATCGATTCGGCTGCGGGCATCGCGCTTATCCTCCGATGGTCAGAACGGTAATGGTCTGGTTGTGCACATAGGCCCTGCCCCTGAAATTCAGGGAATGCAACGGCGCGTCCTCGGCGAAGGTGCAGATGCCGATAAAGGGGAGTGCGCCGAAATGGTTTTTCAGCAGCGCGCTCTCGCGGTAGATATCCCTGCCCAGGAGGACCGAGCGGGAGAGCGAGTCAAAGACCAAGGCGCACTTTGCCTGGGAGAGGGGCAGCTCCCGCGCCGCTTCTTCGACGGCGGTTTTGGTTGCCTGCAAACACGATTCCTTGGTCCCGATCATCAGGCGCAGGGCGCTGCCTTCGGGGACGTTGCCCTGGAATTCAAGGGAGCCTTCTTCATGGATGTGCAGCAGGGTGCGCAGGAGGTAGGTGCGTTCCTCGGGCAGGTAGATCCCCAGGGGGTAGCGCACCGACAGTTGCGCCAGCTCTTTGCGCAGCTGCGATACGGAGAGCCCGAAATACTCTTCGTACATGCGCACCGCGGAAGCTCCGTCGATGGCAAAGACGATATTGCCGGCAGCGCGGGTGACCGTGCGCGGTTTGCCCAGCGGCTTCCAGCCGTGCTGGATGCCGACGCCGAAACGCAGCTTCCCTCCCCAGACGAGGCCGCAGGCAGCATCGGTGAGGACGTCCTGTTTGTAGTAGACGTAGGTCTTCTGGAAGCGCAGGTTGTCCGATGCCCCGGCGCCGATCAGGGGGAAGCTCAAGCCCAGCTGTTTGTGCAGCCCGTAGAGGAAGAACGAGGAGTCGCGCATCAGGCCGTCAGCAAAGAACACCGCGAAATCCCGGCGCAGGTCCTTGAATCCGTAGAGGAGCTTTTCCCCAAGCTCCTCGCCGGCAGCCAGGGGGGTTTTTTTGCGGATATCGCTTACCGCGGCGGTGTTGTAATAGACTCCCTGCGGCAATCCCAGCAGCATGAGCGCAATGCCGTGCTTGAGCGTGCCGAAAGGGGAGAGGATCGCGCCGCCGCTGCAGCCGACGCAGACGATCTCTCCGGTGAGGCCGCAGAGGGTTTGCAGGGTTTTGGGATGGGCGAATTCGAGTGTCGAAAAGACGATGGCCAGTTGGAAGGTGCCTTGCGGATGGGCCCCGTATGCCAGCTGCACCGCTTCCCGGACCGCAGAGGCGCTGTCTTTTTTGACGCTGAAGCCCACGCCGATAAGGAAATCAGTCTGAGCCATGCCTTCAGGACAAGAGCCTCTTTAGGGCGGACGCCGCCCGTATCGAGCGCGTCGCAGCGATGTTTTGGCAACTTCAATGTATATTATACTGCAAGCCGCAGACGGTCAATATAATTATTGGGGGATGCGGCTTCGTCGCCGCCGCGGAAAGCAAAAAGTTGTTGACGCGAGGCGGTTTTGCGCTATGATAAAATTCCGCTCAAAAAGACCGCTGGCTTCATTCGGCCCCATCGTCTAGCCTGGTCTAGGACGAATGGTTCTCAGCCATTAAACACCGGTTCAAATCCGGTTGGGGCTACTTCGATTTTTCCAGAGGCAAAATCGAAGTGCCTACTCCCTGTAGCAGCTTGTTGGTCCCGAGTGGAATCAACTTGGGCTACCAAATTTGGTGCCTCCCCGCGTCATCCTGCAGTTCCCCGCGGCAGCGACTTGGGCTGCGGAACCTCCCGTATCTTTTCGTGTGGCACCCCGCTTCAACTGTCTCAGGAGAGCGTTATCAGGATCGTGTTGGAAACTATCACGGCGCTCTTGCCGCCGACCGTTCCGGTCCCGACCGCGTAGAGCCGGTAGGAGACCGGGTACTGTTTGCCCGTCGGATTGGTGAGCAGTCCTTTAAACGGCAGCGCGGTCGCCTTGCTCACGACGCTGGTCCGGCCGGTTGCGACGTCCTGCAGATAGTACTCCACGCTGCTGAGGGTTATGCCCGTCGCATTGACCGCAAGCTCGACGCTGGAACCGGCGGCGACGGTGAGGCCGCCGGAAGGGCTGGCAAGCTGCAGTCCCGCGTCCGGCTGCGCGACCGAATCGATATCCAGGGTATTGGAAACCGCCGTGGTGGTCGCTTGAGTGGTCCGGTTGCGGATGAGCAATCCCGCATTGACCTGCGCGTATCCGTTGGGCAGCAGGATGTTTTTCGGCAAAACGACCCCTGCGGCAACCGGCTGTTGGTTGACGTAGAGCGTGGTCTCGTAGGTGTAGCGGCCCGGATCGATATTGAGGGGAACGAGGTTCAGCGTTACCTGAGTGCTGACCGGAAAGACAACGCCCGCGGCGCTGATGCTGCTTGCCGGTGAAGCGCTGAGCCGCGCGCTTGGTTCAAGCACGGTGAGGCGCGCGGTTTTGCGCGCGGATAAGCCGTATTCGTCAGTGGCGGTAAAACAGAGGGTGTGGTTACCGGCCAGCGTCAGGGGCTCGGTTATGCCGATGCCGGGACTCCCCAGTATCCCCTGCAAATTCGACGACCATTGGCCGATAAGGGTATCGGCATCTTGATCGCTGACCAGGGCGTTGAAGGGCAGGGCTTCGCCGCGCAAAGCCGATCCCGGCACCTGAAGCGCCGTGATCCGGGGCGGGGCATTCTGCCAGGCCGCGGGAGAGCGGCGGACAAAGACATCATCGACGGCAACATGGACCTTGCCGCGCACGCTCAACGTGAGGGTGGCTTTATAGATACGATGGCCTGGCGGCGCCGTGTAGAGAGAGCGCAGGTCTTTCCAGCTCAAGATGCTGTACGGAGCGCTGTCGGTCAGCTCCGCGGTCGTGCTGACCATGGTCGCCGGGCTGGCCGTGATATTGAGCAGATCGAGGTTGAGCTTCAGCGAGATTCCCGCCGTCCCCTGCGGGAAGGCGGTGCCGTTGCGCATGAAAGACATCCCCGTCTCGTCGAAGACCACGGCCATGTCCGCGGGGTAATACATCCGGTCGGAAAAGCCGTATTCGATGCTCGCCGGCAGCCTGCCGCCGAAAAAGACGCCGGAGGCGGTGCTGACGGTGGTCGTGGAATTGAAAGCGGGATTGTTGATTTCAAGGCATCGTTCGTACGAGCGCGCCGGCATCTCCTGCGCCGGATACGCGGTCTGATTGAACGGGTTGCAAACCCAGCGGTAGGCTCCGGTGCCGGAGGGCAGCTCGAAGCTGGGGTTGCTGTTCTGGCTGATGGGGATACCTGTTTCGTCCATGCGCTCTTTAAGCGGGAAAGCCAGGGTTTTCAGTTTTGCCTCATCCGGCGCGGCGGCGGCAAAGCACTGGTTCAGGATGAGGTTTGCCAGGTGCTGGTTATGCGCGTTGTTCTGTTTGGTGACCGTCAAAAGCACCCACTCCTGCAGCCCGGCTTCTTTGCTGGAGAGCGCCGTATTATACACCTGGAACCGGTCGTTTATGTCGTCGGGATTCGTTCCTTCGAAGAATCCGATGATTTTGACCGTATCGTCTATCGCTTTTTGCATCACGGCGTCTTCGGGGAACGCTTCGTTGCGCAGGGCCAGCAAAGGGGCGACGGTAGCTTGCATCCCGGCATCTTTGGCTTCGCCCAATACCAAGAGAAAAGCGCGCGCCGGGAGGCTTTCGGTGTTGAAATTCGCCCGCGGGTTCAGGCATTTGGTAAAGAAATCGGCGGCGTAGGCAGCCGGATCGGCGGCAGCGCGTATTCCCAGGGATACCGCTGCCACCACCATGGTCTCCTGGGCGATGAGGTCTTTTTCGGCGACCGCCGCGTTCCAAAGGATGGCTGATTCCGCCTGGCCGCCGAGAGAGGCGATGATCTGCGCGGCGCCGGCGCGAACACGGGCAGAGAGGTCTTTGAGGCCGCTGGTGCGGCCTTCGAACAACTGTGTGCCCAGCGCCGGGCCCAGGAAATCGGGGCGGTTGAGTTTCTGCAGCTGCAGGATCTGCGTTTCCATTCGCGCCAGCAGCGCCTGGTCTTCATTGACCCCGGCCCCCGCCGCAGCCGGGAGAGCGCACAGCAGAATCAGCAGCCATACCCATTTCTTCACCAAAGCCCTCCGTTTATTTTTTTTCCTCTTTTAACACCGTCCAGTTGCCGGTATAGGTGCCGCCTTCAAACAGACAGGCGTCGTAATCCTCGTAATTAAAGTAGCTGTGCGCGGGAGGCCGTACGATGTAGCGCACGTAGAGCTGAAGCGGCTGGGTTGCGGACAGTTTGGAGTAGATCTGTTGACGCAGCAGCTTCTCCCAGGCGGCTTTGTTGGTCAGCAGCAGCTGAGCCTTGGGCTGCGTCGAATGTAGGGTTTTGTCGTCGAGCCGGAGGCAAAAGAAGTCGGTTGTGTTGTTGCGCGCCAGTTCCGGCGACCCGGCCAGGACGATCCCCAGGGGTTTGCCGTTGGTGGTCTCTGCGACGAGGAAGGCCTCTTCGACCTCGAGGCTGGCCGTCGGCAGGTTCGCGGGGATAAAGACCGGGACGCTGGTGCCGATCTCGGTCAGGTCTCGGCTTATGGTGATCGGCGGGGTGATGAACCACTTCTCGTTGCTGTCCGGAACCGCATCTCCCTTGAATTCAAGGGCGGTGCAGAATGAGGAGGCGAGGGTGGGCAGGGCCGGCGCCGTTTTCTGCGGCCCCATGCCGCCGAAGCGGTTGGCGTTGCTGTCGAGGGTATAGTTGAAGCGGCCGCGCGTTTTCTCGAGCGAAGCCGGGTCTTTGAGCAGTGCCGGATCGGGGAAGTGGTCGGATACCGCATCCATCTCGCCGAACGCATCGTTCTCGACCGTCCACCAGTAAAAAGCATGATAGCCTTCGTGCAGGACGGTGTTGTCCATGCAGGCGCCGGTGGAGAATCCGTACATGCTGTTGGCAAGGAGATTATAGCGGTTATGGCCGTGGTATTTATTGAAATAAACGTTTTTGCCGCGTTTCACATAGCGGCCGACGGTATTCGGGGATTTGATGGTGTCCTCCTCGGAAAGCTCTTTGACCGCGTCGACAAAAGGCAGGAGGTCGGGTTTCTGGTTGAGCATCTCGGTTGCACGGCGCTCCATCCAGTCCACGACACCGTTTTTGCCCGGGACGGGTTGAAAGGTCCCGTCAGGGCCTTTCTCCCAGGAGAGGTAATCGACGCAGTGCTCGACCTTGAAAGTGCCGCGTAAGCCGGTTTGTTTTGCCGGGGCGCCGTTTTCCCCGGGCAGGATCAGGCAGGTGAGCGGCGTGGTTACTGTGCCCGCGGTTTCGACGATGACTTCCAAAATCGCCCGCGCGTCTTTGCCGCGCGCGGTGCCGTAGAGGGTGAGCGTTTCCTGCCCTCCGGCAAGCGTATGTTGGGAGAATGCCTCGGTGGTGCAGTCGGAGGCTGCGTACATGCCCAGGTACTGTCCGCCGGAGGCGTTGAGGGAGAAACACCGGTTGTAGGTTCGCGGCTTGCCGTTGATGATGGTGTTGGGATCGGAAAATTCCGGCGCGACGTAGGCGGTATCGGCGTCGACCGCACGGTCGCGGTCGTCGAAGTTCTTATACACCCCGGCGCGCAGGTGTGCCGCTTCGCGATAGAACGGCCCTCCCCAGGCATACCCGAGCGGTTTGGTCGTGCTGTCGGGCTGGAAGAGCTCCAGGTCTATTCCGATGCCCGCTGTCGGATCGAAAGCGGCGTTCTTGTGTTCGATCCAGAGGATGCGCTGCGTATCGGCTTTGATATCCGCTCGGGATGCGGCGGCGGTCACATGGTCGGCCGCAAAGAGCGTGACCTGCCAGGTCCCGGTCACGTCGGGCTGGAAAAGCCATCCGGCGGAATTGACCAGCTTGGTGATGTCCTGATAGAGGACGAACTGTCTGGATTTCGCCTCTGGTGTCTGCGGCATGCCGGTGATTACCCAGCGCAGCGTCAGCTTGCCGACATCCTCGGCGTCCGGCTCCTCTTTGCCTGCCTCCCGGGTGATCCTGAAGCCGGTCGTCTTGACCGCGCCAAGGATTTCGCTCGGGTACGCGCGCGCCGCCGGCACCGGCGGGTTGTTGTTCTTGACCGTGCAGTCGGCTCCCGGGTTCGGTTCAACCCGCAGGTCGGCAACGAGCGCGCTGGCTAGGGCATAGTGGTTGAAGGCGACAGGCAGGTTGGTCTCGGGAGCGATCACCGTGCGCTCCTGTACGGGTTTGCAGTAGCGGCCGACATGGTAGTAATCCGCGTATTTTTTGAGCAGCCCGTCCAGGCGCAGGGTGAGACTGGCGCGGTTGGTGAGCATCCCCGTATAGAGTTGGTTTGCCCAGACGTAGCGGTCGGCATAGGCGGCAATGAAACGGTTCAGGAGCGCGCGGTCGCAGAGCGGGGTGTCTTTATATGCCGCGGTGATCACCGCGGTGAAATAATTGGTGATAGCGGTGGTGTTGTAGCGCCCTCGCCTGGTGCCGTTGATCGTCGAGGCGCCGTCGGGCAGGATAAACAGATCCGTGCCGGCCAGGGTGAAGATGCGCCGCAGTTGCGTATTTTTGGTCGGGTAGCGGTTCCAGAGGTAGTAGCAGCCGGATGCGGGGTTCCAGGCTTTATCGTAGAGCTCGCTATTGATCGTCTGCTGGGCCTCTATCTCGAACCATCCGGTGCGTTTGGCGATCGAGTAGGAGACGATGCTGATGCCGTTGACGTCGGAGAACTGGTAGCCTCTGCCCAGGGCCGTTGCCCAGGCGGCGTACATCTGGTTGGCGAAGCCCGCGTAGAGGATGTAGAAATCGACCTGCCGCTCGGCGGTCTTGGCGATATTCTTGATCCGGGTTCGATGTATTTTTTCGGTGAGCCCGAAGGCATACCGGGCCAGGGCCTTGGCCAGTTCCAGCTTGTGGTTGTAGGTCTCCTGGTCGGTGTCGGTTGCCTTGTTGTAACGCAGCCGCTGTTGGGATGCGGCAGCCACGTTCTGCAGGTAGGCATCGATCGCACTGACCACCGCCTGATTGCGCATCTGCAGCGCGTAGAGATAGCGTTTTGCCTCGTCCTGCCCGATGCGCACGTACTGGCCGGCTTCGTTCTTGTCGAGCGGATACGGAGATTGCGCGGCCAGGTACATCCAGGTGTAGCCGTGATAGCGTTGGTTCGGGACCTGCGCCACCGGCGGCGCCCCCAGGATGATTTCGGCATAGTTTCCGGTTCCGTCGTTGGGATAGCTGAGGTATTCGCTGTTGGCGCTGGGGAAGGTCTGATGCCCGTTTGCGGTGATCGCGATCCGCTTGACGCTGGGGATAATCGTCCCGTCGGGGAGTTGGCGCTCCCGTACGTTATTCTGTATGAACCCGTCCTGTATCGAGGCGATGCGTTCCTTGCAGTTGCGCCATTCGGGCGACTCCATCCCGTAGGGCAGGGGCAGGAAGTCGCCGATCGAGTCATAGCGCGGCAGATAGTCGCCCTTCTTATAGGTAAGCGGGAAATCCCCCGGTTCTTCGGGGAGCAGGCCGTTGACGACAAATTCCTGCCCGGCCAGGTTGGTGGTGCCCAGGGTTGAGCGTGCCTCGTTTATGTATGCGCTGATCTGCGTGCTGTAGCTGTTCAGGCGTGCAATGCGGATTGCGTGGAAGCGGGCTTCTTGTTCCGGGGAGTCGAAGAGGGGCTGCGCGGCGAAAACAGGGGCGCACAGCAGCAGCGCACCGACGCCCAGGCACATGATTTTATTCATCTACATCCTCCGCCAGGGCCGCGGCGCAAAAAAAACCCCAAGGGATTCCCTTGAGGTCTTCATCCCTTTGGCAGCGCGGCTCCCCTGCGCGCGTTCAGGCAGGGGCCTCTGGCTTTGCGTCCCAGGATTGCTCCTGGTTTGCCCTTCTCAGTGGATACGATGGCACATTGTGCCAAGTGCAACTTGCACAAAAAAGTATAGCACATTATTTCACGCTTTCAAGGAGCCTTGCGGGACCGGTGATTTTCGCATCCCTTGAAATTTTCCTTGCAATCTGTTTCGGTTTGTGTTAGAAATAGAATAACTTAGCAACGGCGTCGCATGCGTGCGCGCCTGGCTTTACCGCCGGAGAGCGCGCGCTCTTTTCTAGAGGAGAGGGATGAGGGAACACCTCGGCTTTCTGACGGCATCCAGCGCGGTCGTAAAGATCACTGCCTGGATTTTTTTGTTTTTCGGCGTGGTCAGCGGCACCGGGATCTTCCTGGGGCTGGTGCCGACCGAGCCGCGCTGGCGGGGCCTGATCATCCTGGCGGTCTTTTTCTTCATCTTCAGCTTCCTCTTCCTGATCGCCAAGATCGCCGACCTGCTCGTCAAGATCATCCACGAAATCAAGAAGGAATAGGCTCTGAGTAAGGAGGTTTCTATGCATCGCCGTTTCACTCTGTTGGTGGTCTGCGCGGCGCTGGCCGCAGGCGCCGGCTGCGACAAGTTCCTGCCAAAGGCAAAAGAGATGGTCCGGCCCGCGGCAAGCTCCGCGGTCGTTACCAAAGGGCCCCTGGTCGCCAAGGTCAACAATTATCCGATCAGCAAGGAAGATCTGGATGAGGAGATAACGTCATTCAATACCCTGGTCAGCGAGAGCGCTCCCGAACGCAAGATCACTACCCGCGACAAAAAGGTCGATTACCTGAAGAACGAAATGGTGCGCCGGGTTTTGTTGTATCAGGAGGCGCAGGCGCGCGGCCTGGAGCGCAACGAAGAGATACGCAAGATCCTGGAGAAGACCAAGATGGACCTGTTGGTCGTGGAGCTGGCCAAACAGGAGACCCAGAAGATAGAGGTAAGCGCCAAAGAGATCGAAGACGCTTATAACGCGTATAAGGACCAGTTCAAGGAGCCGGAAGAGCGGCTTCTGCGCGAGATCGGCGTGCCGACGGAGACCGAGGCAAAAGAGGCCTTGATCCAGATCCTGCAGGGGGCTGATTTCGCCGCGCTTGCCCGCGACCGCTCCCGCCTGCCGACGGCCAAAAACGGCGGGGACACCGGCTATATAGTCCCCGGCAAGCGTTTCCCGCGCTACGACAGCGAGGCCTTCAGCGAGAACCTGGAGCCCGGCAAGAACAGCCCGATCTTCAAGGGCACCGACGGCTACTATTACATCGTCAAGCTCGAGAACAAGCGCGGGGGCACGCAAAAAACCCTCAATCAGATGTGGGAGGAGATCAAGCGCTTCCTGCAGATAACCAAACAGCAGCAGCGTATCGACGAACTGATCGCCAAGCTCTCCCGTGAAGCCAAGATCGAGCTCTTCGAAGGGGAGATAAAATAAGTGGCCTTTAAACTCCCGCCTCTACCCAAGTTCGGCAGCCTCTCCAACCTGCCGCCGATGAACCGGCAGCGGCTTATCCTGATCAGCGGCATCGTGCTGGCGATCCTGGCGGTCTTTTTGGTCAAGGTCTATATCGACCAGAACAACCAGATCAACATGAAGCGGGCCCAGATGCTCATCCAGCAGGAGCGCCAGAACCAGGCCTCGGTGCTGGTGGCAAAGCAGGAGATCCCGAAAGGCACGGCGGTGACGCAGGATATGGTCGCCCCGGCGATCGTCCCCAACGAGTTCGTGCAGCCGCAGGCGGTGACCACCCTGGACCGCATCGATGGCATGGTGACGATCGCTCCGATCGCCCAGGGCGAACAGGTCTCGCTCAGCAAACTGGCTTTTCCGTCGCGCACCTCCGGCGGACTTGCCAGCGTCACCCCCATCGGCAAACGCGCCATCTCGATGCAGATCGAGAATATCGAGGCGCTCTCGGGGATGGTCAAACCCGGGGATTACGTCGACATCATCGCGCTCCTGCCCATCCCTGTGCAGACCGACGAGGAAAAGACGACGACGCAGGTCGCGGTCGTCCCCCTCTTTCAGAACGTTTTAGTGCTTGCCGTCGGCAGGGAGATCGGCGCCGAGCCTCAAGGAAAACGCTATGCCGAAGGCGAAGAGCAGCCGCAGCAGACGGTCAATTCGGTGACCGTTGCCCTGGGGGTGCAGGAGGCCAGCCTGCTGACCTTCGTCTCCGAACAGGGGAAGCTGCGTCTGGTTTTGCGTTCTCCCAGCGATTCCCAGATCGAGCCGGTGAGCCCGGCCAGTTGGGATACGCTCTTTCAGTACATCATGCCCAAGCAACCCGAACCGGTTGTTGAGCCGCAAAAGGATACCGGGCCCGAGCCGGAAGGCTATATCGAGATCTACCGCGGGATGGAAAAAGAGCGGGTGCCGATTTTCCAGTAAGGCGTCAGGAACGGATAGGAGACCACAGGGTGCGTATGAAACGGATAAGTTCGCTGCTGCTGATGGGGGTATTTTTGTGCGCGGGTCTCTGGAGCGCCCGTGCCGCCGAGGAGTTTGGGGACGAGATGGCGCTGTACATGAACGATTACCGGCGCCTGACGGTGAGCAACCCCACGCGCATCGCCATCGGCAACCCCTCGGTCCTGGATGTGAGCAACCCGACGAAATCCGAGATCGTCCTGACCCCCAAGGCCCCGGGCAAGACCACGTTGGTCATCTGGGACAGTTTCGGGGAGAATTCCTATGTCGTCAACGTCTACGCCGAGGATATGCGCGAGGTAAAGCGCCGGGTCGACAACGTGATCAAAGAGCTCAACCTGCCGGATGTCTTTACCCGAGCGTCCGACGAGGAGGCCCGGGTCATCTTGCTGGGCGAGGTCAAGACCGCGCAGGACCGGGAGCGGGTCACGACCGCGCTGGGGGATCTCGTCAAAAAGACCGTCGATCTTTTGCGCGTCAAGGAAGAGGAAGCGGTCATCGAGATCGACGTGCAGATCCTGGAGCTGGATAAGGACGCAACCCGGACTTTGGGCGTCACCTGGCCGGGGGCGATCAGCATGACCGAAGTCGGCTCTCCCGCGATCCAGGATATCGGCACCAAGATGTCGACTTTTTTCAAGGTCCTCAACTACCAGCGCAATGTCTTTGAGTGGCAGCTCGATTTCCTGATCAAAGAGGGCAAGGCCAAGGTCCTCTCCCGGCCGCGCCTGGCCTGCCAGAGCGGCAAGGAAGCGGAACTTTTGGTCGGCGGCGAGAAGCCGGTCATGACCACGCAGGTGGTCAGCGGCGGCGGCGCGACGACCGAAGTCGATTATAAGGAATACGGGATCAAGCTCAAGGTCAAGCCGATCGTCAACGACGAGCGGCGCATCAAGCTGGGGCTCAACGTCGAGGTCAGCGAGATCGGCGACGCCGAGATCCTCGGCGCGGCCGACGCCCCCACGGCGCGGGCCTATCCGCTCATCAAGCGCAATGTCGCCACCGAACTCTTCCTCAGCGACGGGCAGACCCTGGCGATCGGGGGCCTGATGAAGCAGAAGAAAGAGGACGATGTCACCCGGCTGGCGGGTTTGAGCGAGATCCCGGTTCTGGGCCTGCTCTTTCGCCAAAGAGAGGTCAAGACCGGCGGCGGGTCGGGCGAGCGCGGGAACATGGAGCTTTTTATCACCCTCACCCCCAAGATCGTCAGCGACCGCCGCGCCGCGGACAAGCAGGAGCAGGATGAGCGGGTGCAGCGTTACGACGCCGGCCAGATCGATCCGACCGTTACCGGCCCCGCGCGCAACTACGTCGCCGCGGTGCAGCAGCGGGTGATGAGCAGCATGAGCTATCCGACCTCGGCGCGCGAAGCGGGCTTTGAGGGGATCGTCAAGCTTGGCCTGCGGGTCTCCTACGCCGGAGTCCTCCTTGAATCGCGTATCAGCGCATCATCAGGATACAAAACCCTGGACGATCATGCCCTCGCCGTCGCCCAGTCGATTCCGCAGTACCCGCCGTTCCCCTCGACGCTGGAGCAGAAAGACATCTGGGTAGAGGTGCCGATCGTCTTCCGGCTGGACTAAGGCTCACGTCATGGCACAAATAGTCGTAATCTTCAGCACCAAAGGCGGAACCGGCAAGACCCTGCTGGGGGTCAATCTCGCCATCGGCCTCGCCGTTGACGAAGGCAAGCGCGTCTGTGTGGTCGACCTTGACCTGCACGCGGTCTCCGACGTCTCCCGGATGCTGGGCCTCTCGCCCCAGAAGGCGATGGTCGACTGGATCTACCAACTCAAAAAACAGCCTCAGGCGCCGGTCGCCCAGGAGGCGTTCGTCGTGCACACCAAGCACGCCAACGTCGATTTCCTCCCCGGCATCCTGCGCCCGCAGCAGTCGCCGCATCTGGACCGCAAATACTTCAAGCAGATCTTCGATCAGCTCAAGGGCTCCTACGATTACATTATCGTCGACGCCGGGCGCTCTTTCAGCGAGATCTTCATCGAGACCCTGAACCAGGCCAACCTCATCCTCTTCGTCCTCACCCCCGACGTGCTGGCGATCTACCAGACGAAGTGGGCGATGGACACCCTGCAGTTCCTCCAGTTCCCGCTGGCGATGATCAGGATAGTCCTTAACCGCGCCGAGTCGGTTTCCGGCATCTCCTGGCAGGAGGTGCGTACGGCGATGCCGGTGGACATCATCGCGCAGATTCCCTCGGAGGGAAAGCTCGTCGGTCAGGCGGTCAACCGCGGCATCCCGGTCGTGGTCGACAGCCCCCGTTCCAAGATCGGCCTGGCGCTCAAGAAGCTGGCGCACGACCTGGTGATCCAGGAGGCGCTCTTTTTGCCCCACAAGTCGATTGACGAGCTCAAGGTCAGGGAAGAGGTGGTCGACAAAACACCTTCCTTCTGGCAGGAGCAGGGCCTTACCGAACAGCTCGTCGAGCCGCAGGAGGTGGAGGAGCGCGACGAGATCCTGATCCTGAAGCGCCGCATCCATGAGCGCCTGATCGACCAGCTGAACCTGAAGCGCCTGGACCTGGATATCTTCAAGGATGCAAAGAAATCACGGGAGTTGCGCGAGAAGGCGGATGTGATGGTCACCAACCTCCTGGCCGAAGAAGCGGGCAGCTTCATCCCCTCGCCGGAGATGCGCAAAAAGCTCGTCAAAGAGATACTCGACGAGGCCCTGGGGCTGGGGCCGCTGGAGGACCTGATGGCTGATGTCGAGATCACCGACATCATGGTCAACAACCGCAACGAAGTCTACGTCGAGCGCCGCGGGAGGCTGGAGATGACCAGCAAGAAGTTCATCTCCAACGAGCAGGTGCGCACGATCATCGAGCGCATCATCGCGCCCATCGGCAGGCGTATCGACGAATCCGTGCCGATGGTCGACGCTCGCCTGCCCGACGGCTCGCGCGTCAACGCCATCATCCCGCCGCTCGCCCTCACCGGCCCGACCCTGACCATCCGCAAATTCCGCAAGGAGCGTTTCAAGATCCCCGAGCTCATCGGCTTCAATTCCATCTCCCAGCCGATGGCCGATTTCATCCAGGCCTGCGTCGTTTCGCGCAAGAACGTCATCGTCTCCGGCGGCACCGGCTCCGGCAAGACCACGATCCTCAACATCCTCTCCGGGTATATCCCCAACAACGAGCGCATCATCACGCTGGAGGACGCGGCGGAGTTGCGCCTGCACCAGGATCATTGGGTGCGCCTGGAGTCGCGGCCGCCCAATATCGAGGGCAAAGGCGCAATCACCATCCGGGACCTCTTCCGCAATACCCTGCGCATGCGCCCCGACCGCATCATCATCGGCGAATGCCGCGGCATCGAGACGCTGGACATGCTCCAGGCGATGAACACCGGCCACGACGGTTCGATGACCACGATCCACGCCAACTCAACCCACGACGTCCTGTCGCGTCTTGACTCGATGATCCTGATGTCCGGGGTGGAGCTGCCGATCCGCGCCATCCGCGAGATGATCGCCTCGGCGGTCGACCTTATCGTGCATACCGCGCGTCTCTCCGACGGCACGCGCAAGGTCATCCAGGTCACCGAGATCGCCGGGATGACCGACGAGCTGCACATCGCCCTCAAGGACGTCTTTGCCTTCCGCCAGACCGGCGTCGATGCGCAGGGCAACGTCATCGGCAGTTTCCGGGCAACCGGCTACATCCCCAGTTTTGCCGACGAGATCCGGGTCAAAGGTATCGCCCTGCCGGATGAGATGTTTGCCCCTCCCGCATAGGAGAGCCTCGGTGGCGAGGCATCCGCGTTGAAGATCGCCAACCTCACGCAAAAAAACATCCTCTCCCCAAACGCCCGCCGGGCAGACAGGCTTCTGGCACGCGTCAAGGGTTTGTTGGGGACAGAGCGGTTGCCGCGCGGCGAGGCGTTGATCCTCGATCCCTGCAACTCAATCCACACGTTCTTCATGCGCTACGCCATCGACGTGGTTTTCCTCGACCGCTCCCTGCGGGTCGTTGCGCTTCTTGAAACAGTACCGCCGTTTCGCTTCAGCCCTGTTTTCTGGAATGCCCGCCTCTGCGTCGAACTGCCCGCAGGAACCTGCCGCGAAGTTGGTGTCAAGGCCGGCGACCTTCTGGCATTTGTTGAGTAAGTCTGTTTCTCCCTGCACAGCTACATTCTTCTATTGACTCCGCAGCCAAAGGTGGTAAAATTCATACATAAATGTCCAAACTGAGGGCCGTATGGGTGTAATCTATAAATTCAAGCCGGAACTCGTTGACTTTATTCTGCAAAAAAAGAAAGAAGATCCTTCCTTAAGTTGCCGCCAGCTTTCTGCGCTAACGCAGGAGCGTTTCGGGGAGCGGCTTTCCAAATCCAGCATAAACAAGCTCCTGCAGGCAAGCGGCTTAAGCCTCTCGGTCGGCAGGCGTCGAAAGGCAAAATGGGGCGCCGCCCGCGTCCCGTTTTTGGGCGCTTTCTTCCTGAAGGCAATGGACTCACTCGGCGGCGGTCTTGCTTCTTTGGCCGATTTCTTAAGTGCCGGCAATCCGCTTGAGCGTTCGGAGGTGCTGGCGCGCCTGGAATACCTTCTCTATGAGCGGCTTTTCGATCTTTCGACTCCCGCTAAGCGCTTTGATGCAGGGCTCTGGTCAGTCATCAACCGGCGTTTTTCGCAGGATGAGGCCAAGGATATCCTCGCTTGGTTCGCAAAGCAGCATCTCGGCGAGGAGGCGATCCGGCAGGTTCGGCATGGTTTCCGGCCGGTACGCGCCTTTTCGTTTGAAACCGAGGGCGGCGCACAACTTCTCGTCGACGCGCAACTGCATACGGCCTGGGCCCATCCCTCTATTCCGCTTGGTTTCAGCATTCCTTTCTCCCATGCCCGCAAACTGGCGCAGCGTATCGTCTCCGGCCGGGAGCCGCTGGTACTCTTTATGGCTCCCGGGTATGACGCGCTGCCAAAGCCCTTTGCTTCGATCTTGCTTGAATCCGAAGAAGCGTCCAATAAGGTCTCCTGCGTTAAGCTCCTGGGAGAAAAGTATGAGGAGATAGACCGGGTTGACTTTTCGGTCTCCCGTCCGCTGCAGGCAATTTTCGGCCTGTGGCCGTGGCAGTATGTTGAAAGCAGGGTGGTTGAGGGATCTGCGGGTATCAAGCAGTCAATAAAGCGGGCAATGGGTAACAGCGTGCTGATAGAGGAGGTGTCTGTCGGTCTCTGTCTGCCGGGAGGGCACAGGATTAATTTAAGGGGTGGGCTTCTGCGGGGAGCGCAAAATAAGCAGGAAAAACTTTTTGTTGTTTCGAATTTTCAGAGTGGACGTTTCAGTTTGGACAATATTTTGCAACATTATGGCATTTATAATAAGAATTTCGAAGAGAAAATAAAGAGTTATTCTAAAAAAATCGAATTTTTTGTCCAAAATGGCGATTTAAACGATGAAATGAAGAGCAAACTGGAAAGAACACAGATACAGTACAATGATTTCATTGCTGGTTACTTGAATCTGCTTAGTTCACATTTCCAGGCGGAATTTCTTCCTCCTTCATTTCAGGGGTTTTCGCTGGATGAGATGATAAACGCGTTTTACTGCCTGCCGGCCCAGACAAAGCTGGAGAAGGAGACAATGGTGATTACCTTTGCGCCTCCTGACGGCTATGCTCATTTGCCTGCCCTTGCCGATTGCTGCTCTCTGCTGAACGAACGAAATGTTTCTCCCGACGGAGCAACCCGTTTTTCTTTCAGGCTTAAATCCCTCTCAAAAAATTAGGGTTCAAGAAAGGTCTTTTCGCGTCGGGCGTAAAGGAAACGTTTTCCCGCCTTTCCAGAATGGTGCTTGACAGGGAGCGGGCAGAATGTTATATTTTAGATGCCACTAAAGGCGGCATCGAAAATCCTCTGCAATAGCAGAGGACGCGCCGTGAGAACGGCGTGGGCAATCCCACTTTTGGAGGAAGTGGGTGCGCAAAGCCACGGGATTCGCTCGCCTTGATCGTTTTGGTTTTATTTTTTGGGTCAGCGAGTAATTAGCCGGGTTACCGAAAGCCCCAGAGTGCTTATGGTAATCCGGCTTTCTTTTTTGGGAGGTTAGTAATGAGTTTAATAAAGTCTTCAGTTTTGAAAAAAGGCGCAAGCGGACAATCGATAGCCGAATATTTGCTCTCGTTTATCGTTGTGGCGATCGGCGTGTTAGTTGCATTTCAGGCGTTCAGGCCGGAAGGAACCAACCTGAACAATACGTTCCAGACAACCGTTACCAATGCGCTCACCGAGTTGAGCCGGTAGGAATGTCCATGCTCAAAAACAGAAAAGCATTGACCACGCTCGAATATACGATCGTGTTGGCGATCATTTTCCTCTCTATGGTCGGCTTTATGACCTATTTTCAACGCTCCCTGCAAGGGCGCTGGAAATCGAACTCCGATGCCTTTTCCGATGAGCAGTGGGCGCCCAATGAGGCAGGCACCCAGGGGACGGTGGAGACCTCCTCGATCCATTACAAGGAAAACGTTGCCGAGGTCCGCGACCGCGGCCCGGCGATCGTTTTGCGCGGCTCGACCCTGCATATTTCGCAGGGAGGCAGTGCGGCAAACCACCCGGTGTATAACGCGGGTAACACGATCCATCTTCCGGGAGGCCGGTATGATTAAGGCGCGGCAGGGACAGAGTATTCTGGAATACACGGTATTACTGGTGACGGTAGCGGCGGCGTTCATGGCGATGCATCTATACATACAAAGGGCCGTGAATGCGCGAATCCACAACATGCAGGTAGAGATCAGCCCGCCGGTACTGATCGCAACACGGTAAAAAGAAAAGAGAGGAGAGGAGGTGAAAACTATGTTCGGGAAAAAGGGTCAGTCAACGCTGGAATACGTTTTGGTGCTTACGGCGATCATCGCGGTGGTTATCATCGTTGCGGGAGGGGTCCTGCGCAATCAGACGCAGGCTTCGCTGACGCACGTGACGAACCAGATGCAGACGCAGGTGGCAGGGGTCAACTTCAATAACCGATAACTAAAAAAAGCAGCACAAGGAGGAATCCACAATGGTACGCAAACTGAATAAGAGAGCGCAGACCACTGCCGAGTACGCGATCCTTATTGCGATCGTCGTCGGCGCGGTAGTGGCCATGCAGATCTACGTGCGGCGCGGCCTGCAGGGCAGGATCCGCAACGTCGTGGATCACGTCGGTCAAGGTGGTGCTGTCGGTGGCGGCAATTTCGCGTTTACGGCCGGCATGGGCGGGCAGTATGAACCGTATTACCTTGCCAGCCAGACCGATGCTTCAAGCGGCCGCCAGGAACAGGAAGTGTACGGCGAAAAAGGCCAGGTTGGGCGTCAGGCTGCGGAAGTTTCGCGCCAGGCACGTACGTCAAAGAACGCCTGGGATAACGCGGCAGTTACAACTTCGGGTATCGATCAATTTAACATGGCTACGGTCGGCGGCGACGTAACCGATAATGCAGTTACCACGGCCCGCGGCGCGGCAACGGCGACACAGGCGCTGCCTGCGGTGCGGCGTGAGACCGTACGGCAATAAACCGTTTCACTTTGAGGAGGTGAACACAATGTTCAGGAAGCTCAATAACAGAAAAGGACAGAGCACCCTCGAGTACGGCATCGTCATTGCCGTCATCGTCGGGGCTTTGATCATGATGCAGGTTTACATCAAGCGCGGCGTTATGGGGCGCTTGAAGCAGTCCACGGATGACGTCGGCGGCCAGTTCTCGGCGCGTTCTTCGACCCTGGATTTCACCACGACCTCCAACTCCAAGTCACGCGAGATCGCGACCCCGATGACGGCGACAGCCGTCGGCGGCAATAACCGCCAGGTCAGTACCACCACGCAGCACGTCGCGCAGCGCCAGAACAAGGTCGGGATGGAGCATGTCGCGCAGTGGGATGATACTGATGAGGATTGGAGAAACCAGTAACGCCTAACACAAGCGGAGAGCAGCCCTATGTTTGCAAAGCGGTATTGCAAAAACAGGTTCCGCGCCCTCGGCCAGAGCACGACGGAATACGCCGTGCTCCTGGCCATTGTGGCCTCTGCCCTGATCGCCATGCAGGTCTATATCAAGCGTGGCGTTCAGGGCAGGCTCCGCGAAATGTCGGATCAGATCGCCGACATTCGCGAGCACTATGAGCCCTCGACCACCCAGTCGGATTACGAGGTCCACCAGGCCGGGCAGGTGAATGTGCGCTATGACCACGGCACCAGCACCACGGTGATCCCGCAGAACTGGAACGACGACGGCGTGGCGCGCCAGGGCGAAGAGACGCGGAGGTGGGGAAGTGAATCGGCGCTCAATGAAGCTCAATAACCGCGGACAGGCGACTGCGGAGCTGGCCCTCATGGGGACGGTCATCCTCATGCTCCTGGGCTATCTCATGCAGCAGGGGACCCTCTATAACGCGCGCCAGGGCCTGGAGATGTACGCATACCGCGAGGCCCTGCGCCAGAGCAAGGCGAGTGAACGCGGCGCGACCCTGACGGTGGTCAGGGATGTGGTAACCCCGTCTTTTTTCAGCGGCCTCTCCCGGCAGAGGATCATGGCCACCGCCTCCGTTGACACCAATTACAATAAATTATACGAGCCGGACGAGCCCGAGGACGTCGGGTCGAAACAGTACCTGCAGATTGGCGATGCGATGATCCTGAACCAGCGCCTGATCGAGATCCCGCGCATAAAGGTGAACGTCAACTATGACGGCGACGACGAGGATGCGAAAGACCAGTGGGTGACGGCAAGCATCAAGGAAATAGACGCGCAGCGGCTTTCTTCCCGCTCCTCGGCTTACCATTATAATTCGCGCAACCAGTATCCGAACCGCACCGGCAACACCCTGCCGCGGCAGAACCGTATTATCACCAAGGAGCTAAAGAACGAGGAGGCGGCGGACCTGGGCCTTACCTTCGAGGATGCGAATACGGTTACCCAGAATTATTACGATAACGATTGGACCGCCAACGGAGAGGATGGGCATGTGGATTCGGCCTCCACCTATGCCAACACCATTCCGCAGACCGCGGTCATCAGATTGAGCGAGACGATAACGCGCGATAAACGCACGGTTACCCCCCCGCACTACCGCAGGCTGCAGGGAAGGTAAGGAGGAGCGGCGATGAGATTGCGTACGGGAAAACAGACTAAGGGCCTCAGGGGCCAGATCATCCTGGAGACGGCGATCGTGCTGGTGTCGCTGGCGATCATCTCGATCGCTTCGGTGCAGCTCTTTTCGCATCTGAACCGCAACATGCTCTACCGGCAACGCTACTTCCGCAACTCGCGCGTGGCGGCATTCAATAACTCCAACACGGTCTTCAATACCGGCGCCGGCGCCTTCAACGCGGCGCTTGACGTGCACAAGACCGACATCGATCCGATCACTTACCTTAATTATTCCCCGTTCATCAAGCTGGGTATGGGCAATGTGGGAGAGCCGAACGATATTTATACCGGGGCCGATCCGGGGCGCGACAACCTTTCCTACGAAGGAGATCCGCGCATCGATCAGGCAGAAGCGCTCTTTACCGCTGCCGATCTTATCTTCAGCCAGATCCTCCCCGAGAAAGTGCGGGAGCTCTATTATACGCACCTCAAAGGCGATTCGGGGACTGCCACGATCGGCAGGCGTTCGGTCGCCTACGATTTCGTGGACCAGGATATCACCTACCGGATGGGCAATTTCTATTACAACAGCTCCCGCAACGGCTATACGACCCGCAACAGTCTCCAGTACGGGGAGTACGATACGGATTTCGAATGGGTCATCTCGAAGCAGAATGTGCGCGATGCGATCGCCGTCTGCGACGAGCTCGTCGCGCAGCGGCAGAATTTCAGCCATTACGACCGGGACGGCATCATCAGTATTTATAAGGCCTTCGATCTGATCTATGAAGACGAGAACGGCGTTGACCGCGACGGCGACGGCCATGTTGGGGCGTTGGGGCTCCTGCAGCAAGTCTTGAACGATCCGGTCAAGAACGGCCCGTTCGATCCCCGGCCTGACCGTCCGGCGGAAATGAGCTTGGCGCAGTACCAGGAGCTGGTGCGTTCGCACCTGCAGCTGCGCGAACAGTTCCAATTAGCGATCGACCGTATCCGCGCCGGACGCCAGACACAGCAGGATTTCATGGAAGACACCATTATCCCGAAGCTGGGCACCGGATCGGGTGAGAACGAGGGTGTGAAAAAGTACCTGCAGTATGCCTTAAACCAGTGGGATGCGCAGTATTGCCGGGAAGACGACGGCTGGGGGTGCGATGCGTGGGGATATACGCGGGTTATCCATTTGATCGACGCTCGCATGGTGGCCCGGCAGCTGGTGCAGTTCCTCAACGTCAACGACCCGGGCGGCGGCGGGACCGGGACCATCTCCGCAGAGGTCCAGACCGCCTATGACCTTTTGGGCGGGACAGCCGGGGATGTCGGCTCGATCTCACTGCAACGGGCGACGCAGGCGCGCTCGATCTGCCAGGGGCTGCTGGGGGAGACAGAGGTGGCGAATCAGCCGGCACTGGTCAATTCGCTTAATCGCGTGATCGACAACCTGACGGATGCGATCGATAACTGGACGAATGTCACGCAGCGGCAACAGTATTTAACCGATGCCAAGGCTGCGCTCAAAGCGGTTTACGATATTGTGCGCTAAGGGAGGGGTCAGATGAGAAACACATCGGGTCAGATATCTCCATTTCTCATCTTGGTGATCGGGGTCCTGGTCCTGGCTATCGGGGCGACGGCGATGATCGGGGAGGCGGCATTTACGCGCATCCGCCTTGCCAATACCGCCGACGGCGCGGTGGTCAGCGGCGCGGCAGGGTTGTGCCGGACGCTCAACCAGATCCGCCTCATCTCTCTTGGCGGCGGCGGGATGCTGGTCAATCATGTTGCCCTGCAGGCGCACCTGTTGCTGAAGCGCTCGATCTGTCCCTGTAATGGCGCGACCTGGCTTGCCTGGCGCTACTACGGCGAGCCCCTGACCAGCGGCTTTGTGATCAATTCGCTCCTCTCCGCCTATAACCTGAATAAGGAAGCCGAGCGTCTCGGGGATAACGCGCCCCGCGACCTGCGCATCAGCCTCTATGAGAGCGCCTTCGGCACCGGGATCGTCGATGAGCCAAAGCCTTTCCTTGATACCGGCGGCAAGACCGTGCACCGGACGAACCCGCGCACCGGGCAGCTTGAGGCGTACGGGGACTGGTTTGACGCCGACGATGAGGTGCTCAATACCCTCGATGAATACCGCAAGGCGCAGCGCGACGGATATGCCAATGCCAAGGTCGAGGGATTGAATTACGAGCGCTACGTGCAGCGCAAATCGAATTTCACCCTTTCGATGCTCGCCTATAAGAAGGCAAACCAGAGCTGGTGGCGCACCGATCAGCTCAGCTATGCCTATCACAAAAGCAAAGACCGGATCAAGTCCGCCAACAATCGCGAGAACGCCGCATGCAAGGGGGTCGTGACCACCACCGATCCGGGCGCGGTGCGCGTCTGCGGCCAGGATCCCGAGGCCTATTTTTCGACGGAATTCCTGAACGTGCCGACCAAGGTCGACGTCGATGCGCAGCCGATGGTGCTGTTCTATCTGTGGATCAAGATCATCCCGACCTATCCGAACGGCTGTTATTGCATTCCGCTGCCCGGGTTTTTGGTCAACCCCTGGGCGTGGTTGCGCAAAGTGGAGGTCAATCATAAGACCTTCGGGATGAATGTTTCCAAACGCACGCCGTTTGAGACCGTTCCGATTTACGGCCGGCGGGTGACCCAGGGTTCTTCGGCGGGGGTGAATATCCGGGGAAGCGTCTGGTCCGGATTTGAACCGAAGATGAGCTACTAACGATGAATAATAAAAGCGCGGGTATAGTGTTTGTGGTGTGCCTGGCGGTCCTGGGGACAGTGTCTGTGTCCTTTGCCCGCGACGCCGATCTTGAACAGCTGCCGGTCTATCCCGGCGCGCAGGTGGTCTGGCAGGACAAGCCGATCGAGGTGAATGACGTCCAGGCGCAGGGGACGCATTTGCGCGCCCAGGCAGAGACCGGGGATATCCTCTCCTTCTACCAGGCCTACCTGGAGGAAAACAAGTGGGAGGTCCGGGATCTTTTCAAGGAACAGAACGTGGTGGTCTATATCAAGGGCGGCAAATACGTCTATATCGGGGTCAAAGAGAACGGCCCGTATGCGGCCAGCGATATCTATCTCATCGCCAGCAAGCAGGATGTGGCGATCTGCCGGATCATGGCTGCCTATATGGAGCAGGGCGTGGTCAGCAAGGATACGCCGGGGCGGGATATCTCCGACGTCGGCCGGTTCCCCGGCAGCCACCGGATGCTGAGCATCTATACCCCTGCCGACGGAGCTATCCTGCTTTATCAGGCGGACCGCCGGCCGAATGAAATCGCCCGGTATTTCAAACAGAACCTCAAGGCCAATGGCTGGAAGCTGACCCATGAGATCGATCCCGGCTGGATCAAGAAATGGGTGCGTAATCTTCCCGGGCCGGTGGACCTCTCGGTCCTGGTCTTCGAGAAGCAGGACAGCATGCTCGTGATGAACGTCACGCCCCTGCAGCCGGGGGTGGATGCCAAGAAGAGCATGATCACCGTGACCAAGAACATGCTGGATGAATTCGCGTACCCGTTCGGGACCAAGGAGGAGTAAATGTTTTTCTTATTCGTTCTGATCGTGCTCTTGCTGGGGAGTTCGGTGGTTCTGGTGCACATGAGCATTGCGCCCCTCTTCGTGGACAAGGCGGTCGCCTGGAAAGACAAGAAAGAAAAGACCGTTGCCATCGAGATGGACAAGATGTTCTACGACAAGAACCCCAAGGCCATTGTGCGGCTCTATTTCATCCTGCCGCCGGCGATCGCGCTGGTCGTCTTTCTGGTGACCGGGAATGTCCTTTTCATGGCGGGCGGGGCCTTGTTGGGCTTTACGATCCCCAACTTCGTGCTGAAAGGCCGTAACGCCAACCGGCGCCGTAAATTCAACAATCAGATCCTCGACGCCATCATGGTGCTCTCCAGCTCGCTCAAGGGGGGCTTAAGCCTCCTGCAGGCGCTGGAGGTCGTGGTTGAGGAGGTCCCGGCGCCGATGAGCCAGGAGGTCGGTCTGGTGGTGCGCGAGAACAAGATGGGCGTTACCCTCGAGGACAGCCTGCGCCACCTTTCGCGCCGCATGGACATGGAAGAGCTGAACCTGGTCATCAATTCGGTCCTCGTCGCGCGCGAGACCGGCGGCGACCTGACCAAGGTCTTGAGCCGTCTCTCCACGACCCTGCGCGATAACCGCAAGCTCAAGGAGAGCATCCAGACGCTGACCCTGCAGGGCAGGCTCCAGGGCGTGATCATGTCGGCTCTGCCGATCCTGTTCGCCTGGTGGGTCATCACGTTCAATAAGGAGCATTTCAGCATCATGCTCAAGAACGACACCGGCCGCACCATGCTGATCGCGGCGGTGGTGCTCCAGGTTATCGGGATGCTGCTCATTAAACGCTTCAGTACGATAAGGATATAAGCCATGTTCCTCGTTATCGCGATTTTATTCATTTCCGGGGTCGGGTTGATCACCTGGGGCCTGGTCAGTAACGGCCCCCAGACGATGAGCAACGTCGTGCTCCTGCCGCAGCCCAAGGGCAAGCAGAAGTTCCGCCCCTATTCGCTGCTGGGGGTGCTCCTGCCGTTCAGCCAGGCGCTGCTCGAGAAGCTGCGGCTGGACAAGAACCTGAAGCGCAGGCTTGAGACCGCGCACGTCAAATTGACGCCGGGGGAGTATTTCAACCTGAAGCTTTTCCTGATGGGGTTGCTTTTCCTCGGGATCTTCATCGGATTCGGAAAGATCGAATTCGGATTGATCGGCCTTGCCGTCGGTTACATCGTCCCGGACATCTTCCTCAACAAAAAGATCGCGCAGCGCAAGGAGGCGATCGCGCGTATCCTGCCGGAGACGGTTGATCTGCTGGGGTTGTGCGTGGAGGCCGGGCTTGATTTTACGACCGCCGTCAAGTGGGTCCTCGAAAAAATACCGGCCAACCCGCTTCTTGAGGAGCTGGCGTTCGTCCTCGAGGAGATCAAATGGGGCAAGCCGCGTATCCAGGCGATGAAAGACATGTCCCGCCGCCTGAATATCTCCGAGGTCAGCTCGTTTGTCCAGACCCTGGTCCAGGCAGAGCGCATGGGCACCCCGGTCAGCGAGGCGTTCAGCATCCTTTCTGAAGACACGCGCCTGCAGCGGTTCCACCGCGGCGAGCGTTTTGCCATGCGCGCCCCGATCAAGATACTGCTGCCGCTGATCTTTTTCATCCTGCCGGTCATCGGCATCATCATAGGCGGGCCGATCTTCCTGCAGTTCATGCAGGGCAACCTCTTTAACGGCTTCGGGGCGGGCGGAGGCTAAACGTGAAGCGCTTTAAGCAGCACCTGGCGACCAAGATCCTCTGTTGCGTGCTGGTCCTCTCCCTGGGCCTGCAGCAGAGCGGGTTTGCCAAGGTGACTGACCTTGACGATACCGCCGGGTGGGAAGACTATGCCCTGGCCATCGCTGCCGGCGGGCTTTCGGCCCTGACCATTAACCCCAGCTGGAGCAGCGCCCAGATATTCGCCTATACCTATCTTATCCCCAAGGGAGCGGATATGCTGGTGGAAGCCTGCGGCGCCGAAGGAACGACCAAGGTCGTTGCCAGCGCCGCGGTTTCGGCGTTCGTGGTCGGGGCGCTGGATTATTCCTCTTCCGCCCAGTCGGCGGCGCGGGAAGGCGGCAAGGCGGCGGCAAGCACGGTCCTGTCCCGTATCGGCGATTTCTGCGCGACCGTCATCAGCAAGGCGGTGCTCGTCCAGGCCCTCATCGACGCGGCGGTTGCCGCGGCGATCGCGTATATCAAGGAGGTCCTCAAGGACGCCTTCGAAAACAAGTATATCGGCGAGGCCCTGGGGTTGTTGGCAGGCCTCCTGGGCGGCCAGATCATCAAGTCGATCCTGCAGCGCGTCCTCAATGTCTTCGGCCACTATGATCCGAAACACGGGCCGACGGCGCAGGCGAAACAGACCCGGGTGTACTATTATAACGACCAGGGCAAGCTCTGTTCCCAGGTGGTGTCTGCCCAGGAAGCCCAGACCTTGCTGGCGCAGCTGGAAGCGCGCTACGGCAAGAACGGGCCGGTTGAGCTCAAGAACGGCTACAATGTCTTTGTGATCAAGGGCCGGCAGAACCGCAGCCCGGTGGTCAGGTTCTGGAACTGGATAACCGGCAAGGGCAATGCCGAGCAGCAGCAGGCCCAGGCCAACGGCGCCGACCAGAATAACGCCAACGCCCCGAAACCGTCGTTATGGGACCGGCTGCGCTACGGCAAAGACGGGCAGCCGCAGAAGGTCTATGGCGAGTACGTGTTCATGAGCGAGTCCGAGGCGATGCGTTACCAGTGGGGAGAGTTCTGGCGCGGCTATATGAACGTGGCGATGTATTCGGCGGTCAAGGTGCTCTTGAGCATGGCCGGGGTGGACGATGAGGCCCTGGTGATGCTCTCGGCGGCGGCAGGCAGCGCCCTGCGCAACGGCAACCTCTTCGAAGCGGCGATCACCGGCCTCGTCTCGGGCGCGGCAGAATGGTTCAGCACCAAGACCAAGTCCCCGATGCACGGTTCGGTCTTTGCCCTCGGCGTGACCGGCCT
>CAZOGI010000017.1:0-36996 GCA_964579435.1 uncultured Planctomycetales bacterium
GTCGCCGAAATTGTAGAGATTGACCGCATCCAGCAACCGCTGCCCCATGACCAGGGCGGTGCTGCGGTCGATCTTGGGGGCGACGATAATGAACTCCTCGCCGCCGAAACGGATCACCGTATCGCAGAGGCGCACCAGGCGCTTGAGCTGTCCGGCGAATTGCTTCAGGACCACGTCGCCGAATTCGTGGCCGTACACTTCGTTGATCGATTTGAAATAATCGATATCGATCATGAGGACGGACAGAGGCTGATAATAGCGGCGCGAACGGTGGAATTCCGTCTCGATGAAATCTTCGAGGAACCGGTGGTTATAGAGGCCGGTCTGCACGTCTCGCAGGGCCATCTGCTTGAGGCGTTTGTTGCTCTTGAGCAGCTCCCGGTTCAGCTTCTCCTTCTCCTCTTCCGCGCGTTTGCGCCGGGTGACATCCCGGACGTACTCGATTACCCCCTGCATCTCCCCGGTTGCCGAATCGATAAACGGGAAGGTGTAGAGCTCCAGCCACCCCACGACCGTGCCGTTCTCCCCGCCCTTGGGGATCAGGGCATAGGACGATTTCTTCGTGCGCAGCGTCTCCAGCGTCGGACAAACGCTGCAGGGCTCATCGAGATTATGGTAGACCTTGTAGCATTTCTTGCCGATGATCGGCTTGGCGTAGGCATGCCAGGATTCGATGGTCGAGTTGACCCGCAGGATGTTCATCTCGCAGTCGAGAATGCTGAGGCCGTCCTGGATGCTGGAGAAGACCCCGGAGAGAAAACGTTCTTTTTCGACCAGTTCGTCCTGAAACTGCTTGCGTTCGGTGATATCCCTGATGACGGTTATGACCTGAACGACGGTGCCGTTACGGAAAACCGGGATCTTGCGGGTTTCGGTAAGGAAGCTGTTGCCGTTGACCCGGTTTGCCTCCTCCGTCACCACCGATTCGCCGCTCTGGAACACGCTTTCGTACTCCTGCCTCACCTGCGGCGCCAGGAACGGGAAGACTTCGAAAATATCTTTTCCCTCGCAATGGTTGTCGATACCCAGACGGGCCATCCATCCTTTGAACGTTTTGTTCATCAGCACGATGTGCAGGTCCCGGTCAACCAGGTGTATGGCATCGGCCATGAAATCGATCGCATTGCGGTACTGGAACTCCGATTCTCGGATCGCCGCTTCCATGCGCTGACGGTCCAAGGCATGCTGCAGGACGCTGGAGATAAGCTCGTTCTCCAGCTGTTCCCGGCTCAGGTACCACTGCGCCCCTTCGCGCAGGAGCCGCGCCCCTAAAACCTCGTCCATCTGCGGGGTGATGACAATGATCGGCCGCCCGGGAGCGGCGTAGCGAATGCTGTGCAGGGCATTGAGGCCCTCGCAATCCGGCATCGACATATTGAGAAGTATGACATCTATTGATTCGCTGTGCAGCAGCTCGATCGCCTGGGAGATGCGTTCCGCGTATTCAAGCTCGAACAACGCTCCGTTAGTGCCTCCGAAGAGCCTGCGGATGAGCTGCAGCTGGACGGGGTCGCTTTCAACTACGAGGATTTTGATCTGCTGTTCTTTGGTCTGCATAGAGAAAAAAAAACAACCGTTTGAAAGCGGTTGCTTTTCGAAAAAGGATTACGCTTCGCGCTTATCCATTTTCATCCTCTCCTTACTCAATAAGAGTATACCATACGATCTCCCCATTGACAAGGTTTTGAATAGGAATGCAACTAATTGGAATATAATTTGTTATGGCAATTTCTGAATTTAATCGGAACCGGCCCCTGAAATTTTGCTATTTTACACTAGTGCATTTTGGATAGGAGCGGGGACGAGAAATCTAATAGTAATCAGGGATAAAACCCAAACGGACTGCGCCGGTTAAATTTTCTCCGGTCAAAGCGCAATATTTCTGGACATAGCGGGCGGTTTCCCGGGGCAGAAGCTGCGGATCCGCCCCGGCCTTGTGCCAACGCGCGACATTACCGATCCCCCAATTATAAGCGGCGAGGATATTCTTTAAATCTGCCGGAACCCCGAAACGCGGCAATGCGTGCCTGAGCCAATCGAGGTACCAGGCGGCTATCCTGCGGTTGACCTCGGGATCAAAGAGATCCTCTGTCGTGTAAGCGGTTTTGTTCCTGCTGTTATAGTCCTGGAGACAAACGATTGAGATCTGAAAGAGCCCGAAACAGTTGGTGCGGGAATTGAAAGCGCGGGGGTTTCCGCTGGACTCGATCGAGGAGAGCGCCTCCAGGTTAACGGAGGCGTACGCCGTATTCAAGACCAGCACGAGCGCACCGAGCAGCCCCCCGAGAGAACACAGCGCCTTCATCCGCGTACCTTTCCGGCCGGCTCAGGGAAAGAAGGCGCAATAAAAAAGCCCTAATGCAAACGCATTAGGGCTACCAAGGAAGGCGCATACCGTCTTACCATTGGGCAGCGCAGCCCCCCGACCGTCTCGTCGGGGCTGTCGCTTTGCGTCCCCAGGTTACCCTGAGTTTGCCTTTTTCAAATGGTAAATTCACCAAATTGTCAATTTACAATAAAAGTATATCCTCTCAAACGGCAAAAAACAAGGGGGAGCGGGGAAAATTTACCCGTCGCGCAACACGATACTCCCGTGCCGTTTTCCCCCTCAGAACGGCTGCCCCCGATACTTCAGGACGAGCGCCGTCACATCGTCATGCTGAGGCGCGGCATGCACGAAAGCGTTGAGCTTCTCCAGCAGAAACGGAAAGAACTCCCGCATGCCGGCGCGGCGCGCCTGAATCACCCAGTCCTTGAGGACACGCGTTCCTAATTCTTCATTGCGGCGGTTGCGGCTTTCGGTCCAGCCGTCCGTATACAGGAATATACCCTCTCCCGCAGACAGCCGGCTGCGCACCGACGCGTAGGTCACGTTCGGCACCAGCCCCAGAGGCGGACCGGCGACCGATAGAATTTCGCTCGCCGTTTCACGGTCGGCATGGAACGAAAGGGCCGGGCAATGGCCTGCAGAGGCGCCCGCCCAGCTCCCGTCGCGAGCATCAACCACCAGGTACTGTCCGGTCACAAAACGGCCTTTCAGGACCGGCACGAGCGCATCATTCAAGAACGAAAGGACCGTTGCCGGGTCGCGGCTCAGCCGGGCCGCCTCGCGCAAAAGCGAAATCGCCTGCGCCATGATCAGCGCAGCCGAAACCCCCTTGCCGCAGACATCGCCGATAAAAAGCCCCACCGTATCCTCGTCGAGCTCAATCAAGTCGTAAAAGTCGCCCGCAACGAATTTAGCCGGACTCAGATACGAATCGATCTCCAGGCCCAGGCGCTGACGCGACCCGGCGGGCAGAAAACTGCGCTGGATCGCGGCGGCGATCTCGAGCTCTTTTTCCAGAATCCTGCGGCGTTGGACTTCTTCGAAAAATTTCGCCAGGAGCACCGAAACATACACGACCGCGATCACGCACAGCGGCAGGAAGACGTCGGTAAACAGCCCGCCCTTGACGAACAAAACCCAGGCCCCCGCCACGGACAGCAGCGCGATCCCCAGGCACGCAACGAACGCTCGAAACGGCGCAAGCCGCAGACATATCAGCAACGCCAACGCGAAGATGACCGCGTTGCAGGCAAGGCGCAACGGCGGGGAAAGGCGCGCGATGAAACTGCCCGAAAGCATGCTGTTGAGCAGGCTTGCCTGTGCGCCGACAAGCGGATAACTCGTGTCAAAAGGGGTGGCGCGCAGGTCAGCGGTCCCGGTCGCGGTCAACCCCACAAAACAGACCGCACCTTCAAGTATCCCCGGGTCAAGGCGCGGCGCCCTGCCTTCCTGCAGATCAACTGCGGATTTAAGAACGTCGGCATACGAAACGTGAACAAACGTTTTATTCCAGGGACCGGGATAGTTGAGCAGTATCGCGCCGTCCCGGTCAAGCGGGATCCGCCGGTTTGCCACGGTCAGGGCCTCGGGAGAAACCCGCACCTGCTCCGCATCGAGCTCCATCCGGTGCAAGGCAACCAACAGGGCGAGAGAAAGGGAGGTGTCGCTGCCGTGTTGTACCAGAAGCGGCAGCCGGCGCAGCTTCCCGTCGGGGTCGACGCTAACGTTGATATGCCCGATACCCCGCGCCGCAGCCGCCAGCGATGGCTGCAGGCCTGCGGCGATCTCAATGGCAGGGCTTGTGCCGTAGCGTGGGCCGTGCGGCTGCAGACGGAACGCGCGCGGCAGGTAAACGTTGCCCGCTTCCTCTATACTGCGGGCAAACTGCGCATCATCCTCGCCCGGCTCGCTGAAGAGGATGTCGAAAACGATACTGCGGGCGCCGAACTGAAGGAGCGCCTCGATGAGCGCGGCATGATATGCCCGCGGGAGCGGCCAGACCCCGAGGCTGCTGAGCGTATCGTCGGATATCTCGACGATCACGATCTCCGGGGCGGTCGGTAACGGCGGCCGCAGACGCATGAACCGGTCGTTGAAGAAAAATTCCTGGGCGAGGAAAAGATCGGAGCGCGTGACTGCCCCTGCAACCACCAGGAACACGAAACACAGCCCGGCATAGATACGCAGGGATATCCTATTCATTGCCTCAAACTCCGGGAAAGGATTTGGTCATGCGCACGCCGCGCCCGGCATCGAAGAATTCAACCCGGTCCATGAGCTTGCGCATAAGATAGATCCCCCGGCCGGAAGGTTTGCGCATGCCGGTAGCGGAGTTGGGATCGGGAACCTGCGTGAAATCAAACCCCGGCCCCTCATCCCGCACCTCGATTGAGACGCCGGCAGCATCGATCATAACGCGCACCAACACGAGCGCTTCAGGCAGAGAGGCATTGCCGTGGCGCATGGCGTTGGAGAGCGCTTCTTCCAGGGCAAGCTTGACCTTGAACGCTTCGTCTGCGCAGGAAGTAACGGCGCATACCTCCCGCTCAACGCGGGCCACAAAAGCAGGGATCTGTTTCAGATCGGTGGCGAGGGTCTGTTCTATCTGCATGCAGCGGCTCAATCCTGAGGCGCGCGGGGCTGGATAGTGCCCTTCTGGACCCCGTCGAGGAACGAATCAAGGTATTCGTCCGCCTCCTGGAGACTGGCGAACATCTGGGGAGTCAGGACCTTCATTGCGTCAAATACCAAAGCGACCTTTGGCTGCAGATTGACCAGGGCCAGGGTCCCTTTGCGCTCTTCGAGGGCAAGCTTCAGCCGGAAGATAGCGCTGAGCCCCATGCTGCTGACATAGGAGACCTCGGTCATGTCGATGATGATACCCGCTGCCTTATTCAGGATCTCGCCGGCTTTCTGCGTCAGGGTCTCGTGCGTCTCGGTATTGATCTCCCCGCTCAAAGAGAGCAAATAGACCTTCGGTTCCTTTTCCTTGATCGCGACATTCAAAACCATAGCTCCTCCCTCCTTGAAACACCGCCCCCCTTCACGACCCCCACGTGCCTGAAGCCGTACCGTCGAAGTCATCCGTCGGGGAAGCATCATAGATCAAAGTCGCCGTTCCGACGATCGGTTGGCCGTTTATCGTGCCGCTGACCGAGCCGGTCGTGGTATAGGTAGCCGGAAAGTTATTGCCGGAGACAACCGCCTGATCCGCGCCGCTGGTGCAAGAAAAAGTCCACGCCCCGGCGAGCCCAACGTACTTACCGATCTGGGTCTTGCCGATCTCTGCGGTCCAGGTATGGTCGCTCATAAGCTTGATATCCATGTCCGGCGTAAGAAAGACCAATCCGCCATGCATATCCGGGGGGAGCGCCACCTGGTAGGAAACCGCCGGACCCGTCGAAGAAGGATCCGCGGCGGACGCAGGCGCGACCACTTGGTCATAGGTAAGCGTCGACAGGAGCGCGGCGCCGCCCAGGTCCGATCCGGCCGAAGCAACCGGCGCCTCGCCCGAAGAGGAAACGGCCGCCTCTGCCGCCGCAGACGCGCTCTCGCCTTCAACCGTTGCCGAATCACTACCCGAAGAGAGACGCTCTGCGCCTGCCGAGGAAGCGACGGTCTGCACGATCACACCGCGTTGTTCAGCCGTTGTCTGCTGCGGCGGCGCGATCGTTCCTGCGGCATCGACCAGGACGTTCTGGCCAGCAGCGACATCCTGGATCTGGCCGGTTGAGATGCTGGTGACCACGCCGTTGCCCCCCTCGTAAAAGACCTGCGTCCCTGCCGCCGGGGCTGCGGGCGCAGGCGCGATCACTTCCATGATCGTTCCGCGAACGCCGCAGATGACCGTCGGGGTTTTCAGCTCGAACGTCGAGCGTCCGTTCATTTTTTCGACGATCCCGTTCACCTTGCCGTACGACATCTCGAAGGTGTTGGAGAAGGTGCCGCTCCTGGGCTCAGAGCGCAGCGTCCCGACGGCGACTTCGGTCGACTGATTGACGATCAGGACGTTGCCGTTGTCCAGACGGATCTGGGCCTTTCCGTCAACGCCCGTCTGCAGCTTATCCCCTTCCGCCAGCGTCTCCTGCGGCTGCGCAGCGCGCCAGTCCGCCGCGCCCTTGCGGAACAGGCGCACCTGGCCGCTCAAAGCAAAGATCTGAGCGCCCATCGCCGCGGCGTTTTGCGAGGGGATCCATTTCTTGATCAATTCTTTTTCGACTTCCTTCCTGTTGCGGGAGAGCTCCGCATCGAGAGCGTAGCGCACCCGCCCCGGGGCTTCATCGAACGGCACGAGCACGCACTTACCCTGCGTAACCCTGGCACGGGCGTCGGGAAGGGAGGGATTGCCCACCGACATCGCCCCCTCGTGCACGAATACCCCGGTCTTTCCGGCCAGATAGGACACAAAGATATCCGATCCCTTCACCGAACCGGAGGCATTGGGGGTATCGATGACGAAGGTGTCCGGCGCGCCGGTCTTGGAGACGACTGCCTCGAGCTTTCCCCGGCTCAACTTCACGCGGCAGATCTGCCGCTTCTGCCTGGCGTCCAGGCCGAACTCCTCGACCGTCACGCAGCTGGAGGCGGCAAGCCTGATCACGCTCTTATCGGCGAGGGTGATCTCGGCCTTGGAGTACTGTTTCGTCCGGACCCGGTCGTGCAGGAAGAGGGGCATGCTCTCGGGGATCATCGCCGCAGCGCCTCCCGCACGGGAGAGATCACAGACGCCCTCGACGACGCGGATCGTGCCGACGGGCATTGGCTCTGCCCACGCGCGGCCCAGAACGCTGCAACAAAAAATGCCGCAGAGGATAAAAACGGCCTTCGCTACTCTCATGTCCGTTCCCCCTTATCCGCTGTTTTAAAAACGGTATTTGACTCCCACCCCGTAAATATTCTTGCGGTACTTGTAGATGCCGATACTTGAACCGTCATAGACAAAGGTATGCTGGACCTGCAGCTCGGCGTTGCGCATGAACTCCCAGGCAAGAAGATTCGAGGCGGTGCAGACATAGTCGCTGCGGTCCTTGTCGTAGGTTGAGTTTTGTTTGGAAAAATCCTGCAGGAAAATGTCCCCGACCGCGTTCCACTTGAAACGCCGCAAAAAAGGGATAACCGCCGTCATGGTAAAACGGTTCCCGGTGTACGTCCAGTTTCTCCCGACGGTGTCTTCATAATTCAGGGCGTAGCGCAGATTCAGGAACCCGGCATTCCGGCGCCCGAAGAAATGATACACGCCTATCGCCGCCAAATATTCCCGCCCGCTCTTCTGGTCGTCATGGACGCTGGGGCTAAAGCGGTATTTCTTGATCGAATGCTGCGCCTGCAGCTGGAGCATGTTCTTCTGGTCAAGCGGCAGGTTCGCGGTCGTGCCCATTCCCCAGACCTCAAGGTAGCGCCGGTCATTGACGGTGACGTAATTGTAGTGCACGGGGAAGGCAACCGTCGCGTTCTTCAGGCGCAGGGTCGCCTGAAGCGGCAGGTCATAACTCATCATGTCATAAAAGCCGAGCTGGTCCTGCTTGGTCCCGTAAAACGAGCCTCCGGCCTTGACCGAGAGCGCATCACTGAGCTGCCGCGTGTAATCCCCCGCAGCGGTGAAGACATGCCGCCAGTCATCGTCTTCGGAAACGGATTGCGCCAGGGCGTCGTTCTGCGGACGAAAGACCACGTTATCGTCGTGCTGGACCGCGTACCCGAGGGAACCGCGCAGCTTTTTGTCCGCCTCGCGGGCGCTCTCGAGAGCGGCGATATATTCGTTGGCGAACTCCGCCAGCTCGGTATTCGCCGCCCTGGTGATAACCTCATCGAAAGCCGCCTGCGCCGCGTCAAAATCCTTCAGATGCATCCTCACAATACCCCGCTGGTACTCGACGGCCTTGGACAAGGCAGGATCCAGGCGCACTGCCGCATCAAGAGCAGCCAAAGCGCCCTCATAATCTTTGCCCATTTTGATGAGGATAAGAGCCTTCTGGAAAGAGATTGCCGCGGAGTTCATCCCCTCCTGCTCGGCCCGGCCGACCCACTCCTGCGCGGCATCGGGATCGTTTTTCTGCAGGAACACGTCGATCAATTCGCTAAAGGCCGCTTTGGCTATAGGCTGGCGGGTCAGGGCATCGGTGAAATGACGCTGCGCGGAATTATAATCCTGAAGGCGTTTATACGTAAGGCCCAGCTCAAAGGCGATCGCTGCGGATTGGGGATTTGCTGTATCCAGTTCGATGAAGAGCGGCAACGCCTCTTCGAAATGCTCCTGCTGGAAAAGGCCCCGCGCCCGGCGGAGCGTCTCATCGGCTTCCTGGGCTGCAGCTACAACGGCGCGGCACAGGCAACAGCAGCCCAATACCACGATCGAAAAGATCAATCCCGGTTTTCTCACGGACATAGGCTGGCTCCTGACGCGCCCGATATAAAACGTAGCCTTTGCGATACACCAGAACCCATTGCCGCAACACAATACCATCTAGACACTTGTAATTATTCTAAAGCATTACCGCGAAAATAACAATGGGATATTATGCCGCATCAAAACGTACTCACAAGACACCATCGGCGCAGTATCGCGGTTCTTCAAGGCAAAAAAGCCTCTCCCGAGTGTAACTCGAGAGAGGCTTTTTTTGCGTCGGGACATGGTTGCGGGGAGAGGATTTGAACCTCTGACCTTCAGGTTATGAGCCTGACGAGCTACCGGACTGCTCCACCCCGCGAAATCGGAGTCGCGGGTACGCCCTTGCTGGGCGCACCCCGCAAAATTTGCATCGCGGGTACGCCCTTGCTGGGCGCACCCCGCAAAATCTACTTACTTTTTCAATGCTGCTGCGGCTCGACCGGAACGATCTTCACCGGCACTTCGCCTTTGCGCACCACACCCAGCTTCTCCCGTGCCACCCGCTCCTGGTACACCGGATCGCTTTCGATGCGGGAGAGCTCCTGTTGCAAAAGCACGTTCTCGATGTTCAGCCGCCGGATCTTCTGTTCAAGCGTGCGGTTCTTATCGCGCAGTTCCTGCAGCTTGGTGTAACCCGGCAGGAAAAGCATCAGAACCAGGACCGCCATACCAAAAAGCCAAAAGGCCTTTTTGAGCATGCATCTCTAACGCTGCCATCGCGTCCCGAAATAAACGGCGCGCTTGCCCAACTCGCCTTCGATACGCAATAACTCGTTGTATTTGCAGATCCGGTCTGTCCGCGAGAGCGAACCGGTCTTGATCTGTCCGACCCCGGTGGAAACCGCCAGGTGCGCGATCGTCGCGTCCTCGGTTTCGCCGGAGCGGTGAGACATGATCGCGCCGTATTTGCTGCGCTTGGCAAGGGAAACCGCCTTGAGCGTCTCAGAGAGCGAACCGATCTGATTGACTTTTACCAGTATAGCATTGCCGATCTTTTCTTCAATACCTTTTTTGAAAATCTTCGGATTGGTCACGAAGATATCATCCCCCACCAGCTGCAGCTTGGCGCCCAGCCGCTCGGTCATCAGCTTCCAGCCCTGCCAGTCATGCTCGCCGAGGCCGTCCTCGATCGAGACAACCGGGTATTTCCCGAGCCAGCGCTCGTATATATCCACAAGCTCCGCAGACTGTTTCAATCCTCCCTCAAACTGATAAGCGCCGTTCTTATAGAAAGAGCTGGAGGCGCAGTCAAGGGCCAGGAAGATATCCTTGCCGGGCTGGTAGCCTGCCTTTTCGATCGCCTCCATTATAAGGGTAAGCGCCTCTTCGTTGGACTGCAGGTTCGGGGCGAATCCGCCCTCATCCCCGACCGACGTCGCCAGCCCTTTTGACTTGAGGATCCCCTTGAGGCTGTGGAACACTTCGGTTGCATAGCGCAGCGCTTCGGAAAAAGTCGGCGCGCCGATGGGCATGATCATGAATTCCTGGATGTCGAGGTTGTTGTCCGCGTGCAGGCCGCCGTTGAGGATATTCATCAGCGGGACCGGCAGGATGCGCGCGTTCGCGCCGCCGAGAAAGGCGTAGAGCGGCTTCTTTTTGGCCAGTGCCGCAGCCTTGGCAACGGCCATCGAGACGCCCAGGATCGCGTTGGCGCCCAGGTTGGCCTTATTCTCGGTGCCGTCGAGCTTCAGGAGCGCGGCGTCGATCTTCTCGAAATCCGCCTGCTTGCCCTTGATCGCGGCGGCGATCGCCGTGTTGACATTCCCCACCGCCTTGAGTACGCCCTTGCCTAAATAGCGTTTCTTGTCACCGTCGCGCAGCTCCAGCGCCTCGTTCTCGCCGGTCGAGGCTCCCGAGGGAACGGCGGCGCGGCCCATGATGCCGTTTTCCAGGACCACATCGACTTCGACCGTCGGATTGCCCCGCGAATCGAGGATCTCGCGCGCCAGGACCTTCTTTATCTTTGCCATGTGAGACTCCTTATGAATGGAATGGTCTAAAGCAACAAACGAATGTATATTATACAGCCCGGCGTTTCGGGGTCAAGGCCTATTTTACTCTCCCAAATTGTGGTTGACGCAGGGCAGATACGTATGTTATTGTAATTGATACTCTTTCGGCTCCGCGCCGCCGGGTCAGCGCGCGCGCACAAGGCTCACCTCAAGGAGGCCCAATGAACACCCGAAAACTCAAACTATTTTTCAAACTCCACTGGATCGGGATCATCGCCACGGTCCTGACGGCCCTGCTCGTCCTTTCACTCGTCATCTTCATCCGTAACGCCGTTATCGCCTGGAACACCTCCGACCCCTATTTCAAGAAAGCGACCCTGGCGCAATCGGTCATCCAATTCTATATCTCCAGCACCGTCTACATCATCTCCATGCCCCTGTGGGCGATCATGTGGATGTGGATCATGCGCGGCGGCTTCTCCAAATTCACCCACCTGGGCAAGAAGGCGATCCTCGGCGGCGAACTTGCGGTCAAATGGACGGACGTCATCGGGATGGATGAGGCCAAGGAAGAGGCGACCGAAGTCGTGCGCCTCATCTCCGACCGGGCGCACCTGAAACGCATCGGCGGGGAGATCCTGCGCGGCATCCTCATGATCGGGCCGCCGGGCTGCGGCAAAACCTATCTTGCCAAGGCGATCGCCACCGAATCGAACCTGCCCTTTATCTCGATGTCCGGCTCCGAATTCATCGAGATGTTCGTCGGGGTCGGCGCCAGCCGCATCCGCAAGCTCTTCAAGCGCGCCCAGCAGTTGGCCTACACCGAGGGCGGATGCATCATCTTCATCGACGAGCTCGACGCCGTCGGCGCCCAGCGTGCCGTCGACCGGGGTTTCGGCGGCCAGACCGAGTCCAACACCACCCTCAACCAGCTCCTCATCGAAATGGACGGGCTCAAGTCAAAACAGCACAACATCATCGTCATCGGCGCCACCAACGCCCCCGAGACGTTCCTGGACCAGGCGCTCCTGCGCCCGGGCCGCTTCGACCGCAAGATCTACGTCGACTGGCCGAACCTCAAAGAGCGCGAAGACCTCTTCACCTATTACCTCAAGAAAGTAAAATACGACGCCACCGTCGACGTCAAACGCCTGGCGCGCCTGACCGTCGGCAACAGCCCGGCGGACGTCTCCAACCTCATCCGCGAGGCCGCCTTTATCGCCGTGCGCAACCGCAAGGAAGCGATCTCGATGAAGGAGATCTCCGAGGCCTATGACCGCGTCGAGATGGGGATCAAGCACCGCCTCGTCTTCACCGAAGAGGAACGCCGCAAGATCGCCGTCCACGAGGCGGGGCACGCCATCACCATGTACTTCTTCGCCCCCCATCACGACGTCTTCAAGGCGACCATCCTTGCCCGCGGGGGCGCGCTGGGGTTCGTCATGCCGCAGCCGCGCGAGGAGATCCACGTGCGCACCCGCGCCCAGTACCTGGGCGACATAAAGGTCAGCCTCGGCTCCTTTGTCGCCGAAAAACTGCGCCTGGGGCAGACCACCTCGGGGGTGAGCATGGATTTCACCCAGGCGATGGACACCGCCTACCGGATGGTCTGGCACTGGGGCATGGGCACCTCGGGTCTCGTCGGGAACTGGGCCCACCTGGCAAATCTTTCGCAGCACTACGGGGTCTTCCGCGGAGACAACGTCTCCTACCTTTCGGAAGAGGCAAAGGCGCGCCTGACTCTGGACGTGCAGGAGATCCTCAACCAGTGCCTGCGGGAGGTCGAAGGACTCCTCACCCAGGAAGGGGCGCTCCTGGACCGTTTCGCCGCGGAACTGCTGGCAAAGGACGAGCTCAGCTATGACGAGATCGACGCGATCTTCAAGGAATTCGGCAAGAGCCGCCCTCCTCTGCTGTAGCCTCATCCTCTCTCTGGCCGGCGGCTGCGACCTGGACGTCTCCTCCACCTACGAGGAGGCGACGATCCCGCACCTGGTCAAGCAGATCTGCAAAGACGAATACAACCTCGACGTCAGCGTCCTGCGCACCCCCACCACCCTCTGGATCTACGCCCCCGTGACCAAGATCCTGCATAAGGATTACGGGGTCAAGGAAGACAAGATCCTCGACGATGAGTTGGTCGAGAAGCTGCGCAACATCCTCACCACCGCCGGACGGGTGCTCCTGAGCGCCGATAAGGCCCCGGAGTTCTTCGCCGTCGCCGCCTCCGACACGACGATCGGCCTGGATTACATGATCATCGGCAACGTCGCCGATATCCGCAAATCACACAACGGCGCCATCCCCTGGACCGAAGCCAACAGGCGCTACGTCCTGCGCTTCAAGCTCGCCCCCGACGCCGTGGGAGACACCACCGGCGCCCATCTGCACGCCTATGATATCCGGCTCCCGGACTTCCTCGCCGAACAGATCGCCCAGCGCATCGGCGCCCTGTTCCAGGGCGAATCGCTCAAGAGCTATTTTAAGGTGGAGAAAAGCGACGGGATATTCGTGAAGGGTCTCTTCTTCTTCGTCTATACGATACGCCAGACCGCGCCGCCGCCTGAGCCCATCGATATTACGGCAGAAGTGACCAACCTTGCGGCCTACTGCATACAGAGCTACGAATTCCGTGATTTTTCAGGGATTGTTTTTTCCGACCTTGCCAACCGCGACCGCAGTGAATTGACGAACGAAGCGCTCTGGGCGCACCGGCCTAGCGTACGCTGACCCGCCTGCCGTCTGTCTGCAGCAGACCTTCAACGAACAAGCGCAGTGCCTCGGGGTAGAGACGGTGCTCGAGCCGGTGGATCCTGGCTTCGAGCGCCGGGAGGGTATCGCGGGGCCTGATGGGGACGGCCGCCTGCAGGATGATCGGGCCGTGATCGAGGTGCTCGTCGACGAAATGGACGGTCACGCCGGCGACCTTGCAGCCGTATTCGAAGGTATCGCGGATGCCGTGGGTCCCTTTAAACGACGGCAAAAGCGACGGGTGGATATTGAGGATGCGGCCGCGGAACTCGCTGACGAAGTCGGCGGAGAGCAGGCGCATGAACCCGGCGAGGGCGATCACGTCGATGGCATGCTCTTTCATCAGGGCGCTTATCTGCTGCTCGAAAGAGCTGCGCGAGAGATGCTGATTGCGGTCGACGAGCGCAACGGAGACTTTGGCACGCCGGGCACGCGCGAGCACATAAGCCTTGGGGTTATCGCAGACTAAAAGCGCCAGCCGGGCGGGGAGCCTGCCCGCGGAGACGGCGCGCGCGATCGCGCTGAAGTTGGAGCCGTTTCCCGAGGCGAAAACCGCTATGTTTTTTCTCTGCTCACCCATCGTCTCTTCTCCCGTTTGGCGATCGCTCCCGTCGGACAGGCGGCAAAGCAGGCGCCCCGGTTATCGCAAATGGAATAATCGATGACCGCGAGGTTTTCGACGATCTTCATCGCCTTGGTCGGACAGGCGCGCTCGCATTTGCGGCAGCCGATGCACCCGGCCGAACAGACCTGCGTTACCTTTTTGCCCATCTCCAGGGACTTGCAGCGCACGGCGTAAGCCTTGGTGACCGGAACCAGCTCAAAGAGCTTTTTGGGGCAGACGGCAACGCATTGCCCGCAGGCAGTGCAGCGGGTTTCATCGACGACCGGAAGGCCTTCGGCGCTCATGGCGATGGCGCCCACCGGGCAGGCGCGCGCGCAGGTGCCCATGCCGATGCAGCCGAAGGCGCAGGCCTTGGGTCCTGCGGCCACGAATGCGGCGGCAATGCAATCCTGGATGCCGCTATAAGAGAATTTATCCTTTGCCCGCTGCCGGCCGCCGTAACAATGCGAAACCGCCACCATGCGCACGCGCGACTTCGCCTCCACGCCGAGTATGCCGGCGATCTGGGCGCGCGCTGCCTCATTCGCCACCGTGCAGCGCTCAACCCCGGCAGCACCTTCGATCAGCGCCTGGGCCAGCCCCATGCATCCGGGCATCCCGCAGGCGCCGCAGTTGACCCCGGGCAGGCACTGAAAAACCTTATCGATGCGCGGATCTGCCTCGACACGGAATTTCTTCGAGGCCAGAGCCAACCCCACCCCGAAAGCGATCCCCAGGCCGCCCAGCGTCAGTACCGGAACAAGAAGCGTCGCGCTCATAGGCAAGTCAGATTTTGAACCCGTTGAACCCCATGAATGCCAGACTCATCAATGCCGCCACCACGAAGGCAAGCGGCACCTCTTTCATGCTGCGGGGAACCTCAGCCAGCTCCAGACGTTCCCGGATGCCAGACATCAAGAGCATCGCCACCAGATACCCGACCCCGGCGAAAAAACCCTGGGCCGTGCTCAGGAGAAACCCTCCCGCCACGGCGCTCTTGCCGTTGAAAAACGTCTCGGAATTCAATACCGCCACCCCCAGCACCGCGCAGTTGACCGTGATGAGCGGCAGGTAGATCCCGAACGCCTTATACAGGGGCGGGGCGATCTTGCGCACGACCATCTCCACCAGCTGCACGAAACTGGCGATGACCAGGATAAAGGAGATCGTGCGCAGGTAGGTCAGGTTAAAGGGAATAAGCAGGTAGCGGTAAATAAGCCACGTGATGATACTGGACATGGTGGTGACGAAGGTGACCGCAAACCCCATCGAGACCGCGGGCTTTGTTTCCTTGGAGACGCCGATAAAAGAGCAGAGCCCGAGGAATTTGGAGAGAATGAAGTTGTTGATGAAAACCATCGAGATGGCAATCGAGAGGAGTTTAGCGGCATCCATCGCAACCCACCTTGTCTATCTGGCGGCCGTCCTTGCGGCGCAGGTGCCAGTAATTCACCAGCCCGATCAAGAGCCCCATGGTCAGAAGCGCCCCCGGAGCCAGAACGAACATTGCCGCCGGTTCGAAACCCTTGACGAGCGTCAGGCCGAAAAGGGTGCCTGAACCGACCATCTCGCGCAAAGCGGCGATGATCACCAGGGCAAGCGTGAATCCCACCCCCATCCCCAACGCGTCGAATATCGAATCGACGACCGCCCGCTTGCAGGCAAAGGCCTCTGCCCTGCCCAGAACGATACAGTTGACCACGATCAGCGGCACGAAGATCCCCAGTGCGGCGTTCAAGGCCGGAAAGAACGCCTTCATCACCAGCTCGTTGATCGTCACGAAGGTGGCAATAATAACGATGTAGCAGGGGATCCGCACCTGCTCCGGTATCAGGCGCCTGACCGCCGAAATGATGATGTTGGAGCCCAGGAGCACAAAGGTCGCCGCCGCGCCCATGCCGATGGCATTGACGACGGAAGTCGAGACCGCCAGGGTCGGGCATAGCCCCAGGACCAGCCCGAACGTCGGATTTTCGATCGTAATGCCTTTGGTGAATTCCTTTATAAGCTTGCCCATCTTTTTCCCTTGGTTAGGAGTCGGGAGCTAGGAGTTGGGAGTGTGCCTCTTTCCCTCAAAACTCCCCACTCCAAACTCCGAACTTCTGCTACGGCCTGCCATACCTTCTCGGCTGCACGAACCGGTCGATGAGCGGCACGGTGGCGTTCATCATCAGGATGGCGTAGGAAACCCCTTCCGGGTACCCGCCGAAGCGCCGGATCACGAAGGTGAGGAGCCCGCACCCGACGCCGAAGATGAAACTGCCGGACCTGGTCACCGGGGTCGTGACATAGTCGGTGGCCATGAAAAACGCGCCCAGCACCAGCCCTCCCGAAAGGATGCTGCCGAGGAAATCGCCGCCGCCCCAGCCTTTACCGCCGAAAGCCCAGCTTAAAGCCCCCACCGTCAGCACGAAGCTTATCGGGGCCTGCCACCAGATGATCTTGCGCCAGAGCAACACCACGGCGCCCAAAAGGAGCGCGGCGATGCAGACTTCGCCGATACAACCCCCCCGCCGGCCCAGGAGAAGATCCATATACGAGTATCCGGCAGAGACCAGGTCTGCGGCCCCGCCTTCTTTAAGCAATTGCAGCGGCGTTGCCGCGGTGACCGCATCCGTGCCGCCGAAGGGTTTGACGAAAGACGTCATGTGCCGCGGCCAGGAAGCCATGAGGAATGCCCGCGCCGCCAATGCCGGGTTGAAAATGTTGGAGCCCAGACCGCCGAAGGCATGTTTGGCAATGGCCACCGCAAACACCGAACCGACCAGCGGCACCCACCAGGGAACGCCCGCCGAAAGATTGAAGGCCAGCAAGAGCCCGGTCAGCGCCGCCGACCCGTCGCCGACGGAGACCTTCTTTTTCATGCACCGCTGGATGAGCGCCTCGGTCAAGACCGCTGCCGCAACGGCGATCAGGATGATCTTCAGTGCCGGGACCCCGAAGAGCACAACCCCGGCAATTCCCGACGGAACCAACGCCAGGAAGACCAGCCACATGATGCCCGCGGTGGTGTCGCGGCTGCGGATATGCGGAGCCGCCGAAACGGTAAAGTTAGCGGCCACCGGAAACCTCCCGGAGCAGGACCTCTTTCAGATCCGCAATCCGCTTCTGGACCGACCGGATGACCGCCGATGAGGAAATCGTCGCGCCGGTAATTGCCTGCACGTCCGCTATCGTCTCCGGACGCCGGCCCTTGAACCGGCCGGAAAAGTCGGGCTCGGTGATCTGCGAACCCAGGCCCGGCGTTTCATTCTGAGAGAGCACCTTGATCGCCACGATCTCCAGTCCGGGGGTCAGGCCGGTCAACGTTTCGATAACCGACGAATACCCTTTTGCTTCGGCCTTGAGCACGAACCCCACCAGCTGCTGCTGGTCCGTGTAACCGATATAATAGGAGAGTGTCCCGTCCGCCTGCGTGCGGGGTTTGAACTCCTTTGCCTGCGGCAGGACTTCGCTCAAAGCGGCATTTTCCTGCTTTTGCTTCTGCAGGAGGATCTGCGGCTCGGTAACGGCATTGACCGCGGCAAGGACCCCCGCAGCAACGCTGCAGATGATCCCCAGGGTCACTGCGTAACGCGCTATTTCCTTCATTTCGGCATCCTCGCTTTTGCCAGCTTCATATGCTGGACCATGTTGCGCCGCTGCGGACAGACATAATCGCAGACGCCGCACTCGATGCACTCGGCGGCGCCGTAGGCCTTCGCAGAAGCCCAGCGGCCCCGCTGCGCCGAGAGGCTGATCATGCAGGGCATGAGCCCGACCGGGCACTCCTGAACGCAGCGGCCGCAACGGACACAAAGGGCATCCGCAGCGGTGCGGGACGGAGCTTGCGCGAGGACCAGGACCGCGTTGGTGCTCTTGATCGTCGTTGCCTCAAGGCCGTACTGGGCGACACCCATCATCGGCCCGCCGCAGATCACCGCCGCCGGCTCTTGCCGGAGCGGACCGCACGCGTCGACAAGGGCCTTGAGGGGCGTACCGATGCGCACCAGAAAATTGCCGGGCTGCGCCAAGGCATCGCCGGTCACGGTCACGACCCGCTCAAAAAGGGGTTTCTTTAAATAGACCGCCTCGTACAGCGCGTAGAGGGTCGCGACGTTCTGCACCAAAGCGCCGGCATCAAAGGGGAGCTTTCCCGGCGGGATCTCGCGGCCGAGGACCGATTTCAGGAGTTGCTTCTCCCCTCCCTGGGGATAGCGCGAAGGCAGGACCTTAAGCGTATATCCTTTTTTCTGCGCCTCCGTACCCAGGATCCGGATCGCCTCCGGCTTATTCTCCTCGATGGCGATAAAAACCTTTTTGACCGCTGCGGCGCGCGCTGCCAGCTCGATCCCGCGCACGAGCTCCCCGCTCTTCTCCATCATCAGGCGCTCGTCAGCGGTGATAAAGGGCTCGCACTCGGCGCCGTTGACGATCAAAGCATCGAGGGGCTTGGGCGGATGGAGCTTGATGTGGGTGGGAAAACTGGCGCCCCCCATCCCCACGATCCCCGCCTCGAAAACGATCGCGCGGATCTGATCGGGGGTAAGCGCGGCAATCTCGTGATCGCTGCGCTCGCCCGACCATGCCGGGGTATCTTTTCCGTCGCTCTGAACGATAACTGCCCGGGAGGTCCCCAGCACCGGATGCGGCATTGACTCGATCGCCGTCACCGTGCCGGAAACCGAAGCGTGCACCGGCGCGTAGACCTTGGCGTCGGAAACCGAAAGCGGCTGCCCCAGGAGCACGGGATCCCGGGGTTTGACCGCAGGGGTGCCGATCTTTCCCAGGTGCTGGCTCAGGTGGATGCCGACCGAGGCAGGCGCCGACAGGCGCTTAATCGGCTGCCGGTGGGTGCGTTCTTTTTCTTCGTTCAGTCTGATCATGCCCGCTCCCTGAAATGCAGAAGAAAATTGAGGCTGCCGGCCAAGGCCACCAGCACGCCGACCGTGCTCAAGATGCGACCGGGCGAGACCCGCTCGGCCAGGTAGCTGCTGAGGAACATAAAAAGCAAAAATGCCAGATGCATGACGATCTCGAAAGAACTGAAGACCTTGCCGCGCATGGCATCGGAACTGGCGTTATGGACGATGGTATTGGAGGCGATCATGATCGGCGCAATCACGATACCCAAAAGCACCGCCAGAACCGCGGCCGTGGAAAAATGGGGAGAACGCTGCAGCATCTGGGCAAAGACCACGAGCATCAGGCCGCTGAAGACCAGCGCCGCGAAGATCATCCTCATCTGCGGCAGCCGCTGGCCGAGCTTACCGTACACCAGCGACCCCAGGAAAAGCCCTGCCCCCAGAAACATCGCCAGGAACCCCAAATCTTTCGTCACCGAACCCAGCGTCTGCTGGACGAAAGCGATGATCACCACGTACACCGAACCCAGCGCCGCCCAGAGAATGAAAAGAGTCCCGGCGGTGGAGCGGATATCGCGGTTGCGCAGAAAATAGCCGACTCCGTCTTTAAGCTCCTGAAGCACCGAAGAGCTACGGATGACCTCGACGATCTCCTGGCCGACCCGTTTCAGGCTCACCGCCGCAGCCGGTTTCTTGGCGATCAGATAGATGCAGGCGGCCGAAAGCAGGAAACTGAGGGAATCCAGATAAAACCCTCCCTTTGCCCCCAGCCATTCCACCACCACGCCGCTGACCCCGAAGCCCAGGATCGCGGCGATCATCCCGGTCGTATTCACCAGGGAATTGGCCATGACCAGGTCATCCTTATCGACCAAATCCGGAATGATCGAAAGCTTCGCCGGCACGAAGAACCTGCCGATGCAGAAAACCAGGAAAATGATCAGGTACACCGGAAGCATCCTGCCGCTCTCGATAAAAAAGAGCGGGATCAGCAGCACCAGGAGCGCCCGCAGGAAATCCGAGACGTACATCGTACGCCGGCGCTCCCAGCGGTCCACATAGACGCCGGCAACCGGGCCGATCAAGAAGACCGGGATGATCGTAAACGAGAGGATCTTGGCTATCTCGACCGCCGAACCGGGGGCGCGGCTGTAGACCAGCGCGATAAGCGCCATCTGATCGAGCCGGTCACCCAGCTGCGAGATGATCTGCCCGATCCACAGGAGAGTGAAATTCCGGTTCCGGAAAACCTCGGAGAATTTGGACATAAAAAAAGCTGGCGAGAGGAGTTGAACCTCCGACCCGCGCTTTACGAAAGCGCTGCTCTACCAACTGAGCTACGCCAGCGAAAGATAGATTCTCATTATACCAACTCTTGCCGGGCAGTCAATTTGAAAGATCATGCCCGGACCAACGGCTCAAAAGATTGTTTCTTGGCGCTTCAGGTATCGTACGAAGAATAATAGTAGGGAGTGAACGCGCGGAATTCCGCGGCGCAGGTATCGACGAGCTTGAAGTCCGGCCTGACCCCTAAGGTCGCGCGCAGACCGGCGACCTCCTCTTCGCTCCTGCCCCACAGCGCCGCCAGCTGGCGGTCGCTGAAGCCGTACTCTTTTGCCGTGCGCATCAGCCCCCGGTCAAGCGAAGGCCCCGCTTCTTTGAGCGCACGTTCCAGCTCGACGATCTCACGGATATTATGCAAAAACCAGGGATCGATCCCGGTCATCTCGTGCACCTGCTCCCCCGTCATGCCGGCACGGAAGGCATCGCCCAGATAGAAGATCCGTTCGGCGTTGGGAAAACGAAGCTTCTGGGAAAGCTGCTGCTTCTGCGCGGCGCTGGGCTCAGCCGGCACCCCGTCCCGAAAGAGGATGCTCTCCAGCCCATAACGCTTTATTTCCAGGGAGCGCAATCCCTTCTGCAACGCCTCTTTGAAGGTCCGGCCGATGGCCATTGCCTCTCCGACCGACTTCATCGAAACCGTCAGCTCGGGATTGGCGCGGGGGAACTTCTCGAAGGTGAAGCGCGGGATCTTGACCACGCAGTAGTCGATCGACGGCTCAAAGCAGGCCGGGGTCTCCTGGGTGATATCGTTGGGGATCTCATCGAGCGTATAGCCGACGGCCAGCTTCGCCGCGATCTTGGCGATGGGGAACCCCGTCGCTTTCGAGGCGAGAGCGGAACTGCGGGATACCCGCGGGTTCATCTCGATGACCACCATGCGCCCGTCAGCCGGATTGACGGCGAACTGGATATTGGAGCCGCCCGTCTCCACGCCGATCTCACGGATGCAGGCGATGGCGGCACTGCGCATCGTCTGGTATTCGCGGTCGGTCAGGGTCTGGATCGGCGCGACGGTAATGCTGTCGCCGGTATGCACGCCCATCGGGTCCAGGTTCTCGATCGAGCAGATGATCACGACGTTATCCTTGCTGTCGCGCATGACCTCCAGCTCGAACTCCTTCCAGCCGACGACCGATTCCTCGATGAGGACCTCGCTGATCATGCTCGACTCCAGCCCCCGCTTGGCGGCGTCGGAGAACTCCTCGATGTTGTAGGCGACGCTGCCGCCGGTGCCGCCAAGGGTGAAACTGGGACGGATGATCAGGGGGAAACCGATGCGCTCGGCGATCTTGTGCGCCTGCGCCAGGGTATAGGCCTTGTCGCTGCGGGGCAGGTCAAGCCCGATGCGCTGCATCGCCTCTTTGAAAAGCCGGCGGTCTTCGCCCTTCTTGATCGCCTGGATATTGGCGCCGATGGTCTTGACCTTATACTTCTTCAGCACGCCCTTCTCGTCTAGGGCCACCGCGGTATTGAGGGCGGTCTGGCCGCCCAGGGTCGGCAGGAGCGCATCCGGCCGCTCTTTCACAATGACCTTGGTGACGAATTCCGGGGTGATCGGCTCGATATAGGTATGGTCGGCGATCTGCGGGTCGGTCATGATCGTGGCGGGGTTGGAGTTGACCAGCACGACCTCATAGCCCTCCTGCTTGAGCACCTTGCAGGCCTGGGTACCCGAGTAGTCGAACTCGCAGGCCTGGCCGATGACGATCGGCCCGGACCCGATGATCAGAATTTTATGAATATCTTTTCTTTTTGGCATTGCTTATAAGCGCACCGGAACACAGGCGCACAAGCATGAGAGACTAAAGGCCTTTCTTTCTTGTGCCCTTGTGTGCTTGTGCCCTTCTGCCCTTCGCAAACTTCCTCATCATCTCGACGAACTCATCAAAGACATACTCCGCATCCCGCGGCCCGGGGGCAGCCTCCGGATGGAACTGCATCGAGAAAACCGGCATCGTGCGGTGGCGTATGCCTTCCAGCGTCTTGTCGTTCAGATTGATATGGGTTATCTCGATGTCCCTCTTCGGGAGCGAATCGATATCGACGCAGAAACCGTGGTTCTGCACGGTAATGGCTACCTTCCCGGACTTTAGATCCTTGACCGGATGGTTGCCGCCGTGGTGCCCGAATTTGAGCTTGAAGGTTTTTCCGCCCATTGCCTGCCCGAGCATCTGCTGGCCCAGGCAGATACCAAAAAGCGGCACCCTGCCCAGCAGCTCCCGGACCGTCGCCACGACATAGGGCACGGCGGCCGGATCTCCGGGGCCGTTGGAGAGCAGGACCCCGTCGGGTTTCAGGCGCAGGATCTCCTCGCTGGTCGTCGATGCCGGAACGACACTCACCCGGCACTGCCGCTTCGCCAGGAGCCGCAGGGTGTTGTATTTGATCCCGCAGTCCAGCACCACGACCCGAAAGCGGCCCTGGCTGCACCACTCATACGCCTTCTCGCAGGTCACCTCTTTGACCAGATCGATCCCGACCAGACCGGGAGAGCGGCGGGCCTTCTCGACGAGTCCCGCGGGATCCGATGCGGTTGCCGAAATCACGGCCTTCATCGCCCCCGCCTCGCGGATATGCAGCGTCAAGGCGCGGGTGTCGATCCCCTCGATGCCGACGACCCCGTGTTCCTTGAGGTAATCGCCCAGCGACTGGGTGCTGCGCCAGTTGCTGGCGATCTTACTGTACTCCTTGACGATAAACCCCTCGACGAACGGCCGGCGGGACTCGACATCGTCGCGGTTGACTCCGTAGTTGCCGATCAACGGATAGGTCATTGCCACGATCTGGCCCTTATACGAAGGGTCGGTAATGATCTCCTGGTAGCCGGCCATGCTGGTATTAAAGACGACTTCCCCGCACGCCTCCGCCAAAGCGCCGAAGGAGCGGCCCTCGAATACCGTATTGTCTTCGAACGCCAGATACGCTTTCATAGGGAAATCATGCCCGGGTCACAGAGTGCTTCAGGGCCGCTTCGATGAACCCGCGAAAGAGCGGATGGGCGTGGTTAGGCTTGGATTTGAATTCGGGATGGAACTGGACCGCGATGAAAAACGGATGACCCTTCAATTCCACCGCTTCGACCAGGTTCTTTTTGGCGAACACGCCGCAGAAGACCATTCCCTCTGCCTCCAGCGCCGCGCGGTAACGGTTGTTGAACTCGTAACGGTGACGGTGACGCTCCTGCACCAAGCCCGTGCCATAGAGCCGTGCCGCCAGGGTCCCGGGCTTGACCTTGCAGGGATATGCCCCCAGGCGCATGGTGCCGCCCAGGTCCTTGACCCCTTTCTGCTCGGCCAGGAGACTGATAACCGGATGCTTGGTCTTCGGGAAGAATTCCGTCGAATGGGCGCCCTTGAGGCCGCAGACCGAGCGCGCGAATTCGATGACCGCGCACTGCATCCCCAGGCACAGCCCCAGGAAGGGGATCTTGTTCTGCCGCGCGTAGCGGATCGCCTGGATCTTGCCTTCGATGCCGCGGGCGCCGAAACCGCCCGGCACCAGTATCCCGCTGACCCCTTTGAGGAACGCCTCCGCCCCCTTTTTCTCGATATCCTCGGAATCGACCTTGAGGACCTGGACCCGGGCGTCATTGGCGATCCCGGCATGGCCGAGCGCCTCATACACCGACTTATAGGCGTCCTGCAGGGCGATATATTTGCCGACGAAGGCGATCGTGGTGCTGTGCGCGGGAGCGAGCGTGCGCTGCACGATCGCCTCCTCCCAGCGCTTCAGGTCGCTGCCTTTGGAGATAAGCTTGAAATGGCTCAGGATGATCTCATCGAGTATCTGGTTCTTGAAAACGATCGGGATCTCGTAGATAGAAGCGACGTCGCGAGCCTCGATGACCGCCTCTTTCTGGACGTTGCAGAAAAGGGAGATCTTTTCCTTGACCTCGGCAGAGAGCGATTTTTCCGTGCGGCAGATAAGGCAGTCCGGCAGGATACCGATCTCCCGCAGGGTGCCGACCGAGTGTTGCGTGGGCTTGGTCTTGATCTCCTCGGCGCACTTGATATACGGCACCAGGGTCACATGCACGTAAAAAACATTCTCCCTGCCGACATCCAGACCGAACTGCCGGGCAGCCTCCAGGAACGGCAGGCTCTCGATATCCCCGACCGTGCCGCCGATCTCCACGATGACCACGTCCGCCGCGGAAACCGCGGCGACTTTGCGGACGCGCTCTTTGATCTCGTCGGTGATATGGGGGATGACCTGAATGGTCTTGCCCAAATAATCCCCGCGGCGCTCCTTGGAGATGACGGCGTGGTAAACCTGGCCGGTGGTAACGTTGTTGAAACGGGTGCCCTGGGCGCTGGTAAAACGCTCGTAGTGTCCCAGGTCAAGGTCCGTCTCGGCGCCGTCCTCGGTGACATAGACCTCGCCGTGCTGAAACGGATTCATCGTCCCCGGATCGACGTTGAGGTAGGGATCGAATTTCATGAGCGAGACCTTCAGGCCCCGCGCTTCCAGGATCGTGCCGATGGAAGCGGAGGTGATGCCTTTGCCCAGGCTTGAAATGACCCCGCCGGTTACGAATATGAATTTGGCCATAATCGGTGCGGTTACAAAGCGCGAAAATGCCTTCAGATTGCGGAAAAGGCGTTTAGTGCCGACACTCCGGGCCCTAAACGCCTTTGTTTGTCGGTAGCTCGCAATCGAACTACCGCGTTTTATAATACCAGAGAAACCCTTCCTGTCAACAAAAAAGACTTCCCGCCTACTGTGCGGTGGCGATCTGCGGCAGGCCGGCGCGCGCCCCCACCAGAGAGAGCGCTTCGCGCATCTGTGCGTCGGTGGCCACAACCCGCTCTTCTTCCAGGCGCAGGATGCGCGCGATGCAGGAGAGGATCATCGCCTTCTGCTCCTCGGTGACGGCCGGGGACCCGCAGGCCTCTTTCACGCGCCGGCCGGAAGGAACAATCCCGGCCTCCAGCATGCCCTCGATCGCCTTCCAGGTGCGCATATCGAAGCTGCCGCCCGCGGCGGAACGTACGAAACGCTCTTTTTCTACCACGGTCGGCAGGGCGCGCATATCGATACCGCCGGGAGTTCTTGATGCGGCGGCAGGGACAGGCAGATCGGGAACAACGCCGGTCCGGGGATCGGCCGGCACCTTATAGGCCTCGGGCGTCGGCTGGACAACCGGCACATCCTCTTCGAACACCGGTTCCTCTCCGGGCGGCGCCGCATCATACAGCGGCAGGCGAACCTCGATCCGCGCGATGCCGGCCTCATACGAAACACCGATACTGCCTCCGGCATCGGTGACCACATAATACGCCTCGGTCGTGCCCAACCCCGTGCCTCCGGGGCGGCGCGAGACATTCAGGTCGAAAAACCGCAGCCGGCCGGTCAGCGGGTTCAGGACCAAAAGCGCCGGATCGATCGGCGGGCCGTCATTCTCGATGCTGATACGCACAGACGATCCCTCCTTGCGGACCAGCACCTGCACCTGCGGCGGCGCCTTCTCTCCCGCAACAGACCCTTGCGCTGACTGTTTCGCAAAGAAAGCGGCATTGGAAGCGATATTGGTCAGGGCCGTGGAGAGCGAAATACGGTTGCCGCGCACCGTAAGCCCCGGATCATCCTGCTGTACCCGGACCAGGGGGACGCGTTGCGTCACATCGTCGATGAGCGAAGAGACCCGGTGGGGATCGGCGGGAGAAACCCCGCCGATCAGCTGCAAGCGGCTGTCCAGGATGTCGCGCACCTCGCGCAGCTGCGCCTGCGCCAGGGAATCGTAGAACTCAGGGAACATACCCAACTGCAGCAGCGTCGCTTCCAGCTCCCGGGCGGCCTGCTGGAGCTTGGCGGTAAAGATAAAGGCGTCGCGGTCGCTGAACTCGCCGCGCCGGGACCGGCCCGCGCCCTCATCGATAAAATCCCGCATGCGCAGGCCCAGCGTATTGAGCCGCTCGCGGGCATCTTCGATCTGCTCGCGGAACGTCCCGCGCAGCAGGCTCAGGGAGAGCGCGGCGGCAAAAAGTTTATTGACGACGTCGACCATCGCCCCGTGATCGGTGCTGCGCAGCGCCACCGCCACACGTTCTCCCGACAGCTGCGCATGCAAGCGGGAAGCCATCTGCACCGAGAGGGCATCCGCGCGGTGCGGAATAAGCTCAAACAGCGGCTTCACCAGCCGGGCAGGGAACGGCACACGGGCCGGGCGCAGACGCCGCTCCATCTGCGGATCAACCCGCAGCTCAAAGACCTCTCCGGCGACCGTATCCAGCACCGCGGTTTTCTCGACCTGATCATCGCCGTCCTGACGCTGAATCTGCGTTACCCCCCGCCGCCGCAGCGCCTCCTGCAGCCGCTGCTTGACCGCGCCCGCATCACTACCCCTGCCGCCCAGCAGCCAGGCCTTCAGAGGAACCGCGGCCGCTTTCCCCGACGCACCCAAGACGGCTACGGCATTGCCGATAAATTCCTCCTCGGTCGGGCGCAGCTCGTTATTATAGACATCCATGAAATGGGCAAGGAAACCGGTGCGGGTCCGGGGATCGTAGAGCGCCAAGATGATGCAGGGATACGCCCCGGTCGTGCCAATAGACGGATGCGGGGAATCGGCGCGCGAGACCGCGTATTCGTCCCGGCCGATGAGAATGATATCCCTGGTCAAAAGGACCCGGTTCCCCGCCACGACCACGGGCGCCTGCGCGGGAAAGCCATCCTGCCGGGGTGCCTGGCGCAGGAGCACCGTTTCGCGCACGAGCTGGCCGTGCTCCACCCGGTACTCCCAATCGTCTATATCCTGCGGATGGTGCCGCAGGAGCGAAACCTCGAAGAACGGATTCAACAGCCGCATCCCCTCAAGACTGACCTGCATAACCCCCATACCCTGCGCTGCCATGCGGGCGCGCATCTGCCAGGCGAGGCGGCTGAAAACCCGCTGATCCATATAGGCCATCGCCGCTGAAGCGGCGATGCGCGGATCGCCCGCGTCGACGGCGTTCGGGGCGTTGAAGAGGATGATATCGTATCCCTCTGCGCTGAGCGCGTCGAACTCATTGCCGGGCCGGACCAGATGCAGCCGGATCCGGTCATCCTCCCGCCAGCGGGACGCAGGGATGAGGTTTAAGTTGAATTCGGTGCTCTCCAGCGCCTGGGGATTGATATCGAGCGCGTCCATTTCCAGGGTCAAACCAGCCCGGCGCACCTGTGTAACCGCCGCCAGGACGTCGATACCGCTGCCGCAGCCGATCACCAACACGCGCGCCCGGCGCTGCTTAGACGAGCGCATGCGCGCCAGATGCGCCTGCATCTCATTTGCGGCATCGCGGGCATAGCTAAGGACCAGCGTCAGATCGGAGGAGAGCGGATACAGTGACGAATGCTTGGCAAAAAAAGGAACTCCCAGCAGGGCAAGAAAATCCCGGCGCTGCGAAGAAGAGATGACATCATACCCTGCCCGCACGGCGCCGGCAGGGGTAAACGGAGCCCGCGGGCGCGCGCCATAGGTCATGCTGATCGCGGGTGCGCCCTGCCCCTTCCTGAGCTGGCCACAGCGCCGATTGACCCGCTCGACGAGGGAGCGGTACGAGGCACTCCCGTGCTCGGCGATCGCCGCGGCATTGTCGGTAATATGAAGGCAATCGTGACGGAAGATTTCAGCCGCATCGGCATCGTAGTCCCGGGAGAGGATATCCTTAAGCAGCAGCTCTCCGAACCAAACGGTGCTGGTACGCGTTCCGGCGTGCACGAGGGAAAAAGACTCATCGGCCGCAGGATGGACCGCCGCCTGCCAGCGGATCATCCCGATCGTCACCCGCGCCGGATCCATGCCGGCAGCGCGCACATAAGCGCGCAGGCGCTCCAGCTCCTGCGGGCTCAGGCCCGGCTCGACTGACGACCCGTCGAAATCGTCCTGCGACCCGTCGAAATCGGCGATGAAACGCGGCCGGTACGCGCGGCCGTCGCGCAAACGGATCTTAACGGCCGCTGCATGCCTGATCTTGCGGCGGATGTCGCCGTCAATCTCCGCCTTGGAGGCGGTTCCTCCGCCGAGCTCGCGCGAACCGCCGGCAGCGAGCATCCGCACGATCCTGCCCCGGCTGGCAACGGCGGGCCGGCCGCGGCCCCGCATCTCTTCGATCAACCCGTCGATGGAATCCTGGGAACGCACCTGCGCGGCCAGGACGTCTTTTTGTTTCTCGTCCAAGCCGGCATTATGCGTCCAGGCGCCGTCTTGCTCAAGGGTATGCCCCAACTCATGGCTGTGGATGTGATGAAAGCGCTGCGCCCATCGATATACCTGGACATCGGTGGCGCTGCCGCGCAGGTACCGGATGAAACCCACGAGCATCGCGCCCAGATACGCCAGATTCCAGGAGACACTGCGTTGGCCCTGAACGGCATGCGCCAGGCTCAGATTGGTGCGGTAATACAGCTGATGCGCCGAGGAGCCGCCCGGCGCCTCATCCAGGTTCTGATAGGAAAGGTCGGCGACGCGACGGCTCAGTTCCAGGAAATACCCGACCCCTTCCAATCCCTCGGGGATACGTTCCGGCAGCGATTGGTCCTCGATGATGGTGCTCCACGCCCCCTTGATCGCGCCATAGAGGGTCGGGATCCTGCCCAGACGCATCGACACGCGATGGAAACGACCGGCGAAGCGCAGCCCGATCTTGCTGAAGAACACCAGCCCCAGGTAGATTGCCGCGGTCACGGTTGCGGCCGCCCCGGTTGCCTGCGGATGCTGCCATAGGATCCAGCCGAAGAGAGCCGCGGGCGCGGCATAAACGATTGAATGGATGAGAACGGGGGCGATGCGCCGCACGTCGTTGCGGAAACGGTTCAAACGTTCGTGCTGCACCTGCGAAGCAAGGTAGGAGCGCATGAATTCGGGAAGCGCCTGCAGCGGGAGCGCGCCGCTGCGCACCTGGCCGATCGCCTCCATAACCGAGAGCTTGCCCTGCCTGCCTTCGATTGGCACCGACGGCACCGAAGCCAGGAGCATGGAAAATGCCGAACTCTCCTCATACCGCTCCCAGTCGATCGCCTCGCCGCGGGAGAGCCGCGCAACATCCTGCGCGACAAATCCGGGGATCGTCGCGGCGCGGCGCTCGTATTCGATATACAGATCGTACGGCAGCAGGTTGAGCGCGACATCCCCTTCCATGAAAAGCCGCACCGCCGCAGCGAGAGCCGCCTGAGCCACCAGCGGCGCCAGCTGTTTCAATTGCGCCGGGGCATCCGCAAGATCGTCGCGCTCTTTCACCAAAAGAACGCTGGCGGGCAGGTCGATCGCCACCCCGCTCTTAAGGAGCAGCTGTGCCGCGGCTTTGGGCAACGCCTCGAAAAGCTTTTGATCCGCGTCTTTCACATAGAGGCTGCGGTGAGTCAGGACGCTCTTATTGTTCAGGGACGAATACAACGACAGTTGCTCTGCGGCGTCGGCGCCGACCGGAACGCGCGCCAGGAGCCTGCCGACCTGATTGAGCCGCTCGGCTCCCCAACGCACCTCCATCACCTCGGCGCTGACGCCCTGGCAGAGCGTCTGGGCACGCGTGCGGGCCAACTCCGCCGTCAGAGACGGATTCGCCGTCGGCAGGACGATCTGGATAAGGCTGCCCTTGTAATATTCCTGCGCATGAGAAACCGAGACCTTCAGGTCGATCACCCTGCCCTCGCGGCGCAGCGGTATCAGCTCCATGAAAAGAACCGTCCCGTCGCCGCGGGAGGTCTTCAGCACCACCCGCTGCGCATGTTTAAAGACAGTAAAGAATCCCTGGCCGAAACGGCCGATTGAGCGCTGGTCGTTGCGCTTCGTCGAGACGCCGGGGATAAGCAGTGACTGCACCACCCGGGTCAGATCCATCCCCAGGCGATCCTCGAGCGAAATAACCAAGTGGTCTTTCCCGGGAAGGGCGGTAATATCCACCGTCCGCTCCACCGCCAGCGCCTGAGAAAGGGTCGCCTCGTCAATGACGTTCTGCACCAGCTCCCGCAGGAAGATGAACTGCTCGGTAGTCTGGAACTGTGCGCTGTGGGCGATAAGACGCTGCGCGATACGCTGCTTGAGCGGGTCGCTCGCCCCCAGGTACTCGTCATCGAGATCGTCGATGTTTACCGGCATATCCTGGACCGCCGGGCCCTGTCCCTGAAGATAACCGGCAAGGAGCTTGCTGAGGTGAAACTGTGTCTGAGCGGCAGGCAGGGAGACAACGGCTGCCGTGGCGGAGACTTGCGCGGGAGAAGAGACCTGCCTGCCCAAGAGGAAGCGCAGATACGTCCCCGCCGGTCCGGGTTTGGCCTTGGGGAAAACCATCAGTCCGTCCACGACCTCCCGGAACTGCGCATTGTCCAGCGCAAAAATCCCCCGCCACATCTCATAATACCGTCCGAAGAAATCCTGGATCTCGCCCCCGCGGTTATTCACGCGCGCCAGACGCGCCCCGAAATCCATGAAGGCGACAAACCGCTCCGGCGGCAGCTCAAGGGAGCGCTCCAGCATGTCCAGGAACGATTCGGTGCGCCACTCTATCTCCGCTTCACGCGCAACCGGAACCTGCCGCGGCAGGAGCAGCGCGATAACGGTTGCGGCACCCGCAGGGTTCTTGATGGCGCTGTGGGAGGCGAAGAAACCCATGACCTTCAGGAGTTTCTCCCGGCGCGCGGCATCGTCCAGGAGCGCCCTGCCGCGTTCGCTCTCGAGCATAACCAGGAGCAGGCGCTGCAACAGCAGCCTGCGCATCCACGGTATGCGCGGCTGGGCCGCAAAGATCGAAGAGAAATGCTTTCTGACCTCTGCGCGCAGCGGCGTCACCCGCAGAATAAGCGTATGCGCCCCCACAAAAAAAAGGTTATGCATGCGTAAAAACACCTGGCTGAAAACAGCCAGCGGCACAAACACCGCGCCGACAGCCGCAAGCGCCCCCAGCTCGCCCAAAGCAACCGCGGAGCGGACCATCTCGAGGCCGTCGAGAATTATCATGCCCAACCCGAGGCGCACCCCTCCTCCCCGCTGGGCCCAATCGGCGAACCGCTGCACGAGCCGGAAATCCTCTTTCACGGGAAAAGATTTCTTGAGAAAAGACCGGATCCCATAGACAACGGACAAGAGTGTTACAATCTCGATCGCCAGCACGCCGTTATTAGTCAAAACAAGAAGAGGGAGGAATATGCCTGCCCCTGCCGTCAGCACACTCAAGCCTTTATTAAACAGAGTCCGGCTGGCCAACTCCGGCCGCGTGGATTTGCGGCTCACCGTTGCGTTCGCCCGCAGAAAACCGAACAGTTTCATCGTCCCCTGCGCAAAATGGCCGCAGAGGTATCCGCACCACCACAAAACCAGGCTGACGGGCATGACGATAAAGAACTGTTCGGCAAACGCAAGCAGCCTGACGGCGCTCTCCGCAATCTCCTGGCGGCTGCGCGGCAGGATGCCGATGAAGTTATTCCACGCATTTCGGTAGAAACCCAGCGTGTTCCCGAGGAGGGCGCGCAGCGACAGCGCAGACCTTGTCGGGCCCGACCGGGGTTCTTTGCTGTTCTGGGACTGCCTCGCCAGCGGGACTCCCAAGTACCAGCGCGCCTTTTGGAGGAACTGCAGGACGGTTGAGACGCGGCCCCGGAAAGAGCGGTTGAAAGCGAACTCGCCGGCGATGCCTTCGGCAAGAAGATACTGCTGGTAGGCGGCCCGGGCGCGGGGGGTTTTCGGCAGATGGGAACGGTTCAGGATGACCATCGAATCCAGCCTCAGAAATACTTTGCGCTGATCCTTGAAATCTGCGATATACACGCGCAGTGATTTGTTTGCCGGGACGAAATCGCGATACTCCGTAAAGGGCAGCGCCTTCGGGGTAAGGCGCTCAAAGAGGAGCGGATGGATCAGCACGGCATCCGGCACCGAAACATCCCCCAATTCGGGGAAATCGGGCAGGTAGGTCGCCTGCGCAGAAAAAACCCACTGGCGATACTGTTCGATCAGATACTCCCAGAGATTATCCCCCTCATACACCGACGGATTCTTCTCCTGGAAACGCCGCACCAGCGGCACGAGCGCATTGACCAGCCGCACCGCATCGGGGTGGGCGCAGGCAAGGTCAATGGCGGTCCTGACCGAGCGGATTGTCTGCGCATCGACTTCTATTTGCTTGCGGGAAACCGCGTACGAGGTGGTCACCGGCAGGCTCATGACCAGAACGCCCGGCTGGTTGCGGCCGGGCAGCGGCGCCGTCTCATCGGGATACACCATCCCGTTGACGGTGACATACGCTCTCGGTTCCTGCGCGCCCGCAGGAGGAGCCGCGGCGTACTGCAGGATAACGCCGCTTCCCTCCACCTTCGTCAGCCAACCGGTATCATTGATCAGCGTGCCGTTGAGCTGGATGGAGGCATTGCGCTCGAAGCAGACGCGCTCCTGGAGCAGTTTGCGGGCGCCGTCAACGTCGATTGCCGCCTGTATCCGCACCTCGGTGCCGCGCGGCAATACGAGCGCCTCGCGCACGATGCTGCAGGTATAGCCGCTGCCGCCCAGAGCCAGGGTCAACCGGTACGCCTGCTCGCCGTCGCAGGTGCGCACGACGATACGGTCCTGTGCGGTCTTCAGGAACTGCAGGCTCGCGTAGAACCCGACGCCGAACCTGCCGATGGTCGCTTCCCCCTCTTTGCCGCTGAGGGTCGGGATGAGCAGATAGAGGAGCATATCCTGCAGGCTCATCCCTTTGCCCCGATCGCTCACGATCGCCCCATCCGGCCGTAGAGAGACAGCCAGCTCTTTGGCGAAGGGCCCGCGGGTTGCGTCTATGGCATTGGCGAGCAGCTCCACGAGCGCCTGGTTGCGGTCGCTAGTCTGCGAAGACCGGAAATCGTTGATCAAATCCCGCCAGTAGCCGCGCTGTCCGGTAGCCTCATCGAGGAAATCCTGCAGCCGGCCTGCGGAAGCGATCGCTTCGCTTAAGCGTTCTCGCTGCGACGTGCCTGCGGCGACCAGGAACGAGACCATATCCTCCAGCGGGACCGCATGCGCGCGCTCCAGGAAGAGACTCTCCCCTGCTATGCCGCTTAAATCCGCAAGCGCGGCCGCGCGCAGCGATTCGTCGGAGACGAGCCGTTCGAACAGGGAAACGTCGGATTCGGCAAGGAGGTGCTCATCGTTCACGCCTGCCTCATGCATCAGCTCGTGGGTCACGCCGGTCTGCAGGAGCGCAAAGACGAGAGCCGTTCGCTGCGGGGCCCCCACGCCAATGCGTTCAAAGAGCGCCCGGTTGACGCCGATGAAACCGTCCTGCGTATGATTTTCAAAAAGGGCGGGAGATGCCGCCAACTGGGCAAAAACGAACGCCGGCGCACCCGACTGGCGGCGCAATCCCTCGGCTGCGTCTTTATCCCGGGCGGCAAGTGCCTGCGCCAGGAGCGCGAGAAATTCACCGTCGGAAAGGGAGATGCCCGCGGCAGCCAAAGAATCGGCAAGCCGACGGTGGATGAATACCGGTTTGCGGGCAAGGAAATCGGCGGGACCGGCAACAAAATATTCTTCGCCCGAGGAATCCCTGACCAGACTTCCCGCCGCGGCAGCGCCGGCCTTGGCCGCCAGCTCCTGCGCCAGGCCTCTCGCATCGAATGCGCGGCCTTTGCGTAACTGCACCCCGGGGGCATAGTAGGTCTCTCCTGCCGCATCCCGCACCTGCTCATGTAACCCCAATTGGAAATGCTGCCAATGCGTGCCGGATCCTTCTGCACTTTTCTGTGGCGGCGCTTCGGAGGATACCGGGGGCAATCCGGCCGGCTCAACCCGAAGCGGCGGGGCGCCTTCGACTACCCTGCCCAGGGCAGCGGGCAGCTGCGTGGTGCCTCCGGCTATCAGGAGCTCGGCGGTATTCGAATCCAGTTGGGGCAGCGTCGCGTCCGGGGCAGAAACAACGCCGCGCGCCAAAGCCGGATCGATATCCAACGTGATGCCGCCGCTGTAGTAGCTGCGCACCACCCTGCCGTAAGCTCCCTGAGCAGGCGACTGGAAACGGTATTCGCCCCGGCTGAACGAATCCCGATAGCGCCGGAAATACTCCTCGACCGACCAGGGAGCGGCTGACTCAAGGCCTTTGAGATCCTGCCGGTCGATGCGGGCAGCATAGATCCCCGGGCTTTCCCGAAACCTCCTCTTGAACCACTGGGCGATGACCAGGGAATAATACACCTGCCGCAGCGGGGCATACGAGCGCCCGGTATTGACTTTGCGCGTCAGCTCCGGCAGGATGAGCTCGCGCATCAGCTGCGCCGAGAACGCGTTCAACTCTTGAGCCCGCTCATCCCCGAACGCATACTGCCTCATCACACCGGTGTCCGGTGACAGGTGACTTGTGTCTCGTAGATAATCCTCCTCCAGCATCACCTTCAAGGTCGCCTTGTAAACATAGGCCTGTGAAGCGGACTCGCGCACGATAACCTCATCCGCGACGATCCAGGGCCGGCACAGGGTCGGCAGCGAAAAGGCCTGCGTCCCGTAGAGCTCCTCTGCCTTGCGGTAGAGCTGCTCCCAGTACCGTTTCCCCACGGGCGTATCCGGAGACGTTGCGGCCGCGGTCTCTTTTTTCAGCTGTACGTCCGCCTCAAGAAAAATCCTGCCGACGTCGGTTCGGGCAAGGCGGGGGTCGATGATCTCCTGCGCCGAGTCGGGGCGCAGATTGACCCAGAAAACGTCGTTGGGAAGGGAGATGCCGATAAGAAAATACGCCAGAGCCGCGCGCGCCGAACTCTGGAGCGCTTCGCCCGTGAGGGCTGCGGCAGAACCCTTGTCGAGCACGATGCGGAAGGTGTTGGCGTCGGGATCGTAACGAAAAGCGCGCAGGTGGCTGGGACGCAGCGCGTGCGCAGAGAAAGAACCGGAGAGCGTCGAAAGCGAACCGGCGATATCGAGCTGCCCAGCAACCTGGGCAAAACCCGATTGCTCAAGAAAAAGCACGCAACAGAGCAGGAGCGCGACTATTTTCGTAGGTTTTTTTCTCATAACGCGCGGTAATGCAGCTTGTAGGGACTAAGAAACGGTAGTAAAAGTTTACCTATATGGTGGCGGGAATCAATGGGGAACGGAGTCCGCAGAGAAAACGCTTTCGGTAAAAAAAAAGAGGGCGCCTCGCGAACGCGAAGCGCCCTCCGTGGTACTGTTGGCTTCTACGAAACCTACCGGCCCGAAAGGATCTTTTCGGCTTCCTTGCGGTAATTATCCATCACGTAGGCAATACCGGAAACCTGGGCCGCCTCTTCGGTCAGGCTCATCAGATCCTTGCGCGATACGGTAGCGAGCCTGAAATTGCGCGATCCGGCCATCAACTGCTGCAGGCCGACCTTGAGGCGCTGCGAGAAGGTGTAGATACCCACCGCTCCCAGCGGGATATTCTTCATGTCGTCGCCGTACTTCTCCGCCAGCTCCTCGTAGCAGACGAAGATCTCTTCGGGCTTGACCCCGTACTCCGAGACCGTCGGCGGCAGGTTATTGCCTTTGATCCATTCGGAGATGTTCTTGCCGACAAACCCCGGGATCATCAGGGCACGCCCCATGCAAACGGCCTTGACGTACGGAGCGCCCATGGCGATGACCTTGAAGATGTGATCCTCCAGGGCGAAACCGCCGGCAATGGCGATATCCGGGACGCGCATCTTCTTCTTGGCCAGCTTCTCGCAGAACTCGTAGGCAAGCGCCTGCAGGTAGAACGTCGGGATACCCCACTCCTGCATCATCCGCCAGGGGCTCATCCCGGTGCCGCCCGGAGCGCCGTCGATCGTCAAAAGATCGATCTTGGCCATCGAAGAGAACTTCAGCGCCTGGGCCAGCTCCACCATCGAGTACGCGCCGGTCTTGAGGGTGATGCGCTTGAAACCAAGGTCGCGCAGCCGCTTGACCTCTTTCATGAAGCCTTCTTCGGAGACGAACCCGAGGCGCGAATGCCGCTCGAATTCCTTGATCGCGCCCGCCTTGAAAGCCTCCTGCACCGCCTTGAGCGTCGGATCGGGGGTGACGATATAGCCACGGCGCTTCAGCTCCTTGGCGCGCTCCAGGTCCTTGACCTTGATCTCGCCGCCGATGCACTTGGCCCCCTGACCCCACTTCAGCTCGATCGTATCGAGCTTGTGCTTTTTGCGCACGTACTCGGCGACCCCCAGACGCGTATCCTCGACGTTCATCTGCACGAGGATCTCGCCGTAGCCGTCGTGATACTTCTTGTACAGCTCGATGCGGCGATCCATATCCGGAGCGTTGACGATCTTGCCTTTGGCGTCAAGCTCGAGTTTCGGGTCGATACCGCAGACGTTCTCTCCGCAGACGATGGTGATCCCGGAGATCGCCGCGCCCACCGCGAAGTGTTCCCAGTTCTTGCGGGCGATCTCGGTGGAGCCGAGCGCTCCCGTAAAGACCGGCAGCTTCATCTGCACCTTCTTGTCCCAGCCGTATTCGGTGCTCACATCGACCGCCGGAAAGATCGCCGTGTCGGAAGTGCCCTCCTGCCCCTTCGGCAGGCCTTTGGCGCCCGCGGCATACCCCTGGATGTTCAGATGGGAATAATCGACCGGATAATCCTTGTCGCCGCCGGCAGTGACGTCACCGAAAGGCCCCGGATAGATCACCTCTCTGCCGCGGAACGAAGACTTGAAGACCTCGCAGTTGCCGCGGCAGGAATCAAGACAGCGCGAACACAGTCCTGAGCACGGGACGACGTTCTTGGAGCGGTTGAACGTGCGCGTCGCGTCATTACCCCCCGGAGAACGAAGATTCATAACCCCTCCTCCTTGCGATGCTGAAAATGATGCATACGTGAGCGCCCTTTTCTGAGGAATAAAGAGTT
>CAZOGI010000018.1:0-35741 GCA_964579435.1 uncultured Planctomycetales bacterium
GGTGTTCATCAACCAGCTGCGCGAGAAGATCGGGGTGATGTTCGGGTCTCCGGAGACGACTCCCGGAGGCCGGGCGCTTAAATTCTACGCTTCGGTGCGGCTTGACCTGCGCCGTATCGCCACGCTCAAGCACGGCGACCTGGTGGTCGGCAACCGGGTGCGGGCCAAGGTGGTCAAGAACAAGGTCGCGCCGCCTTTCCGCGAGGGAGAATTCGAAACCCTGCATAACGAGGGGATCAACAAAGCAGGCAGCATCATCGATGCCGGTACGACCCTGGAGATCATCGAGAAATCAGGGACCTGGCTTGCCTACAAGGGCGAAAAGCTCGGCCAAGGCAGGGATGCTGCGGTCAAGACCCTCAAAGAAAAACCTAAGCTGCAGGATGAGCTCGAAAAAGAGATCCGTAAAAAGATCACCGTAGGCTAAGGAGGTTTTTAGCCATGAAGAGGACTGGTTGTGCCGTGACGCTCTTTCTGCTCGTTGCGCCCCTGTGTGCAACTGCATTTGCCCTTCCTTCCGTTGACCTGGAGAATGCGGTGGTCGACGTCGCCTCCTCCGTCGGCAAGGCGGTGGTCTCGATCACGACCGAACAGATCGCCCGCGTTCCGGCCCGGCGAATGTATTATTCGGGTCCCCGGGGATCAGTGCCGTTCGGTGAGGATGAGGAGTTTTTCCAGCGTTTTTTCAGCGATTTCTTCGGCGAAATACCGTATCAGGAGTACCGCCGCAGGGGATCGATCGGCTCCGGGGTCATCATCAGCCCCGAAGGGTATATCCTCACCAACGAGCATGTGGTCGGCAGCGCCGATAAGATAACCGTTACCCTTCCCGACGGACGGACGTTCAAGGCCGCGGTCAAGGGGGTGGACGTGCGTTCGGACCTGGCGGTGATCAAAATTGACGCCAAAGAAGAGCTGCCGTCTGCGAAACTGGGCGATTCCGAGTCACTCAAGATCGGTCAATGGGTCGTGGCGATCGGCAATCCTTTCGCCTTCGCGCTCCAGAATCCCGAGCCGACGGTCACGACAGGGGTGGTCAGCGCCCTGCACCGTTCCCTCGGCCGGACCTTTTCGCAGGACCGCGATTACAACGACCTCATCCAGACCGACGCGGCGATCAATCCCGGGAATTCCGGCGGACCGCTCGTTAACCTTAAGGGCGAGGTCATCGGCATCAACGTCGCTATTTTCTCGACCAGCGGCGGGTATCAGGGGATCGGTTTTGCCGTGCCGGCGAATAAGGCGCGCCGTATCCTTGAACGCCTCAAGGCGGGAAAACAGGTGGCGTACGGATGGTTGGGGGTAACGGTTCAGGAGCTCAATCCGGACCTGGCCGCTTATTTCGGCGTTGCCCAGGAGAAGGGTGTGCTTGTTTCCGACGTTTTCTCCGGCAGCCCGGCGGAAAAAGGCGGTGTGCGCGCCGGGGATGTTATCGTTTCATTCGACGGCAAAGAGATTTCCAGCGTGAGGGAGTTGCTGGGGGCTGTGGCGGAGACGGATGTGGGTAAGACCGTGAAGCTGGGGGTTGTCCGCGAGAATAAGGCACAGACGCTGGCACTCGTTCTTGCCGAGCGTCCGTCCGGTAATGCCGTGACGCGTCCGGCCTCGAAAGGCCAGAAGGAGGAGGCGCAGGCGCCGGCCGGACCCTGGCGGGGGATCGAGGCCGGGGAACTGGATGAAGCGGCCGTTGCCCGGCGAGGCACGCTGCGCGGCGCCTCAAAGGTCGTGGTGGAGCGTGTCCAGCCCGGAAGCGCCGCGGAACAGGCTGGGATCATCCGCGGCGATGTGATCCTGGAGATCAATAAAATCCCGGTTACCGACCTGGCGAAGTACCGCTCGGCAGTCGCGGGGGCGAAAGGCAATGCCCTTGTCCGGACCGCACGGGGGTACTTTCTTCTCAAGTAGGGCTTTCTGTCATGGCTGCCGGGAGCGAAGGCAAAGACAGCCTCAAGGCGCGGCGCTATGCCTTCCTGCTCCTGAAATACCGGCCGCGCAGCGAAGAGGAGCTGCGCCAGCGGCTTTCGCGCAAGCGCTTCGATGCCTCGACGGTGGAATCGGCCCTTGATTTTTTGCGCGAAAAGAACCTGGTCAATGACGAAGCCTTTGCCCGCGCCTGGATCGAGGAGCGCCGCAGGAGCGGGATGGGCTTGGCGCGCATCGAGCGGGAGTTGCGCCTCAAAGGCGTTGGTGAGCAGATTCGTTGCGGCCTTATCCGGCAGCAGCAGGAGGAGTTGCCCGAGCGCCCGGCATTAGAGTCCCTGGCGCGCAGGCGATGGGAGAAACTCAAGAAGGATGACCTTCCTGCAGCACAGCGGCGCCTGTTCGGTTTTCTCCTGCGCCGCGGTTTTCTTCCCGAAGAGATACGTGAGGTGATAGAGGAGCTATGAAAGCGGACGCACTGCGCAGCGCATTCCTGGAATTCTTCAAATCAAAGAAGCACCGGATCGTGGAGAGCGATTCGCTCGTTCCCAAAAACGATCCCACGGTGCTTTTTACCCCGGCGGGGATGAACCAGTTCAAAGAACAGTTCCTGGGGCACCTGAGCGGCTTTACGCGTGCCGCCACCTCTCAACGCTGTTTGCGCACCGACGACCTGGATAAGGTCGGCAAGACCAGCGGCCACCACACGTTTTTCGAGATGCTGGGGAATTTTTCGTTCGGGGATTATTTCAAGGAAGAGGCGGTCTCCTGGGCCTGGGAGTTCCTGACCCAGAAGCTCTCGATCCCTGCGCAGCGGCTCTGGGTTTCGGTGTATCAGGATGATGAGGAGGCATACGCGATCTGGCGCGACCGCATCAAGGTCCCCCCGGAGAAGATCTGCCGGCTCGGGGATAAGGATAATTTCTGGCCGTCGGAGGCCAAGCAGAAAGGCCCCAACGGGCCCTGCGGCCCCTGTTCGGAGATCTTCTATGATTTCGGGGAGAACACCGGATGCGGCAAGGCCGGGTGCAATCCTGCCTGCAGCTGCGGCAGGTTCGTCGAGGTCTGGAACCTGGTCTTTACCCAGTTCAACCGCAAGGAAGGCGGTGTCCTTGAGCCGTTGCCCCGGAAGAATATCGATACCGGCATGGGCCTTGAGCGCCTGGCCGCGGTCATGCAGGGCAAGGCCACTAATTTCGAGACCGATCTTTTTGTCCCGCTCCTCGATGAGATACGGGCAGCGGCGAAAACTGCGGCAGAGAACCGGCTGGCCTATGCGATAGCCGACCACTGCCGTGCGATCTCGTTTTCGATCTTCGACGGAATCCTGCCCTCCAACGAAGGCAGGGGCTATGTCGTGCGCAAGCTGATCCGCAAAGCGGTGATGGATGCGGCGTCCCTGGGGATACAGAAGCCGTTCCTGCATACGCTCGTAGCGATCCTGGCCTCGGTCATGCGCCAGCCCTATCCGCTTTTCTATGAGCGCAAGGAAGATATCGCGCAGGTGATCCTGGCGGAAGAAAAAGGCTATTTGAAGGTGCTTTCTTCAAGCGACGAGCTCCTCGCCGAGGCGTTCTCTTTCCCGGCGAAAGCCGGGACGGCGAAAGCCGGGACGGCGAAAGCCGGGACGGTCCAGAAGCCAGGTGCCGAGGAAACAGGCCGCATGGCGTTTCATCTCTACGATACGCGGGGCATCCCGCTTGAATTGACGCGCCAGTGGTTGCAGCATCACGGCCTTTCCTTTTCTCAGAAGGCCTACGATGAGGCGATGCAAGAGCAGAAAAACCGCTCCAAGGCGCAGAGCGCGATGAAAGGCGATGTTTTCGCGTCGGCAGAGATAAAGCTGAAAATCGCAGCGACGAAGTTCGTCGGCTACCGTTGTCTTGAGTCGAAATCTCGGATCTGCGGGATACTGCGCGCGGGAGAGCCGGTTTCGCGGGCGGCGGCCGGCAGCGAAGTCGAGATCGTTCTCGATAAAACACCTTTCTACGCGGAGTCGGGCGGCCAGGTCGGCGACTCCGGCACGATCGTCAAAGGCCGCAGCGTCTTCGAGGTGAGTGCTACCCGCAAACAGGGCAGGTTTATCCTGCATCGCGGGAAGATGGCGAAAGGTTCGATGCGTACGGGAGAGGCAGTGAGCGCTTTGGTGGACGGGACGCGCCGTTTGTCGGTCGCCCGCAACCACACCGCGACCCACCTGTTGCAGAGCGCGCTTCGCCGGGTGCTGGGGCCGCACGTGAAACAACAGGGCTCGCTCGTCGAAGCGGAGCGCCTGCGGTTCGATTTTTCCCATTTCAAGGCGTTGACCGACGAGGAATTGAGGCGCGTTGAGGAACTGGTCAATGAGGCGGTTTTAAGCGCGACGGATCTGGCAGTGAAGGAGATGACGCTTCAAAAGGCGCAGAAGAGCGGGGCATTGGCGTTTTTCGCCGAGAAATACGAAGGGTCGGTGCGGGTTGTCTCTATCGGCGAGGTCTCCCGGGAGCTTTGCGGCGGCACGCACCTGGATAATACCTCCCTGGTGGGGATCTTCAAGATCGTGCGCGAAGGCTCGGTCGCCTCGGGCGTGCGCAGGATCGAGGCGGTCAGCGGCGCCGCGGCATACCGGCTCATCCAGGCGGATCAGCAGGTGGTCTCCGAGCTGGCGGGCATGCTCAACACCAGCGCGAGCCGCCTCGTGCCGGAAGTCGAAAAGCGCCTCGGCCGCATCAAGGATCTGGAGAAGCAGCTCCTGCAGCAGAAATCGAGCGCCGTGCGCGGGTCGGCGGAAGCGTTCCTGCAGGACGCGCAGAAAGTTGGCGGGGTTTGTTTGGTAACCCGCGAAGTGGAGGGGGCGGATATGAATGCGCTGCGTTCGGCTGCCGACCTCCTGCGCCAGAAGGCCTCCGGTTCGGTCATCGCTTTGGGCTCCCGCGAGGGTGAGCGCGCCTTTCTGGTCGTCGCGGTGACGCCGGATCTGTGCTCGCGCGGGTTTGACGCTTCGGCGCTGGTGCGGGAGATCGCCGCGGTGATCGGCGGCTCGGGGGGCGGGCGCACGGATTTCGCCCAGGCAGGAGGCAGCCAGCCGCAGCGGCTCGCCGAGGCATTCGGGCTGCTCAAGGAGATCGTGGGGAAGAGGCAATGAAGATTATCCGCGCCAACAGTAAGCAGCTCGAGAAGATCTATGCCCGCCAGTTCCTGCGTTCGCGGCGCATCTCGGAAAAGGTCCGCACGATCATCGACGACGTGCGCCTTTTCGGCGACGAGGCGGTGCTTAAGTATACGCGCAAGTTCGACAAGGTCAAGCTCCTGCCGCGGCAGCTGCGCGTTTCTCCGATCGAGATCAGCGGCGCCTATCAGAGCATCGCGCCGAATTTCGTCTCCAGCCTCAAGGTCGTTATCGAGAATGTGAACCGTTTTTACCGTAAATCGATCCGCAAGCCCTGGCGCATCAAAGACGCCGACGGGCTCGTGCTCGGGGAGCAGTACGAGCCGCTTTCCAGCGTCGGGGTGTATATCCCCGCCGGGACCGCGCCGCTGGTTTCAACCGTCTATATGACCGTTCTGCCGGCCCTGGTCGCGGGGGTAAGGCGCGTGGCCCTCATCAGCCCGCCCGACCGGCAGGGGCATATCAACCCGCACATTTTGGTGGTGGCCGATCTGCTGAAGGTCAACGAGATCTACCGTGCCGGCGGGGCGCAGGCGGTCGCGGCGCTTGCCTACGGCACCAAGACCATCCCCCGGGTCGACAAGATCGTCGGGCCGGGGAACGTGTACGTGACCGAGGCGAAACGGCAGGTTTTCGGGTACGTGGATATCGACATGATCGCCGGGCCGACGGAACTGGTGATCATCGCCAACCGTTTCAGCGACCCCAAATTCATCGTCGCCGACCTGAAGGCGCAGGCAGAGCATGCCGGCGGCCTGGCGGTGCTCCTGACCAACTCAAAGGGCCTGGCGCGCCAGATTTGCGCCGAGATGCCGACCGATTTCGGCTACGTCGTGCTCACCAAGAACCTGACGCAGGCGGTAGATATCGCCAATCGTATCGCGCCGGAGCACCTGGAGATCCTCGTGCAGAATCCGCGTCGCCTTGCAAAGGAGATCAAGAACGCCGGGGCGATCTTCCTGGGGCCGTACAGTCCGACCGCCGTCGGGGATTATGTCGCCGGGCCCAGCCACGTGTTGCCGACCTCGGGTACCGCCCGTTTCTTTTCCGGGCTTTCGGCATTCGATTTCATAAAGACGCACCACATCATCTCCTATTCGAAGAAAGCCCTGGAGAAGGTACGCGAGCCGTTGGAGAAGATCGCGGGGATCGAGGGGTTGGGCAAGCACCTGGAGTCGGTGAAGGTGCGGTTTGAGTGATTGAGTGGGGAGTCAGGAGTTTGGAGCTTGGAGCTTGGAGTAACAGAAAAACCATTTCGCTTTCGACCTCCAACAGGGATGTACTATTACGGGTGAAGAATCATGACGCGACAGTCGATTAAAGAACGCAATACCCGCGAGACCAGGATCAGCGTTTCCTTGAATATCGACGGAACCGGAGAGGCGAAGATCGATTCGGGGATCGGGTTCCTGGACCATATGCTGGAGCTCTTTGCCTTCTGGGGGCACTTCGATCTGCACTTGAAGACCGCCGAAGCAGACCTGAAAGTTGACCGGCACCACACCAACGAGGATGCCGGCATCGTGTTGGGCGCAGCTTTTAAAGAAGCGCTCGGCGACAAGAAAGGCATAAGGCGTATCGGGTTTGCCTCGGTGCCCATGGAAGACGTGACGGCAAGCGTTACCGTGGACATCAGCGGCCGCGGATCCCTGAAGATCAGCTTTTCGCCCGAAACGGTTCGGGAAGAGCCGCAGCCGCAGGAAGGCTACGAGTTCAAGTACGCGCGGCATTTTTTTGAGGCGTTCGCCAAAAACCTCGGGATGAACCTGAATATCCGTCTCGAAAATCCGGATAAGGACCTGCATGCGAGCCTGGAGCCCGTTTTCAAGGCGCTGGGCAAGGCCCTCGATGAAGCGACGCAGATCGATCCCCGGCGCATCGGGGTGCCATCGACCAAGGGGATCATTGATTGAGCCGGTTATGTTAAACCGTTCCATCGGTATTGTCGATTACGGGATGGGCAACATCCACAGCGTGCTCAAGGCGATCCAGGCGCGCGGGGGAGAGGCGCGGGTGGTCAACGACCCCGAGTCGATCGGCCGCTGCCAGAAGATCGTTATCCCCGGCGTCGGGGCGTTCGACGACGCGATGGAGGCGCTTAAAGGGAGCGGGTTGGATGCAGCCCTCGTTGCGTTTGCCGCAACCGGAAAAACCATGCTCGGGATTTGCCTGGGGATGCAGGTTCTCTTTGAATCGAGCCAGGAGGCTTCCCGGCACAAGGGTCTGGGGATTATTGCCGGAGAAGTCGTCAGGTTCAAGCCGGCGCGCGAGCTGCGGGTGCCGCACATGGGATGGAATGTCCTGCGCATCAAAGACCCCGGGTCACGCAACGGCCCGCTCCTGGACTGTCCGCTCCTCCTGGACGTCCCGGATAACGCAAGCGTTTATTTCTGTCACTCCTATTACGCCGTTGCCCGCAGCAAAGACGTCGTCGCCGCCACGACGCCGTACGCGAAAAAAGAGTTCGCTTCGGTCGTCTGGCAAGGCAACGTCTACGGGATGCAGTTTCATCCCGAAAAGAGCCAGGAAGTCGGGATGCAGATGGTGGAGAACCTCGTTCTCCTATGAAACGATGCTGATCATTCCCGCGCTCGATATACAGGACGGTTGCGCCGTGCGCCTGAGCCAGGGAAAGCTCAAAGAGCGTACCGTGTATTCGCGCGACCCGCTCAAGACCGCCCGCCATTGGGCGAAGCAGGGGGCAAAACTCCTGCATCTGGTCGATCTGGACGCGGCCTTGACCGGGCAGAGGCGTAACTGGCCGCTGGTCAAGCGGGTCATCCGCGAATGCGGGATCCCGGTTGAGTACGGCGGGGGCGTTCGCACCCTCAGCCGTATCGAGGAAGTGCTCAAGAGCGGGGCAGCGCGCGCCGTTCTGGGCACCAAGGCCGTATCCGATCCTTCGTTCGCCGCGGCCGCATTCAAGCGCTTCGCGCAAAAGGTCATCGTCAGCATCGACGCGCGGGACGGCATCGTCATGGTGCGCGGCTGGCAGAAAGCCGCAGCCGGGAAGCTTTCCGCTCTCTCCTGCGCCCTCGCGCTCAGGGAGGCGGGGTTTGGCGAATTGATCTATACCGATACGGCAAAAGACGGTATGCTGCAGGGACCGAATATCAAGGAATTGAAATCGCTGTTGAAGGGTTCCGGCATGAGGATCGTCGCCTCGGGGGGAGTGGCGCGTCTGCAGGACGTGGCGGCGCTCAAACGGCTGGAGCGTTCGGGTGTTTCGGGTGTGATCATCGGTAAGGCCCTGTACGAGGGCGCGTTTACCCTCGCGCAGGCGCTTCGGATGCAGTAGGCAAAGGAGGAAGGGATGATTCGTACAATCGCAGTCTGGTGTCTGGCGGTGGTGGTGTTGGCCGGGGTGAGCGGTTGCGCAACGGCTCGCAAAGATCGCGACCTTGAGAATCAGGGGCTGCGCAATCAGCTCTCGGTCCTCGAATCTCAGATCGAAGCAAAGGACGAAGAGATCGCTTCCTTGCGCGAAGCGCTTTCGCAGCAGGAGTCCGGGGCGGATGCGGCCAAGGCCATCAGTTCGGCGCCGTCCCAGCCGACCGGCCGCCAGATTCAAACCGCGCTCTATAACGCCGGTTATAATCCCGGTTCTATCGATGGAAAGATCGGCAGGAAGACCCGCGAAGCGATCCGCGCTTTCCAGGAGGCCAATGGCCTGAAGGCAGACGGTAAGGTCGGCGCCAAGACCTGGGAAGTGCTGCAGCAGTATTTGTATAAGAAGGTCAAGTAGAAGTTCCGGTCAGGAGCCGGAAGCTGCTATGTTGACAAAGCGTATTATCCCGTGCCTGGATATCAATGATGGACGGGTGGTCAAAGGGGTGCGGTTCCTGGATCTGAAAGACGCCGGGGATCCGGTTGCGGTCGCCCGTGCCTACGACGAGCAGCGCGCCGATGAGCTGGTTTTTCTGGACATCACCGCCAGCCATGAGCAGCGCAAGACCCTCATCGGCCTTGTGGAGCGGATCGCAGAGACGATCTACCTCCCCTTCACGGTGGGCGGAGGCATCAGCAGCGTTCAGGATATCCGCGACCTGCTCAATGCCGGAGCGGACAAGGTTTCGATCAATACCGCAGCGCTTGAGAATCCGGCGCTGATCGGGGAAGCCGCGGCGCGTTTCGGCAGCCAGTGCATCGTCGTGGCCATCGACGCCAAGCGGGTGCCGGCGGGGGATGGCGCCGGGACCGGATGGGAAGTCTATACGCACGGCGGCAGGACCGCGACGGGCAAGGATGCCGTCGAATGGGCGCGCACGGCAGCGTCTCTGGGGGCGGGAGAGTTCCTGCTTACCAGCATGGATCGGGACGGGACGCGCGACGGTTACGACTGCCTCTTGACCCGCGCCGTCGCGGAGGCGGTATCCGTGCCGGTCATTGCCTCGGGGGGCGCGGGAAAGCCGGAGCATTTTTATGACGTCCTGGCCAAAACCGGCGCCCAGGCGGCGCTGGCTGCGTCGCTCTTTCACTATCAGGAGTTGTCCGTGCGTCAAGTCAAAGAGTATCTCGCCGCAAAAGGGGTGCGGGTCAGGCTATGATCGAGAAAAAAGATCGCAAGATAACGGCCGGATCGTTGAAGTATGACCAGAACGGGTTGATACCGGCGATCGTGCAGGATTACCGCAACGGGCAGGTCCTGATGGTCGCCTATATGAACCGCGAATCGGTACGACGCACGCTCAAGACCGGCAAGACCTGTTTCTGGTCGCGTTCGCGCCAGGAGTATTGGGTTAAAGGCATGACTTCGGGGCATTTCCAGTTCGTCAAAAGCGTCCTGTACGACTGCGATCTCGATGCCCTGTTGATCAAGGTGCGTCAGGTGGGGGCGGCTTGTCATACGGGGAACAGGACGTGTTTTTATAGGAAGTTAACGATTAGTAAGTTAGGAGTTAGGAGTTAGGAGTGGGGAAAAATTTTTACTCCAAGCTCCCAACTCCCGACTCATAACTCAATGCAGTCCATGCCAAAGCACTATTCACTGACCGAAGCGCAATTCCTCAAACTCTCCCGGCGCGGGAACGTTATTCCGGTTTATAAAGAGATAAACGCTGACCTGGATACTCCGGTCTCTGCTTATTTGAAGCTGAGCAAAGACGGGTACTCGTTCCTCCTGGAATCGGTCGAAGGGCAGGAGAAGATCGCGCGGTATTCGTTCCTGGGGACGCGCCCTGCGCTCGTTCTGAGCGCCCAGGGCAGGGAAGTGGTTGTTGCCGAAGGCCCCGATCGCCGCACCCGCCGCTTCCGGACGGACGCCGATGCACTCGCAGAGATCAAAAAGCTCATGTCCGGGTTCATCCCTGTCCCGGTGCCGGGACTGCCCCGTTTCTGGGGAGGATTGGTTGGGTATCTCGGATACGACATGGTCCGGTTTTTCGAGCGCCTTCCGGAAAAGAACGGTGACGTGCTCAAGGTGCCCGATGCGTATTTCATGCTGGCGGATGCGCTCCTGGTTTTCGATCACGTTTCGCACACGATACGGATCGTGGCGAACTGCATTCTTCCGGTTGGCAGCGGTTCGCTCTCCCGCGCGCGCAAGCTCTCGTTTTACCGCGGCGCCCTGCGACGGATCGATGAGATGCACCGGCAACTGCAGCGTCCGCTTCAGGCGGCCCCGGCTTCGCGGCAGCCGCGCGCTCAGCTTACGGTTCGCTCAAATTGCACGGCAGCGCAGTTTTGTGCAATGGTGCGCTCGGCGAAACGCCACATCAGAAACGGCGATATAATCCAGACCGTGCTTTCTCAGCGCCTTTCGGCGCGCATCGGAAGGCGCGATCCCTTTGACGTGTACCGGGCCCTGCGCCGGCTCAATCCTTCGCCGTATATGTTTTTCCTGCGGATGGGGGAGGTTACGCTCGTCGGCTCTTCACCCGAGGTGCACCTGCGCTGCGAGGACGGGCTCGCCCGCATCCGTCCGATCGCCGGGACGCGGCCGCGTTCGCACGATGAGGCGCGGGATGCGCTCCTGGAGCGGCAGTTGCTTAAGGACGGCAAAGAGCGCGCCGAGCATATCATGCTGGTCGATCTGGCGCGCAACGATCTGGGCCGCGTCTCGCGCCCGGGTTCGGTGCGGGTGGATGAATTGATGAGCGTCGAGCGGTATTCGCATGTCATGCATCTGGTCAGTGAGGTCAGCGGCAGGATCGATCCTCGCTACGACATCTACGATTGCCTGCGCGCCAGCTTCCCGGCGGGGACCGTTTCCGGCAGCCCCAAGATCCGGGCCATGGAGATCATCGAAGAGCTGGAGGGGTCACGGCGAGGGCCGTATGCCGGCTGTGTCGGTTATATCGGCTTCACGCATAACCTCGACACCTGCATTACGATCAGGACCATACTGGTCAAGAACGGGTATGCCCATGTTCAGGCGGGGGCGGGTATCGTCGCCGATTCGGTGCCGTCACGGGAATACGCCGAATCGTTAAACAAGGCACAGGCGCTGCTGGAGGCGCTGGTGTGTTCAACACGGTGATTCGTACTGAAAAAAGGAGGTAGTTTCAATGGCTGTGAACGTGCGTTTACGCAGGATCGGTAAGACCCCGAAAAAAAGACCGTTTTTCCGCTTCTCGGTCATAGAGGAGACGCGCAACCGCGACGGCAAATGCCTGGAAGAGCTGGGATATTATAATCCGGTGACCGGGACGGTGAGCCTCAAGAAAGAACGCTACGACTACTGGGTCGGTAAAGGCGCGCGTGTTTCCGACGCGGTCAAGCGCCTGGCCAAGAAATCGAAGTAGCCGTGGCGCCACCGGCAGACGCGGCCGCGTCCGCGGCAATGCGCGCCGGGTTTCGTTGGTCATCCCCAGAGAACACGCAATCCAGAGAGGAGCGTATCAATGCAGAACGCACAGAGTGCGCTCATGATGAATCAGCTGTTCATGATCGCGGTCATCTTCGGCATTTTCTACTTCCTGGTCTTTCGGCCGCAGCAGAAACGCGAAAAAGAGCACCAGGCGCTGCTGAAGAATTTGGCCAAGAACGATGAGGTGATCACGACGGGAGGTATCCACGGGACGGTCGTGAACCTGAAAGAGAAGAGCGTCGTTCTGCGGGTGGACGAGAACGTCAAGATCGAGGTCGAGCGTTCCTGTATCTCGACCGTCTCCAGAAAAGCGGCAAGCGCGTAAAACAAGAAGGAGCCTTAAGACGCCATGGACAAACGCCTGGTTTACAAGATCGCACTGATCCTGGTGATGGTGGGGATCTGTGTCTATTTCGCTTTCCCTTTGGATAAACGCATCAACCTCGGCCTGGACCTGCAGGGGGGGATGCACCTGCTTTTGAAGGTAGACACGAGCCACTTGCCGGACAAGAACAAGGCCGATGCCTGTGACCGGGCGCTTGAGGTTATCCGTAACCGTATCGACGCCTTCGGGGTGCGCGAACCGTCGATCCAGCGACAGGGAGAGGACGAGATCGTCGTTCAGCTGCCCGGGGTCACCGATCGCGAGCGGGCGCTGGAGCTCATCGGCAAGACCGCGCTCCTTGAATTCAAGCTTGTTTCCGACGATGCCGAGAAGCTCAAGGCCGCGCGAGAAGGCGCGGCCCCTGAGGGGTTTGAACTCGTCGTCTCCGAAGAGGACCGTGAGGAGCTCTTGATCGAAAAAAGCGCGCCGCTTTCCGGTGACGCGCTCTCCAATGCCTCGGTCCGTTTCGATTCCAGCTCCTTCAACGAACCGATCGTTTCCCTCAACTTCAATGCCGAAGGCGCCAAGAAGTTCGCCCAGCTGACCAGCGACAATGTGGGAAGGCGCCTGGCGATCGTTCTTGACGGGAAGGTACAATCGGCTCCGCGCATCCGGGAGGCTATTCCCTCGGGAGAGGCGGTCATCACCGGCAAGTTTTCCATCGAACAGGCACAGGACCTGGCGCTGGTGCTGCGGGTCGGGGCGCTTCCCGCACCGATGTATGTGGAGGAGGAGCGTACGGTCGGCCCGCTCCTGGGTCAGGATTCCATCCGGCAGGGCGTGCGTGCCTCTCTCGTCGGCGGGCTTCTGGTCCTGGCGTTCATGCTCGTCTATTACCTCCTGGCCGGCATTATCGCCAATGTCGCCCTCATTTTGAACTTATTGATGATCCTGGGAGGATTGGGGATGCTCCCGGTGCTCTTTCCGGGTATCTCGGCGACCCTGACGCTTCCGGGTATCGCCGGTATCGTGCTCTCTCTGGGCATGGCGGTCGATGCGAATGTCCTTATCAACGAACGTATCCGCGAGGAGTTGGCGGCGGGAAAGACCATCCGTTCGGCGGTCGCAAACGGGTATTCCCGAGCCTTCAGCGCGATCCTGGATTCGAACCTCACGACGTTGATCGCCGCATTCCTGCTTTTTCAATTCGGCACCGGTCCTATCCGCGGGTTTGCCGTTACCCTGACCATCGGTCTGCTGGCGAGCATGTTCACCGCCATCGTGGTGACGCGCGCGGTGCTGGAGGTCTTGATCCATTTCAATCTGATCAAGTCACTGAAGATGTTGCGCCTGATCCGGGAGACGAAGATCGACTTTATCGGCAAGCGGCGGTTCTTTTATGCGATCTCCTGTGTCGTGATCGCCGTCGGCCTGGCGTTCTTTTTCAAGAAAGGACAAGGAGCCTACGGGATCGATTTCGCCGGAGGACAGCTGCAGGAATACCGTTTCCGGAATCCTCCGCCGCTTGATCAGGTGAGGCTCGTCCTGCGCGAATTGGGGATGGCGGATGCGTCGATCCAGCAGTTTCAGGACCACCCGCAGGTGCTCCTGGTGCGTACCGTCCAGGATCGCTCCCAGGCCTTGACCGAAAAGCTGCGCCAGGCGTTCCCGGGTGAGGATATCCAGATCATGCGCATCGAGCGCGTCGGCCCGGTGGCCGGAAAGCACCTGCAGAATAAGGCGCTGCTGGCGCTCCTCTGGTCGCTCGTCGGGATCCTCGTCTACGTGGCGTTCCGCTTCAGGCATTTCAATTTCGCGATCGCCGGCGTTATCGCGCTCTTTCACGACGTGCTGGTGGCGTTGGGCTTTCTGGCGCTGACCGGCAGGCAGATCGACCTGCTCTCCGTGACCGCGTTTTTAACGATCGCCGGTTATTCGATAAACGATACGATCGTCATTTACGACCGCGTGCGCGAGAACCTGCGGTTGCAGCGGAAGCTTTCGCTGCGCGAGGTGATCAACCTGAGCGTCAACCAGACACTCTCCCGCACACTCCTGACAACGGGCGTCACCCTGTTGACGGTTCTGGCTATTCTGTTCCTGGGGGGGGAGGTCCTGGGCAATTTTGCCTTTACGCTGGTGGTCGGTTTCCTGTCGGGCGTCTATTCCACCGTGTTCATCGCATCGCCGCTGGTCTTGGCCTGGTCGGGCCGCAAGGGTAAATAAAGACGGAGTCCGTTTCTGGTCACCAGGCCGGATCTATCCGCGAAGGGCATCAGTGCGCTTAAAAAAAAGCGCGGCGGTGTTCTGGAGCGCGGCAGACGGCCTGGTGATTTTTTTTGCCTGATCGCCGGGGCCGTTTTCTGCCGATCGAGGAGTCGCATCTTCGATGTTTAAATCCCTGAAATTGTACCGCGGTGCAGAATATTCTTTCGAGCGCCTCGGCGCCGAACTCGTTTCTTTCGGGTACAAGCGCCAGGAACAGGTGCTTGAAGAGGGCGATTTCGCCCGCCGCGGCGCGGTGCTGGATATCTTCCCTTTTTCCTTCGAGCTGCCGATACGCCTCGAGCTGGACCTGGATAGAATAGCTTCGATCCGCACCTTCACCCCCGCGACCGGCGAGGCGCTCTGGGAGCACACCATGGCGATCATTCTGCCGGTGCGCAAACCCTCGGCCCTGCGGACCGCCGTTTTCCAGGAGGAATTCCCGCTCGACAATTTCGTTGACCTGGAGACCGGCGATTACGTCGTGCACGCCCATCACGGGATCGGTCGGTTCCTGGGGGTCCAGAAGATCAAGACCGCGCAGTCAAGCGGCGATCATATTGTCATCGAGTACGACCGCCAGGAAAAACTCTATGTTCCGGTCGCGCAGATGAACCTTCTGCAGAAATACATCGCCTTCCAGGTGCGCCGGCCCAAGCTGTACCGGCTCGGCAGCAAGGAGTGGCAGCGCACCAAAGAACGAACCCGCAAAGGCGTCCAGAAGTACGCCTGGGAGCTGCTTTCGCTCCAGGCGATGCGTTCCAGCATCCAGGGGTTCTCCTTTGGGCCCGATGGCGAGTGGCAGGGGCAATTCGAAAAGACCTTCCCTTTTACCGATACCCCGGATCAGGTCAAGGCGGTCGCCGAAGTCAAGCGCGATATGGAATCCGGCAAGCCCATGGACCGGTTGCTCTGCGGGGACGTCGGCTACGGCAAGACGGAGGTGGCGATGCGCGCCGCCTTCAAGGCGGCTACCGGCAACAAACAGGTCGCGATCCTGGTGCCGACCACCATCCTGGCGGAGCAGCACTATCAGAATTTTCTTGCGCGGCTGAAAGATTTCCCTTTGAGCGTCGAGATGCTTTCGCGTTTCCGTACCGCGGCGATGCAGCGGCAAATCGTCAGAGCGATCGCCGCCGGCACGGTGGACGTGGTCATCGGCACTCACCGGTTGCTCTCCCGCGACATCGTGTTCAAGGATCTGGGCCTGGTGATTATCGATGAGGAGCAGCGCTTCGGTGTGCGCGCCAAGGAGAAGCTCAAGGCGCTGCGCTTGAATACCGATGTGCTGACGCTGACCGCTACCCCCATTCCCCGCACCCTCTATATGAGCCTGATGGGGGCAAAGGACCTTTCGATGATCAATACCCCTCCCCGAAACAGGTTGCCGATACGCACCGTTGTGGTAGAATATGATCCGGATATAATCCGGGAGGCGCTCAGCCGCGAGCTGCAGCGTAACGGCCAGGTGTATTTCGTGCACAACCGCGTGCACGATATCGAGCGGGTCAAGGGAAAGGTCTTCGCGCTGGCGCCGGCCGGCGCCCGAATCGCCGTCGCCCACGGTCAGATGGGGCCGCATGAGCTTGAGCGGGTGATGTCCGATTTCCTCCATCATAAGGTCGATATCATGGTTTGTACCATGATCATCGAGTCGGGAATCGATATCCCCAACGTCAATACCCTGATCGTCAACGATGCGCACCAGTTTGGCCTGGCGGACCTGCATCAGCTGCGCGGCCGGGTGGGCAGGTTTGACCGGCCGGCATACGCTTATTTTCTGGTGCCCCGCAGCGAAGTCCTCGATACCGACGCGCAGAAGCGCCTGAACGCGTTGCAGGAGTATACGCACCTCGGGGCGGGATTCCGCATCGCGATGCAGGACCTGGAGATCCGCGGAGCGGGAAACGTGCTGGGGCTGCAGCAGCACGGGTTTATCTGCGCCGTCGGGTTCGACCTGTACTGCAGGCTGCTGCGGGAAGCGGTGGCGGCGTTCAAGAAAACTGGAGTGTTTGACAGGCAGCCGGGAGAAGGTGCCCAATGAGACGACAACGGATCGCAGGCGTTTGCGTTTTTTTCGTCGCGGCAGTGTGTGCGGGAACGACTCAGGCGTCGGCAAGCAGCATCGTCGCCGCGGTCAACAATGAAGTCGTGACGCAGAAGGACCTGGAAGATTTCGGCGCGTTCGTCTCCATGGAACTGCAGAAGCAGTACGAGGGAGAGGAACTGCAGAAGCGGCTCGATGCATTGCGGCAGGACCTGGTGCAAAAGCTGATCGAGGACCGTCTCCTGCTTCAGGAGGCGGCCAAGGAGAATATCGTCGCCGATGAGGCGCGGGTGCGCGCCCGGATACAGGAGATCAAAAAACGTTTCCCCAGCGAGCAGGATTTTCAGCTTTCGCTCTCGGCGCAGGGCATGGTGCAGGCTGACCTGGAAAAACGCATCCGCGAGCAGCTCACCGCGATGCTCTTCGTCGACCTGAAGGTCAAGCGCGGCATCCGCATCAATCCCGCGGAGGTGACCAAATTTTTCGAGGAGAACCGCTCGGAGTTCGTGCAGCCGGAAATCCGCGAATTCGACGTGGTCAAAATCGATGACCGCCAGCGCGCCCTTACCCTGAGCGCTGCGGCGCGCGCCGCGGGCAACCTGCGCGCCGACGCAGAGCGGCTTGAGTTTGAGGTGCGGCGGATGGCGGTGGTCAAGGGTAGAGAGTTCAAGCCGGAGGTCGACGAGGTGCTTTTTTCGCTGGGGGAGAAGGGGATCTGTGATCCGATCGAGTCGGGAGGCTCCTACTACGTTTTTGAGCTTCTCGGGGTTACCCCTGAGCGGCAGCTTTCGCTCGAGGAGGTGCAGGAGCGTATTTACGGATTTTTGCTCAACCGCAAGATGCAGGAATCGCTCGATAAACTTCTGCAGCAGCTGAAGGCTAAGGCATACATCCGCACGTTTTAGGCTTTTTCCCATGAAAAGAAGAAAAACGATCCGGGTGGGGGTTACCATCGGAGATCACGCCGGCATCGGTCCGGAGGTGACGGCCAAGGCCCTGTATGCCCTGCGGGGTGAAGCCGCATTCAGGATCATCGCCGACCCTGATTTCATCTCGCGGTATTGCCCGCGCCTGGGGCGTATCCCGGGCAGTGCGGTATGTGCGGTCCCGGGCTCGGCGCTGCGCGATTTTTCTTTCGGTACGGCCACTGCCTCTACGGGCAGGGCAGCGCTTGCGTATCTGCAAAAAGCCGTCGCCTTGTTCAACTCGGGCGAGATCGACTGTCTGGTAACCGCTCCGGTCTCGAAAGAGGCGATCGCGGCCAACGACCCGCGTTTCCGCGGCCAGACCGAATTCCTCGCCACCGCGCTGAAAGCGCGCACAGCGGTGATGATGCTTCTGAATGAGCGCCTGCGCTGTATTCTGCTGACGAGGCACCTGCCGCTGGCGCGCGTTGCCGGCAGTATTCGCGCCGCATCGCTCCTGCAGGAGGTGCTCTGCGCCCGGCGGGGACTGCGCGCGTTTTTTTCCCTGAGAGACCCTTCGTTTGTCGTCTGCGGCGTTAATCCCCATGCGTCCGATAACGGTCTGCTGGGAGAGGAGGAAGCGCGTTTCCTGGCTCCGGCGGTCCGGCGGCTGCGCGCGCGCGGCGTACGGATCGTCGGGCCGCTTGCGGCTGACGACGCGTTGCGGCGCGCCGCTGCCGGGAAATTCGACTGCGCCGTGGCCGCCTATCACGATCAGGCGCTCATTGCGCTGAAGCTGACCGCTCCCGAAACGGGAGTGAATCTGACCCTCGGCTTGCCGCTGGTGCGCACCTCTCCGCTGCACGGCACCGCCCTGGATATCGCCGGCACGGACCGGGCCGATCCTCGTTCGATGATCGCGGCGGTCCGGCTGGCATTGGCATGCGCCTCAAACCGAAAAAAAGTTTAGGTCAGCATTTCCTTATCGATCAGAATATCCTGCGCAAGATCTGCGCCGCTGCCGGCGAGGGGGCGGGTGCGCTCGTCGAGATAGGGGGAGGCAGGGGCGATCTGACGCGATTCCTGGCACAGCGGGCCGCGGGAAAACTGTTCGTGTACGAAATCGACCGCCGCTGCGAAGAACCGCTGCGGCAGGTCCTGCGATCTTTTCCCGGGGCGCAGCTTTGCATGCAGGATTTTCTCGGATGTGATCTGGCGTCGCTTGCGCGCCGCTTCGGCAAGCTGACGATAGTCGGCAACATCCCCTATTTTTTGAGCACGCCCATCCTGGAGCATCTGATCAAGAACGGCGCGTATATCGACCGGGCTGTTTTGACCGTGCAAAAAGAATTTGCGCGCCGCATGTGCGCGTCGGCCGGCAGCAAAGAATACGGTGCGCTCAGTTGTTACCTGCAATACCATTCCGCCTGTCGGATGATCTTTGAGATCGGCAGGCGCTGTTTCCGGCCGGTGCCGAAGGTTGATTCTGCGCTCGTCGAGATTACCATGCGGCGGCGTTTCGCGCATTCGAGAGAAGAAGAGGATGCGCTTTTTCGGGTCATCCGTGCCGCCTTTCAGCACCGGCGCCAGATGCTGCGTCGCAGCGTACGGGATATCGTCGGTCAGGAGAGGTGGGAAGCGTTTTGTGAAGCGTTTCCCCGGCGCGCGAACGCCCGGCCCGAAGAGTTATGTTTGAGCGAATTTTGCGCCCTCTGTGGCATCCCCCGTGCCGCGTCCCTTACGTTGTCATGAGGCAATAAAAAGGCAAAATAAAAGTTGACAAATCTTATTGAGTGATATATACTTCTTGCTCTGCGACAAAGCGGATAACCCAACGCACAATTCGGAACAGCTTTTTCGCGATAAGAATTCGCAGAATTCTTAGGGGATTTTTTTTTATCTTCGGACAGCGTGCGCGCTGCCCTACGCGCGCCGAGGAAAGTGTTTGTGCCCGTGTCTCCAATTCAGTTCGCTGGAGTAGCTCAGTCGGTAGAGCACGTCCTTGGTAAGGACGGGGTCACGGGTTCGATTCCCGTCTCCAGCTTTTCTGCCTGCTGCAGCGGGTCCGTCGGGGCGAAGGACGCAAAGAGGCCATGCGAGAGATCATAACCTTAGAATGCACGGTTTGCAAAAACCGGAATTACACGGACACCAAGAACAAGAAGCTCCATCAGGAAAAGCTGGAAACGAGCAAGTTCTGCAAGTTTTGCCATAAACACACTCCGCACAAGGAAATCAAATAGGCCGATAGGAGCGTCGGTTAATGGCAAACCAACGGTCTCCAAAACCGTTACTGCAGGTTCGACTCCTGCCGCTCCTGTTCTTGCTCGGGTGAGCCGGCGTGCGAGGGGCGCGCGGGCTGATGCGCGCGGTATAAAGGGAAGATGAACATATTCGCAAAGACGGTGCTGTTCTTTCGTGAGGCGCGCCAGGAGCTGAGCAAGGTGTCCTGGTCGACGCGCCGCGAGCTCATGGGCGCGACGGTCGTCGTCATCACGATTACGGGGATCATGGCTGTTTTTATCGGGATCATTGACGCGGTTCTCTCAAAAGGATTGAGCGTTCTCTTTCGGTAATGTACTGGTACGTCGTTCATACACAGACCGGTTTGGAAGACAAGGTGCGCTCGCTCTTGGAGAGCCGTATCGCCAAGCAGGGGCTTGAGGGCGCGATCGCCCGCATCATTATTCCCACCGAGCAGATCTCTGAAATCCGTTCAGGAAAGAAAAAGCTTTCGCAGCGTAAATTTTTCCCCGGGTACGTTCTGGTAGAAATGGATCTCAACGACGAGACGTATCTGTTGATCAAGACGACTCCCGGCGTAACCGGTTTTATCGGGCTGGGCAAGCGGCCCATGCCCCTGCCTCCTCAGGAGGTCGAGGAGATCCTTAAGAAAACCCAGGAGACGCAACTGAAGCCCAGCCCGAAGATCATCTTCGATCTCGGCGAGCAGGTGCGGGTGACCGAGGGTCCGTTCGTTAATTTTAACGGTACGATCGACGAGATCCACCCCGAAAAAGGCAAGCTCAAGGTGAGCGTATCGATTTTCGGCAGGGCGACGCCGGTGGAGCTGGAGTACTGGCAGGTCGAGAAGGTCTAGCCGGCTAGAGCGACAAGGAAGCGACGATGGCAAAAAAGATAACCGCACAGATCAAGCTGCACGTTCCCGCAGGCCAGGCGAACCCCGCGCCGCCCGTTGGCCCGGCTCTGGGCCAGCACGGCGTCAATATCATGCAGTTCTGCAAACAGTTCAATGACCAGACCAAGACCAGGGACGGCATCATCCTGCCCGTGGTTATCTCGGTCTTTGAAGACCGTTCCTTTACCTTTATTATAAAGAGCCCTCCGTCTTCGGTCCTGCTGAAGCGCGCGGCGAACCTCGCCAAGGCCTCGGGAACCGCGGGGAAAGAGACGATCGGCTCGGTCACCCGCAAGCAGGTTGAGGAGATCGCGAAGCTGAAGATGAAAGATCTCAATACCGCAGACATGAAACAGGCGATCCGCACCATAGAAGGCACCGCCCGCAGCATGGGGCTGACCATTACCGACTAAACCTATGAAAAAACGCAGCAAGAGATACCGGGAATCAGCCAAGCAGGTCGATGAGAAGAAGGTCTATACCCTGGCGGAGGCTGTGGCGTCCTGCAAGAAGATGTCCGCGCCCAAGTTCAACAGCTCCGTCGATCTGCATTTCCACCTGAACATCGATCCGAAGAAGTCCGATCAGCTGGTGCGCGGTACGGTCGTGTTGCCTCATGGCACCGGCAAGACCGTGCGCGTGGCGGTTTTCTGCCGCGGCGAACAGGAGCAGCAGGCGCGCCAGGCAAAGGCGGATTACGTCGGCGCCAACGAGCTGATCGATAAGGTCGCCGGAGGGTTTCTCGATTTCGATTGCGCGATCGCCACCCCCGACATGATGAAGGATTTAAGCAAGCTCGGCAAGGTGCTTGGTCCCCGCGGGCTTATGCCTTCCCCGAAGACCGGCACGGTGACCAACGATGTCGTTAAAGCCATCGAAGAGGTTCGGCGCGGCAAGGTGGAGTTCCGCGCCGACAAGCAGGGAGGGGTGCACCTCTCGGTCGGCAAGCTTTCGTTTCCCGAGCAGCAGATTTGTGACAATGCCACCAAGGTCATCGAGGCGATCCAGGAAGCGCGCCCGGCTTCGGTCAAAGGCAAGTTTGTCAAGAGCGCCTCGCTTGCGGTGTCGATGAATCCGGGCTTACGGCTTTCGCTGTAGTCCCTCAGGGTAAGGAAAACGCGTATGAAAAAACTCGGTTTGATCGTCAAGGAGACATCGGAACGCCGGATCAAAGAGAATCTGGAGAAATCCGAGAGCGTTCTCGTGCTCCATTATTCCGGCCTCTCCTCGCCGGCGCTGACGTCCTTGCGCAAGGCGATGAACGAAACCAATTCCCGTTTTGTCGTGGTTCAGAACGCGGTGGCGCGCCGGGCGCTCAAGAGTGCCGGGTACGAGACGCTGGTTGGCTCCATCGAAGGGCCGTGCGGGCTGGTTTTTGTGCCGGAGGAGCCGGTTGCCGTCTCCAAAGCGCTGTTTGCCTTCATGAAGGAGAACGAAAAGCTCCGGATCGGTGCCGGGATTTTCCGCGAGCAGCTTCTGGAAAAGAAAGATATCGAAGCGCTGGCAAAGCTGCCGTCGCGCGATGCGTTGCGCGCGCAATTGGTCTGCGTGCTGGCGGCGCCGATGAGCGGACTGGTGCGCACCCTGCATCAGACGATGCGCAAGTTCGTTTATTGCATAGATCAGGTTCGACAGAAAAAAGCCGGTTAAAAGCGCTTGAGCGCGCGCGCACAAGCCTCTGTGCGCGCAGGCGCAGGCGCTACTGTTAAGCGAGAAAAGGGAGGAAGCAAAATGGCAAGCGAAAAAGTCGCAGGTTTGGTTAAATCGATCGAGGAATTGACGGTCCTGGAGTTGGCGGACGTCGTCAAGGCGCTCGAGGAGAAATTTGGGGTATCGGCGAACATGCCGGTCATGGCAGCGGCAGCGCCCGGCGCGGCAGCGGGCGGCGCAGCTGCGGCGGTCGAAGAGAAGACCGCGTTCACCGTGGTGCTGACCAGTTCGGGCGCCAACAAGATCGCGGTGATCAAGGAAGTGCGCGCGATGACGAACCTGGGCCTCAAGGAAGCAAAAGACCTGGTCGACGGCGCCCCCAAGACCGTGAAGGACGGAGTGACCAAGGACGAGGCAGCCGATATGAAGAAGAAACTCGAGGCAGCCGGGGCTACCGTCGAGTTGAAATAGCCGTCTGTACGCAGCTTTAACCATCACGCGCGGCTGGGCCGTTCAGACGCGCATATGTCCGGATAAGAGGAATGACAAAGCGAAAAAGTTTTGCCAAGCTCAAGGAAGTATACGACCTTCCGAACCTGCTTGATTTACAGCTTGAGTCATACCGCATCTTCCTGCAGATGGAGGTCGCTCCCGGGGAGCGGGAGCGTATCGGCCTGCAGGAGGTTTTCGAAGAGACGTTCCCGATCGAGAACAACGAGCGGACGGTGAAACTTGAGTTTCTCAGCTACACGCTGGGAAAGCCCAAGTACAGCCTCCTTGAGTCGAAAAAGCGCTCGCTCTCTTTCGCCGCGCCGCTTAAGGTGCGCTTCCGTTTCTCGACTCCTCACGAGACGAAAGAGCAGGAGGCGTTTTTCGGCGAAATCCCGCTGATGACGGATACCGGCACCTTTATCATCAACGGAGACGAGCGCGTCGTCGTCAATCAGCTGCAGCGTTCTCCGGGCGTCTCGTTCGAGGAAGAGGATCATCCGACGGGGAAAAAGATCTTTTACGGCCGGGTCATTCCCTACCGCGGCGCGTGGCTGGAGTTCAAATACGACCTCTCCGAGACGATCCTTGCCTACGTTGACCGGCGCCGTAATTTTCCCGCGACGCAGATCCTGCGTATCCTGGGGTATTCCTCGGATCAGGAGATCCTCGCCGCCTTCGGCACCGAGCATCCCGAGATCGCCAACACCCTCAAAAAGGATTTTACCAAGAACAAAGAAGAGGCGTACCTTGATTTTTATCGCAAGATGCGCCCGACCGAGCCGGTCACCAAGGAGACGGCAGAGATGCTCTTCTACCGTCTCTTTTTCGATCCGGCCCGCTACGACCTGGAGCGCGCGGGACGTTTCGTCCTGAACCGCAAGCTCGATATGAACGTGCCGCTGGATAAGCGGATACTGGATTCCGAGACTGTCGTGCGCGTTATCGAGTATCTGATCCGCCTCAAGGCCGGTCAGGGAAAGCTCGACGATATCGATCATCTCGGCAACCGCCGTATCAAGACGGTCGGGGAACTCATGCAGAACCAGGTCCGCATCGGCATGAGCCGCGTCGAACGCTCGATCCGCGAACGCCTCTCGATCATGAGCGATTTCGACAACCTCAGCGTGCACTATCTCATCAATTCCAAGCTCCTTTCCAACCAGATCCGCGATTTTTGCGGCCGAAGCCAGCTGTCGCAGTTCATGGACCAGGTCAATCCGCTCGCCGAAATGACCCACAAACGGCGTTTGAGTGCCCTGGGTCCGGGCGGGCTTTCGCGGGAGCGCGCCGGCTTTGAGGTGCGCGACATCCATCAGTCCCACTACGGCCGCATCTGCCCGATCGAGACGCCTGAAGGCCCGAACATCGGCCTCATCGCTTCGCTGAGCACCTATGCCCGGGTCAACCCCCTGGGGCTTCTGGAGACCCCGTACCGCAAGGTGGAGGAGGGCCGGGTCACCAAGAAGATAGAATACCTGACCGCGGACCGGGAAGAAGACAAGATCATCGCCCAGGCCAACGTGCCGCTGGATGCCGAGGGCTATTTCGTCGATAAAGAGGTTTCCTGCCGTTACCGCGGCGACTTCCCGAAGGTCCCCGGCAAGCAGGTGCAGTATATGGACGTATCCCCCAAGCAGTTGGTGTCGGTCGCCGCCTCGCTTATCCCGTTCCTGGAGCATGACGATGCCAACCGCGCGCTGATGGGGTCGAACATGCAGCGCCAGGCCGTTCCGCTCATGATCACCGAGGCGCCCCTGGTCGGCACGGCCATGGAAGCCAAGGTTGCCCGTGACTCCGGCACCGTGGTTATCGCCGAGGAAGCAGGGAAGGTGACCAGCGTTGACGCCACCTCTATATGCATCGGCAAGAAGATCTACCATCTGAAAAAATTCCTGCGCACCAACGCTGACACCTGCCTCAACCAGGTGCCGGTCGTGAAACTGGGCCAGCATGTGGATAAAGGTGACGCGATCGCAGACGGCGTGGCGACCGAGAACGGCGAGCTGGCGCTCGGCAAGAATCTCCTGTGCGCCTTTATGCCCTGGCGCGGTTATAACTTTGAAGACGCGATCCTGCTCAGCGAGCGTCTGGTGCGCGAAGATCTGCTCACCTCCATCCATATCGAGGAATTCAGTATCGAAGCAACCGAGACGCGGCTGGGCAACGAAGAGATCACGCGCGACATCCCCAATGTCAGCGAGGAGTCGTTGCGCAACCTCGACGAGCAGGGGGTGGTCCGGGTGGGGGCAGAGGTCGTCCCCGGGGATATCCTGGTCGGTAAGGTGACGCCCAAGACCGAATCGGAGTTGGCCCCGGAGGACCGTCTCTTGCGGGCTATCTTCGGCGAAAAGGCCGGCGATGTGCGCGATACCTCCCTGACCGTCCCTCCGGGAGTTGACGGGGTGGTGGTGGACATTCATGTTTTCCAGCGCAAAGACCGCGGCCGCAAATCGAAAGAGGAACGTACCAAGGAACTTGCCAAAATCCGCGAGCTGAAGGCCTACTACAGCGAGGAGGTCGCGTTTATCCAGAACGAAAAGATCGCGCGCCTTGCCTCGGTGCTGGGTATCGACAAGAAAAAAGTGGAGAAGATGGATTTTAGCGACAGCGACCACGAAGAGGCAAAGATGATCGCTTCGTCGTTCGACGAGCAGATACACGACCTCCTGGCCGAGCAGCAGCAGGAGATAGAGAAGGTGCGCCGGGGCGATGAGTTGCCGCCGGGGGTCCTCAAGCGCGTCGTGGTCTATATCGCGACCAAGCGCAAGGTGGCCGAAGGCGACAAGCTCGCCGGCCGGCACGGCAACAAGGGGGTTGTGGCGCGCATCCTGCCCGACCAGGATATGCCGTTCATGCCTGACGGTACACCGGTTGACGTGGTGCTGAACCCCCTGGGGGTTCCCTCGCGTATGAACGTCGGACAGATACTGGAGACCCATCTGGGATGGGCGGCTCAGAAGCTGGGTTTGCGCGTCGACAGCCCGGTTTTCGACGGCGCTTCGGAGCCGGAGATCAAGGAGCTCCTGAAGCAGGCGGAGTTGCCCAGCGACGGCAAGATCCAGCTCTACGACGGCCATACCGGAGAGCCTTTCGACCAGAAAGTTACCGTCGGCTATATGTACCTGATGAAGCTGATCCACCTGGTGGACGAAAAGATCCACGCCCGTTCGATCGGCCCGTATTCGCTCGTGACGCAACAGCCCCTCGGCGGCAAGGCCCAGTTCGGCGGCCAGCGCCTGGGCGAGATGGAGGTCTGGGCACTGGAGGCGTACGGGGCCGCATTCACCCTCCAGGAAATGCTGACCGTCAAGAGCGACGATGTCACCGGCAGAACCCGCATCTACGAAGCGATCGTGCGCGGCGAGCAGCGTCTGACGCACGGGGTGCCCGAATCGTTCAACGTTCTGATCAAGGAATTGCAGGGATTGTGCCTGGATATTCGAACCGAAAAATCCGAATAGGCGAAGGCGGCTATGGACGAGATAAAAAGTTTCGACTGTATCACGATCAAGATCGCATCCCCGGCGGTTATCAGGTCCTGGTCCAAGGGTGAGGTCAAGAAGGCGGAGACCATCAACTACCGGACTTTGAAGCCGGAAAAGGACGGTCTTTTCTGCGAGAAGATCTTCGGTCCGGTGCGCGACTGGGAGTGCAACTGCGGCAAGTACAAGGGACAGAAATTCAAGGGGATCACCTGCGACCGCTGCGGGGTGACCGTCGACCGCTCAAGCGTGCGGCGCGTACGCATGGGCCATATCGAGCTGGCCGCTCCGGTGACGCATATCTGGTTTTTCAAGGCCGTGCCTTCGCGCCTTTCCGCGCTCATCGACATCGGGCTGCGTGATCTGGAGAAGGTGATCTATTACGAGGAATACGTCGTCATCGACCCCGGGACCAGCCCGCTGAAGAAACGCGAGCTGCTCTCCGAAGAGAAATACCAGGAGGCTCTGGGGAAGTACGGATCAAATTTCAAGGCCAAAATCGGCGCCGAAGCGATTCGGGAGCTGTTGCGCGAGATGGACCTGGAGTCCTATTCCAAGAAACTGCGCAAAGAGCTGGAGAAAGCCAAAGAAAGCCTCAACAGCCGCAAGATCCTCAAAAACCTCAAGATCATAGACGATTTCAAGAAAACCGGGAACAAGCCGGAGTGGATGGTTCTGGAGGTGCTGCCGGTCATCCCGCCCGACCTGCGTCCGCTCGTTCCCCTGGATGGGGGGCGGTTCGCCACCTCCGACCTCAACGACCTGTACCGCAGGGTCATCAATCGCAACAATCGCCTTAAAAAACTGATCGAGCTCAACGCCCCCGAGATCATCATCCGCAACGAAAAGCGGATGCTGCAGGAAGCGGTGGACGCGCTTTTCGATAACGGAAGGCACGGGCGCGCGGTGATGGGCGCCAACAACCGTCCGCTCAAGTCGCTTTCCGACATGCTCAAGGGAAAGCAGGGCCGTTTCCGCCAGAACCTGCTCGGCAAGCGCGTGGATTATTCCGGCCGTTCGGTCATCGTCGTCGGCCCGGACTTGAAGCTGCACGAGTGCGGCCTGCCCAAGCAGATGGCGCTGGAGCTGTTCGAGCCGTTCATCATCAAAAAGCTGCGTGAAAAAGGTTTTGTCCACACGATCAAGGGCGCCCGCAGGATGGTGGAGCGCGGCAAGATCGAGGTTTGGGATATACTCGACGAGGTGATCAAGGACCACCCGGTGCTCCTGAATCGCGCCCCGACCCTGCACCGTTTGGGTATCCAGGCGTTCCAGCCGGTCCTGATCGAAGGCAAATCGATCAAGATCCATCCGCTCGTCTGTACCGCTTTCAACGCCGACTTTGACGGCGACCAGATGGCGGTGCATGTGCCGCTCTCCCTGGAGGCGCAGATCGAAGCCAAGATCCTGATGCTTTCCATCAACAATATTTTTTCCCCGGCCGACGGCAGGCCGATCGTGTCTCCCACCCAGGATATCATCCTGGGTGTTTCCTATCTTTCCAAAGAGAAACCCGGGGCCTTGGGAACGGGGCTGGCGTTTTCCAACGTCGAAGAGGTCATCGCCGCCTACGGCGACCGCATGGTCGATCTGCACGCCCGAGTCAAGCTGCGCCTGAATCGGACCTTTACCCTCGAGGAGCGCCAGGTCGTGGAGGGCCGCCAGATCATCGAGACGACCGTCGGCAGGGTCATCTTCAATGAGCTGTTGCCGGATGAGTTCGGGTTCGTGAACGTCGAGCTGAAGAAGGGGCCGGTCGGGGAGATCGTCGCCGAGTGCTATAAGCGCTTCGGCCACCACCGCACGATCCAGCTGTTGGACGACATCAAGCGCCTGGGTTTTGAGTTTGCGACCCTGGGTGGGATCTCGATCGGCATCGACGACCTTCAGGTGCCCAACGCCAAAGAGGACGTGCTCAAAAAGGCACGCGCCGAGGTCTCGGAGGTTGAGGCCCAGTACCGACGCGGCATCATCACCGACCGTGAGCGCAAATCCAAGGTCATCGACATTTGGACCCATGCGACCGACGAGGTTTCCAATCTGCTCTTCAAAGGGTTTGAGCCGTTCAACCCGATCTTCATGATGGCCGACTCCGGGGCGCGCGGTTCGCGCCTGCAGGTCCGCCAGCTCGCCGGCATGCGCGGCCTGATGGCCAAGCCGTCGGGGGAGATCATCGAGAGCCCGATCACCGCCAATTTCCGTGAGGGTCTGACGGTGTTGGAATATTTCATCTCTACGCACGGCGCCCGCAAAGGTTTAGCCGATACTGCCCTCAAGACCGCGGACGCCGGTTACCTGACGCGCCGCCTGGTAGACGTGGCCCAGGAGGTTATCGTCACCGAGGATGACTGCGGGACCCTCAACGGGATCACCGTTTCGGCGATCATCGAGGGTGACGAAGTCGTCGTCAGCCTCCGGGACCGGATCGTCGGGCGCGTGGCGCTCGATAACATCGTCGACATCATAACCGATGAAACGATCGTCGAGGCCGGCGCGATCATCGCCGAAGAGAAGGCGGAAATGATCGAGCGCCTGGGGATCGAGAAGATCCGTATCCGCAGCGCCCTGACCTGTGAGGCAGGCAGGGGCGTTTGCCGCAAGTGCTACGGCAGGAACCTGGCGACCGGGCGGTTGGTTGAGGTCGGAGAGTCGGTCGGGGTCATCGCCGCCCAGAGCATCGGCGAACCCGGCACGCAGCTGACCATGCGCACCTTCCATATCGGCGGTACGGCATCGCGCGCGGTCGAGCAGTCGTTCTACAAGTCCAAGCACAAAGGGTCTATCAAGTATCACAACATACGCACCGCCGCCAAGAACAAGGAGTTTATCGTCCTGAACCGCAACGGCTCCATCAGTATCAACGACAAGCAGGGCCGGGAATTGGAGCGCTATACCGTTCCGCAGGGCGCGCTCCTTACGGTCCGGGACGAGGATGAACTGGACAAGGGCGTGATCTTCGTGCGCTGGGATCCGTACACCACCCCGATCTTGACCGAGGTCGGCGGTCGGGTAAAGTTCGAGGATCTGAAAGAGGGGGTGACCGTTCAGCAGGAGCTCAATCCCGTCACCAAGCTCACCGAGCGCGTGGTGGTTGAGCACAAGCAGGATTACCAGCCGCAGATCGTAATCCTTGACGAGAAGGATGAGGTGCTGGGTATCTATCCGATCCCCGTCGGTTCCCATATCCTGGTCAAGGACGGCCAGAAGGTGGACGGCGGCGATTATCTCGCCAAGATCCCGCGCCAGGTCGTCAAGACACGCGACATCACCGGCGGTTTGCCGCGCGTGGCCGAGCTCTTCGAAGCCCGCCGGCCGAAAGACCCTGCGGTCATTTCCGAGATCGACGGATTCGTCGAGTTCGGCGAGACCAAAAAGGGGCAGCGGGTGATTATCGTCAGATCGGCGACCGGGATGATCCGCGAATACACGATCCCGCACGGCAAGCATCCCAACGTCTATAAGGGCGACAAGGTGTATGCCGGACAGGCGCTTACCGACGGACCGTTGGTTTTGCAGGATATCCTGCGCGTCTGCGGCGACAAAGTCCTCCAGGAGTACCTGGTAAACGAGATCCAGGAGGTGTACCGTCTCCAGGGCGTGCGTATCAACGATAAGCATATCGAGCTGATCATCCGCCAGATGCTCAAGAAGGTGCGTATCGAGGATCAGGGCGATACCGATTTTCTTATCGGCCAACAGGTGGATAAGTGGAATTTCCAGAAGGAGAATGCCCGGGTTCTGAAAAAAGACGGAAAGGCAGCGGTGGCGACCCCCTTGCTCCTGGGCATCACCAAGGCTTCGCTGTTGACCGAGAGTTTCATCTCGGCCGCCAGCTTCCAGGAGACGACGCGCGTCCTGACCGATGCCGCTTGCTCCGGCAAGCAGGATGAGCTTTTTGGCCTGAAAGAGAACGTTATCGTCGGGCACCTTATTCCCGCGGGAACGGGTTTCCGCTCCCATCAGGATATCGAGATCGCCCGCCAGGGGTTAGAGAAGAAGGCCGCCTCCGAAGGGGAGCCGGTGGGAACACTCGCAGGAGAAGCGTAAAGAGGACACCAAAACAATGCCAACGATCGCACAGCTGATCAGGATTGGACGCATTTCAAAACGCAAAAAAACCAAATCGCCGGCGCTCAAGGAATGCCCGCAGCGCCGCGGCGTCTGCCTGCAAGTGCGGACTATGACGCCTAAGAAGCCCAACTCCGCATTGCGCAAGATCGCGCGCGTGCGGTTGACCACGGGCATCGAGGTGACCGCCTACATACCCGGCGAGGGACATAACCTCCAGGAGCATTCCATCGTCCTGGTCAGGGGCGGCCGCGTCAAGGATTTGCCGGGCGTGCGGTATCATATCGTGCGCGGTACCCTTGATTCCGCGGGGGTCAATGCGCGCAGAAAGTCACGCTCCAAGTACGGAGCCAAGCGGCCGAAAGAGGGCGCGGCAAAGTAAACAATCAACAGGGACTACCCGGCCTGCCCCGTTAGGCGCGGTCCCCCGTCGGAAAGGTGTTCGATGAGACGAAGAAAAGCGCAGGAAAGAGTCATACTTCCGGATCCGATCTATAACAGCAAGATCGTCGGAAAATTCATCAACATGCTGATGATCAAGGGCAAAAAGGCGGTTGCCGAGAGGATCCTCTACGATGCCTTCGACAAGATAAAGCAGGATACCAACGAGCCGGATGTGCTGAAGGTATTCCATAAGGCGATCGAAAACGTCCGCCCGCGCCTGGAAGTGAAGCCCCGGCGTGTCGGCGGCGCGACGTACCAGGTCCCGGTTGAGGTGCGACAGGACCGCGGCACCTCGATCGCCCTGCGCTGGCTGCGCGATTTCGCGCGCGGGAAAAAGGGAAAGTCCATGGACGTAAAGCTGGCCGAAGAGATCATGGCCGCCTTCAAGGGCGAAGGTTCCAGCATCAAGAAACGCGACGATATGCACAAGATGGCGGAGGCCAACAAGGCGTTCGCGCACTTCAGGTGGTAAGAGACACTCTATGGCACGCAAATTAGATCTAAAGAATCTGCGCAACATCGGCATCATCGCCCACATCGACGCCGGGAAGACCACGACGACCGAACGCATCCTTTTCTATTCCGGGCGCACGCACAAGCTCGGCGAGGTGCACGACGGCACGGCGATCATGGATTGGATGGTCCAGGAGCAGGAGCGGGGGATCACGATTACCGCGGCCGCCACGACCTGCCTGTGGCGCACCTGCACCATCAATATCATCGATACCCCCGGTCACGTCGATTTTACCGTTGAGGTCGAGCGTTCGCTCAAGGTGTTGGACGGTGCGGTCGTGGTTTTCTGCGGGGTCGGCGGGGTCGAGCCGCAGTCGGAGACCGTGTGGCGTCAGGCCGACCGCTACGGCGTGCCGCGCGTTGCCTATGTCAATAAGATGGACCGCACCGGAAGCGATTTCTTCTCCTGCATCGAGCAGATGCACCAGAAGCTCGGAGCCAACGCCGCCGCGATCCAGATCCCCTACGGCAAGGAAGAGAACTTCAAGGGTATCATCGATATCGTCGACCGCAAGCTCGTGCGGTACAACGATGACCTGGGCAAGGAAGTTGCCGTTGAGGCGGTGCCGCAGGATCTGGTCCCGGAGCTGGAGAAGTACCGGGCGGTACTCATCGAGAAGCTGGCCGAGGCGGACGATGAGGTGCTGGAGAAGTTCCTGCATAACCAGCCGCTCGAGGACGCGCAGCTGAAGGCCAAGATCCGCTCGACGGTCGTCGCCAATAAATTCGTTCCTGTCTTGTGCGGCTCTTCGTTCAAGAACAAGGGGATACAGCTGGTGCTGGACGCGATCTGCGATTACCTGCCTTCGCCGCTTGACCTGCCGCCGATCAAGGGCATGGAGCCGGACAAGGGCGAGTTCGAGGAGATCGCCGTTTCGGACGAGGCGCCGTTCTGCGCGCTCTGCTTCAAGGTGGCCACCGATCCTTACGTCGGGAAGCTGAACTATATACGCGTGTATGCCGGGGTGGTTAAGTCCGGCACCTATATTTACAACGCGACCAAACGCACGCGCGAGCGCGTGACGAAGCTGGTGCGTATGCACGCCAACCGCCAGGAGATCATCGAAGAGGCGATGACCGGCGATATCGTCGCCGCAGTCGGCCTTAAAGAGACCAAGACCGGCGACACGATCTGCGACGAAAAGACGCAGATCCTCATCGAGTCGATGCGTTTCCCCGAGCCGGTCATTCAGCAGGCTATCGAGACCGCCAGTAAGGACGACCAGGAGAAGCTGGGATTGGCGCTGCACAAGCTGGCGGACGAAGACCCGTCTTTCCGCGTCACCTACAACCAGGAGACCGGACAGACGATCATCTCCGGGATGGGGCAGCTGCATTTGGAGGTTTTGACCGACCGTATCCTGCGCGAATTCAATGTCCAGGTGCAGATCGGGGTGCCGCAGGTTGCCTACCGCGAGACGATCACCCGCGCGGTTAACTCCTCGGGAAAATTTATCCAGCAGAGCGGCGGCCGCGGTCAGTACGGACATGTCGTCATCGAGCTGGCGCCCCAGGAGACCCCGGGGACCGGCATTACCTTTGAGAACAAGATTAAGGGAGGGGCGATTCCCCAGGAGTTCATCCCGTCGGTGAAGCAGGGAGTTTTCGAGACCGCCAAGAGCGGTATCCTGGCCGGCTATCCGGTGACCGATATCGCCGTGACGCTGGTCGACGGTTCGTTCCATGAGGTCGATTCCTCGGAGCTGGCCTTCAAGATGGCCGCGGGGATGGCTTTGACCGACGGGCTGCGGCGGGCCGCGTCCCGGCTCCTGGAGCCGATCATGGACATGGAAGTGGTCGTCCCCGAAGAGTATATGGGAGCGGTCATCGGCGACCTGAGCTCCCGCCGCGCCAAGATCAACGCGATCAATTCGCGCGCCAACGTGCGCGCGATCCGCGTACATGTTCCCCTGGCCGAGATCTTCAACTACGCGACCGTAATGAGGAGCTTGACACAAGGGCGTGCATCCTATACAATGGAACCTTCGTTTTACACGGAGGTGCCTTCACATATAGCTGAGAAGATTATCGCCGGTTTATCGACTGCAAGTGCAAAACGGTAGCGAACTACAGCAGGAGGTGGGGGAATGGCTAAAGAGAAGTTTGTGAGGACAAAGCCGCACGTCAACATCGGGACGATTGGTCATATCGATCACGGGAAGACCACCTTGACTGCGGCGATCACCAGCGTTTTGTCCAAGATGGGCAAGGCGACGGCGCGTGAGTATGCCGACATCGCCAAGGGAGGTACCGTCCGCGACGACTCTAAGATCGTCACCATTTCCGTCGCGCACGTGGAGTACGAGTCCGATACACGCCATTATGCGCACATCGACTGCCCGGGACACGCCGACTACATCAAGAACATGATCACCGGCGCCGCGCAGATGGACGGCGCGATCCTGGTGGTTTCCGCAGCCGACGGCCCGATGCCCCAGACGCGCGAACATATCCTGCTCGCCCGCCAGGTCAACGTTCCGGCGATGGTGGTGTATCTCAACAAGATCGATGTCGTCTCCGATAAAGAGCTCATCGACCTGGTGGAGATGGAGGTACGCGACCTCTTGACCAAATACGGGTATCCGGGCGACAAGACCCCGATCGTCAAGGGCAGCGCCCTTAAGGCGATGCAGTCGAGCGCCGATCCCAATAGCGCTGATTGCGCCTCGATCCTGGAGCTGGTCAAGGCATGCGACGAGTTCATCCCGATCCCGACCCGCGACCTGGATAAGCCGCTGCTCATGGCGGTAGAAGACGTCTTCAGCATTGAGGGTCGCGGCACGGTCGCCACGGGCAGGATCGAACGCGGCAAGGTGAAGTTGAACGATGAAGTCGAATTGGTGGGGCTGCGTCCCGACCCGCGCAAGACCGTCGTGACCGGCATAGAAATGTTCCGCAAGCTCCTTGACGAAGGCCAGGCGGGCGACAATGTGGGGCTGTTGCTGCGCGGTATCGCCAAGGAAGAGGTCGAGCGCGGCATGGTCATCGCCGCTCCCAAGTCTATCACCCCGCACACCAAGTTCAAGGCCCAGGTGTACGTGTTGACCAAGGAAGAGGGCGGGCGTCACACCCCGTTCTTCAAAGGATACCGTCCGCAGTTTTATTTCCGCACGACCGACGTCACCGGCGCGGTAACGCTGCCGCAGGGTGTCGAGATGGTCATGCCCGGAGATAACGTTGCGGTTGAAGTAGAGCTGATCACCCCGATCGCCATGGAGAAGGAATCGCGCTTCGCCATCCGCGAAGGCGGCCGTACCGTCGGCGCAGGGGTCGTTACGGAGATCATCGCGTAACGTTTTGAAAGTACAGGCATGCAAAAGATACGAATAAAACTAAAAGCCTACGATCACCGCCTGCTGGATCAGGCAGTTGCCGAGATCGTCGAGACCGTCAAGCGCACCGGCGCCCATATCGCGGGTCCGGTGCCGCTGCCGACCAAGAAGGAACTCTACACGGTCCTGCGCTCGCCGGTTATCGATAAGAAGTCGCGCGAACAGTTCAGTCTGTTCACGCACAAGCGCCTTATCGATATCTTCGAGCCGACGTCAAAGACGATCGATTCCCTGCGCAAACTGAACCTCCCGGCAGGCGTGGATGTAGAGATCAAATAGGCGGCGCGAAGGGGCCGGTTCCGGTCCCGATCGCGTTTTGACAACCCGAATACAACCAGGACGCGCTTCTGCAGGAGGCGCGAACAAAATGGCAGTTGGACTTTTAGGAAAAAAGCTCGGAATGACGCGTATTTTCACCGACGACGGCAGGAGTGTCTGCGTGACGGCGGTCGAGGCAGGTCCCTGTGCGGTCCTCTCGGTCAAAGAGAAGAGCGTGCAGGTCGGTTTCGAGGAGATCGCCGAGAAACGGCTCAAAAAACCGGTCGCCGGGTATTTCAAGAAGTGCGCGGTTTCGCCGCGCGCCTGGATCCGGGAAGTTCCCAAGGATGCGGCGCGTACCTATACGGTCGGCGAGGCCCTGACCGTGACGGTCTTCGCGCAGGGCGATTACGTCGATGTCTCGGGCATCTCCATCGGCAAGGGGTTCCAGGGCGGCATGAAGCGCTGGAACTGGGCGGGAGGACCGATGACGCACGGCAGCACCTCTCACCGCCGCATCGGTTCGCTCGGTTCTTCGACGACGCCGGGACGTGTCTGGAAGGGACATCATCTGCCCGGCCATATGGGGAATATCCGGGTGACGGTGCAGAATCTCAAGATCGTCAAGGTTGACGCGGAGCGTAACCTCTTGCTCATCGAAGGGGCGGTGCCGGGCGCCAAGAACGGCCTGGTAGAGGTGCGTACCGCGGTCAAGAAGGCAGGTAAGATCAAAAAACAGGCGCCGCAGCCCAAGGCTGGGGCCAAGAAAAAGTGACGTCATGCAACGCATACCGGTAGTGACTATCGATGGCAAAGAAGTAGGCGGGCTTGATCTGGACGCCAAGGTGTTCGGAAGCCGTTCCAGCCGCGGGACGCTGTACCAGACCACGCTGCTGTACACGGCAAACCGCCGCGCGGGGCTGGCGGCGACCAAGACCCGCGGGG